>JAGOQF010000015.1 GCA_017991615.1 Candidatus Shapirobacteria bacterium
TTGAGGTTAGGGGTAATATGCCAATCGAAACTGGAGATAGCTGGTTCTCTCCGAAATATATATAGGTATAGCGTCAAGTGTTGAGATGCGGGGGTAAAGCTACTGGATGAATGTTTGTGGAGCAATCTACGGCATTTAACCAAACTCTGAATACCGCAAATTTAACTTGGCAGTCAGTCGGTCCGGGCTAAGCTGGATCGGCAAGAGGGGAAGACCCCAGACTCTCATCTAAGGTCTCTAAATCTATGTTAAGTGGAAAAGGGAGTGATTTTTCTAAGACAGACAGGAGGTTGGCTCAGAAGCAGCCATCCTTTAAAGAAAGCGTAATAGCTCACTGTTCGATCCCGACTTGTCGGGATTGAAAGATTGCACCAAAAATGTAACGAGGCTAAAACATAGTGCCGAAGATGGAGACTCCGACTTGTCGGAGTGGTAGGAGAGCGTTCTGATGACGGCGAAGGTTAAGGCGTAAGCTAAGCTGGAGTTGTCAGAAGTGAGAATGCAGGCATGAGTAACGTAATCCCGGTGAGAACCCGGGACGTCGAAATATCCAAGGTTTCCTCAGCTACGTTGTTCGACTGAGGGTTAGGCGATCCTAACACGAGGCCCTGATTAATGGGGGCGTAGTGGATGGACTACCGGTTAATATTCCGGTCCTTACTAATATTCGTTTTAATTTGGGGTATGACGGTGTATGGAAGGTTTTGAGTCTAAGTGATTGGGCTTTTAAGTGTCTAGCTAGAAGGGGTTGGAAAATCCGCCTTTTCGTTTTAAGGTGAAGCACGAATAGAATCCTGAGTTATCGGGAGACAAGATTAAATCCATGTACACGAGAAAAGTATCGCAAATAGAATATTGGTGATCCGTACTAAAACCGACACTGGTGGATAAGTCGAGAAGACTAAGACGATTGGAAGAAAGATGGTTAAGGAAATCAGCAAATTAACTGGGCGTAAGCTTTGCGAGATGCCCTGCCCGGGATAACACCCGGGTTACAACAAAAGAATACACGGCGACTGTTTACCAAAAACATAGGTCCATGCGAACCTGTAAGGGGATGTATATGGGCCGAAACCTGACCGGTGCTAGAAGGTTAAATGAGAGAGTGATGTCCGATTTATCGGACTGAGCTTTTGATTGAAGCCCTAGTGAACGTCAGCAGTAACTCTAACTGTGAAACTTAGAGCAGTTGTAAAATTTAGCTATATGCTGGGAAGACTTGTTAGAATTTCATAATACCGAGGAGGTAAAAATTTATGAATAAAGTTAATCAGCAGGAAAGACATTCAGATAAAAGAAAGTATCTTTATCATTATTTTGCCGGATTTGTTGAAGGTGAAGGATGCTTTTCGGTATCAATTAAGCCACACAAACAAATGAAGTTTGGGTGGGTGGTTGATCCAATGTTTTCCATTTATCAACACAAGAAAAATAGAAATATTTTAGAAATATTTCAAAGAGAATTGCATTGTGGTTATATTGTTGAAAAACAAGGTAAACCAGGGGTGCTGGTCTTGGTGGTTGATAACAGAAGGACGTTGGAAGAAAAGATAATCCCATTTTTTGACAAATACCAATTTTTAGGAACTAAACGCCAGGATTTTCTATTATTTTCACAAATTGTGAGAATGATGAAAGAAAAAAGGCATTTAGAAAAATCGGGTTTGATTGAAATTGTCAATTTGGCATTTCAAATGAACCAGCAAGGTAAGGGGAGAAAATATTCTGCCCCAGAGATAATTTCAAGTTTGAATGAATCCTCAGAGACTACACGCTAGAACTTAATTTCTAAAAATAAGTTTCTATTTTAGAAACGCAATTTTTTAGATTTTATTTAAGATATAGTCCAAGCTCCGATGAGAGTCGGAGAGTCAATATTTATCGCTAAGTATTGGAGTAATACAGAGTCTAAGGTAGCGAAGTCCTTTGTCGGGTAAGTTCCGACGCGTATGAAAGGTTTAACGACTGTGTAACTGTCTTAATCATCTATCCAGTGAAATTGAAAGAGCGGTGAAGATGCCGTTTAATTACTACAGGACAAACAGACCCCATGAAGCTTTACTGGATCTTTACATTGACAAGAATTTAATGATTGTTCAGCGTAGGAGGGATCCTTCGGGAAACAATGAAACACCTCCCTTTGTTATTTTTGAGTCTAACCTACTCCGATGAATCTCGGAGGGGGACCGTGTATGGTTGCTAGTTTGCCTGGGGCAGGCACCTGCAAAAGAGTAACGCGGGTATACAAAGGTCAACTTAGTCCGGCAGGAAATCGGACTTTAAGTGTAAAAGCAAAAGTTGGCTTGACTGTGAGACTTACAAGTCGAATCCCGAGCAATCGGGAGATCCAAACAATTCTGATTTTGGATTCAGGGTCGAAAGACGGTTTTAGTGATCCTCGTGACCTATTTGGTATAGGCACGGGCTTACTGGATAAAAGCTACTCTGGGGATAACAGGCTAGTCGCATCCGATAGTTCATATTGACGATGCGGTTCGGCACCTCGATGTCGACTTGGCGCATCCTGGCCCTGAAGAAGGGGCCAAGGGTTGGTCTGTTCGCCCATTAAAGCGCTGCGTTAGTTGGGTTCAGAGCGTCGCGAGACAGCTCGGTCTCTATCCGTAGTAATCGTTCGATTCTTGAAGGGATTCATCTACAGTACGAGAGGACCTAGATGAGGAAACCTCTGGTGTGCCAGTTGTGCTGTCAAGTGCATCGCTGGGTAGCTACCGTTTCTATAAGATAACTGTTGAAAGCATCTCAAACAGGAAACTGACCCTAAGATAAGGAATCGTTTTCCCGAGCAATCGGGAAGGAAGATCGCCGGGAGACTACCGGCCAATACTTTGCAAGTGGAAGACCCGTAAGGGTTTGAGCTAAGCAATGGAATGATCGAAGAAATTTCTCAATAGATAGGCTTTTTGCCTACAGAATTCGGCTTTTAAGAAGCAAAACACATGTATTTGCTTCCTAGAAGCTGAGGGCGACTCAATTTAGAGGCCAAGAAATTAGTTTATAAAGTTGAAAGTTTATCAAGTTTATAAAGTTTGAAATTAAAATAAAATTACAAAAAACTCGATTTAGTTTTTGAATTCTGGTCATTGGAGCAGGGTGGAACCACCTTTTCCCATTTCGAACAGAGAAGTGAAACGCCTTAGCGCTGACAATAGTTTTCCCGCAAGGGGATTTGAAAATAGGTCATGGCCAGAACTCAGAAACTAAATGATGGGTTAAAACTTTTGTCACGAATTTTTCCACTGGAAAATGAGTCTGCGATGCAGGCTCAAATACGTTCCAAAATTGTGACTTCAAGTTTTGATTTAATAAATAGGGAATATCCGCTCAAGAGCGGATGTTTTATTAATAATTTATTTAGGGTAGACAATCCCGTGATATCCCCAAATAATGGGGATTTTTTTGTTCTGCCGAAGGGCAGAGTTTAAAATATGACTAAAAAAGAAAAAAAGGCCAAAAAAACTAAGACAGCGAAGAAGAATGAGATATTGACGATGGCAGATTTGCTGAAAATGGAAGGAATTCAGGAATTGGGTTTTAAGAAAGGGCAGGAGGTTAAGGGAAAAATTGCAGTTATTAAAAATAAGGCAATTTATATTGATATCGGAGGAAAAACCGATGCCGTGGTAATGGGAAAAGAGTTTGAATTTGTCAAAGACTATATCAATGACTTGAAGGTGGGAGATGAAATTGAAGTCCAGGTAAAACAACCGGAAAATGATAAAGGTCAGATTTTGGTGTCGATTCGAGGAGCAGCGTCAGGTTATGGTTGGAATTATTTTAGCGAAAAGGAAAAAAGCGGGGGGGAGGTGACGGTATTTGCCAAGGAACTTAATCGGGGCGGAGCGGTGGTAATTGCTCCGTTTGGTTTCTTTGGTTTTATTCCCGGAAGCCAGATTGGGTCTAAATATGACGGCGATCCTGACAAAATGATTGGCAAAAAAATAAAAACTAAGGTTTTGGAAGTAGACCAGGCTAAAAATAGATTAGTTTTCTCAGAGAGATTGGTGTCGGAACCGGATAAGGTGGGAGAGGAAGTGGGAGCAATCGAAAATTTGAAATTGGATGAAGTGTTTGAAGCTGAAGTTATGAGGGTGGAACCTTTTGGAATTTTTGTCAGAGTTAATTGTGATAATGAAGGTAAGGTGTTGAATTTGGAAGGATTGGTTCATATTTCTGAGGTTTCATGGGAAAAGGTGAGCGAGTTGTCAACCATGTTTAAGGTTAAGGATAAATTAAAAATAAAACTAATTAACAAAGATGATGGTCGGCTGCAATTTTCAATTAAACGATTAACAAATGATCCGTGGGATAAAATTGAAGATAAATATCCCAAGGACAAAGAAACTGAAGGCGAGGTGGTGCGAATAGCCAATTTTGGAGCTTTGGTTAAATTGGAGACAGGAGTGGAAGGATTGATTCATGTGTCCAAATTGACCGGCGGTACCAATCTGAAGGAGGGTGACAAGGTCCAAATTTATATTGAGAGTATTGATGTCCAAAAGAGAAAAATTTCTTTGGGAATAGTAGAAACCAGCAAGAAAAACGTCATCTATAAATAAATCAGAAAGTGTTTTTAAAAAGACCCGTAGTTTACGGGTCTTTTTTTTGAGATATCATCAGAGGCGCTAGAAACGATGATTTTGAGAATGATAGAGTTGATATAATGGGTAATGAAAAATAAAGAGTCGATGTTTGTGTGTTCTAATTGCGGAAATGAATATGCAAAGTGGCAGGGTCAGTGCAGCGCTTGCGGACAGTGGAATAGTTTGAAAGAAATAAAAGGAACTAAAATACAAAATTCAAGATTTAAGAAAGCGATGAAGGTGGAGGTAAAGAATTTGTCGGAGATAAATCAAAATTCAGATAAAAAACAAAAATCTCCATTGATATTTTCTACCGGAATTAAGGAGTTTGATAGAGTTTTGGGTAAAGGAATTGTTCAAGGGTCGGCGGTGTTGTTTGCCGGGGAACCGGGGATTGGAAAAAGCACTCTTTTGACCCAACTGGTGGGTAAAGTTGGCGGCTTGTATGTGGCGGGCGAGGAATCGGCGGAACAAATCGGACTAAGGGTGGACAGATTGGGATTAAATGCGGAAAAATTCGATATTTTAGAAACTAATCGAGTGGAAGAAATTGAGGAATATTTGGATAGAGTAAATAATGTATACAAAATAGCGGTGGTGGACAGTATTCAGACAATGGTGTCGGAGAGTCAGTCAACAATATCGTCGTCGCGGGCAGGAGTGGGGTCGGTGGGACAAATTAGGGAGACAACATTTAGGTTGGTTCAGCTGGCCAAACAAAAAAATATAACTATATTTATTGTCGGTCATGTAACCAAAGAGGGGGATATTGCCGGACCAAAGATTTTGGAACACATGGTAGACACGGTGCTGTATTTTGAAGGAGAAAAAAATGGCGACTTAAGAATGTTGCGAACAACTAAAAACCGATTTGGAGCGACGGATGAAGTGGGGGTGTTTAAAATGGAGGAAAGGGGTTTGAGAGAAATTGGGTCAGAGGAGATAAATTTGATATCAGGAGAAAATAATTTGGCGGGCAAAGCGGTGACGGTAACTTTGGAGGGGAGTCGACCGATGTTGGTAGAAATTCAGGCATTGGTGGTGGAGAGTTTTGCACCGATGCCAAAAAGAGTGTTTTCGGGGATTGATTATAACCGAGGGCAGTTGTTGGTAGCTATCGGGCAGAAAAGTTTGGGAATGCCGTTGTTTAAGTGCGATGTGTTTGTGGCAGTAAGCGGAGGAATTAGAATTGAGGACACCGGGGCGGATTTGGCGGTATTAGCGGCAATGTGGTCATCGTATAAATCGGCGCCACTTTCTGTGGGAGACAGTAGTGGAGGCAAAAAGATGCCGGTGTATGTGGGGGAGGTAAGTTTGCTGGGAGAGGTAAAAAAAGTGCGCGGCTGGGAAAAAAGAAAAAAAGAAGCGGAATTGTTGGGAAGAAAGATGGTAGAGATAAAAAATGTCAGGGAATTAAAATAGACGGGATAAATATCAGAAATTTGGTAAAAATTGATTTGAGGGGATTTGGCGGGGCTTGAAATAACCTATAATGTGTGATATACTTGGATGTACATTGAAAAAGGAGGTTTGGGGTTTAATTGTGGTAGAGCTGTAACTTTTTTGGCCCAAAAGCGGGTTAAAAAGATGAGACAAGGAAAAGGGAGGAAGAAAAAAATGAGTATGGCAACATCTTTGGCTTCAGCGACGATAGTGGGTGCACTTAAGGATCATTTCAAGAACTTCACGATTGAGAAGATCACAATGGCGGGTGCCTGGGGAATCGACCGTGACGCTCAAGAAGGAGGTTTTTGGAATTTTCCTAACAAGCCGTTGACGTTGGTGTCTTTCCGAGTGTTCGATCCAAGGGAGCCAAAGTCTTCTGTTAAAAGGCATTATTTTCTAATGCTGAAGGAAGATCTACACAAACCAGAAGTGCTTCAAGAGGTTGAAGACATCCTAACGGAGCAGGAAAAGGAAAGAGAGGTAAAAGAGAAAAAGGAAAAAGACACAGATTAAGAAACAGGCTCTATGGGGAGATAAAATATGACAAAGGCTTAATAGCCAACAATTTTTGTCGATTTTATCTCCCCCCTTTTTTTATTTACTAATCCGGGAAGCCGGATTTTTTTTGGTCAAAATTGGGCAATAGGGAGGGGGAGTAGTTTTCCAGAAGTTTTCCACAAGGAGTCAAAAAAGGAAAAAATGATTAAAAATGAAGCTAATTTTCATAAATAAAATTTTATAGGATGTTTAGTTTTTAGAGACTAAATTTTTATAGGATATAGACAAGTGACAAAAGTGAGTTATACTGTTTTTAATGCTTCAGTCAATCAAAAAATTTTTCTCAACTGAGAGAGCGATTAAAAAATCGATCAAAGGGAAAGGAAAGAAAAGAGACGGGAGTTTGTGGGCAGAGAGACAGATTCGGGAAATGGGGAAGTTGGGGGGAAAATTGATACTGATGTAGGCTAATTTAGCTAAAGCAATTTAAAAATTTGGAAGTTGGAGAAACAACATTGTCGAAGGTAATGGGTGGAATATTTATCCCGATGTCGACTGAGTGAGGGAAAATTACTCCGATACTCACTTTGTTCGATCGGAGTTTGGTCTTTAGACAAAATCTCGGCGTCTTTGACTTGAGATTTTAGCTAAAGAACAAAAAAGAAACAACATTATCGATATTCTCAAAGCAGGTGGAACACGTATAGTGTTGTTTCTTCAACATCTAAATTAAAGCTTTTTTGACATAAAGTCAAATTTGGCAATGCCGATAATTTGGTAAAATTTGGTCAATTTAGCTTGAGGATAGGGTTGAGAGTAGCAGAGGGGGCAGGTCTGCTACTTTCAACCCTATCTTTGGGTTTAATTAGTAAATAGTTTTGGATTTATTTGACAAAGAAATAAAAAGTTTGTAGAATGGGTTTGAATTTAAACGATTTCCCGTTTTTATGTTGTTTTCCAATTATATTGATTAAACAGTTGATATTTATTATTTATTTTAGATAAATGCCCAGAAAGAAAATCAGCGGCGGGGTGGCGGAGCCAAAAATAGACAAAACCGTCACGGAGATAAGTGAAGTTAAAAAAGTGGAACCAGAAAAAGCTCCGATAATAGAAACCAAAAGCAATAACACGGTTAGTTTTGTTAAACCGCAAACAGCGATGCCGGGAGCGGCGGCGGTCCAAAAACCAACACCAGTAAGAATGCCGGTAAGACCGGCTGTAAATTATGCTCAAACGGTGGTAACAGAACCAATTGTGGGGGTGTTGGAAATAATGCAGGATGGCAGCGGATTTGTTAGACCGCACTTTTTGCCCAATGGCAAGGATGCATTTATTGCCTCGATGCAGATTAGGCGGTATGGTTTGAGAGCCGGAGATATGATTGCGGGAGCAGCCAAAAAACCAAAAGAAGGGGAAAAATATTGGGCAATGGTGAGAATTGATAAAGTCAATGAGGGTGATTTGGCGTCGGCTTTGCGCCGGGTGGAATTTAAAGACTTGGTGCCGGTATACCCAAATCAGCAAATGAAGTTGGAAACAGAGAGTGAAATTTTGTCGACCAGAATTTTGGATTTATTTTGTCCGGTAGGATTTGGACAAAGGGGAATGATAGTGTCGCCACCGAAAGCGGGTAAAACGACTTTACTGAAGGAAATTGCGGCGGGAGTGTCAAAAAACTATCCGCAGGCTCATTTGATGGCAGTGTTGGTAGGGGAAAGACCAGAGGAAGTAACTGATATGCAGAGATTTATTAAAGGCGATGTGGTAGCATCGAGTTTTGATCAAAAACCGGAAGATCAAACTCGGGCGGCAGAAATTGCTATGGAAAGAGCCAAGAGATTGGTGGAAACAGGTAAAGATGTAGTGATAGTGTTTGATTCGATTACTAGATTGGCACGGGCCTACAATTTGGCAATTCCGACTTCGGGGAGGACTTTGTCAGGTGGGTTTGATCCGGCGGCGTTGTATCCATCAAAAAGATTTTTTGGAGCGGCCAGAAAAATTGAAAATGGGGGTTCGCTGACGATTATTGGGACGGCACTGGTAGATACGGGTTCAAAAATGGATGATTTGATTTTTGAAGAGTTTAAAGGGACGGGGAATATGGAGTTGAGACTGGAAAGAAGTTTGGCGGAGAGAAGAATTTTTCCGGCATTTGATATTTTGAAGTCGGGGACGAGAAAAGAAGAGTTGATTTTGGATACAAATACTTTGACAAAGGTGATTGCTATCAGACGAATGTTTGATGCTTTGGGGGAAAATAAAGATGCCAGTGAAATGATTATTACTCAGATGGGTAAAACTAAGAGTAATGAGGAGTTTTTGGCGAAAATAGGGAAGAAGTAAGTTTATCAAGTTCATAAAGTTGCAAGTTCATCAAGTTTATAAAGTTTATAAAGTAGAAAGAATATTTAGATTTGGATTCAACCCTCATCATCAATTTTTCCACTGGAAAATGAGTCTGCGATGCAGGCTCAAACACGTTCCAAAATTATGATTTCGGGTTGAAGTAAATTATTAAGATTGGATTTTAAGGCAAAATTATGTCATTTCATTCCAAATTTTGACCCGAAAATCTCAATAAGTTTGTCAAGTTCATAAAATAGAAAGATTTATAAAACAAGTTTCCTTTGTTAAAGGGAGATTTAGAGGGATTGTGGGGTTGAAAATTGGTCTTAGATTTGGTATAATTTAGGTATAGAAGTTAAATAAAAATGAATCTAAAAGAAGGTTATTTAGAGGACAGAGCTAGAATGGTGGAAGCGGCAACTTTGGAGATGATGCACAATTCGGAAGTAAAGTTAGGCTTGAGTGATTTGGATAATTTTGAAGGGGGAATGTTGTTGTCAGATCAGCGGAAGGTGGATATTTTAGGTTGTGTAATTGGGGTTAAGCCAGCGGCGATGATGAAGGGTTGGTTGGAAGCTGGGGATTTTGGGGAGGAAGTGGAGTTGGGTCAGATAATTAGTCGATTGGGGTTGGAGTGGGCGATGGAAATTAAACCGGTAGAAAGGAAATTTGAAGTAAGTTTGTTTGTGGCTAGAGATAAAGAAACTTTGGAGCAATTGAGAGAAATAAGTCAGCAATCAACTAAAGATGTTAGAAAATTAGCTAGACTTCAGGGTTATCCGGAAACGGGAGTAGAGGTGATGTTGGGAGAAGAAGAGGCTTTGGAAGGGGAAGTAATAGTTGATTTAGCAAGAAAGGATATGGCTTATATGTCGTTTTTTGCGCCGCCAATGATGTCTTTGAAGAATCATCGTCGGGAAGTGGCCAATTACAGTCGATTATTGATAAGTTCAACTAAAAAGAATTTGCCAAGGACTTACGAAAAAGCAGTGAATCGGTGGAATACTATTCGTAATGATTGAATGGGTTTAGTATAATAAAAGCACCATGTTTGATTTCAGAAATTGGTTGATTGAGGAGGGTAAATTAATTCAGGAATTTTTGAAAAATGAAGGGGTGTTTGTGGTGGAATTTTTTAAAAAATTTTTGGGCTGGGCGGAATGGATTAAAGTGCAAACATCGAAATTGATGTATCGGCAAAGGGGGAGGTTTTCACAAAGTTTTGTAAATGTGGCCATGTTTACTTTGTTTTTTTTGGTGATTTTGTTTTCGGGAACGTTGGAGAATTTGGTGATAAACAGCGAGGGAAGTGAAACCAGTGGGAGCAATTATTTGTTGGCGGCGGCGAATCAGGCGGGAGCCAATACTTTAATTTCGAATTTACCTAAAGGGGAGACGACGGAATATCGAGTGCAGGAGGGAGATACAGTCTCAAGTATTTCTCAAAAATTCGGGGTAAATATAGATACGATTATTTGGGAAAATAATTTGAAGTCGGTAGGAGCAATCAAGGTGGGACAGATATTAAAAATTTTGCCAGTCAGCGGAGTCAAGCATACGGTTAAAAGAGGGGAGACTATTTATAGTATTGCCAAGGATTTTCAGGTGGATGCTCAGAATATTATTGATTATCCGTTTAATACTTTTGCCAATGATGAAACTTTTTCGTTGAGTGCGGGTCAGGAGTTGATTATTCCTGATGGAATTAAGCCGAAAGAGGTGGTGATTGATAAAACTAGATATACGGCGAGGACGGTGGCGCCAATACCGGGGGTGGTGGGCGAGGGTAATTTTATGTGGCCGACATCGGGAGCGATTTCTCAGAGGTATGCTTGGTATCATCAGGCGGTGGATATTGCCAATCGATCAAATCCGGATGTGGTAGCATCACAAGGGGGAACAGTGGTGACGGCGGGTTGGAATGCTGGTGGTTATGGGAATTATGTAGTGATTGATCATGGTAATGGTTATAAAACTTTGTATGCTCATTTGTTGAATAATTCAATAGTGGTCAAGGCTGGTCAGAGGGTGAGTCAAGGGCAAAAGTTGGGAGTGATGGGAAGTACAGGTCGGTCGACGGGAACTCATTTACATTTTGAGGTGATTAGCAGTAAAGGGAAGTTGAATCCGCTGAATGTACTTAAATAGTTCATAAAGTTTATCAAGTTCATCAAGTGGAAAGTTTGTCAAGTTTGTCAAGTTCATCAAGTTTATTCCCGATTCAGCTAAAACTTCATCGGGATTGGATTTT
>JAGOQF010000004.1 GCA_017991615.1 Candidatus Shapirobacteria bacterium
CCAGTGGTGAATCAGCCTCTCAGCTAGTTATCAATGGTTCTATTTATGGTTTAAACAGTGTTGTCTTAAACCGAAGTTTTAATCCTAAGAAGTCCAACAACACAACTCCAGCAGTTGAAGTCAGATACAATCCCTCATTAATCTTTAAATTACCTGCCAAAATGATTCAAAATATTACTAGGTGGAGATTACTTCAGTAAAAAGTTTATCAAGTTTATAAAGTTGCAAGTTAAAAGATTGGAAAACGAGTTTCAGAAACTAGATATTAAATACTAAATACCAAATACTAGATACAATTCAGAGTGTTGTTATAATGGAAATATGAAAGATCAAAAGATGAAAGTGGCTTTTTTTGGAGTTAAGAGTTGGGAGAGAGAGGTGATTGAGCGAGAAATAAATAAGTTGGATACATTTGGAGTGGGTATTTTTGAGCAAGAAGTTCAGGAGGCGATGGAGTTGGCTAAAAATTATGAGGTAATTTCTCCATTTATATATTCGAAATTTGATAAAAAGGTATTAAGTAAGTTACCAAAGTTAAAGTTGATAGCCACCAGATCGACTGGATTTGATCATATAGATGCTGAGGTTTGCAAGTCAAGAGGGATTGAAATTGTGACGGTGCCGGAATACGGTTCGGATACGGTGGCAGAATATACTTTTGGTTTGTTGTTGGCTATAGCCAAAAAAATAGTGGTAGCCAATGAATCGGTAGAGGATGGTAATTTTAGTCCAGAAGGGTTGACGGGAGTAGATTTGAAAGGGAAAACTTTGGGGGTGATTGGAGTGGGCAAGATTGGTCAAAATGTGGTCAAAATCGGGCGTGGGTTTGGGATGAAAGTATTGGGGGTGGATGCTTTTCAGGACTCAAAGATGGCAAAAAAATTGGGATTTGAATATGTAGATTTGGAAACTTGTCTAAAAAGGGCTGATTTTGTGACGTTGCATGTGCCGGCAAATCCAAAAACGTTTCATTTGATCAACAAAACCAATATTAAACTGATGAAACCGGGGAGTTATATTATCAATACCGCCAGAGGGGCGGTGGTAGAGACGGAGGCGATGGTGTGGGGGTTGAATCATGGGATTTTGGCGGGAGTGGGTTTGGATGTGACTGAGCAGGAAACAAGAGTTGATGATACTGGGGCGGTGATAGACAAAAGTTTAACCAAAGATAATTTACAGGATATTTTAAGCTTTCATTTGTTAAGAGATCGGGATGATGTGGTGTTTACACCGCACAATGCTTTTAATACCAAGGAGGCGATTGAAAGGATTGTAAAAACGACAGTGGAGAATATAAAGAAGTTCATTAAGTAGAAAGTTTGTCAAGTTCGTCAAGTTCATCAAGTTGTAAGTTTATAAAGTTTGTAAAGATTTTAGTTTATCAGATCTCAGATGTCAGATCGGTTGGTGGCGGATGGGTAAAATATTACTAAATACCAAATACTAAATACTAAATACTGGGTATCAGGCTAAGGTATAATAGAGTCAGTTAGTAGTTAAATTTAATATGAAAGCAGTCATTATTTGTGGGGGAGTTGGGAGCAAGATGTGGCCGATGAGTCGGAGTGAAAGTCCAAAACATTTTTTACCATTGTTGGGGGGAAAGTCATTGTTTCAGTTAAATTGGGAAGCATTGAGATTGAAGTTTAGTCCAGAGGAGATATTTTTGCAGACAAACGAGGCACAGGCTAAAATCGCCAAATCGCAGGTGGCGGAAATTGTAGAAGATAACATTTTTGCAGAACCGGAGATGAGGAATCAGGGGCCGGCAACGGGGTTTGCGGCGGCGCAATTGATTAAACGGGGGTTTGGTGAGGAAATGTTTATTTTGGTGCAAGCGGATGTACTCAGAGAACCGGCGGAAAAATTTATAGAGATGATTGAGGAGATGGAAAAACACGCTGGTGAAGGTAAATATATGACCGGCGGACTGACACCGAAATCAATTGTTCAAGGAGTGGATTATTTGGTCAAAGGGGACTTAGTCGGCGACAATAACGGAGTTAAAATTTTTGAAGTGGTTGATTATATTGATCGAACGGAGGAAGAGAAAATCAAACAGTATTTGGGGACAGATAAGTTGGTGCTACACGCCAATCATACGGCAATGACACCAAACGGATTGTTAAAAATGTATCAAAATTACAAACCGGAGTGGTATGAACCGTTGGTGGCGATTTCTAAGGGTGGCGATGCGGTGACAGAATATGCCAAAATGCCAAAAGGAGCTATTGAAGAGGTAACTAAACTGGTTTATCAAAAAAATGAAGCCTTGGTAGTGGAGTTGCCGTTTGATTGGGTGGATTTTGGGACTTGGGAGTCGGTGGCAAATTATATGAAAGACAAGGGGATTTATAATCAGGAAGATTTGTTTGAATTGGAAGCGGGCAATAACTTTGTTTATCGGGGAGGTGAAAAATATGTGGCGTTGATTGGAGTGGAGGATTTAGTGGTGATTGATACTTCTGATGGGTTGTTGATTACTAAAAAAGATCAGACTGGCAAGGTGGGACAGGTGGTGGATAAGCTGAAAGAAGAAAATCGAAGGGAATTGTTGTAAAAGTTTGGGAAACTAAAACCCCGCAGTTGCGGGGTTTTTGGTGTTCATTCGTCAAGGGCGGATTTTATTGAAATAATTTTTATTTCAACTCGACTTGGGCGCCGGCGGCTTCCAATTTGGTTTTGGCGTCGTTGGCAGCATCCTTTTTCATTGAGCCGAGGGAAGCGGGGGCGGCATCGACCATGTCTTTAGCTTCTTTGAGGCCAAGTTCAGGTTTGAATTCACGGACGACCTTGATGACGGCGATTTTGTTGGCGCCACCAGAGGTGATGACAACTTCAAATTCGCTTTTTTCTTCAGCAGCGGCGGGAGCGGCGGCACCAGTGGCAGCCGGAGCACCGGCAGCGGCAACAGGAGCAGCAGCCACAGCTTTGACATCGAATTTTTCTTCGATGGCTTTGACAAGATCGGATAATTCTACGACTGAGAGCTCAGAAATAGAATCGAGGATTTTTTGCAATTTTTCTGAAAGTTCCATAAATTTATTTAAATTAATAATTTATAATTAGTTTTTTTGATCAGCGACAGCTTTGAGAGCCAGAGCCAATTTGGTTTGGTTGTAACGCAGACTGTAAGATAATCTTTGAAGTGGATCGATAAGATTGCCGACCAATTGAGTCAGAAGAGTCGATTTGGAAGGCAAGGAAATAAATTTTTTGAGTTCATCGGCACCGAGAAGTTGTTGTTGGTAAAAACCGTATTTAAAGGTAATGAAATCGTGGTCTTTGTTGACTTGATCAATCTCTTTGAGAGGAGCGACTTCATCATCGTTGCAATAAGCAATACCAGTGGGGCCGGTGAGTGGTTGGGGTAAAGATAAATTTAGTTTAGCCAAAGCTCGGGTAATGAGAGTGTTTTTGACGACTTCCAATTTGCCGCCGGCAGATTTGATTTTGGAACGAAGATCGGTAATATCAGCGGCATTGAGACCCTGATATTGAATGAGGGCGGCTGATTTGGCGGCGGTTAGTTTTTGAGCCACCTGATCGACTTGTTCGATTTTTTTGATGTTTGGCATTTTGATAATTAATAAATTATTAAATGATTTATCCCGATTCGACTGGTGTCTTTCGGGATGGTGTAAATAGGCAAAATTTGTCGCCTTTGTTTCAAATTTAGACCTATTTAAACACAAAAATACCTCGACTAAGCGAGGCGTGGTGAAAAACAATCAAATTGTTTGGCCTCGGCGGGACTTATGGTTGCCTGCTGTCTTAGGTGATGGAGTGATTATAACATATAAGTTTGTAAAGTGGAAAGTTCATCAAGTTCATCAAGTTCATAAAGTTTATAAAGTTCATAAAGTTGCAAGTTCATCAAGTTTGTAAAGTAGAAGGAATATTTAGATTCAATCCTTATCATCAATCTCATTCCGATATCGACTGGCGTCAATCGGGATTGGATATGAGTTGTCATCTCATCCCGATTTCACTTCGTTTATCGGGATTGGATTTTAAGATAAAATTTCAAAAAAAGCCCGGGGAAAACAAAATCTTTGCAGATGATGTTTGCCTCCGGGCAAAACGGTGGTTAATTTCTTGGTTTAGATGGTTTGCCCTTGTCACCGCGTCTGGGACCTTTGCGGGTTTTTTTGGCGGCGCGGGCGGCGCGTCTCTTTTCTCGGGTACGAGAATTGGCAGTGCCGATTTTTTTAGATTGAATGTCGTTCTCCATGGTTATTTCCTTTCCTCTTTTGTTTATTTTTGAACGAGACCTCAGTTGGCGAGATACTCGATCAGTTTGAATTGAAAATTAGAGCTTTGTTGGAGACAGAAGTCGGCAAAAGTGAAGTTTCCTTTGAGAACCTGTTTAAAACCTTCACAAGTGTCGATATCACAAAAATCGGGATCGATTTGGGAGATAAGTTGCCAGAGACGATCAATGTCTTTTTTGGTAGGCTCAACGATAAGTTTTAACTGTTGGAAAACTTTTTCGCAACGATATAATTTGTCAAACGAGACAAACATTTTTTCCAGAAAGTTTTTGGGAAACCTTTCAACAAGGGCTTCTGGTTCGAGCGTGCCTTTGAAAACCGTAACCGTTCTTTTTTTTTCTTAGTTTTTAAAGTGCCAATACTTTAACTAAGGCTGGTATTATACCATTTTTGGGTATAAAAGTCAAGATTATAGGATAATATGAGTTTATCAAGTTCATCAAGTTTGTCAAGTTTGTCAAGTTCATAAAGTAAGGATATTTATGATTCAAAAATAAAACATTTAAAGAGGATTTAGGATTTGGGTGAGGGATATAGTAAAATAGGTTTGTGCAGGTATACTTTATTGCTTCATCAAGATTGGTAGCTAAAAACAAACAGATTTATGAACGGATGTATCGGACAATCGGGGCGGAGCATAAAATGGTTAGCAACAAGGTGTGGCAGTGGATCAAAAAAGGGGTGGCAGATTTGAGTGAGGCCACAATTGAAACAAAGAAAGATAATTATCAAAAAACAATTAAGGCGATTAATAAGTCGGATATAGTGGTGATGGAGATTTCGGGACATAGTATGTCGATGGGTTATATTTTAAGCCAAGCGTTGGAGCAGAATAAACCGGTGGTGGTGTTGTACAAAAAAGGAATGGAGCCGATATTTGTGAGAGGAATTGTTAATTCAAAATTGATATTGGCTGAATATGATCAACAAAATTTGGAAAAGGTGATCAGAGAGGCGATTGATCGAGTCAAGGGATTGGTGGATGTGAGGTTTAATTTTTTTGTCAGTCCGAGAATATTAAATTATTTGACTTGGGTGTCAGAGAAAAGGCGAATTCCTAAGGCGGTTTTTTTGAGACATTTGATTGAACGAGAGATGAAGAAGGAACGGGAATTTAAGGGGTAGAGAATGTGGTACTATAGGAGTATATGAGTGAGAATATAGGGCCAACAATTGATGATATAGATTTTTCACGAAAGAGCGATCAGGAAAAGGAATTGAGGGATGATTCCAGAAAACAGTTGGGTTCAATTTTGAATAAGCCGGTGACGATGGATGGAATTGATACTTATGCCGAGGAGGCTTTAGATAAACTGGTGGGGTTGGTGTCGGAAAAGACAGAGAGGTATAAAGAAACTCATTTGACAACAAATTGGGATGATCAGACAATTGAAGATGCGGCGATGAAATGGTGTGGTTTGGAGGAGGTGAATTTTTATTTGGATTTTATTGATAAAAAAAATGATGAGTTGAAAGGTTTGGATAAGGTGATTGGAAAAGCGGATCGAGTGAATGAGGTGATTGTCAATCCGGATAGAAAAAAGATTAGGTTTGAAGGTAGTGGAGCTGGGTTAACAGAAAAAAAGATGGTTAATCGATTAAAGACAATTTTGTTTATTTTAAAGGAAGATTTTGAAGTAGATGTGGATAATCCAGACCATTTGACCTTGACTAAAGGAATGGTGGATAACAAGATGATGCGAAAAACAAGTTACTTTTTAGTATCGGCGCTAAAGATTGACAGGAAAATGTTGGTGTGTGATGAAGGAGGAAATGCCAGTTACGTGTTTGATGCTAAGGTTTTGAAGAGTAAAGGAATAGATGATAAAAAATTAATTGGGGCCACTAAAGAGGAATTGAATCAATGGATAGCTGAGGTGCCTGAAATGGGGAAACGGGTGTTTTACTCTAAGGATGGGTTTGTACCAAGAATTATCGAGGCAATAAATCAGCCAATATGGACTAAACCTGATAAAGTGACTAAAAGTATGGAGAATACAGGTAATTATTTATTACCTAAGGCACCGGAAGGATATTTATCATTAAATGGTATACGTAGAAAGTATGGAATGGCCAGTGAAACTGTTAAGCGAATAATTAAAAAATATTCGGATGAAATTGGTCTGGTGGAGACGTATAGGTTTGGCACTAAATGTGCCAAAGGTTATTCCCCAAAACAGGAAGAGGTAATAATAGAAAAAGTGGAATTAGAAGGTTTGTTGTGTCCGTTAGCACCAGAAGGATATCTGTCATTAAATGGTATAGCTAGAAAGTATGAAATGGCCAGTGAAACTGTTAAGCAAATAATTGAAAAGTATCCGGATGAAATTGGTCAGACGAAGATATTAAGGTTTAGAAATGTCATTACCGAAGGTTATTCTCCAAAACAGGAAAGGACAATAATAGAAAAACTGGAATTAGAGGGTTATTTAAGTCCGCCAGCTCCAGAGGGATATTTGTCATTAACTAGTATAGCTAAAGAGTTTGGAATATTCCCAACAACCATTAAATCAGTGATCGATAAATATTCGGATGAAATTGGTCTGGTGGAGACGTATAGGTTTGGCACTAAATGTGCCAAAGGTTATTCCCCAAAACAGGAAGAGGTAATAATAGAAAAAGTGGAATTAGAAGGTTTGTTGTGTCCGTTAGCACCAGAAGGATATCTGTCATTAAATGGTATAGCTAGAAAGTATGAAATGGCCAGTGAAACTGTTAAGCAAATAATTGAAAAGTATCCGGATGAAATTGGTCAGACGAAGATATTAAGGTTTAGAAATGGTGTCATTACCGAAGGTTATTCTCCAAAACAGGAAAGGACAATAATAGAAAAACTGGAATTAGAGGGTTATTTAAGTCCGCCAGCTCCAGAGGGATATTTGTCATTAAGTGTTATAGCTAGAAAGTATGGAGTGGCTAATAGAACTGTTAAGCAAATAATTGAAAAGTATCCGGATGAAATTGGTTTGGTAGAAACGTATAGGTTTGGCACTAAATTTACCAAAGGTTATTCTCCAGAGCAGATTGAAAAAATAGGACAGCTTTTAGAAGCTGAAAGGGCAGCTAAGGCTAGGGCAGTTTAAGGATGGAATGAATTTGATTGTTTGAATTTCTGTTTGGTGTTGAGCCACCATCGGGATTGGCGGCAAACAAGGGCGATGTCGGCAGGATTGGTTAAAATGGATTTGACCAATTCTTCAAGATAAATGGTGTTTTGGGAGCCTTTGACTAAAATGATGTCGCGGGGTTTAAGGTTTTTTTTGAGAAAATCGGTGGCTTGCCACCAGTAGGTGAATTTGTGAGCTTTGGAGCCAAAATATTTGGTAGTTTTGGGGCCGACGCTGATAATAAGATCGGCGGATTTGAGGGCTAATTGATAGATTTGGCGATGTTCTTGGGGTGAGGAGGAGCCAAGTTCGCGCATATCGCCGAGGACGGCAATTTTGCGACCGGGAAAGCCAGCAAGAAAGTTTAATAATTTGGTGGCGGCAATTGGAGAGGAATTGTAGGAACTATCGATGATGGTGGTTTGACGGATACCTTTTAGAATGGAAGATCGGGAAGGAGGCAGGGAAAAATTTTGTTGGAGATTTTTGATGGCTTGAGAACGGGGAATATGAAAAAGTTGAGCCAAACTGAGAGCGGCGCCAAAACCGATTTGGTAAACAGAGGGGAGGTGGTAGTGGGGAAAGTCGATGTTGGCAGGGGTAAGTTTGATAAGATTTTGGTTTTTGGTGAATTTAAGAACTAATTTGTCGGTGGGGTTGACAATGGCGACTTTGGCTTGGTTGACGAGTTTGGCTTTTTCTTGGGCAATGTCTTCGAGAGAATTAAAGTTAAAGAGATGAACCGGAGAGACGTTAAGAAAAATGCCGATATTGGGTTGGACTACGGACAAAAGATAGTCCATATTTTTGGGCCAATGGGGGGAATCAATACCCATTTCTAGGATAAGAATGTCGTAGGTTGACCAGTTGAAAATAAATTTGAAGGGAGTGAGAAGTAAAATTTTGAACCAAGAAAAATAAGTATAATTGTTGATTTTGAGGCCAATAATGCTTAACGGCAGGCCGGATTCGGAATTGTAACCATGATTGGTTTTGACTCGAAAATTTTTGGGAAAAACTGATTGGCAAGCGGTGAGGGTGGAACTTTTGCCGGCAGAGCCGGTGATACCGACAACATCAAGATTTTTGCCTTTGAGTTTTTGGAGCCAGTGGATTTTTTTAAGTTGGAGGCGGGCAAAAAAGCGGAGGTAGATAAGAACCATAAGAGAAAGCGATAGTTTCATGGCTATATTTTATCAGGTATAATGAAGCTTATGAGAAAAACAAGAGTGTTGGTGTTGATGGGTGGGGGTGGCAGTGAACATAAAGTATCGTTGTCATCGGGAAAAGAGGTAGTCAAAAATTTTGACAAAAATAAATATGAAGTGGTGGAGATGGTGGTGGAAAATAAAAAAGTTGATATAGAAGGTATTAAAAAGGTTGAACCTGATGTAGTCTTTATTGCTATTCATGGAGGAGTCGGCGAAGATGGGACGATTCAGAGGATATTGGAAAATGAGGGGATAAAATTTGTAGGTTGTGGCAGTCGGGCATCGGAGTTGGGGATTGATAAAATTAAGTTTAAAAAATTGATGAGAGAAAATAATTTACCAGTACCTAATGGGTTAGAGGTGGCTAAGGACGAAATGGTGGATTTGGATGAGGTTAGAAATTTAAGGAACAAATGGGTGGTTAAGCCGGCAACTCAAGGATCAAGTGTGGGAGTAACGATAGTGACTGATTTGGATAAACTTGATAGGGCATTGGAAAAGGCATTTGAATACGATGATTGGGCATTGATAGAAGAATTTATTGAAGGGATGGAAGTGTCGTGCGGGGTGTTGGGAAATGAGAAGCCGATGGTTTTGCCAGTGATTGAAATTCGACCTAAAAATGAGTTTTTTGATTATGAGGCGAAATATATTCAAGGAAAGTGTGATGAGATAGTGCCGGCAAGATTGACGGAGGTGGTGACCAAAAAAGTTCAAGAATATACTTTAAAAGTGTTTGAAGTGATTGGGGGGAGGGGATTTGCTAGGGTTGATTTTGTAATTAAGGATAATTTGGAACCAAAAATTTTGGAAATCAATACGATTCCAGGGTTGACGCCGACGTCGTTGTTGCCAAAGGAAGCAGCGGCGGTAGGGATAAGTTATACGGAGTTGTTGGATAGAATGGTGGAATTGGCGATTGTAAGTTTATAAAGTTTATAAAGTTCATCAAGTTTATAAAGTTCATAAAGTAGAAGGAAAATTTAGATTCAACCTTCATCATCAATCTCAATCAATCTCATTCCGATTTCAATTCGTTTATTGGGATTGGATTTTAATGGAAATTATTTATTTATTAATCTCGATTTTGACACAAGGGCCCATGGTGGCGCAGAGAGCTAATTTTTTGATTTTGTTGGCGCCGATAACCTTGATAAGTTCGCTAATGTTGGCGACTAGTTCGTCGACCGGTTGGGAGATTTTACCGACAACCAGGTGAACTACGGGGGCTTTTTTCTCGGTTTTAATCATAAGTTTGGCGACTGAGAGACGTTTGATGGCGGCATCAGGATCATCAGTGAGGGTGCCATTTTTAGGATTGGGCATCAGTCCTTTGGGACCAAGAATTTTGGCAAAAGGAAGCAATTTGGGCATGGTGGCGGGAGTGGCAATGAGAATATCAAAATCAACTTGTCCGTCTTTGATCTGAGCCAAAATAGTGTCGTTGAGGACGACGATTTTTTTGGAGGCAGTTTCAAGATGAGGAAAAGAGATTTCGCCGACGTTGCCAATATCGGTAATGGTAATATGGGCTTCAACTTTACCATCGAATTTTGAAAGAGAAGTTTCTTGAACCAATTTGACTGCCTCTTGGAGAGGGTAGTACTTGGTGACGTCAATTTTCTTCTTGGCGGCTTGATAGCGCTTACTTCTAACTTTAGTGGATTTGGCTTTGCGAGTTTCTGCTGAAGGTGTTGGAGTGACAGTTTCAGTTTCAGTAACGGCCTTTTGTTCTTCGGCTGATTTAGAATTTTTTTCTAGATCACTTTGAACTTCCACTTTCTGTTGCTCTTTGAGAGCTTTCTTTTTGTTTTCTTGAGTGGTTTTGCTCATACTTAGTTTTTAAAACTTTTAATTTATTGGTTTTATTGAGTTAATTGGAGATTTCAACACCCATGGATTTGGCGGTGCCGATGACGGAACGTTTGGCGGCTTCCAGATCAGTAGTATTAAGATCGGGAAGTTTATTTTTGGCAATTTCTTCGACTTGAGCCATGGTTAATTTGCCGACTTTTTCGCGACCGGCGGTGCCAGTGCCTTTTTGGATACCAGCCATTTTTTTGATAGTGTCGGAGACGGGAGGTTTTTTGAGGATAAATTCAAAAGAACGATCTTCAAAGATGGTAATGATAGCGGGGATAATGGAACCGCGCATATCTTTGGTTTTTTCGTTAAATTCATTGCAGAAATCCATTATCTTGATACCGTGAGGTCCAAGAGCAGTGCCGACTGGGGGAGCGGGATTGGCTGATCCGGCCTGGATAGCGATTTTAACGATAGCTTTAATTTTTTTTGCCATAAGTTAGAGTTCTTTGGTAACTTGTAAAAAGTCGAGTTCGACAGGAGTTTCTCTTTCAAAGAAAGAAACCAAAACTTTGATTTTGCCTTTTTCTTTGTCGATACTATCAATAGTACCAATGAAGTCAGCAAAGGGGCCGTGAGTGATTTTGACAATGTCGCCGGTAGAAAAGGGAGTTTCGTATTTAGGTTTGTCTTCTTTGGTTTGGTTGATGATTTTGTCGACTTCGGCTTGGGAAATAGCTTGAGGTTTATTATCAACGCCGATGAAACCGGTGACTCCCTGGGTGGTGCGGACAGTGATCCAAGAGTCGTCGGTAAGTGACATTTGAATCAGGACATAGCCGGGAAAGGTTTTTTCTTGAGATTTAACTTTTTGACCGCGACGAATAACCATTTTGCTTTGAAGGGGGACAATAGCTTGAAAGATCTGATTTTCTAGACCCATGGTTTTGATTCTAGTTTTAAGGGCTTCGATAACCTTGTATTCGTGGCCGGAATAGGTGTTGATGACATACCAAGCGGCGTCGAAGGAGGGTTCGTTTGAGGAGAGTTTAAAAAGAAACTCTTTTGGTTTGGTTTTAGTAGTTTTTTTGGGCATAAATTAGGGTTTAATTTGACCGGCAGCAGAAGCATCTGTCGGCAAAGGAATAACTTCCTGAGGCTGGTCAACCGGGGCTGGTTGGTTCAGACTTGGAGAGTTAAGATGGCCAAGTAGGCCAAAAGAACGAGTAAACAGATAATCAAAACCACCTAAAATAAGGGAAATGACAATCGAGATAGATATTACCACAACCGTCAGCTGAATTAAAGTGTCTTTTTTGGGCCAACTGATGTTGCGAAATTCGACAGCGACTTCCTTTAAAAATTTAATGATTTTTTGCATAGAGGTATTATAGCAAGAAAGACGGCGAAAGTTGAAAGTTTGTCAAGTTCATCAAGTTGTAAGCTATTTTAGCTTGACAACATTTTTGTCGTCCTTCAACCTTCGTAAAATCCACTCAGCGGCTTGCGGGCGAAAAAATATTGTCGGCGCAAATTAGATGTCAGTTTTTCAGATCTCAGATCTCAGTTTGTCAAGTTTATAAAGTGGAAAGTTCATTAAGTTTATCAAGTTGTAAATTTACAGAATAGAAAGATTTAAGATATAAGATTCAAGATTCATGAATAAAATATTAAAAAAAGTAAGATGTTAGATTTAGAATTTGAGATTTGAGGATGAAATAGTGGAATTTTGGGGTGAAATATGGTATAATTTAGTGTTGTCTAAATAAAATCTAGAAGTTGATTTTATTTGGTTTTAAGATGAGGAAGTTAGATTGAGGAAGCTTTGAACAACCTTTTCGGTTTGTAAGTGGTGTTGCTTTAGAAAAAGTTTGATAATGGTTTGTTTTTCCCAATCAGAAAGGTAATTTTGATGATTTTTGGCTTTTTCAACAAATTCAACAAGACTGTCTTGGGGATGTCTGAGAATAAAGGCAATTAAAATTGATGATGGATTGAGAGAAGATAAAGCTTCTACTGCTTGAGGGAAATATTTATGGTCAGTTTTGGAGTAAGAATCGAGAATATGGTTGATAAATGTTAGTTTGAGAGAATTAGGGGTGGTTTCAGACAATTTGATTTTTTGTGGTTTAGTTTCGGTTTTTTGAGTTGATGAGTGTCTTGAGTTTATTAATCTTTTTATTATTTTAGTTTGTTCCGGAGAAAAACCTTCAGTATAGTTTGACCCAAATCCATATATCCTTGTTGGACCGATTTCATCTTTGTTCTCATTAATTATTCGATTAAGAACTTCTCGATTTACTCTACATTCTATAATCAAACCCCTTCTTGATAAATATCCTTTTGGAGCTCGTGGATGTAGTAAACCTTCTAATTTTGCTAGTTTTTTTTATTATTTTAATTTGTTTTGGGGAATAACCTTCGACATAACTTTTCCCAAATTTGTATATTCTTGTCAGACCGATTTCATTCGGATATTCATTGATCACTGGTTTGAGGGTTGTTGGGGATATTCTAAACTTTTTAGCTATGCCAGTTAATGACAAATACCCTTTTGGAGCTTTAGTTAATAAACAATTATTTGTATTTTCTATGTTAGTTGGCTTATCGGGAGGATGAGTTTTATTTTTGTGAGGTAATAGTGAGCGTCCTGATTTTATTTTTTGATAAAGAGTTTGCAGGTGGGCATAATCATCGGGGTGTTGGTTGAAAAAATCGGTAATGAGTTGATATTTATCTGATTTTGAAAGAGAGCTGTTTTTGAAGGTTTTAATTTCGTTATAGAGATCATTGATGGTATGATGAGGTTTTTTGTTGATAAAGGCAATTAGAAGATCTTCGATGGTAGTGTAGGCAAAAAAATTAGTTTTTTTATAGCAAATAATTGGGTCGATTGGTTGATAAAAATGGAGAACTTGAGCAATAAGAGATATTTTTTCCACTCGGCTGTTAATAAGTTGAGTAGCAGGGGCTAGGTTGAGAGAATATTGTTGATTGAGTTCTCGGATAAAAGAAGTTTTTTCGACAGTAGAAAGTTGTTTAACAGTTTCTATTTTGGGTGGAGATTCGATTGGGCGGGCTTGGGAAGTTTCTGGAATAGTTGAGGCAGGCACAACAGAAGTTGGTTTGTCAGCGGTACTTGTTTTGGGTAAAAGAGGTTTATCTTGGCGGGTCTGAGGGAGTTCTGGAGTAGTGGGGGAGGTGATGATTGGTTTATTAGGGAGATTAGGTTTGTTGGTTAGTATGTTATTTATTTTTTCAATAATATCTTTAACGTTTTTGATCTGGCCAAGATTGGGGTTTTGGGAAATAATTCTAATAAGGGTTCCGGGGGGAAGATAAGAAAATTCTTTTTTGAGAGTATCGAATCTTATAACACCGTTGTCAAACCAGCCAGGAGAGGTTTGAAATAGTTTTTGGCTAAAACCTGCTTCACGAAATTTTTGGATTATTGTAATGATAAAACCTTCTGTAAGGCGACAAACTTGGGGGCACGATTCGACAATATGGTGAGGATTGGAAAATTGTTGATCTTTGAGGAAATTGATTCGTTTTCTAATATTCTCGGGGGGAACAGTAGTTAAGATAGCAGGAAGGTTATTGAGCATTTTGATCACATTAAGATTAGGATCAATATTTTTGACTTGGTTAATAAAATCTTGAATTTCTTTATTTTCGGTAATGATTAATTTAGGGTAGGAGTTGACGGCGGTTTGAGGAGACTTAAAGCCGATTTGGGATAAACGGTCAAATTTTGAATTAATTTCATCGGTTGAAAGGCCAAGAATTTCGGGAAAGACTTTGATTAAGCTTTGATGGTTGGTAATTCCAAAATTTTGGGCAAGTTCGGTTTGTCTGGCAATGATTTCATCTTCGGAAAATAAAAGGGGATACCTTTGTCGAAGGAGATCAACTCGGTCTTGAGGAATTCCAAGCTTGTCACGGATATGGGCAGCGCGAGAGTTAATATCAAGTTGGGTAAGGGGTGTGGTTGGGTTTACTTCTTTGTTTGTGGTGATATTAAATTCGTTGTAGGGGTTGGTGGTGGGAGGGTTAGTATCAAGTTGGGTAAAGGGTGTGGTCAAAACTGCTTCTTTTGACATGACGGCCTATTTTAGCATGAATTGAGATGATTGTAGTTTTGGATTTTTTGTAAAATCAATTTGATGATAATTGTATAAGTTTGGATATTATGGTTTATAATTTTGGTTATGGGAGAGTTTGGTAAAAATAATGAGTTGTTTTTGAGACAGGAAACAACCATAGCTCAAATCAAAAGCGAAAAAGAAAAGATTGATTTAAATGCCAGAATTGAGGGTTTAAAGAGTGTAATCAGAAGTGATACTACGGTTTTTTATGAGGGGTGTTTGCTTGAAAAGCGATATGGACGCGAAGATCAAATAGACTTAGGTGATTATGGAAGTACTAGTAATTACGTTAATAATTATTTTTTGAATTTATTTTTTGAATGTGGTGGTTACAAAAGTGAGGAAGGGGAACCATTGACGGTGGATAGTTTGATAAGGGACGTTAAGAGGAGTGGTGATTTAAGACCAATTTTAGTTTATGAAGGTAAAGATAATTCTTCGGCCGAATTTTATTCTTTTGCAGGAAAAAATAATGATGCTTTTCATAGTCTATTGGTTAATGTCAGTGATAATTTAAGAGGAGAAATGATAGCTAAATTTTATGAAACGCCGGCAATTGGATGGGTAAAGACAATTAATGAGGCGATTAGTCAACAAAAGGATTTGGTGGTGATGAGTCAGGGAGTATATAAAATTGCTCCTGAAGAATTACAAGGAATAGAGGTTGGGAAAGAGTTGGAGCTTTTTGTGAAAATGTTGGGATTGGTGCCGGTGGAAAAAGAAATAAAAATTGATAGTAAAGATGAGGTAACAAATGAAAGTGGTGAAGGAAATTATATGGTGATTAAGACTAATAAAGATAAAGTTGCTTTTTTAATTGAACCTCAAGATGGAGGAATTGATGAGAAAAAAGTAAACATAAGTGTGTGCTTGGATATAGAAAAAATGAGTGGCAGGAGTGAAACCGATAGATTTGTAACTAGTAAGACAGCTGAAGAGATAATGGATTTGTTGGATAAAGCAGGGGTAAAGGTGAGTGATCAGGTATTAAATTACATATCGGAGGGGTCTTTAAATAGAGGAAAGGTTAATCCGGAATTTAGTCCTCGATACGGGAATGGTTATGCGGAGTTAACTAGATTAATAAGCTATGGTATTGGTTTGCAAGATCGGGAGGAAATAATTAATAGATTATTTAGTAAATTTGATGAATCGGGGTGGGAGAAAACTAAGACTGAAAGAGACAAATTAGGCGGTCCATCGAAGTTAGTTTTTGAGATGATAGATGATTTGATTGATCCGGAGAGAAATCAGAAGAAAAGCGATTATGATTTTTTTAAAAGTAATTTTTCGGTACGGGATGGAAGTTGTAAGGATATAGAATTTTATTATGAAATGGCTCTTGAAAGAGGGAAATTTAAAGAAGATAATGATTTTTTCTATCAAGAAACTTACGGCGCCCGTCCATCGGCGATAACCCGAAGAGAAATAATGGTTGGTGGGGTAAGATTACCGAAAGGTTTTTTGTGCAGGGTGAGTGAAGAAGGGGTGGAACCATTGAGACCGACGATGTTTTGTTTTTCAAAAGAGGAAGCGATTGATGCTTATGGAAAACAGTATTGGGATATTTATGAAAACAATTCGAAGAAATTGGGGAGGTTGATTGAAATGAGTAATCAAGGGTTGATATTTTAGTTAGTCTTTTTCCGCGTAATTGTTGCAAAAATAAATTTTGTACTAGTTTGTGTTAGTGATTGGAGGTTGATATATCTGTGGGTAGTGTGTATGATGTTTCTCAGACACTAGAGATAGTGGTTTATAAAAAATACAAATATGTTGTGTCCTTACTGTAATTTTAATGAAAGTAATGTTTTGGAAAGCCGTGAGGCTGAAGATAACAAGGCGACCAGAAGGCGACGGGAGTGTCTTAAATGCAAAAAAAGATTTACAACTTATGAAAGAGTGGAAAATATAAGTTTGAAGGTGATTAAAAAATCAGGGCGGATAGAGGATTATTCTCGGGCAAAATTGGAAAGATGTATGGAAAAGGCTTGTTGGCGAATGACTGAAGAGGAGAGAGAAAAAATAATTGATGAAATTGAAATGAAGTTACTTAATTGGCAAGAGGTGGAAATTCCCTCAAAAGAGATTGGTAAGATGATTATGGAGAAGTTAAAAAAGGTGGATCAGATGGCTTATATCCGGTTTGCGACGGTTTATTTGGATTTTAACAGTATTAATGATTTTGAAAAATTATTGGTTGATCTAAAAAATAATGGCTGAGACTGATACCAGACAAAATATTAATACACAGGAGTTAATGGAACCGCAATTGTCGGATAATGCCAAATATATTGCTGAAACCAGATATTCCCAGAAAAATGAAGAAGGTAAACCGGTAGAAAAAGTTAAGGATATTTTTTGGCGAGTGGCGATAAATGTGGCTAGAGGGGATCTTAACTTTGGCAAAACTGAAACGGAAGTGGAAAGGTTGGCTAAGGATTTTTATCAGTTAATGGCAGAACAAAAATTTTTACCAAATACGCCGTGTTTGGTAAATGCGGGCAGATCAAGACAGCAGTTGTCGGCGTGTTTTGTACTGCCAATAGAGGATTCGATGGAGTCAATTCTGGAGACAATGTCGAATATGGCCATGATTCACAAAAGCGGTGGAGGGACAGGGTTTTCTTTTTCTAGCTTAAGACCGAGCGGAGATTATATTAAATCTAGTGGGGGGACGACGGTGGGGCCGGTGAGTTTTATGCAGGCTTACAATGATGTGACGGCGCAGATAAAACAAGGTGGAGTCAGACGAGGAGCTAATATGGGGATGTTGAATGTTTATCATCCCGATGTGTTGAGGTTTGCGGTAGTAAAGTTGGATGAATGGAGTTTGACGAATTTTAATATTTCCTTGGCGGTGACCAATGAGTTTATGAAACGGGTAGATGAGGACAAGAAATTTGTGACCGATGATTCTATTCCTGAAGAAGCAGTGGAAGAAATCAGGCAGGCGGAGGCGATCAGAGGAGTGGATGATAGGTTGAGAGAGGTGGAAAAAGGGGTTAAAAAACTGTATGACTGGGCGGAAGCAAAACAGGTGGGTGAAGGTTATGAACTGATCAATCCGAGAACAAATCAGGTAACAATGAAATTGAATGCTTATAAAGTGTTTAATTTGGTGACTAGATTGGCTTGGCAGTTTGGAGATCCGGGATTGGTGTTTATTGATCGGATGAACGAACCAAGTTCGAATCCGGTGCCGGCAGTAGGTCGGATTGAAGCGACTAATCCTTGCGGGGAACAGCCATTATTGCCTTATGATGCTTGTAATTTGGGAAGTGTGAATTTGGCGAAATTAGTGATTAAAAACCCTCTGTCCTCCGTTGCTACGGAGGACATCTCCCTTGAAAAGGGCGATATCAAAACTTCTATTTCTCAGAATGGTTTTGATATTGATTGGCAGGAGTTGAGGAAAATTGTTTTTGCAGCGGTACATTTTTTAGATAATGTAGTGGAAATTAATGAATTTCCAGTAGCAAAAATCAGAGAGATGGTAAGTAAAACTAGAAGAATTGGGGTGGGAGTGATGGGTTTTGCTGATGCTTTGTTTAAATTGGGGGTGAAATATGACTCAGAAGAGGGAATTGCTTGGGCAAAAAAAATAATGAAATTTGTGACGGAGACAGCTAAAGAAGCTTCGGTAGAATTGGCAAAAACCAGGGGAGTGTTTCCGTTGTGGGATGTGAGTGTATTTGCAAATACAGATTATAAACCGAGGAATATGGCGATTACAACGATTGCACCGACGGGGACGATTTCGATGTTGGCGGATACCAGTTCGGGAATTGAACCGGTATTTTCGTTAGGATTTCAGAAAAATACAGTTGAAGGAAAAACCCTTTATAGTGTTAATCCGGTGTTGGTGGCGGAATTAAAGAATAAAGGGATTTATAGCGAAGAGTTGATGGAAAAAATTGTTAAAAATGGAGGAACTTTGAAAGGGATAGAGGAGGTACCGGAAGAAATTAAAAAAGTATTTGTGACGGCGTTGGAGATTGAGCCGGAGTGGCATATAAAAATTCAAGCGGCGTTTCAGGAATTTACTGATAATGCGGTTTCTAAAACAATTAATTTGCCGGAAACGGCAACGGTGGAGGATGTTAGACAGGCCTATCGGTTGGCTTATGCTTTGGGAACAAAAGGAATTACTATTTATCGGACAGGGTCGAGATCTTTTGAACCGTTGCAAAAAGTAAAGGAGAAAAAGGGTGAAGTTAAAGAGGAAACTGAATATAAACCAAGGAAAAAACCAACACCGATAGTGGCTCGAGGAATTAGGATTAAAAAGAAGTGTGATGTTGGCAGTATTTATTCATCGATTTTTTATGAAGAAAACGATGGGCCGGTGGAAGTGTTTGTGACTTTAGGTAAAAGTGGTGGTTATTTGGCGGCGGCGGCAGAAGTAACAGGGAGATTATCGTCGCTGGCGTTGAAGTATGGAGCGAGTTTGGATGAAATATCGGAACAATTAGTGGGAATTTCTTGTGGGCAGAAAGTAGGAATGGGTAACGGGGCGGTGTTGAGTATGTTTGATGCAGTTGGAAAAACATTATTAGAGATTTCTCGAGGTCAACAGTTGAGTATATTTGAAGAGAAAAATGTGCCGGTAGGGGTAGACGTAGTCAAAGCAGAGGATAATGATCAGACTGAAGCGGAGAGTAAATTTGGGGCTTGTCCGGATTGTGGTTCGCCGTTGAGGGCGGAGGAAGGTTGTTTTAAGTGCACTAATGTATTTTGTGGTTATTCGAAATGTAGTTAATTAAGTTTGTCAAGTTCATCAAGTTATAAAGTTTATAAAGTTACAAGTTCATCAAGTTCATAAAGTTCATCAAGTTCATCAAGTTGTAAGTTTATAAAGTGGAAAGAAGATTTAAGATTTATGAATAAAAAATTAGGAAATATAAATGAAAATAGCAAAGTTATGGTTTATAGTCGAAACATATGATAACAACAAAGGTTGGGGATAGGGGTAAAAGTTGGTGTCGAGGGAAAATAGTAAGTAAGGATGGTAAATTGTTGGAGGCGGTGGGGAGTTTGGATGAACTTCAGGCGGGGTTGATGATGGTGGGTGAAGAAAGGGTGGCGATGGATTTGAAGGAGATTATGGGAATTATTAGTAGTTCATCAAGTTTGTCAAGTTCATCAAGTTATAAAGTAAAGATAAAGGCAATGGATTTGAAAATAAAATGGTTGGAGGGGGAGATAAAAAAGATGGATAAAGGTAATTTGAAGGAATTTTTGGTGTTTAAGACCAAAAAAGCCAGAGAGTTTAATTGGGTGAGGACGGTGTGCCGACGGGCGGAAAGGAGATTGGTGGGGTGGAGTCGGACAGAAACGGTAGATAAACAAATTTTAATTTATATTAATAGACTGTCAGATTATTTGTTTTTAAAAGCAGTTTTAAATAATTAACCAAGGCAAAGCCTTGTGGGGAATCAAGTGATCTGCCGCCCGGCAGAGATTCTTGAACTGGGCCGCAACTGTGATGAGGGTAACCTCTAAGTCAGAAGACCAAAACTTTCGAGCCACTCCGAGGTATCGGGGTTAGTTTGTAACAAAACTAAAAGTAACTATGATTGAAGAAAGACGAGCCGGGTTTTCGCCGGAAAAAGAAGCTAAATTTTTAGGAAGATTGGATAGAAGTCGTCGGCGGGCAAATTTGGAACAGGAGTTAAAGACTCAGCTGGCGGAGGATTTTGGTTTGATAGAGTTTAGTTTGAAGTTTGATTTGGATGAGAGGGGGAAAATTGTGGATCGGTTGTCAGGTGAGGAAATAGTAGAATTAACGGCAAGAGGTGGAGTAGAGGAGGAAACTGAATCTGTAAAGCAAATTGAAGCCGGGTTAAAGGAATTCCCAGAGTCGATCTGGGTTCATTTTAGTCCTAAAAATGAAAAATTGGCTTATCCAAGTGACTGTGTTGATTTTTGGAGGTATGATGGTGGAGAGATAATTTGGAATCGGGTGGTGGTAAGAAATAACTTGGAAGAAATGAATCGAATCAGAAATTGGTTGATAGGAGAAAATAAAAAGATGACAGAGTGGGAGATATTGGCGGCACCGGTTAAGGTAGAGGGGTTAAATTTGGGAGAAATTTTTGACTTGTTGACGATGAGTAAGATTAGAAATGAAGTGACGAAGAATCAGATTGATAGGACGGTTGAGAGATATATTCAGGAATTTGGAAATGAATTTGGAGGAGATTTGACAGTAGATAAAGATTTAATTTTTCGATTGTATTCGATTTGTTATCGAGCATTGGCGGATGAAACCGTGGTGATAGGCAGAGGAGAGATAGAAAATTATATGTATGGAAGTTTGATGGGAGTAAAAACAGAAATGAGTTTTGGTTGTGGGGCAACAACTGTGGTGGGTTCGTTTGGGGAAAAGATAGGTTATTATGTGTTGGCTAGTGGGGAAGTTAAAAAAGGAGTAATTCCGGAGGGATTTAAAGAATGTAAAAAGTGTGGCTGTTGGTATGAGGGCGACAAGTGCCCTTTTTGTTGTTAATGATATGGTTTGATGTATTATTTGAGTTTGTTTGATATATTTATTTAAATTTAAAATAGGTCATAATAGAATTATGAAAGAGAATAATAAGTTGATGTTGATAATGGTAGTACTAGTGTTAATTTTTTTACTTCCTTGGGGAAGGATAAATTGGGGTAAGGTGAGATGGATGCAGTCGGAAACAGTGACAGTGATTGGCGAGGCGAAATCGGTTCAAAAAAATCAAATAGCTACTTTTAATGCTGGGGTGGACGCGATTAATTCGGATAAAGATAAAGCGGTTGATGAGGTTAATAATAAAATGGAAGCAATTATCAAAGCGATTAAAGATTTTGGGATAGCGGAGACTGATATAAAGACGCAGAATTTGAACATTTTTCAACAAGAAGAAACTTATTATGAAGGTGGAGTTCAGAAAAATCGTAAAGGTCAGTGGCGGGTTAGTAATAGTATAGAAATTGTATTGAGAGAAGTGGACAAGGCTTCAAAATTGACTTCACTATTAACTTCAAGTGGGGCGAATAATGTTTATGGACCAAACTTTTCGTTTGATGATGTCAGTGAAGCGCAGAAAGGATTGTATGAAGCGGCGATGAAAGATGCCCGAGAAAAAGCAGAAATGTTGGTTAAGGTATCGGGGCGGAAATTGGGAAAAGTGGTAAATGTGTCTGAGAGTGGTAGCAATGGGATTTACCCAAAATATCAGGTGATGATGGAGAGTTTAGGAGGTGGGGGAGCGTTGGTGGAGCCAGGGTCAGGGACGGTTAGACAGTCGTTGGTGGTAGTGTTTGAATTAGAGTAAATTAAAATAATGTAGTCAAAAAATCCTGCCATTTTTTTTGACCTAGTTTTAGTCGATTGATTTTGAAGTGATAAGAGGCTAAATTGGGTCAGGGTTTAAAAAATTAGTGTTTTTTAGATGGCAAGAGAAACAAAATTAAAAGTAACTTTGTTAAGTTTCACTCCTGATTCGGAGAAGAATGTAGTGGCGGCGATTAGACAGTGTTATAGTTCGGTGGGAGCCAAGGAAATCAAACAGAAAACGGATAAGGAAACCAGGGAAAGACTGATCAGACAGGTGATGGCATCTGGTCACACTTCGACTCTTGAACATGCCAGTTTTACTTTTTCGATTGAAGGGGTTAGTCGGGTGACTGAGATTCAGTTGATTCGACATCGAATTGGTTGTTCTTATTCGATTCAGTCGGGGAGATATGTAAAAAGAGGTCAAGCAGAATATGTGATTCCGCCAGCAATATTAAATGGTGACAAAAAGGTTTTAAAAAAAGTAAGACAACATTTTAAAAATACTCAGGAACTATACAATGAGTTGATTGATTTGGGGGTAAAGGCTGAAGACGCCAGATATTGTCAGCCGCAGTCATTAAAAACCAAAATAGTAATGACGATGAATGTAAGAGCCTTGTTGCATTTCTTCAATTTGCGTTGCTGTAAACGGGCTCAGTGGGAAATTCAGGCGTTGGCCAATAAAATGTTGGAGTTGGTCAAACAAAAAGCGCCAGTCATTTTTGAAAATGCGGGAGCGAGTTGTGTTTCGGAGGGAATTTGTTGGGAAGGGGGGATGAGTTGTGGTTTGTGGAAGACAATTCCTGGGGCAATGTTAAAAAGTCGAATAAAAAATGAAAAAGGGTAAATTTATTGTTTTTGAAGGGATTGATGGCTCGGGGAAAGGAACTCAGATGAAGATGTTGGCAAAGTATTTGAAGGATAATCGGATTGAGGCGGTGTTAACTCGGGAACATACTCGGGATTTGGCGGTGGGGAAATTAATCGAGAAAACGGTTAATAGGGAGGAGAAAATGGATCCATTGTCATTGCAATTGTGCTTTACAGCTGATAGAGTGGATCATTTTGAGAAGGTAATCAGACCGGCGTTGGATGAAGGAAAAACAGTAATTTCGGACAGGTATTACTTGTCGACGGTGGCTTATACTGATCGGGATAAAAAAGAATTGATGATGAAACTAAACGAAGCGGTGGTGCCTAAGGCAGATTTGACTTTTTTTATTGATATTTCACCGGAGGTGGCTATTGAAAGATTAACTAAAGATCGGGAGGAAAAAACTATCTTTGAAAGATATGAGAGATTGCAACAATCGAGAAAAAATTATTGGTGGGCAATGAGGCGAATGAAGGCTAAGGTGGTAGTGATAGATGGAGGTGAGACTCCAGAAATAATTCATAAGAATATATTAAAAATCTTAAAAAGGAGGAAAATTATATGAATAAGATTAAATTGATTGCGGGGACATCACATCCTGAGTTAGCTAAAAAGATTGCCAAAAATTTGAAAGTTGAATTAACGCCGGTAACGATCAAAAAGTTTGCTAATGGTGAAATTTATGCCAGAATTGAGGAAAAAGTGAGAGGGGAGGATGTGTTTGTATTGCAGACGATGGTGGAACCAGTGAATGATTTTGTTATGGAGACATTGATTTTGATAGACGCATTGAGACGATCGTCGGCCAAAAGAATTAGTTTGATTTGTCCCCAACTAGCATATTCTCGTCAAGATAGGAGAGTAAGATCTCATGAACCGATTACATCTAAATTGTTGGCTAATATATTGACAGTAGCTGGGTTGAGCAGGTTGGTAACGGTGGATTTGCACGCCGATCAAATTCAAGGGTTTTATGATATTCCAGTAGATCATTTGGTAGGATATCCGTTGTTGGCTAAAAAAATTTTGAAAGAAAAGTATAAAGATGTAGTGATTGTGTCGCCGGATATTGGGGGAGTAAAAAGGGCTAATAAATTGGCAGATTTGTTGGGGGTGACTATTGCAATTATTGATAAGGTTCGTCGGGAGCATAACAAGTGTGAAGTGGCTCATGTGGTGGGTGATGTCAAAGGAAAAACAGCAGTTTTGATTGATGATATTATCGATACTGGAGGGTCAATTTCTCAGGCGGCTAATGTGGTTAAGGAATTTGGGGCTAAGGAAGTGGTGATTTGTGCAACTCATGCTTTGCTAAGCGGTGAGGCTAAGACAGCTTTGGAAAATTGTGCGGCTTCAAAAGTTATTTTGTTGGACTCGGTGCCGATTGCAAAGGAAAAGAGAATTAAAAAAATGGAGATTGTGTCGTTGGCGCCGCTTTTGAGTCAAATTATTTATCGGGTGCACAAAGAAAAGTCTTTAGGAGAATTGTTTAGATGGGAAAAACAATCTAGATTATTGTAGTTAAAATTTAATTTAAAAAATGGATAAACAAATACAAAATTTAATTAAAAAAGAAGAGCAAAGACAGAGTAAAATGGTTCATTTGATTCCGAGTGAGAATTTTGTGTCAAAAGAAATATTGGCAGCATTGGGGAGTTGTTTGACGAATAAATATGCTGAAGGTTATCCGGGGAGGCGATATTATCAAGGTAATGATATTATAGACAAAATAGAAACTTTGGCGATTGAGAGAGGAAAGAAACTTTTGGGGACACCTCACATGAATGTTCAACCATATTCCGGCAGTCCGGCTAACAGCGCTATTCAGATGGCATTGTTGGAGAGAGGGGATAAAATTTGTGGGTTGAAATTGTCGGCAGGGGGTCATTTGACTCATGGTCATCCCAAAATTACTTTTTCGGGGAAGTTTTTTGAGAGTGTTCAATATGATGTTGAAGCTGACGGGCAAATTGATTATGACAAGTTGGAAAAATTAGTGATAAAAGAAAAACCAAAAATGATTATGGCGGGGACGACGGCCTATCCTTATATTTTGGATTTTAAAAGATTTGGTCAAATAGCTGATAAGGTTGGAGCTTGGTTGGTGGCTGATGTGTCGCATATTATTGGTTTGATTATCGGGGGAGCGCATCCTAGTCCGGTGCCATATGTGGATGTGATTATGAGTACAACGCATAAAAGTTTGCGAGGGCCAAGAGGGGCATTTGTGGCAGTAACCAAAAAAGGATTGAAAAAAGATGAGATGTTGGCAGCAAAGATTGATAAGGCAATATTTCCAGGGATGCAAGGTGGGCCGCATGAGAATCAAATTGCGGCTTTGGCGGTGGCATTTAAAGAAGCTGGTAGCGCTGGATTTAAGAAGTATGCTTTGCAAGTGGTTAAGAATGCCAAGGCATTAGCAGAGGCATTGAGGGAGAATGGAATTAAGGTGTATGGCACAGAAAATCATTTGATGGTGGTGGAGGTGGGATTTGAAAAAGGTAAGGAAGTGGCGGTGGAATTGGAAAAACAAGGGATAGTGGTTAATGCCAATACCGTGCCTCATGATGAAGCGGGGCCATTTAGACCGTCAGGAATCAGAATTGGGACGCCAGCAATGACGACTAAGGGGTGGAAAGAGAAAGAGTTTAAGAAGTTGGGAGAGAAAATGGCGAAAATAATTAAGAGTCTATAAAGTTCATCAAGTTGTAAGTTCGTCAAGTTTATCGAGTTGAAAGCTATTTTAGCTTGACAACGTTTTTGTCGTCCTCGCACCTTCGCCAGAAGGCCTCAGCGGCTTGCGGGCGAAAAAATATTGTCGGTGCTAAAATTAAGGAGATTTAGGATTTGGATTTTGATTTTTTGAAAGCGAGAAAGAGGGTGGAGAGGGTGATGATGGAGCCGAGATGTTGGAAAATTTGGGGCCAAAAGATAAAATGGACTCGGTTGATGTCGAGATTGGGGGGGAGTTGCCAGGCGTTGGCCCAGTTGTCGGCCAGAGTGTGATGGGTTAAAAATATGGGTCGGAGACCTTGAAAATAAACAGCTAGCCAGTGAGGTGAGTATGATTGGGGATAAAAAAGGTATGATTGATTGGTAAAATTAGAATTTAAGGAAACAGATTGATTAAGGAGAGAATCAAGGCTGAAAGGATATATTTTGACATAGTTGATTTGATTTTTGCTGGTAATTTCTTTGATAGGAGAGAGGTTGAGAATAATATTAATGCCGGGTTGGAAGTTATCGATTTGGTGGGCGGGGATAATAAACCAATCGGTGGTGTCGGTAATGGATTTGCTAAGTTTGGTATCAAAATATTTATGACGGGTATTTTCGGAAACAGCGGTGATTTGGACGGGGAGACCAGAAATGTGACGATGATTAACTTCGATAAGATAGTCAAGATTAAGTTGAGCTTGGGGAAAATTGTAGACTAGGAGAGATGAATTTTGGTTGGGAAGGGAAAGATTAAACTTGAGATTGGCGGCTTGATCTTTGTTGAAGGTGTAGGAGTATTGACGGGAGGTAAGGGTTATGGATTGATTGTTAGTAAGAACGGAAAAATTTTGGTGTGAAGGGAGGCGATTGGTAAAGAGATCAATAAAAGGATAATCGAAGTTGGCAGGAGAGGAGTTGAGATAGTGTTGGTGTCGATCAAAGGCAGGGTCGGAATAAGAAAAATCAAAAGGTAAGATAGAAACAGGTTTATTAACAACAAAGGGTTTGGTGGGGTAATTAGTTTGATAAACCGTAATTTGACCGAATTGGGCTACCTTTTGGAGTTGCTGATTTTGAGACATGTCAAAAAGAGTTTCTTGGGTGTTGATGGCGATTTGGTTGTAGATTTGATCATCAGGAAAATAAACATTATTGTCATAAATAACGTATTCAATGGCATATTTATTAAAAATTTGATTGAGGATGTTGGGGTCGTTTTTTTGAAGAGCGGTGGTTAATTGCCAATAATATTGTTCGTTTTTGAGATTCCAGGCGTCAAAAGCTCGATCTAAGACCGGTTGTTGGAGACCGTACCAGATGAAGCCGGAGCCGGTGATACCAAAACGGTAATTGGTCCAACCCCAAAATGAACCTTGGGGGAGATTGGCGATTCTGGCATAGGGGTTTTTATCTTTGAAAAAAGCAAACAACTGAAAATATTCTGAGGGAATATTTTTTCTGACATCGGGGGAAAAATAATGACCGGTAAAACTGGGAAAAGAAATGACAATCAAACAAACGATAGTCAGGGTGGATATGAGAGGTTTGATTTTTGAGGAAAAAGATTCAATCAAAAAGCTCAGTAAAACGGAAAAGGTAAAGACGGTGGGAGTGACAAATTTGGTAAAAGGAGAACGGAAGATTTGATCAATTAAGCTAAACTGGCGAATAAATTGGTTGAGTTGTTGAAAAACTGGGGTTTGAGAAAGGAGAGTTAGACAGCTTAGGAAAAATAAACTAAGAATAAGTTTATCAAATAATTTTTTGTGGGGTTTGAGAATAAGAATAATCAATCCGGCGATGACCAGTAAACCGAAAATAAAGGCAAGCGGGGTGACCAAGGGCAGGTCAAAATGTTGACGCCAAGGTTGCATAAAATAGGCTTCATTTTTGGGAAAATCAAAATAATAACTGCGAAGGAGGAGAAAGTCGCTGATTTTGCCTCTAGCAAAATTTCGCAAAAAAGTTTCTTCGTTGGACATAAAGTTGCCAATACCGGCGGTAGGATTATTAAGATTAGTAAAAAAGAAATAAGCTAGAGGCAGGAGCCAAAAGGAATTGACGAGGGCGATTTTGATTAAAACGGGAAAAGATTTGGGATGAAGAAGAAAAATCAATCCTAAAACCAGGCAGTAAACAATAAAAATTGTTTGGACATAAAAAGCGGGGATGGCAAACAAATTTAAGATTAGAAGTTTGTAAAGTTTTGAAGTGGTGGGGGAATTGAGGTAGTCGATGAGATTGAAAATCAGCCAGGGGAAAAAACCCCAAAAAGCAGAAAAAGTTTCTAGTGGTGCCCAAAAATTTTGGATGGAGCCAAAATTGAGGAGATAAAAAAGCGAGGCCACAAAGGCGGTGGATTTTTTGAAGGAAGCGACTTTAATAAGACCAAAATAAACACCGAAAGTACCCAAAAAAATCATGGCAAAGTGCCAAAGATAGCGAATAAGATTGATGGGGAGAATAAGGGTAAAGGGTAATAAAATCAGCTGGCGGATGAGATCGGTGGCGTGGGCCATACCGCCAACCAGACCAAGACCTTGGTAGGTTTGCCAGACTGACAAAAAAGAACGTTTGAGATTGATCCAGATATCAAGTTCGGGCATAAGATTGTCCCAACCGACTAGAAAGGTTTGAGGAGTGAAGTTGCGAAGACACAAGAGGAGTGTAGTCAAAGACAAAATTATCTCCCAGAGGTGGGTGACAAAAAAAGACTTAGGTCGCATTAAAAAATTATACTTTGAATCGGGACAATTATGTTAGTTGGTTTTGAGAGGAGGGGTAAATTTGATATTGAGATTAGTGGTAAGGTCTTCGGGAATTTGAGGAGCTAAATCCGGACTGACTCGAAAAAAGTCTAATTGATGACGGATATCAAAGTTGCCATCTCTAATTTCATTGAAAATGCGGTTGTGAAGATCTAGATTTTGAAAAGCTTCTTGGTGGGGATGCCAAATGACTAATTCGCCATTTCTCATTTTGAATTGATAATGACCGCTGGTGAGAGTCATTAAAACTCCGTGGTTATATTTTTGATCACCTTGGCGAAGGCCGTGGGCAAAAATAACTCCAGTCATATTTTCGGGAATATTAACTGACATATCGACCCAAGTAGTCTCAACTCGTTTAAGTTCGGCGGGAGTGAGGGGTTCATTCCAAGCTTTTTGAGGAACAACTAGTCGGCGGCAAGTGAAACTAGTTCTTTCACCTAGGTAGGTGTTGAGATATTCACCTTGATCAGAAAATGATTTTGATTTTATTCGAGCTTGAATATTGGCGGAAAATTGTTGAAGTTTAAGTTCGGTTTGGTGAGACGATCGGGAGAGGGGTTGTTCGGGAATAGCAGTAACAGGAGTAAGTAAAATACCACTGGCAACTGCAAAACTACTAATTCTACGAAGATTTTCTTTATTCATATTTGATTTAAATTAGTATTCTGGGCGATTTTACCAATAGATATTAAGAAAGTCAAAGTCAATTAAATTTTGGCAAGATTTTGGGTGGGAGAGGGGTTAATCTTGTTGATACCGCGGATAAGATACCAAAGGGACATAATGATTTGGTTGGGGATAACTAAAATAACTCCGATTTGAACAAGATTGATGATGATTGCCAAAAGACTGGGTTTAAAGCCGTTTTTGACAGCGTTGAAGCGGCTTTTAAGAGTAATCCAAAAGGTTTTTTTGGGGTTTTGATGAGACAAACTGGTGGAAATTTTGCGATAAAAATAAAGATTGTCGGGGAGATTGGCGAAATGACCATATTTTAACAGGTTAAAATAAAGATCAACTTCTTCGGCGGAAAATTTGGAAGGGTGGTACCAGGTGAAATTTTTGGGCAAAAGAGTGGTGTTGATCATCATATAGCCTTGTTGAATGGGGACGGCCCAAAAAATCATATTTTTAATCTGAGTATGAGTGAGGGGGAACTTTTTAAAACCGATGATACGGCTGTTTTCGTCAACAATGGCGCATTGACCACTGACAACGACGGTATCGGGATGTTGTTTGAGAAAATCAACTTGTTTTTGAAGACGGTCGAGAGTGGAAACATCATCGGAGTCCATCCGGGCGATAAATTTACCTCGAGCTTGGGAGATGGCAATATTGGAAGTCAGACTGACGCCAAGATTGATTTTGTTTCTAAAGGCAATAATTCGAGAGTCTTTTTTGGTATAGGATTTGATAATTTTCCAAGAATTGTCGGTGGAAGCGTCGTCAACGATAATAAATTCAAAATCAGTAAAAGTTTGATGGAGAATACTCTCAATAGCATCAATCAGATAACGACCGGGGTTGTAGACCGGCATAACGACAGAAACTAGTGGTTTTTTGGTTGAGAGTTTCATAATATTTTGATTTCGTCCTTTTGGACTCGTCAGATCCGACACACATCGGATGATCATGGGGCAGAAAAAAGATTTAAATTGGCGTAGGCCAAAGTAAAGAGCTTTTTCTGCCCCGGTTTGCGAGTTATTTATAGATATTGGTTAAATCAAGTTGATGTTTGATATCGAAGTTACCTTTTCTAACTTCATCTTTAATCCTTTGCCAATCATTGGCTTTGTGAACTTCCTGCCCAGGATACCAGACTACGATTTCTCCGTTTTTAATACGGAATTCATAGCGACCAGGTTGGGTAAGGTCAATAAAGGCCCCTTTGCCGAGAACAACATCTCCCTGTTGGAAATCGTGCGCGAATATGGTGGCACTCATCCCTTCGGGAAGATCGAGGATAATGTCGACCCAGGTATTTTCTACTCGTTGGAGTTCGGTGGGAGTCAATACTTCATTCCATGCCTTGTCTGGGACTAAAAGGTTTCTATTATTGTAGATAATCCTTCGTCCCAATTCGTTGTCTAGAAAGACGCCGAAGTTGGTCATCTGACCTTTATATTTGGTCCAGATGACAGGTTCCGTTGGGTAGGTGATGACAGCCGCCGGTTGCTGTTGGGCAGTCGTCGGTTGTTGTTGAACAGCAACCGTTGGGGCGGCGGTCGGAGTTGTTTCCTCCCAAGGGAATTTATACACCCTTAGGATTCCTAGCGACATATAACCAAGGAGTGTGAAAAGAAGGATAATTAGAATCCATTTCCACCAAGGGAATTTTCTTTTTTCTCCTTCTTCTTCATATTCGTCCTTAAATTGTGGGACGCAGTATGAGAATGGGATTGTCCGGGTCGGTGTCGGGGAATCGCTGTCATAGACAAATTCCGCTCGGCAATTCCGACAGAATTTTGGCATTTTACTTTGATTGGGTTCGCCACAGATCGGGCACTTGAAGTAGTATTGATTCCTAGACATTTTTGTCTCCTTTCTGGTTGGGCCTGCGCATCGGTGCTTCCCTTTAAGTAAAACTTATGGGCCTGCATGCCGGGCTTCCCTGACCAAGTCGTTTGGGTAACAGCAACATATATGTAAAATGGGTAAAACCCATGTATATGCAACTCGCAAATTGTAAAAGTTCTGTGAAACTTTATAATCAAGACGCGGTGTCTTGAGATAAATATTTTCACTTTGTTAAAGTTTGATACCTTTTGAGTATCAAGAGGATTGTAACATACAAGTGTTTAATTGTCAAGATTATAGGATATGTAATAAGTTCATCAAGTTTGTCAAGTTGAAAGTTTATAAAGTAGAAGAAAGATTTGGATTCAACTTTTATCATCAATTTTTCCACTGGAAAATGAGTTTGCGATGCAGGCTCAAATACGTTCCAAAATTATGATTTCGGGTTGAAGTAAATTAGGATTGGATATGAATTGTTATCTCATCCCGATATCGACTGATCGTCAATCGGGATTGGATTTTAAGGCAAAATTTCGGCGTTATCACTTGAAATTTAGACCTAAAAATTTCAAAAAAAAATCACCCCGAGGGATCGGGGTGATAATCTTTGTTAGGAATGATTAGTAATGACAGCCTCGAAGCTGAAGATATTCGGTAGGGTCTTGGTTTTTACTAGCTTCATCTAGGAGGAATTCGTCAAAGTCTTTAATACGGCGGGAAACGGAAACCTGACCGTTTTCATGTTTGGTTATTTCAGCCACAGGAATACAGGCTTTTTCTGTTGAAAAATCACTTGACATAAAAATATCTCCTTTTTTAATTTTTAATGGGAAATTGATGAGGTAGGCTTTTATTGTAGCATAAATAAAGGTTGGTTGTCAAGATTATGGGATATGTAATAAGTTCATCAAGTAGAAAGAAGATTTAAATTCAACCCTCATCATCAATTTTTCCACTGGAAAATGAGTCTGCGATGCAGGCTCAAATACGTTCCAAAATTATGATTTCGGGTTGAAGTAAATTAGTAAGATTGGTTTGAGATTCTTGATTTGGGATTTGGGAATAAAAATAAGTTATTAATTTTAATTGTTAAGATATAATTCTGTTATGAAAGCTGATGATTTTTTAAAAAATTACCAAAAATTACAACATGGAATTATGTTTGATGATTTGATTGATTTGGAATTTGCTACTGTTGGCTATTCAAAAATTGATAAATCACCATTTTGGAATTTTGGATTAACAAATAAAATTTTAATTCCAACTGAACTTAAAAAAGTTGAAGAGACATTGTTGAGCTTGGACCGAAAATCGACTATTTATTTTGAAAATGGTGATAGTTTAAAACCATTATCTTGGCGATTAAAAGACAATGGTTATCAATTGGAATTTGAAGATTGTTGGCAATTTTGGGATGGAAATAAAATTGATGAAACCAGGTTTGACTTAGTTAAAAAAGTTGATTCTTTAGAATTATTAAATGAGTTTTTGAATACTTTTGACGCTTGTTATCAAAAAGATGATCCGCAAAATCCTTATGGTGAATTGGGAGAGTATCTTGAGACAGCCAAAGAATTATGGCATAAACATCATCAAAGCAATCGATTGGAATATTTTATTGTTTATGATGGGGGGGGGAGAACCTTGTGCAGTAGCCACTCTGACTAATTTTGATGGTCTTGGTTATATTTCAAATGTAGGGTCGTTAAAAAAAGTCAGAGGCAAGGGGTTTGGAAAAATAGCGACACTCTATTGTGTGGCTAAGTCAATTAAGAATAATAATCAGGAACACTGTTTGGCTACTGAGGAAGGAGCGTATCCGAATGAGTTTTATAAAAGGATAGGGTTTGTTACACGATTTACTGCGTGTGGATATACGAAGAGTTGATTAGGTTAATTTTTTAATAAATTCAGTCAAACTGTCTTTTAGGTTGGGGTCGTTGAGGGCGAGGGTGATATTGGCAATAAGCCAACGAAGGGGGTCGCCGGTGGTCAACCAATCTTCGGCACCTTCAAAGGCTTGGGTGAGGACAATACCGATTTTAGCAAGTTGATTGCTGGCGTCGGAAAACCAGAGTTCACCGTCGCGGGAGAGAGATTGGTGTTCGAGCAGGTCAAAGACTTTGGGGGTGACGACAAACCGACCGCCTTGAGCAAAGGTGGAGGGAGCTTGATTGGCCGGGAGTTTTTCCAACATAGCGGAAATACGATGAGGATAGTTTGGATCATCCATATATTGAGCGGAGCCATAACGACTGATTTCTTCAGGACCAACATCTTTGACAGCGATAATTTCGTCGGGGTGGTATTGATCAAAGGTTTGGAGCATACGAGTCAAGAATTGGCCGGTTTTTGGTTCGACAGTAAGATCGTCGCCGTACATATAGACAAATGGGTTGGCGCCGATAAAATCTTTGGCGGCTAAAAGAGGGGACCCAGTGCCATAAGGAAGATTGGTAGGTTGAGGAATAAAGGTAAGTTTGGTTTGAGACCAAATGTTTTTGAGACTGTCAAGATAATCAAGTTTGTTGGTTTCGGTAAGATATTTTTCTAGTTCTGGGTCGGGAGAGAAATATTTTTCAATTGAATTTTCACCAAGACGATGAACAATAGCAATTTCAGTAATACCAGCACCAATAGCTTCTTCAATCAGATATTGAATATTAGGTTTGGAGATAAGAGGAACAAGTTCTTTGGGATAAGCTTTAACTACGGGCAGAAAACGAGTGCCGCGACCAGCAGCGGCAATAACGGCTTTAGTGACGGTTTGAGAAGAAGATTTATGATTCAAAAATAAATAGAGATTAGGTTAATTTTTTAATAGATTCGATTAAGCCGTCTTTTAGATGGGGATCGTTGAGGGCGAGGGTGATATTGGCAATAAGCCAACGAAGGGGGTCGCCGGTGGTCAACCAATCTTCGGAACCTTCAAAGGCTTGGGTAAGGACGACATCATTTTTGGCAAGATAATTTTGAGCGTCGGCCAACCAAAGTTCGTTGCCTTGGCCGGTGGGTTGGTTTTCTAAGACGGAGATAATTTTGTTGTTGAGAACAAATCGACCCCCTTGAGCAAAAGTAGAGGGAGCTTGGTCAGCCGGGAGTTTTTCTAACATAGCGGAAATACGATGAGGATAGTTTGGATCATCCATATATTGAGCGGAGCCATAACGGCTGATTTCTTCGGAGCCGACATCTTTGACGGCGATAACTGAAGCCGGGGAATATTGATCAAAAGTAGCCATCATTTTGGATAAAAATTGACCGGGAGTGGGTTCAACGGTAAGATCGTCGCCAAACATATAGACAAAATTATCAGTGCCGATAAAGTTTTTGGCGGCCAAAATCGGAGAGCCGTTGCCATAAGGAAGATTGATAGGTTGAGGAATAAAGGTAAGTTTGGCTTGAGACCAAATGTTTTTGAGACTGTCAAGATAATCAAGTTTGTTGGTTTCGGTAAGATATTTTTCTAATTCAGGGTCGGGAGAGAAATATTTTTCAATTGAATTTTCACCAAGACGATGAACAATAGCAATTTCAGTAATACCAGCACCAATAGCTTCTTCAATCAGATATTGAATATTAGGTTTGGAGATAAGAGGAACAAGTTCTTTGGGATAAGCTTTAACTACGGGCAGAAAACGAGTGCCGCGACCAGCAGCGGCAATAACGGCTTTAGTGATAGTCATAGTAAGTTATGGTAGCACATAAATGTAGTGGAAGTTAATTGATTTAATTTTAGGTTGTGATTTAATTAATTATGGAAAATGAACTAAATTTAACTAAACAAGGTTTTATTTCTAAATCAAATAGTAATAAGGTTGTTTTGATTCTTTTGGTTTTAATTTTGTGTTTGAGTGTGACGATACTATATCGGTTAACGAGAACAACTTCGACAATTTCGGTGACAGGTAGGGCTGAGATTACAGCCAAACCTGATAGAGTTAGTTTTATAGTTACCAGAGTAAATACTGGCGTTGATGCTTCACAGGCGATTGATGATGGAGTGGCAGGAATAAATAAATTGATTACTTTGGTGAGGGAGATGGGAGGGAGTGATGTGGAGATTAAAAAGACGTTTAATCAGGTTACGCCAGGAACTAACGGTTATACGGTAGCAAATGCTTTTAGTGTTAAAACAAAAAGAGTTAATGAGGTTGATTACTTGATAAAAAAGTTATACATGGGAGGAGCAAGTACTGTTTCTAATGTTAGTTTTGAGTCTAGTGACATTGCGGGGGTGGAACAAAGGTTGAGAGATGATGTCTATAAAGATGCTTTGGAAAAGGCTAAACGAATTGCTAGGTCTGCAGGTAAACGGTTGGGTGGGGTAGTGGCAATTACTGATGATGCTGGTGATAATTCCAGTACGGTAAGCACTTCGATGGTTGAAAATTTAATTAGTGTATCAAAAAGTATCACAGTAGTTTATAAAATTTGGTAATTGTTGAGAATGATAATTAACCGGAAAGAGCAAGGGTTGGTTAACTTAACGGTGTTGGTGGGAATGTTGATAATAGCAGTGTCTTTGCCGGTAGCTACGAAACTGGTTCAACGGAATCAGGAAAATAGGAGTAGGGCGGCGGTGGTTAATCAAGCAATGTTGATTGATGGTGAAACTGGAGGTACATCTGTAAAATCGATTCCGGTTAAGTCAATATGTACTGCTAAGGAATATAAATGTGGTAATTCGGTTTTAAATCAATGTAATGATTCGGGTACTGGTTGGAAATTTATAATGAATTGTGAATTAGGGTGTAACTCTACAGGTAAGGGATGTCTTGGTTGTAGGTCTACCGATCCATCAACTTGTACACCTGATGGAAAGTTAAAAAAATGTTTTAAGGGAAATTGGTCTACTTCTGATTGTCCATCTGGTGAGATTTGTAAAAATGGAGAGTGTGTAAAAGAAGTAATAACATCAACAACAACATCATCATCATCATCGGCATCAGTCTCCATTTGTTCTGATACTAATTGTGGTAATTGTGGCACAATTTCTGATTGTAATGCCAAAGCTGGTTGCAGATGGGATTACAGTGGAAATTACTGTATTAAAAAGACGATATCAGCAGTACCATCTCCAACTTGTTCTGCTTCTAACTGTGGTAATTGTAATCAAGCTCAATGTAGCCAACAAGTTGGTTGTAGATGGGCTGGTGGTGCTTGTATACCACAGGTAGCAACACCTGCATCTAGCTTAGTTAATGGTGAATGTGACACTTCAGCTGTTAACAGGTGTAAGGAAGGGACTTTTCAGGATACACCTGATACTACTTATGAATATCGATGGAAATGTTTAGGTAGAAATGGTGGGACGACGGCTACTTGTTTCAAAGCCAAACCAACCTCAATTCCATCTAAGTCATTATGTATTCCTCAAGGAGGCAGGTGTGTTTCAGGAGGTTCGGTATGTTCATATGAACGTAAAGGGACTGTAATTCCTAACACTGATTGTTCTGGTTTAACTCCAGTTTGTTGTAAGATGACAATTGAAACTGATTGTAAAAATACCAATGACGGTTATGATGTTGGTTTTGCTGATGATAGGATGTGTAAACCTTCAGAGTATTGTAATGCTTCCTACAAATGTGTTTCTAAAAAAGATGATGGAAATAGTTGTCTTGATAATCGTGAGTGTAAGAGTAATAAGTGTGTTAATAAAGTTTGTCAAACAGAAATAACATCATCCTCAACTTCACCAGTACCAGCTAGTACTTGTTCTAACGATAATTGTGGTTCTTGTAGTTATGATGAATGTATTAATCCTGAGTTAACTGGGTGTACATGGAGTAATGGAGCTTGTATAGTGGCAGTACCCGCTTGTTCTTCCATCAATTGTGGTAATTGTATTACAGTTTCTAACTGTACTGCGGCTGGTTGTAAGTGGGTTGGTGGTGCTTGTGTACCACAAGTAACGCCACTAATATCAGTAAAAATTAATGGTAAATGTTCGCCTGTATTTAACACGTGTTCAGCTGGGACTTTTGAAGATACTGACGATACCGATACTGAATTTAAATGGGTTTGCAAAGGGATTGATGGAGGGAAGGATATTAATTGTAGTATAATTAAAGCTAAATGTGGTAGTAGTAATGGTAAGAGTGTGAATCGGGCTCCAAGTGGAATTGAAGCGTGTGAGGTTGGTGGTATCAGTTGGGATGACCAGTATCCTGTCGATAAAGAGTATAACTGGGACTGTGTTGTCTATGCGGTGCCGGGAAACTCTGTTAAATGTAAAGCCAAGGTTAAGTTAGTATCGAGATGGTGGTGTGGGGATGATAATACTTATTCGGACTATTATGATGCCAATGGTGAGAAGGTTAGAACTATAAAATGTGAGAATAGGTGTGATAGTGGGAATACTGGTCAGTGCAATAGCATAGATAGGGTTAAGAGCAGAAAGTGCGTTAAGGTTTTTCTTCAAGATTGGTGGTATGAGGGATATGATGCCAGTGGTAGAAAAATAATTTCTGAAAGATGTTTGAATGGAGCTGGTTGTAGTGATAGTACTGGGTGTACTAATACTGAAACAATAGCAACTATTAATCCCTCAGGAATTAAATTAAGTGCCAGTAAAATCAGTTTGTATGTCGGAGAGAAACAACAGATAACAGCAACAGTAGAACCAGAGAACGCTTCTAACAAAACAGTAACTTGGTCAACCAGTAATAATTTAATAGCCAGTGTGTCAGATACAGGAATGGTAATAGCAAAGAGTATTGGAACAGCAACTTTAACAGCTAAGACAGTAAATGGAAAAACGGCTGAAGTAGTAGTAACTGTAAACACTAAACTATCAACTTTAACTTCAATTTGTTCTGATACTAACTGTGGTAATTGTGGCACAGTTTCTAACTGTACTGCGGCTGGTTGTAAATGGGATTACAGTGGAAATTACTGTGTTAAAAAGACGGCGTCGACAGCAACATCTATTAGTACTTGTAGTAGTAGTAATTGTGGTGGGTGTACAACTTTTTTGGAATGTATAAAAACAAAAGGGTGCGGATTTGATAAGGGATGTGTGCCGGCTTATTGGTTGTGTGGTGATGATATATGGTCTGATTATTATGTGAATGGTGAGAAAAAAAGATCAATAAAGTGTGATAGTGGTGGATGTAACCAGACAACAGGTGAATGTAATCAATCAACGTTAGGGACAACCAAAGAGTGTAAAAAATTTCAGAATATATTTATAACTGAGTGGTGGTTAGAAACGAAGGATGCTCAAGGTAAGAAGATTTCTTCGGAAAGATGTAAAGAGAACTGTGTAAATGGTGCTTGTGTTAAATCTAAACCAACTTGTGCATCTTTGGGAGGAGAGTGTCAGAATTTATCTCTTTGTGAGAAGTCAGGTGGAAAGGCGGTTGAAAGCTCAGATTGTGGTGACAGGAACGACTCAGCGGCTCCGATTTGCTGTCAGCCGACTAACTTAAATTGTGATGGAGAACCACTTGGTAGTCAAAAGTGTCTTAGTATTGGAGCGGTATTAAAATGTACCCCAACGGGTTGGGATCAGGTTGATTGTGATAGTACTTCAGGACATTATTGTTTAACTAATCGATGCGAAAGGGTAACTCCACCTAAAAAAGAAAATGATAGTTGTTTGCCAGGAATAGTAGGTTATGAGTGTCCTCAATCAACAAGTTGTTTTAACTTTAAGTGTATTTCAAATTTGGAATTAAAAAGAATTAAATCAGATGAGATTAAGTGTAAGTCAGTTAGTTATGGTTTAGCTTCGATTTATGATCCGGAAACAGCTTGTCCAGAAGGGTGGTCATGTAATCAGAGGTCAGAGATATGTGAAAAATTGGAAATTAATATTAAAAAACCGGCTGGAGCTTTATGTAAGTCGGATTTGGAATGTGCTTCAACTTATTGTCAACCGGTGACAGCTGATCCGAATAATCCGTCTTTTTGTAGTGATATAAGTCAAAAGGAGTATGTTGATAAAGGAAATGTAAACGCGGCAATTATTGGAGGTGTAATTATGGCGCCGGCGGTGGTGGCGGGAGGGGTGGCTGCGGCTCCGGCAGTGACTAGCGCTTACTATTCTTTGGGGAGTTTGGCAATGACAAAAATGGCTACATTAGCGGCTGGTGGGGGAGTGGCGGGGAAAATATATCAGATTTTGAATACAGCAGATAGTGTTGTGGATATGGGGGAGATGATTTATGGATTGGCGATTTGCAAGGATAATCCTGGTTCTGCAAAATGTTTGGAAATTCAGGCTAGATTATCTAACCCGGTTATATATAACAGTTTAGTGGATGAAGCAGTAGAATTGACTCAACAGGCGGGAATGAAGATAGGAAGGATATTTGGTAAAGCTGGGGAGGAGATAGTGGAGGTGGGGGTTGATTTGACATCTAAAGCGGCGGCCAAGGCAATGACGGCGGATGAGTTGGGGGCGGTGACTGGGGTGGTTGAGCCGTTGACGGATAGTGGAAAATTATTAGTGAAACAATTAGAAAATGGAGGAGAGTTGATAAATGTTGGTGGAGTAACTTTTGTTGGGCCTGGTAGAGTGGATATTTTTGATAAGTATGGAGTAAATTTTGATCCTAATAAACCAACAGTATCATATTCCCTTTTATCTGGAGAGATAGCTTCACGGAATCCAAGTAGAAGGATTCATGATGTTAGTGATTTATATGCCGATAATAAGCGATTTTGGGCGTATCAAACTGGGATGGAGTTGGATTTGACAGATGATAATTTGGATTTAATAGCCGATTATATTGCGGTTGAATAAGCAAAAATAGCGAGTCAGTATGAAATTCCAGAATCTTTTGATTTATGGAGAAGTTCTGGAGAAGAAAAAACAAGGTTGATGAAAAGTATATATCCTGAGGTAAAGAAAGTAGATAATTTTGAGGAATTAGATAAATATTTGTTTATGGGGGTAAATGGAAAGATTTCTTTTGGGGATATATTTAAGAATAATTCAGGAGCAACTAGTTTTGTAGCATCTTCATACCCTAATACTATTTTTATTAATCCCAATACTGTTAGTTTAGGTTATTCAGAGAGTATTTATTCACATGAAGCTTTACATCTATTGCAACTTCGTAATTATCCTGGTTTGGTTTTTGAGAAAAGAGAGTTTGAGGCTTATTTATATGCTGATTTTTTTGAAAGACTGGACAATATGGGAGGTGATGTGAAGAAAAGTATTGAGGATGTTATTAACGATATGGCTTCTTCTGTTAAAAGTTCGTATATGTATACGTACGGTCGTGATACTCCTGAATTTTTGTTACCACTGATTGATGGGCAGTAGAAAGGGATGGTGTTTTTTGCTAAAATAGCAGACATCAAGGGCTCACCCGCCTGCGTGTGTTTAGGGCCCATAGCGTAGTTGGTAGCGCGTCCCCATGGCATGGGGAAGGTCAGGGGTTCGAATCCCCTTGGGTCCACTGAAAGTTTTAGGTCTGTGGTGAAATGGTATCACAGCAGTCTCCAAAACTGCTTTTCCAGGTTCGACTCCTGGCGGACCTGCATCACAAGCAGTCTCCAATCCCGATAAATCGGGACGACTCCTGGCGGACCTGTATGAAGTTTGTTATTATATTCTTGTTAGTATTTTGAGATATGTATGTTAGAGACTGGAGCTTCTTTGAATGAGTTAAATTTAGGTCAAGAGAGGTTGACACGACCGGTAGAGTTTGAGATGGCGGATTTGTTATTTTTAGAAAAAAATAATATGGGATTGAGACATGTGTCTGTTAAAAAAGAGGCTGAAAAAAATGCAAGTGAGGGGTTTGTGGGAGATGCGGTAGTGTTGGGTAACATAGGAAGAGTATTTTTGAAGGAAAATCAGGGGATATTTGTTAATAATGATGAAGCCAAAAAGGTGTTGGATATTTTTAAGGCTTATGATGTGTCTCCAGATTTAGAAAGAATGGTTAAATTTTTTGGAAGTGAAGAGGAAAATAAAATAATTGAATTGATGCATGATCGGACGGTTTCTTTTATTAAAGATGCCCTTAATGTGGGCAATTTATTTCAAACAAGTGAAGGAGAAGTTGTAGGTGAAGTGATGGATAAGTTAAAAGAGGCATCGGCTTTTATTTTAGTTAGTGGGGGTGAAAATAACTCAGGGGGAGGTTATGATAATGAACCTTATTATGGTTTAGGAAAATTTGGGAAGCGAAAATTTGATAGTAAGGATGTGTTGGGGTTAATTTGTGGAGATGAGGTGGTAACAAAGTTACAAGGTCAAAATGTTGATCTTACAGCCAAAGTTGATGAGAGTTTTTTTGACAAAACGGCAGAAGTTTATTATGGGTTGATAGTAGGAAAGGTAAAGGAGGAAAGGATTAGTAAAGGTGTTTGATTGATTGTTTTGAGGTGGGGATAATGGTAAATTAATCCAAATGGTCATAATTGGAATTACAGGAACAAATGGGGCTGGCAAAGGAACGGTGGTGGAATATTTGGTGGCTCAAAAAAGGTTTGGGCATTTTTCGGCCAGAGCATTGTTGACTGAGGAAATAGAAAAGCGGGGTTGGGAGAACAATAGGGAAAATTTAATAAAGGTAGCCAATGAGTTAAGAGAGACATATGGTAGTGCTTATGTAGCAGAGGAATTGTTTAAAAGAGCTTCGGTATCGAAAAAAAATTGTATTATTGAGAGTATTCGGACGGTGGGGGAAATTGAATTATTGAAGAAAAAAGGTAAATTTGTATTATTAGCGGTGGATGCAGATCAAAAGTTGAGATATGAGAGAAATTCTAAGAGGGGAACGGTGACTGATGAGATTAGTTTAGCTGAATTTGTGGCATCGGAGAAAAAAGAATGGGAATCGGAGGATTCAAATAAGCAAAATCTGAAAAAATGCATTGAGAAGGCAGATTTCTTGATTGAGAATAATGGGACGATAGAGGAATTAAATAAGAAAGTTGAAAAAATATTAAATATTTTAAAAATATGAAAACCAAGAAAACAAATATTGTTCAAAAATCAGATTATATACGGCCGAGTTGGGATGAATACTTTATTAAAATTGCGGCTTTGGTGGCAGAAAGATCAACTTGTTTGAGGCATCATGTGGGAGCAATTATAGTTAAGGATAGAAGAATTTTGACAACCGGTTACAACGGAGCGCCGGCAGGGTTGCCGGATTGTTTGGAGTTGGGTTGTTTGAGAAACCAATTAAAAATTCCATCCGGGGAGAGACATGAAATTTGTCGAGCGATTCATGCGGAACAAAATGCCATCATTCAGGCAGGGAAGTATGGTCAGGATATTAACGGAGGGACAATTTATTGCACTCATTCACCATGTATTGTTTGCGCTAAGATGATTGTTAATGCCGGGATTAAGAGATTTGTAACTTATATGGATTATCCGGATGTTGGTGGAGTGAGAGAGTTGTTGAAGGAGGCAGGAGTGGAATTAGCTAAAGTGGCTCGTCCTAAGAAAGAAATAACTTTTTTGGATTAAATTGTAAAAATAATGAAAATTAAAAGTAAAGAAATAGTTTCCTTAAAGAGGAAACTTAAAACGGCGGGGATCAAAGGTTTAGCTTTGGATATTGATGAAACGTTGTCTTTTACCATCAAGGTTGTGGTTGAAAAATTAATGGAAAAGTTGGGTAATCCAGAAAGTTTAACGGCAGTTGAGATTTCTAAAAAATATAAGCATACAAATAGTATTCCGTATTGGCAGGGCGATGAAGCTACAAAAATTTTGGAAGACATAATTCATTCGAGCGAAGCTCAAAAAGATCTTCCTTTAATTGAAGGGGCGGATAAATTTGTAAAAGAAATTAATAAAATAATTCCAATATTGGCATATATAACGGTGAGACCAAAAAGAGTTATTCATGGAACACGGTTTTGGCTGAAGAAGAATAATTTTCCGGAAGCGCCGATAATTACTAAGCCTAAGAATATCCATAGGAGAAATGGAAATCAATGGAAGGCAAAGGTGTTGGAATATTTATACCCACAAATAGTGGGAATTGTAGATGATAATCCTGGTTTGACAGATTTTTTTGGCAAGAAATATAAAGGAGTGATTTATTTGTATGATAATGTTGAGACTAAAAGAAAGGACATAAATATAATTCCTTGTGAAAATTGGGAAGTGGTGGCCAAAAAAGTGAAGGAATGTAAACTTTAGCGGCGGGAGCGATTTATGGTTTGAAAACGACCGGTGGGGCGGAAATTTGAGTCGGGTTTAATACCGGAGAATTTGGGCAGATTAGGTTGAGGAAATTTAGCTGGGGTGGGTTTGATGGGTTTGGTAGTTTTTAAACTTGAGGTTGAAGTTTTGGTCATGATTGATTATATGACGATTTATGATTTTTTCAAAAAAGAGGAAGTGGGGAAGTAAATAACGTCTTCGATATGGGAGGTGTCGGCAAAGAGCATGGCTAAACGATCGACTCCCAGGCCAATGCCGGCGCAAGGAGGGAGTTGACCACAAGCATTGACAAATTCTTGATCGTAGGGGTGGATGGGCAGTTTATGTTTTCGACGGAATTTAGTTTCGGTGTTTAAATTTTGTTGCAATATATTTGAGTTGTTAAGTTCGGTATAGGCATTGCCGATTTCCATACCACCAATGTAGAACTCAAACCGTTGACTGAAGCCGGGAGAATTGGGGCAGGGAAGGCATAAAGGAGAAAGTTGGGTAGGATAGTCAAGGATGATAAAAGGTTTGTTTTGGGGGAGTTTGGATTCGATTTCGTTGATGAAGATTTGAGTATAGAGCGGTTCCCAAGTAGTGATACCGTTAGTGTTGTAGCCTTTGGCAGCGGCGGTGGCAATGATTTGATCGGTGGTGAGATTTTGAGATAAATTGATATCGGCAAATTGTTGAAAAAGTTGAGACAGAGTGGCTTGAGGCCAGGGTGGGGTAAGATCGATTTGATGACTTTGGTAAGTTAGAATGTTGGTTTGAGGTTGGTTAAGTTTGGCTAAAATTTGATGATAAACGGTGATAACCAGTTGTTGGGTGGTTTGAGCGATATCTAGGTAAGTTTTGTCCATTTCGTACCACTCCAACATAGAAAATTCCAAGTTGTGAGTGGGGCCGATGTCCTCCAAGTCGCGAAAAACTTTGCTAATAGAAAAACAATTGCCAAGACCTTGGGCGATTAATTTTTTGAGTGAGCTTTCGGGTGAAGTAGATAGATAAAGTTTTAAATTTTTTTGGTGCCAACAGGTTTTGAGAGGGTAAAGGTTGGGTTCGATGGGGATATAGGGCATAAGAGTGGGGGTATCAACTTCGTGGAAATTTTTGTTAATAAAAAATTGGCGGATAAATTGGGTGGTATATTCTTTGATGAAAAAAGAGAAAGGAATCATAATGATTAATTATTTCTAATAACTAAACCCCCTCTCTACATTCGCAGAGTTTCCCCCTTTACAGGGGGATTTTTAATCTTTAATTTAGCTTCCTTGTTAAGATTAAGGGAAGTGTTTTTTGCAGTTGCAAGGGATGGAGGGTTTGTTGAATTAAATAATTTTATAAGATGGTGGCAGTTGGGTTGGTTAAATTCGCGGGGATAGCCGCAAAGATAATCGGGATAGCAACAACCGTGACAGTTAGATTGTAGATCGTAGATTGTAGATCGTAGAGAACAAGAGTTACAAGTATTTAATGAATTGAGGAAGTTGTTGATATAGATTGAGGGGTGGTCGGAGATTTTACCTAAAGGTAGGTATGATTCACAACAACCAGTGATGATGCCGGTGGATTGGAGGGAGAGCTGGAAACAGCCAAAATTTTTGGCAGGGAAGGTAGGGTAATGGAGTTTGATATCAAGACACTGGTTGGGGGTCAGGGAGAGATGGCGGTCAGTGAGATAAGTAAAATTTAGAGCTTTAGACTTATAGAGCTTTAGGGCTTTAGTGAGGGATTTAGGAAAGGAATTGCGGTAGGGGTAGGAGTCTTTGGTAATTAAAAACATAATCCCGATAGGGAAACCAAGTTTCTGAGCTTGTTTGATAT
>JAGOQF010000016.1 GCA_017991615.1 Candidatus Shapirobacteria bacterium
TCTAAGTGTTTGCTTTGTGCCATTTCATAGCTTGTTTTGCACAACCATAGTGAATCTTTGAGATTATCGTCTTTGTATTTGTCATAAAATAAATCAATATCTCGTTTAACAATTTCTAGGTCTTTGGGATCGCCGTGTTGTTCAAAAAAGTTTAATCTTGCCCAAGTGGCGATTAAACCATCTTTATTACCAACCTTATCATCATCTATCACTTGTTCACAACTCTCTTGCCCACACACTTTTCCCAAGATATACCAACCTTGTTCATTCCTCTGTTCGTCTATCCAATCCAACGTTCTTCGTGCCACTTGGGTATAATCCGTTCGTTTGATTTCCTCTTTTTTTACCTTTTCTACCTTACCTAACTGAACCAACTTTTTCTCTTTGGTCAAAACCGCCGCCATCAAACCCAAAAATATAATTACACAAAAAATTGTTATCACTACCGGTAAACTAAGTTTTTTCACCATCTCTATAAATTAATCATAATCAAATCTTTACCCAAAAACAACCTAAAAACCCACTCCATTGCCAAACTGCCTACTCAAATAGGTATAATCATAACTATACTCTCAATTCCAGTCATCTCTTTTGCATCACTAAATATGACCAAAATACATCATTGGGAATCAAAAAAATCAATAACTACCACTCTCCCTAAAAAAGTCTTCCGTCAATATTTCAATCAAACTCAATATTCACTGTCACAGATTACTTCCATCTTTAAACAATCATTTGCCGACTATCAAGCCAAAAAACTCTCTCTAAAACTATTCTCAGAAATCAGTAATCAACTTTTCAACTACCTTATCCACCATCAACAAGAAAACTCCCCAATCACCGACATTATTCTTATGGCTTCAGAAATCAATTTTTACACTCAATCATCCCAAACTAAGATGGTCCAAAACATCTTGATTGATATTCAAAATTTTATCAATCAAACCAACTCTGATCCTAAAGACTAAATCAACTCAAATACTCCTCAATCCTTACCAACATCTCCCCAACTTCCCTATATCTAGGCTCTGAATCAGATTGTCTCACATAAAAACTTAATTCCCCAATATCCATTAACAACGACCCTAATCGACTTGATTTAAGCTCTGGAGATAATCGCCCAAACAAACAATTTCCTATACTACAAAAATCATCAAACCCTAAAACTCCATCCTTAAAATCATCAAAAACTAGTTTTATCAATCTCCATACATTATCACCAGACATATCTTCCATTAATTCTAATCCTAATTTATTCAAATACTCCCTAAATTTTTTATCCGGAAATCCAGTATTTATCTCTCCTTTTGAGGTTAATATCTTAGTCATAAAATAAAAAGTTCTACACAAAACCAACAAAACATCACCAAAACACAAATATTATACCCCAAACATCAAATTATCTCCACCAAAATACTTTTTTAATCATTATTAAATTTTTCTCCTAAAACCCAAAAATACTGACCTTCCAATATACTTACATCTTGACATACAAACAACCGATATGATTTACTGAATATAGTTAATCATTATTTTGATACAAGAGGAGCCACCAAATGGACAATCAAACCGACTCACAAGACAAACTTGTGAAACAACCATCTGCCACCAAAAAAGTCAATGATATCTCTATTGACAACCTCCCCGATCTCTTAACCGTTGCCGAAGTTGCCGACCTTTTACGGGTCAGCAAACTCACCATCAAACGCTGGGGTAAACGCGGCAAACTCCCCGCCATTCGCATCAACGCCCGTGGCGACCGCCGTTATCGCAAAGAAGCCGTTCTTTGGCTTTTGGGTATCCAAACCGAGTAACCCCTCTACTCCCTGCCCGCTTTCAAACCTTATTTTTACTCTCGCAAACTCTTATTTTCTCCAAACCCTCCGCCCCCCGCAGTGACGGGGGCACCTCCCTTAACAGGGAGGATTTTCTCTGCCGAATAATTTTAACTATTTTCTCCTTGACCAACTCAAAATTATCCATTATTTCCTCATTTTTAAACCTCAAAGTTTTAATACTCAAACAATTCAAATATTCATCCCTCAACACGTCATTTTCTCTTTTGTTTATATGAGAATCTCCATCAATTTCAATTGCTAATAATAACTTAGAACAATAAAAATCCAAAATAAACCTATTTATTGGTTTCTGTCTAGTAAATTTAACCTCTTCCGGTTTCTTTCTCAAAAATCCATACCAAATTTTAGCTTCAGCCCTAGTTAAATTCTTTCTGTTTATTCTCGATTTTGACTTCAACTCTTCCAAATATCTCCAATGGCCCTTTTGTGTCACCATCTCCAAATCAACAACATCTTTCATTACCATCAATTATAAACTTATCTCCCTGCTTGACCGCCGTGGTGGTTTAAAGGAGACGTCCCGCAACTGCGGGACAGAGGGTTTTGTCTTATTCAAGAATCCTGAATCTTACATCTTAAATCTTTTTTAATCTCCCTGCCTGACCGCCGTGGTGGTTCAAGGGGAGATGCTCCACCGCAGCGGCGGGGGAGCAGAGGGGTTTTACTTTCCTGAAGACCTGTCCGCCTACTAGCGGATCTGATATCTGAGATCTTTATAACTTGACAAACTTTATAAACTTTATGAACTTGATGAACTTTACAAACTTACTCTCCCCTTCGGCGTTCTCTTTATCAAGCCTTTTTTCATCAAAAACGGTTCGTAAACCTCGGTAATCGTCCCCACATCCTCCGACAAACTCGCCGCCAAATTCTCCACTCCCACCGGCCCCCCGTGATACTGATTTTTGACTATATCTAAATACCGTCTATCTGCATCAGACAAACCCAATTCATCTACTCCCAACATTTTCAAAGCCTCTTCCACTTCCTTCAAAGTTATCAACCCGTCATTTTTAACTTCGGCATAATCTCTCACCCGCTTCAACAACCGATTGGCAATCCGCGGCGTCCCCCTCGACCTTTTAGCAATCGATCTGGCCGCCTCCGACTCAATTTTCACCCCCAACACTTCTGCCGTCCGCTCCACAATCTCCCCCAAATCTTTATCTTCATAAAAATCTAACTGCTGGACATAACCAAATCTATCTCTCATCGGTCCCGAAATCAATCCAATTCTAGTCGTCGCCCCCACCAGTGTAAACTTTTGTAAATTCAACCGAACCGTCTTGGCCGCCGGTCCCTTGCCCAAAACTATATCCAAAGCAAAATCCTCCATCGCCGCATAAAGCATCTCCTCCACCAACTTATTTAATCGATGAATCTCGTCTATAAACAAAAAATCCCCCTTCTTTAAACCCGTTAAAATCGACGCCAAATCCCCCGCCCTGGTCAGTGCCGGTCCCGAAGTAATCTTGATATTGCTACCCATTTCCCGCGCCATTAAGCATGCTAATGTTGTCTTCCCCAACCCCGGCGGCCCATAAAACAAAATATGATCCAACTGTTCACCTCTTGATTGCGCCGCCGTCAAAAATATTTTCAACTGTTCTTTAATCTTTTCCTGACCAATAAATTCATCAAGCCTCTGCGGCCGCAATTTTTTCTCCGCCATTTTTTCCGCCACCTCCGGCTTCGGATCCAAGGTCTTATTTTCTTTTATTTTTTTATGTTTCATGTTACAACCAACCAATCACGCCCTCCGAGCAATCGGAGGGACATTTTTTTAATATTTTCCTGAGATCTGACATCTGAGATCTGAGATCTAAATATTCCCCAAACACCATTGTATCTTTTCCTCAATAATAACTATTTCTTTTGGTAATTTAGCCATCACTTTTTCTATCTCCTTCCGCTCAAATCCCAACTGTTTCAAACTCAAAAACACTTCATCCGGTTCAGCCTGATTATCACTTGCATTCAAATCCAACTCTCCCCAACCACCAATTTTTGGCTTTAAATCAATAATAATTCTTTGAGCCGTCTTCTTGCCAATTCCTTTTATTTTTTGAAAAAAATCGACATCAGCCTCACCAATCGCTTTTACCACCTCCCCACTTTCTACTTCTCCCAAAATCCCCGCCGCCGTCTTCGGTCCCACTCCCGACACCGAAATCAACATTTTAAACAACTCCACCTCTTCCCATTTTTCAAATCCAAACAAATTGATTTCATTTTCCGACACCGCCATATAAGTTGATACCATTACTTCCTCCCCTTCATTATGATTTTTGACAAAATTTCTCCCCACCCAAACACTGTAACCCACCCCGCCGACCTCAATTTCACAATTTTGTCCCCGCATCCTGTTTATTTTTCCTCTCAAGCTAGAAATCATACTCTCATTTTACACTACTCCGTCTTCACCTCGCCGTCTAATTTCAAATTTTTCTCATATTTATCTATCTGTTCTTGGCTGACCCCATCCACATTTATTAAAAAATACTCCGGACTGTCCCAAACCGGCTCCAAGGTTTCATGTATATTCTCGCTTGTCTCCTGATACCAATGTTTTACCGAACCCATTACAAAAAATCCAAAAATATCGCTCACCTTTTCTGGATTTTCCCTTAGATAATCTATATTCCAACCGGCCACATAAGCCTCATATTCCTGTATCTCCACCGGCATCCCCGGATAATATTTATATTGCAAAGCATGAATCAACTCATGTTCCAATAACAACAAACTCTTTAAATAATTATCTTGACTCTTTTTATCTATATTTACCCCCACTGTTTTTTCTTGATCTAAATAAACCGCTCCCGCAAAAGGATATTTTTCAAAAAAATTACCACAATCACTTTTTGATCTCACTCTGACTCCATTACCATCTGCTAACTCTCTCAAAAAAGCTTCATATTCACTAGGATTGGCGAATCTGTATTTTCTGTCGGGCAAACCATATTTGGCTCGAACTTTCATTTGATCAGTTTCCAGTCTGTCTATTAATTTTGAATCTTCCAAACCCATCCCCATTACATATTCCACCAATCGATCCACTCTCGACTGAGATATTCTCATCTCTATTTTTTCTGCCAGCGATTTTATTTCTATCGGAGCTGTTTCATTTTTAACTTCCATAAATCATTATCTCACCATAACCAAACCATATCAAACTACCAAATCCCGATTAGTAAACAAATAAGTTAATCCTACTGCCACCGCATCCGAAGCGTGAGACGGTGAAATATTTTCTTCCAACCCCAAAAAATTACGCACCATTATTTCCACTTGTTCTTTCTCCGCCCGACCATAACCCACCAAAGCTGTTTTCACTTGCAATGGCGTAAACTCCACTACCTCAACTCCATTTTTCTGACCGCAAACCTTGATCACCCCAATTGCTTCCGCCACTTTCAGTGCTGACTTGGCATTTTTGGCAAAAAACAAACTTTCTAAAGCTATCGCCTCCACCTTGTACTTTTTAATCAATCTTTCCAATTCCCTATAAATTTTTCCCAATCTTTTCGCCGACTCTTCCCCAATCTTTGTCCTCAAACACCCGCAAGCTACCAATTCAAATTCACTTACCAACCCCTCTTGATCAATCAACGTTTTATTCTTAAATCTTTTCACCTTACAACCTGATGAACTTGACAAACTTGATGAATTTGATGAATTTGACAAACTGACATCTGACATCTGAGATCTAAGATCTAATACCGCCCACCCGGTATTCGCCAATCCCGGATCAATTCCTAAAATCATAACCAATCATAACAGTTAAAACTCTATCACCACAACCATAAAACATCCCAAATCTTCACTTTATTAAAATTTTCAAATTGCTTTACAACTTATAGGATAAAACTCATTTTCTCCACTTTTCCACATCACCATCCCATATTTTTTTACTATCTCCAAAAATCTATTTTATAAGACATATTTCAGGTTCAAAATTCACTATTTTTTATCCTTAAATCTGTTTTATTGTTTTCCTGAGATCTGAAAAACTGAGATCTGATACCTGTCCACCCACCGGCAGATTCTTAAATCTTGTATCTAGAATCTTCCTCCCCTGTTAAGGGGAGATGTCCCGCCACTGCGGGACAGAGGGGTTTTGTTTTCCTGAAGACCCGTCCGCCCACCAGCGGATCTGACATCTGAGATCTGAAAAACTGAGATCTGAAAAACTGAGATCTGAGATCTGACATCTGAGATCTAAATTAAGCTATAATCCTCTTATGGACACCAACCAACTTTTCTCCAATCTCAAGTCCCAATTCCCCAACCTTGAAATTTATCAACATCACCCGCTCGCCCCCTACACCACCGTCAATATAGGCGGTCCTGCCGACATTTTTCTCCACTCCACCTCTTCCCACCAACTAACCCAAATCCTACAATATCTACGATCTATCAACTACGATCTAATATCTATTTTAGGAAACGGTTCCAATACTCTTATCGCCGACTCCGGCATCCGCGGTCTGGTTATCAAAAATAGCTCTGACCAATTTACTCTTCTCGACTCAGACTCGCCAACCACTACCGCTTCCACTTCCATTTCTGCCCACCGCACCGAAAACGATCCCAGCAAATATCTCAACTTTTCCCAAATCGACTACGACGAGTCCGATCAACCCCAAGTTTTGGTTAAAATTGACTCCGGTTGCAATCTGCCTCAAATTATCAATCAACTCATTGATGCCGGCATCACCGGTCTTCAATGGTTTGGTTTTATTCCTGGCACTATTGGCGGCGCTGTTTTTGGCAACATCCACGGCGGCACCCATCATCTTTCCGATTTTATCGTTGAAGTTGAAGTTTTTGACCTCAACACCGGCCAAATCAAAACTATCCCCAAAGCCGACCTCTCTTGGGATTATGACCATTCTTCTTTTCAATCTCAACCCAACCTAATCATCCTGTCCGTAACTCTTTCTCTTTATCGTGGCGACACTAATCGTGCCAAAGCCGCTGTTCAGGCCTGGATTGCTCAAAAATCAGCTGTTCAACCCACCAATTCCCTCGGTTCAATTTTTCAAAATCCGCCCCTAGATATTTGTCAAAAAATTTGGGGTGAACAAAAATCCACCGGTTGGATTATTGACAATCAACTCCAACTCAAAGGCACTCAAATCGGCGACGCTCAAATCAGCCCCAAACATGCCAATTTTATCGTTAACAACGGTCAAGCCACCGCCACCGACTATCTTTCACTTATCAATCTGATTCAAACCCAACTCCATCAAAAATTTAATTTCAGTTTTGATCTGGAAATCAAACTTCTCGGGGATTTTCAAAATTAAAATAATTTCACTTATTTACTTTTTGTTTTTTGTTTCGTCCTTTTGGACTCATCAGTATTGGCTCCACCAATAGACAAACAGAGTAAAAGAAGGAACCCTAAAATAGGCACAAACCTACTAAGGTTTTCTTTTACTCCAAAAAAGTGGTTATGCTAAGTAAATCGGTACCGAAGTCATCATAACCCCCTCCAAATACCGACTGGAACGGCTAATCTCAGCATTTTGATCGTCGAACCAAAAGCCGTTCCGCCAAAAACCTATCAGCTCGTCTGTTTTATCCATCAGATAAATTGGATAACTTCTCCGATTGGAAGATAACAATCTAGATAGATTCACCGACTTTACCGCCGAAACATCAATGGTTCCCAAGTAAACTCCGGTGGCATCATCCATCTCATCGTCAAATTTAATGCCGATAGTTTTCATCAGTTCGAAAGTTTTCTCATCAGCCTCAACCAAACTTCCATAGGTCAATTCCTGCGACGGGAACAACACATCCTGTTGTCCTTTCCCTCCGGTCACCCGAACTCTAGCTACCATATTATCCTCCTTTTATCCCATCCATACTGGTGTACGACTATATTTAACTATGTCGTCATTGGACCTAAACCCCATCACTAACCCTGTCTCAAACCAATGACCATAAATCACCCCTATTTCATCCATCAAACAAATTGAATGATTTGTTTTAAATGCCCATTCTTTGTCACACTTGTTCATCAGGTCAAAAGGGTTGATCGATTCTGCCTTTGGATAAGGAAACATATAGATATACAAATTCCCTTCCTCCCGGACCTCAGCTCCCATCCGACACAAAATCTGATGCATCGGACGACCTCCGCCACCAACATCGGAGGATTTTTTACCAAATATTCTCAACATTTCTACCATCTCATCTGACATCACATCTGGCAACAAAAAATATTTAAAATAACCACTCCATCTCGGAAAACAAAGCGTATAATACATCTCGTTTTCCGTTCCTACCCAAATCACTCCCTTCTTACACCGCCCTCTCCTAGACATTAAATCATCAGCCTGCCTTAATAATAACAACCCCGGCTCAGTAAATTGCATAACCATACCTCCAAAAAATTTTTACCCGCTTTTGGGTAGAACTTAACCACTCTAAATGATCAAGTTCCACTCAAAACCGGTCTGTCAATGTGCCCCTGTTTCGTCCTTTTGGACTCATCAGTATCGATTTCACCGATAAACAAGGTCAGGGGAATAAAAATTTAAGCTTATAACTAAGTAAAATTTTTATTCCCCAAAAGGGTTAAGCAGAGAATCTCGTTCTGGCAAATCCAGACAGAAACCGTCGGAATTCAACCGAATTTTCATCGTCAATAAACCGACCATCAAACCATATAGCTATCAGGTCTTTATCCTCATTAACAAAGTAAACCGGCCAAGAAACTGTACTGCCGATAATCTTCGAAAAATCAACCTCTGACAAATAAGATATATTCCTGATGGTATAAACCACCACTCCATCTTCCAGAACCTGCTTGTCGGAAACAGATTCCAAAGACTCAACAAACGATTCTTGATTTAAAATTCGTTTATCAACCTCCAACAACCAGTTCGTGTTAGCGGTTGCCTCTTTTGTGTAAAAGGGCAAATCTTCTATCAACTTGATCATTGTAGTATAAGCTTGTAGTTCCAACCCTGGAAACCACACCCTCAGTTCTTCGTTGCCATGTTTTACCTTTAAACTTATCGCCTTCATTACTTTCTCCTAACCCTTTCTTTTTAATGTCCCTCACACTTGCTTTTAAGTATGAGTAATTGAATTCTACTTTTTCAGTAGTGTCGCATTGTACCTCAAACCCCATCTTAAATCAAGATTATAGGATAACTCACCCCTTCAACACCCTGCCCACAAACTTTGGCAACACCAATTGCCGTTTCCATCTCTTTGGTTC
>JAGOQF010000005.1:0-2684 GCA_017991615.1 Candidatus Shapirobacteria bacterium
GCCTACCTCAACTCCCGAACCCACCCCCACTCTTAAATCTACTGTCACCCCAGAACCTACACCTGTCCTAGAACCATCATTGACTCCAGCCCCAACTTTGACTCCGGCTGAAGTTCCCGAAAATTCTGATGTCGGTAACATTACTCCCGATCCAGAGCCTACCCCTTCAATTACTCCTGTCGTCGAATCTACTCCCACTCCTGCCAAAATTTGTTTAACTGATCAAGAAATCAAACCCAGTTCTATTGATGATTGGAATTTTGACGAAAAAACCGGTATTGCCGAAACTAAAGATCCGGTTAAATTAGGAGTTAAATATCAATTCCCGGGTGAAGACAAAATGAGTGTCACTTTCACTTGTTTGCCAGAAACTACCACTTCCCTCAAGATTGAAAGAATTAAAATAAGCGATCTAAAATTGCCGGAAGGCACCACTGCTCTTGGCGAATATGCCTACGATGTCACCACTGGCATGGATAACGGCAGTTTTGAATATGACATCACTCTACCAAAACCAGAAGACAAAAAAGTTAATGTGGTTTACCTAGAAAAATCAGCCGATGAAGTCAAAAATCAATCTAATCCTATTGGTACAGATGAAATTAAACCTATTGAAGAAAATAAATTAAATCAGCATGTAGACAGTAATAATGTTGAGGTTAAAGACTTGGATCATTTTACAATTTATATTGTTACTAACCCAACAGGTCCCACTCTATCTACAGCCATGGTTAATGGTATGGAGTATGTTTCTGTTCCTCCAAGCACGAGTGTCACAGTTACTTTAAAGGTTACAACATCAGGTTCAGGTGATAGTAATGATTGGAGAACTACGCAATACAGTTTTAACGGTGTTAATTGGACTTGTGTCAATACACCCAATCACACTTCTTCTGGAACTTGGACAGAAGATTTTACACTAACAGCTCCCGATACGATTGGTTCTTATGACTTACACTTACGAGTATACAATGGAGATAATTGCACTGGTGGAGTGAGTGAGACCGTAGTTTTAGATGATGCCATCAGAGTTGTCACGTCTTTGCCTTCACCAACACCACCTCCTTTAACAAACAACCCCTCTGATCCCGTCGCCCTCACCTCAGTAAGTGGTATTTGGACTAGTATTGACGGAGGCAGTGGCCATCAAGGAATAGATACAAGCGAAATTAGGTGGGGCACAGCAGCAGAATCACAGAAAAGTGGCTTAAGATTTACCAATAGCGGAAATCAATCTTTTGATACTGGAGAAACTTTTTATCTTGGTATGTTGACTCATATGAATTGGCCGGTTCAGCATGGGACAGCTGCCAATGGCGCAACTCTCCAAATCACACTAAACTTTGATAGGCCTGATATTGACGATGTTGTACTAGACTACGATTTTGATATTGAAGAGACTCCAAATTCTGCCGGTCAATGCAAAGAATATCAAAGAACTTTAACCGCTTGTGACGATAAAGTTACTTTTCCAAACAGTTATGCAACTCGAAGTTTTAGAATAGGTGATATTCAATATACCTTAGTTATTGATGGATTTGTTGATGCCTACCCAAGTGGTAATCCTGTTAATGCCTTTATTACAGAAGAGAAAAAAGATAATTCTGCATTTTTAGTTGGACATCTTTCTTCTGTTTTAGTTGAAAGGCCAGAAATCAGATTAACTAAAAAAACAAATGATCAAGACGTTGCATCGGCACCTGGTCCAAATTTATATATCGGCGACACAGTTGAATGGAAATACATTGTTCAGAATAGTGGAAATGTAGCTTTGACAAATATAAATCTTACAGATAGTGATTTGGGAACTATTAATTGTCCATCTACAGAATTAGCCAAAGGTGCCATTATGACTTGTACTGCTACCGGTATAGTTGTGGAAGGGCAATATATGAATACTGCAACAGTTGTAGGTACTCCTCCAACCGGGAGCAATGTTACTGCTTCAGATAGTAGCTGGTATTACGGTGTTCAGAAAAAAGGTCACATTATTGTAGATAAGGTAACAAACCCTGCCGGTGATTCACAAAGTTTTAGTTTTACTACAACGGGAGATGGCTACAGTAGTTTCAGTTTAACTGATGCTGCAGAACCAAATGATCAGGAATTGGTTGCTGGTATTTATTCAGTCACAGAAACAGTTCCTACAGGTTGGCATTCTGCCTCTTCCTGTACCAGTTCCATTGCCGGAAAAACACAAGATCCTTCTGCTTTGAATTTGGCAAATGGTGAAACAATTACTTGTACTTTTATCAACTCAAAATTAAGTATTAATGTTATCAAAACAGCCAATCCCACATCTGTACCAGAAACTGGTGGAAATGTTGAGTTCACAGCCAGGGTAAATAACACTAGTCCTGTAAATGTTACTTTAACTTCATTAAATGATGATAAATTCGGTGATATTACAGTAATTGAAGGCAGTACTTGTGTAGTACCACAAACAATTGTTCCTGGAGGACATTACGAGTGTAAGTTTACTAAAAATATCTCTGGCGAAGCTGGTCAAAGTCATACTAATATTATTACTGCAATAGCAAGTGGTGTATTCGATACCGATGATGCCACTGTTGAATTTACTGATGTCGCTCCTACCATTGAAGTTACTAAGACTCCAAGTGTTACCGAAGTTCCAGAAACCGGCGCCAACGTTACCTTTACCTTTGTTGTCAAGAATACTTCTA
>JAGOQF010000005.1:2784-40025 GCA_017991615.1 Candidatus Shapirobacteria bacterium
AGGTAACGATCATTACAATGTCTTTACCGGCAAAGCCAAAGACAATGACAATACTGAAGCCACTGATGATGATGATGCCACTGTTGAATTTACTGATGTCGCTCCTACCATTGAAGTTACTAAGACTCCAAGTGTTACCGAAGTTCCAGAAACCGGCGCCAACGTTACCTTTACCTTTGTTGTCAAGAATACTTCTACTAAAGAATCGGTTACCATCACCAGTCTCACCGACAGTATTTACGGCACCTTAAATGGTGATGATGATTGTAAAGTTGGCACTGTTCTTGCCGCTGGATCATCCTGTGAATTCTCCATTACCAAATGGATCGAAGGTGATGCCTCAGGTAACGATCATTACAATGTCTTTACCGGCAAAGCCAAAGACAATGACAATACTGAAGCCACTGATGATGATGATGCCACTGTTGAATTTACTGATGTCGCTCCTACCATTGAAGTTACTAAGACTGCTAGCACGTTAATATTGCCAGTTCCTGGTGGTAATGTCACCTTTACTGTTGTCGTAACAAACAAGAGTAAAGAAGCTGTAACCCTCACCAGTCTTACAGACGATATTTATGGAGATCTAAATGGTCAAGGAAACTGCGCCACTGGAGGAACGATTAATCCAAACGGTGGTACATATACTTGTTCATTCTCAGGTTCTGTTACAGGCGATCCAGGATTTTATAAAGATATTGTGACAGCTATTGCCACAGATAATGAAGGATCTACTGACACAAAAACAGATGATGCCGTAGTCGAGCTTAAGGGTGGGAAAATAATCATCGAAAAACAAACTTTGCCAGACGGTTACACTACTCAATCTTTTGAATTTGATCCCAGTTGGAGTGATGTTAATTTTAACCTAACCGATGGGCAATCAAAGGATAGTGGTTGGTTAGCTCCTGGGAAATATTCCGTTTCAGAAATAGTTCCCACAGGTTGGGATTTAACTAATATTTCTTGTGGTAATGATACTGACAGTACGGTAGATATTACCAATAAAACTGCTAATATCAATGTTTCCGCAAATGAAACAGTAAGATGTGTTTTTACTAATACCAAACGAGGAACGGTAGTTATTGAAAAGAATGCGATAAATGATAGTGACCAAAGTTTTAGGTTTACAAATAATTTTGGTAATAATAATCCAATCGAGTTCAGCTTGACAGATGATACCACCACAGGTCTACCTAACTTTGAAGCTGAGGTATTGCCCGGTCAGTACATAGTAACTGAGGATGAATACGAATCTTGGACATTAACTGAAATTAAATGTGTTGATCCCACCAAAAATAGTACTACAAGTTTAGAAAATCGTCAGGCAAGCATTGATGTTGCTCCAGGAGAAACGGTTACCTGTACCTTTACCAACAGACAGAAACCGACCTTAACTGTAGTTAAAAAAGTGATCAATGATAATGGCGGTACCAAAACTGTTGATGATTTTGGCATCACTTTTAGTGGTGGTCAGTTAACTTTTGACAAAGGTGTAGAAGATAATAAAACTACCACCTATACCTCTGAAAAACTAACCTTAGACAAGGGAACTTATACCTTATCCGAAAAAGACATCAATGGTTATACCGAAGGGACTTGGGACTGTGGTACATCCAATGAAAACAAATTGACCACCACAATCAAATTAAATTACAACCAAAATCTTATTTGTACCATTACCAACGATGATCAACCTGGAACTCTGATTGTTAAAAAAGTTGTAAATAACATCAATGGTGGTGATTTAACCGCCGATGATTTTAGCTTTAGTGTCAACGACGGTACTGCTATTCCTTTCGAAGCCGACGGTGAAAATAGTCTGACCATTGATGCTGGTATTTATACTGTCACCGAAACTCCGGTTGATGGTTATCAACCAAGTTATAACAACTGTTCCAACATTACTCTCGCTAATGGTGGCACCGCTACTTGCACTATCACCAATGACGCTATTTTTGGTCAAATTTCAGTCATTAAATTTAATGATGTCAACGGTAACGGTCAAATGGACTCAGATGAAGAAACCTTGCCAAATTGGCAAATAAATCTAACTTCTCAAGACTCAAAAATTACCAACGACCAAGGTTCAGCTGTGTTTAACAAATTAATTCCTCAAACTTATTATCTCAGTGAAACTCTTCAACCTGGTTGGACTCAAACTAATATTTATTGTGATGACAAAACACCATCCGATATAAGTAATCAAAATAATTATCAAATTGAGCTAGGGTCATCTCAATCACTCCAATGTCATATTGGTAATCGTCTACTTACTCCAGAACTTGACATTGCCAAAACCAACAATGTCGGCAGTTCAGTTCTTTCACCTGGCGATTCGGTTACTTATACTATCAAGTTGGAGGTTTCTAAAAATGATATTTCTAATCTAAAAGTTACTGACCTTTTGAGCAATGGTTTCAAATATCGCCCTGGTTCTTACAAAGTTATCAAAAACGGCATTGAGGATATTACTTCTCAAATTGCTGAACCTCAATACCATTCACCTGGTCTTTGGAATTTAGGTTCTTTTGTTAAAGGTGATAAATTGGATCTAATTTATATTGCTGATATCAATTCCAATCAACAATCTGGTGTCTACAAAGATATTGCCTGGGCCGTTGGTAATAATACTTACAATCAAGACGAAACCGTCTTAGCTTCTGCTTTACCGGAAGGTTATCTGGATACTAATTTTGTCGGCACTCAGGTTCCTATCAACAAAGCTGTTTCTGATTCCGTCTCGGCTGAAGTTGAAAAAGTCCAGACTATTGAAGGTCAGGTATTGGGAGTCTCTACCGATACTTTGCCTGCCACCGGCGCCGCCACCATTTGGCTTCTAATTAGTAGTCTCTTTGGTCTAACCGGTTTGGCTTTAATTTTTAGTCGTCATACTATGTTTAAAAATTTATTTTTCAGTCTTATCTTGACTGCTTTCGCCTTTGGTTTTACCGCTTCACCTCTTCAGGCCGCCGATCCAACTCTCTTTATTCGTCTTCAGGATCCTAAAACCCATGTTAATACTACTAATCTTGATCTTAAGTTTGTTACTTTAGATATTTCTGCCCGCCCGATTACTGTTAAATGTTTCAAAAAAGGCCCTACTGAATCAGTTTTTTCTCAATTTGGAGGGGATATTGTCGTTACTGCCGGTGGCAATTCCGACCAATGCAATTTAGCTTCGGTAATTTCTACCCCCGGTACCTATCAATTCCAAACCAAAGCTTACGCCGGCGCTGATGTTGCTGAGAGTAATACTGTTTTCTTTGATTATCAAAATTCTACTCCCGGCACTCCAGTAGAATATTCTAAGTCAGTCTTAGATAATCACTGCGACTATATTATTAAGTTTAGAACCGCTAATGATGAAGGTAGAACCGCCAAAGTTGAGATTTATCGTTCCACCAATCCTGCCTTTGCCGCTGACAACCAATCTCTAGTTCATTCTATCAATGTCGGCTCCGATCAATATCGGGAAGTCAACAATAGTGTCCCAGATTGTTCCAAAACTTATTATTATGCCATTCGTGCTTTTGATATTTATGGCAATGGTTCTGGTGTTACCGGCGATACTGTAGTTAAAACCGTCGTTTCCGGTGATACTACAGTTATCAATACTACCACCACTTCTTCTTCAACTGACACTACTGGCGCTATCAGGGTCAGTGATTCAAATATTCCTCAAGAGGAAGATTTAAACAAAAAAGATGATTCTGAACAGACCGAGACTGTTAGTCCTGATGATTCCACTGGTCAAGTTTTGGGTGTTGGCAGTCAGTCAATCAAAAGTTATTTTGCTGATCATAAAGTTTTGACCGCAATTATCATTATCGCTTGCCTTGCCCTGATAATTTATGTCATCAAAACTGTCTTCAACAAGTCCAAAAAATCCTAATCAATCAAAGAAATCTCTTATTTTAGGATTTGTTCTCATTTTTATCGCCGTTGTTTTTCTTTTTAAAACCTATTATCCGGTTGCTAAAGCTGAGATTAGCTATCAATTTCAATCACCATCTCTCCAATCAGATGATCTTACTCCTGTTGATCCTGAGTTTTCTCTTCTCATTCCCAAAATCAAAGCCAATTCAAAAGTCATCAAAAATGTTGATGCCACCAATCCTAAAATCTATCAATCAGCTCTTAGTCGAGGAGTTGCCCACGCTTCCGGCTCAGCTACTCCCGATCAACCCGGTAATGTCTTTATTTTTGCCCACTCCGCCACTAATTGGTATCAAGCCAGCGACTACAACGCCGTTTTTTATCTCCTCAATAAACTGACAGTCGGGGACAGCCTCACTCTTTACTATCAAAACCAACCTTACACCTACTCCGTTACCGACAAAAAAATTGTCTCTCCTGATCAAATCGACTATATGAAATCATCTTCTCAACGTCAACTTACCTTGATGACCTGTTGGCCTCCCGGCACCACTCTCAATCGACTTATCATTGTTGCTACTCCCTAAAAAATCCCTGCTCATAAAATTTTAATATCGTGTAAAATAGGTCTATGACCAACCACCGAGTCTATTCTGTTAAAATTGCCGGTCCGGCTGGGCTTGGCATCAAATCGGTTGGTCAACTTTTTTCTCAAATTCTTATTGCCCATGGTCTCAATTTAGCCGATTATACCGAATATCCCTCACTAGTTCGCGGCGGTCACAACACGATTCAAATTAGTTTTTCTACCGACAAAGTTTTTGCCCCCCACCAACAAATTGACGTTTTCTTTTCCATCGTCGCCGGTCATTGGCAAAAACATTTACCAGAGTTCACCAAAAAAACTTTAATTTTTTCCGATGAAACTTTTGAAAATAATTCCACTCTCGGGACTTTTTCCTCTTTGCCGCTTAAAACTTTAGCCGGCGAAATTGGCAGCCCTCTGGTTGTCAATACTATCAGTCTTGGTGTCGCCGTTTATCTATTTAATCTCGATCTTAACCTTAGCAAAACCATTGTCTGTGGCTTTTTTAAACAATTTTGTGATCTCAATGGTCGAGCCATTCAGGCCGGTTATGATTATGCCAAAACCAATTTCAGTCATCTTAAATTTGATTTAGTTGTTCCCAAAACTCTAAGCAAGGGAATTAATTTTTACGACGGTAATGAAGCTTATGGTTGGGGATTTTTAGCCGGCGGAGGTGATTTTTACAGCGCTTATCCTATGACTCCCGCCACCGGAGCCATGCATTTTTTAGCCGCCAAACAAGAAGCTTTTGAACGTCTTAAAGTCATTCACGCCGAAGATGAAATTGCCGCCGCTAATATTGCCGCCGGTGCTGTTTTTGCCGGCGCCAGAGCCGCTACTGGCACCTCTGGTGGGGGATTTGCTCTCATGAACGAAGCTGTCAGTTTCTGCGGCGTTAGTGAAATTGGTTTAGTCTTTTATTTGGTTTCCCGACCCGGTCCAGCCACCGGTTTGCCCACCTGGACTTCTCAGGCAGACTTGCTTCACGCCATCCACTCTGGACACGGTGAGTTTCCTAAGGTTGTCATTGCTCCCGGTGATATTCAGGAATCTTTTGATATGGGTTATCAATCTCTCAATCTTGCCGCCAAACTTCAAACACCAGTTATTGTCTTAAGTGATAAATTTTTAGCTGAATCCAGTGCTAGCGCTAAAGATCTTTCCAAAATCAAAGTCAAAATTGATCCAGGCGATATTGTTTCTCATCCTAAAATTGGTTTTAATCGCTACCAATTAACCAAAAACGGTATTTCTCCTCGAACTCTTCCCGGCACTCCCAACGGTCAGTTTTTAGCCAACAGCTACGAGCATGATGAATATGGTTTCTCTACCGAAGATGCCACTGTCTCCAAAAAAATGTCTCAAAAACGGCTATCAAAACTAAAACTTGCCCAAAAAATATCTCCTCCGGCTAATTTCTTTGGTGACAAATCAGCCAAGCAATTAATTATTTCTTGGGGATCTACCAAAGGTCCTATTTTAGAAGCTCTAAAGTTGTCAAAAAATAAATCAAAATTTGCCTTTTTACAGTTAAAAACTCTTTGGCCTATCAATCCGAATCTCAAAAAAATCATTGACGGTTTTGCTAAAGTTTTTGTTATCGAGAACAATGGCACCAGTCAGATGACGACTCTTCTTAAATCTCAGTTTGATTTTAATCCCGATCGGATTTTTACCAAAAATGATGGTCGCCCCTTTTTCCCCGAAGAGATAATTAAAATTTTGTCCAAAAAATAATATGTCGCTTACTGTTTACCAAAAGTTAATCAGGGATAATATTCCTCAGTTTTTTGCCAAACCTAATAAAATTTTTAATACCAAAATTCTTTCTAATTCAGAATTTAAAATCGCTCTCAAACAAAAATTAATTGAAGAATCTCAAGAATTACTTAAGTCTGACAATAGAAATGATCTTATTAATGAATTAGCTGATGTTATTGAAGTCTTAAATTATATAAAATCTTCAGAAAATATTTCTGAAGCAGAAGTTGAAGCCATTCGTCTCCAGAAAAAACAACAGCGGGGTGGCTTTGATAAAAAGTTATTTTTGGAATCAATTGAGGAAAAATAATATGATCAATTATCGCTCTCATATCGCTCCCACTTGGTGTCCCGGTTGTCACAACTATCTTGCTTTTGCCTCGCTTCAAAAAGCTTTTACCGATCTTAACCTTAGTTTGGATACTTTAGCTATTTTTTATGACATCGGTTGTGCCGGCAATATGGCTGATTTTTTCAAAACCTACGCTATGCACACCCTCCACGGTCGATCTATCCCCAGCGCTATCGGTGCCAAACTGGTCAATCCCAAACTTTCAGTTTGTGTTGTCGGCGGTGACGGTGGCATTTATGGTGAAGGTTTAAATCATTTAATTACCGCTGCCAGGGGTAATATTGATATTAAAGTTTTTGTCTCCAATAATTTTCTTTACAGTCTAACTACTGGTCAAACCAGCCCGACTACTCCAAAAGGTTCCCGCACCAAATCCACCCCCACTGGCAATATTAATGAACCTATCGATCCGGTTAAACTTCTTAAAAGCGCCAATTCTGATGTTTTTGTTGAGTCGGTCGATTGCAAAGACATTCCCAAACTCAACGATACTGTCAAACGCGCCATCGAACACCCTGGCTTTGCCCTGGTCGATATGATTCAGGAATGTGTTGCTTTTGGTAAACAACTCAAATGAAACCTTTAAATAAATTTGATTTTCCCAAAACTTGGTTAGAATTAGTTTCTCTTAAATCTAAATTGTCCCACTGTGGCCCCAATCTGGTTCGTTATGACGATGATTTAAGTTTTTATCAACAATATATTCAGCAGGTGCCGCTTGATATCAGGTTAAAAATTTTGGATAAGTCGATTGGTAAAGGTGATATCAGACTTTGCCGCAACGCCTTTCCTTATCTTAAATTAATCCAACATCTCGACGGTGTTGTTCATTATTGTCTTTGGAGTCGCATTGGCAAATTATCTCCCAAAACCATTGAGGCCAAGATCAAATCCAAATTCCCCGGTAAGGATTTCTTCTGGTTTGAAAACAGTCCTACCACTAAATCTATTCCCCAGGTTTGGCACTGTCAGGTATTTATTAAATTAAAGTAAACTAAATTTTTTTCGCTAAAATCGCCATAAACATTGGAATTTCTCGTCTGGCTCTGTCTTCCATTTTTGCCTTTGACCCAGTGCTTTTTTTATCACTTGTCCATTCATCAATCAATTCAATTACAAATCCGTTTTTTGCCAAATCATGACTGTATTTTGATAGGGGATAGTGAAACGACCACGTTTTTTGAGAATTCATTTTTCCTGGATGTGTTGTAATTGGAATCTCTTTTTCTGTCATATAACCGTCAATTCGTCGGTATTGAGTCTTGCTGTTTTCATCCATTCCCCATGAACTTTGTCTAGGAATCCTAAACATAGGGTGATTTAAAACTATCAAAAATTGTCCGCCCATTTTTAGATGTTTTTTGGCATTTTTTACCACTCCGGTAACGTTTTTTATATTTTGCAACGCCAAAATTATCACTCCCAAATCATAATAATTTTCCTTTATTGGCAAACTTTTGCTGACATCGGCTGTTATAAATTTGTGTTTTGGACTTAAACTTCTGCTTCTGGCTTCTCTTATCAGACTTTCAGCCATATCCAGCCCTACATATTCAGTATGTATATTTAGTTGTCGTTCCCAAACTCCTTGACCGCAGCCAAGATCAAAAACTGATTTAATATTTTTTAAATCAATCAGCTGTTTTATTTTTGGAAATATTACCGCCTGATGAAAATAATGACCTTTATCACCCACAATTCCGCCATACCATTTACTTGAATTTTCCCACGATGTTTGCTGTTTCATTATTTTTAAGTTCATTCCAGCCAACCAGCTACCGCTATTCTTCTATATATATTCGACTCAATTACTAAAATATTCCAAATATCTACCGTAAATTCATCATATCACAATTTCCATTGTATAATAAGGCGTGATTATTATTAAAACTCTAGAGCAAATTAATGGTATTCGCCGTTCCTCTCAGTTAGCCGCTGCTACTCTAAATTATCTCATCCCTTTCGTTAAACCCGGTGTCAGTACTGACAGACTCAACACTTTAGCTCACCGATATATCCTTGACCACCATGCCATCCCAGCACCCTTAAATTACGGTGGCTTCCCTAAAAGTATTTGTACTTCGGTCAATAATGTTGTTTGTCACGGAATTCCTTCATCACAGCAAATTTTAGTTGCAGGCGATATTATCAATCTTGACGTTACTACCATTTTAGACGGATATTACGGAGATACTTCAGCCACTTTTGCAGTTGATAAAATTTCTCCTTTAGCTCAAAAACTGATTCAAGTTACTCAAGATTCTCTTTATTTAGCTATCAAATCTCTCAAACCCGGCAAACTTCTCAATGACTGCGTCGGTAAAATTATTCAACCCTTCGTTGAAAAACATCACTTTAGTGTGGTTAGGGAACTTGGCGGTCACGGTGTCGGTCTTAAATTTCACGAAGATCCTTTTGTCTATCATTTTGACAATCCCAAAGAAAAAATTATGCTTCAACCTGGGATGATTTTTACTATCGAACCCATGGTCAATGCCTCTCCAAATTATCAGGTTACTTTAGACAAAGACGATGCCTGGACCATTCGTACTTTTGATGGCTCTCTTTCAGCTCAATTCGAACATACTGTTTTAATCACCAAAACCGGTCACGAGATTTTAACCAAGGTGATATAATAAAATTATGACCATCCTTGACGGTAAAACTTTATCAGAGCAAATCTTAACCTCTCTTAAATCTGAGATTTCTGATCAAAAACTATTTCCCATTCTCGACATTATTTTGGTCGGTACCGACCCCGCCAGTCAAAAATATGTTGATATGAAACAAAAAGTGGCTACCAATATTGGCATCGGTGGTCGAGTTCATCATTTGGATCAATCTGCTTCCACTACAGAAGTAATAGACCTAATCAACCGTCTAAACCAAGATAAAACTGTCACTGGCTTTATGGTCCAACTGCCTTTACCTTCACAAATTAACACTCAACAAGTTCTCTCTGCTATTGACCCCAAAAAAGATGCCGACGGTTTAAGTCCTTTTAATTTAGGTTTGATTTTTCAAAAACAATCGACTGGAATTCCTGCCGCCACCGCTCTGGGAATCATTAAGATTCTTGATCACTATCAGATTGATGTTAGCGGTAAAAACGCGGTTATAGTTGGTCGCAGTCCCGATGTTGCTTTTCCTCTTTTTGCTCTCCTTACTGCCCGTGACGCCACTGTCACCATCTGTCACACCCAAACTAAAAATTTAAACGATCTTTGTCGACAAGCCGATATCTTAGTTTCGGCCATTGGTAAGCCTAAATTTTTTGACAAAACTTTTATCAAACCCGGCGCTGTCGTAATTGATGTTGGTTTTAGCCGCGATCAAAACGGTAAATTATCCGGTGATTTTGATTTTAACTCCATCAAAGACATTGCCAGCTTCATTACTCCGGTTCCCGGAGGTGTTGGTCCTATGACTATCGCCAGTTTGTTGTTTAACACTGTCCAAATTGCTAAAATAAGACCATGAGAATTCAACTTTTTGATCGCGGTAGTCCTCAGGGTCAGAAACTTTTTGCCAATCTTCAAATTGTTTGTCGTCGTCTTCAAATAGACTATGACCCTGAGTATATCAAAGATATGTCCCGAGTTTATTCCATGGGAATTCAGGGTAAAACTATTCTTCTTATCAACGGCGAAGTCGCCTTTGTTGACAAATACCCCGGGCCTCAGGAATTGGAAACCATTATTTCTGATTATCTTTAGATTTTAAATAGTTTATAAGCATTGCCGTCAATTATTTTTTCTGCTGCCTCAAAACTCATTTCCCAAATTTCTGCTGTTTTTTGATAAACATGTTTAATATATGCTGGTTTATTTTCCCGTCCACGGAAGGGGATAGGAGCCAGATAAGGACAGTCTGTTTCTAATATTAACCTGTCTTTAGGTATATTTCTAACCACTTCTGCCAATCCTACCTCATAAGTTAGGTTACCATCAATTCCAAAGTACCAATTATTTCCTAATTCCATCACTTTTTTAATCCTTTTATTTCCCCCGGCATAACAATGAAATACTCCAGCTAAATTCTTGTAATTTTTTAACATTTCAATCGTTTCATTCACTGCCTTTCTAGCATGAATTATCAGCGGTAACTTATATTTTTGAGCCAATTTAATTTGCTTCTCAAATAATTTCCTTTGTTCTTTTTCGTTATATTTTTCCGAAAAATCCAAACCGCACTCACCAATAGCGACTACTTTTTTATTAATCAACTTTTCTAATTCATTCACTCGATAGGTAGGGGATTGGGGGTGAATTCCTACTGCTGGTTTTAAAAATTTATATTTTTTGGCCAATTCTAAATTTCTTTTAGCGCTATCAACATCACTGGAAGCCAATATTATTTTGTCTACCTTCCCTCGAGTGTCGCACAATATTTCTTCTAAATGAGCGTGGGTATCAATCATCTAAATTCTAGGAAATAATGGTTTTTTTAATGGTTTAATTTTTTCAGAAAAAATTTTTAGAATTTGTTTTGAAGTTTGGGGGATTATCGGCGCCAAATTTACTGCCGCCCGTTTCAGGTTAAGAATTGATTCAGTTAGTATCTCTTGTCTTTTTTCGTCACTTTTATCTAATTTCCATGGAGCTTGTTGGTTTAAATAATTGTTAGTTTTATCAATATATTTTTTAAAAATATACCCTAAGGCTTCATCTAATTCTAAATTATCAATTTTTTCTACCACTCGATTATCCATCGTCATTGATTCCTTTTGTTCTACTTGCCAACCCTCGCTTAATTTAGCCACTCTAGAAACTAAGTTACCCAAATTGTTCGCCAAATCTGCATTATACTTTTCTTTAAATCTTTCAACCCCGATATCGCTGTCATTTTTGTTAGGAAATGATCCGGCAATCAAATATCTAGTTCCATCCACGCCAAACAAATCTACCAATTGCTGAGGAGAAATTATATTCCCTAACGATTTTGACATTTTCTGGCCGTCAATCATATAAAAACTGTGAGTATAGGTTTTTCGAGGCAAATCTAACCCCGCCGACAACAACATCGCCTGCCAAATAACCGTATGAAACCACAAAATTTCCTTCCCTAGCAAATGTAGTTGAGCCGGCCAAAAATCTTTTTTATTTTCTACCAGCCTGGTAGCACTGTAATAGTTAATTAATGCGTCAAACCAGACATATACCGTCTGGGTTTCATCCCAGGGGACCTTGATTCCCCAATCAACCTTTTCTCGCGACAAAGAAATATCTTTCACTTCAGATTTTAACTTTGATAAAACCTCCGATCGTTTGCCTTCCGGAAAAATATAATTAGTCTGATCATTTTCGATCAATTCAATTAATTTTGGTACATATTTACTCAGTTTAAAAAACCAGTTCTCCTCTGTCTTCCAAACTGTTTTTTCCGGTGGATGTAATGGACAATGTTTGTCTACCAAATCAGTTTCTGTCAGAAATTTTTCACAACCGATACAATACCATCCTTCATATTTAGCTTTGTAAACATCGCCGTTATCATAAATTTTTTGCAACACCTCCCCTACTATTTTTTGGTGACCTTCATCAGTTGTTCTAATAAAAAAATCAAAATTAATATTTAATTCTTGCCATGCTTGTTTAAATCGAGGAGAAACTTGGTCACAATAATCCTGAGGTTTTAATCCTTCTTTTATCGCTGATTCCGCCACTTTCTGACCATGCTCATCAGTCCCAGTTACAAAAAATACCTCATCACCCATAACTTTATGAGTCCTTGCCAATATGTCCGCTGCCACTGTGGTGCAAGTATGACCGATATGTGGCACATCGTTAATATAATAAATTGGGGTGGTTACAAAAAACTTCTTCATACAATATCTAATTAAATATACTACACTTTACCCCGTTACTTTCCAATATTCAGTAAGTTAGACTGTTTTGGTAGATTTAGACTTTGGGGTAGCAATTTTCTTTGGTTTAACTTTTTTGGCTAAACTAGACTTTAATCTAGCTGTTTTGTTTTTATGAAAAATTCCCTTTTTAGCCGATTTGTCCAAAATAGAATAAACCGATTTCAACCCATCAGTAGTTGGTTTACCCAAAAACTGTTTTATTGTCAGTTTAATTTTGGTCTTAAATAATACATTCTCCTTGTTATTTTTCAAGGACTTTCTTAATGACCTTTTTGCAGATAAACTTATTGGCATGAGTGATATTCTATCCTATATACCAAACTTTTACAAGAATCTATAATATACAATATATATATGAAATTTTTCAGCCATCTTTTTCATCTGGGTCAAAAAAAGCAACAATCTATCTTATCAGCCTCTTTGGTTTTAGGTATTACTTTTGCTATCTCCGCTGTTCTCGGTTTTCTTCGAAGCCGATTTTTATACGCCGAATTTTTCAAGTGTTGTGCTGATCAATTAGATGTTTATAACGCCGCTTTCAGACTCCCTGATCTTATTTTTAAGCTTCTTGTTACCGGTGCCCTCTCTGCTTCTTTTATTCCTGTTTTTTCCAGTTATCTTCACAAAGATAAAGATAAAGCTTATCAAATCGCTTCTAGTGTTATCAATATTTTGGCCGTAATTTTTATTATTGCTTCTATTGTTGTTTTGATTTTTACCCGTCCTCTGACTCAACTTATTGCCGCTGGTTTTAGCCCTGTTCAACTTGATCTTATGGTCAACCTAACTAGAATTTTGCTAATTGCTCAGGTTTTTTTCCTCGTTAGTAATTTTCTTACTGCCATCCTTCAAGTCAATCAAATTTTTATCATTCCCGCCCTTTCCCCTATTATCTATAACCTTTGTATTATTATTTCCATTTTTATTCTTGCCCCCACATTTGGTATTTATGGAGTGGTTTATGGAGCTGTTATCGGCGCTTTTTTTCATCTTGTCATTCAAATTCCTGCTGTTAAAAACAATGGTTTTAAATATTCTTTCACTATCAATCGTCATCTTAGTGGTGTCAAAGAGGTTTTTCGTCTTATGGTTCCCCGTAGTTTATCACTAGGTCTAGGGGAAATTGAAAATACTGTCACTTTATTTTTTGCCAGCTCTTTACCAATTGGTTCAATTTCATTGCTCAATCTTGCCCTCCAATTAATGTATCTTCCTAGTCGTATTTTTGGTACTACTGTTGGTCAAGCGTCTTTGCCTATTTTATCCAAAAATATTGCCGCCAACGAACTTGACAATTTTCGTCGGACTGTCAGTAATATTCTGCTTCAAAGCCTTTTTATTGCTTTACCTGTCGCTGTTTTAGTTCTTGTCGAAAGGGTACCTATTATCAGATTACTTTTTGGTTCTCAAAATTTTCCTTGGACAGCCACCTTGACTACTGCTAGAATTTTAGCCCTTCTTACCCCAGCTATCGTCTGTCAAGCAATCATCCAAATACTCATCCGTTCATTCTATGCCCTTCATAACACCAAAATTCCTTTCAAAGTTTCCTTTGTCTCTCTTCTAACCAACATTACCGTTAGTTTTATTTTGATTAACTTTACCAATTTAGGTGTTCTTGGTCTGGCAATCAGCTCCACTATTACCAATATCATTCAAATGTTAGGTTTATTTTATTTCTTTATCAAAATAGTTGATGGTTTCGATTGGGTTCAGACTCTTCGCCGACTTAACAAAATGCTTTTAGCCTCTCTACTAATGGGTTTATCCACTTGGTTAAGTTTAAAGTTTCTTGACCTCTTTGTTCTTGACACCACTCGTACCATTGCTCTCGGTCTGGTTTTTTCTGCTTCTAGCTTGATTGGAATTATTATTTATATTTTTGTTTCCGATTTACTTAACATCAACGAGATTAATGATTACAAAAAATACTTTAACAAATTCAAACGTTTTGTTTTCAGAAAATAGTCGTATATACTGAATATATGGCTATCAAAAAAGAGTTATCTCTTTTGCCGGATTCAGAAAACCCAAACTCATTTAGCGCCCGAGCGATTAAGTGGTTAAGTACTGTTGGTCGCTGGATTATTGTCTTAACTGAGTTAATTGTAGTTACCGCTTTTATCTCCAGGTTTTGGCTTGACCGTAAAAATTCCGATCTTTCTGAAATTATCCGTCAACAACAAGCTATTATTGAAAGTACTCAAACTTTCGAAAAGGAATTTAATTCTTTTCAACAAAGATTGAAATTTATCAAGGATTTTTATGCTATCTCTCCCAGCTACGATGATAAAATGTCGATTTTAGTCAAAAGTACCCCACCCGATCTTGTCTACAAAAATCTAGCTCTCAAACCCGATATTAATGATAGTCACAAAGTAAGTGCCAATGCTAATCTTATCGCTTTTAAAGAAGATTCTATTGTCAGTTTTATTACCAATCTCATGGTAAATGATCAAATTGAATCAGTTACTATCAATCAGATTGAAAAAAAATCTCAGGAAAATAATTATTCTGTGACTTTATCAGTTGTTTTTAAAAATTCAGTCTCTAAAACATGATCGAAAAAAAGACTTGGTTTCAAATTCAACCTCTTTATCAACACGTTCGTCGTCAAGCTGAAAACAAAAAAACTGTCAAGTATGTCGAAATCGGCACTACTTTCTCTCTGATTGCTGTCTTTCTTTTTGCTGCCATTGCTCCCACCGCCTCAGCCATTTCCAAACTAATCGGTGAAATCAAGGCTAAAGAACTGACTGTCAAAGAGATGAAAACTAAAATTAATAATTTAGTTCAAGCTCAGGAAAACTACGCTGCCTTTCAAGAAAAATATCAAGTACTTGAATCAAGTTACCCTTCGTCTCAAGAGTTTTACCAATCAGCTTCCAATTTTTCCGCCATTACTCGGGAATCATCTTCGATCATCAGAAGTATGAATTTTAATCTTAGTGAACATGAGACTACTTTTGATTCCAAAAATCCGTCTTATATCGTCAGTATGCTTATCGATGGCAATTATTATTCCATCCTTCAAACTATCAAAAAAATCACCGAAAGTCGACGATTGATGGATATTAATTCTATCCAGGTTAAAACTCCTGAGAATAATCAACCCAATACTGTTGTTTTAAATATTTCCACCGGTTTATTCTATTTACCTGTTTATTCAAATGAAAAAAACTAAACTTTCTGGTTATTTTGTTTTTATCTCAGCTTTCACTTTTTTAACTATATTTGTTGTTATCGTTCAGCGGAGTTATTCTAATCTTATGGGACCTATCAAAAGTGTCGAATCTAACGTTCTTCTTCGACCTATAAATCCTGAACTAGACACTGATATTTTAGAGGAAATTGAAAACCGCCGCGAATATATCGAAACCGGTAGTATAAATATTATTCCTTATACCGACGGTGATCAATTAGAAACCGGCAATATTAATCTTGACCTAGTTGCACCGCCTACCCCTGTCGCCACTCAAAGCGCCTTAAATTAATTTATGAAAAAGGAAAAAAGAATTCCTACTATTCTCGGGTTAATTTTGATGTTAAGCACAGTTCTTATCAGTTCTCGTTTAGTTGATCGAACTACTACCACCTCTACTCAGGCTAGCGGCGAGTGTGATCCTATTAACCCTCAAATAACCAATCTGACTCATCAAACAGCCGTTATTTCTTTTACCACTTCCTCAGCTTGTTTGGTTGATGTTAAGATTGCTAATCAAACTATTTCCGATCCCAAAGGTAAAAGCACTGTTCATTATTTTGATATTACTGATCTAGAAGCATCAAAAGCTTATATTTTTTCCATTATTAGTGGTGGTAAAGAATTTAAATCTGACAGTTACAATTTTAAAACTGCCCAAAAACCTAATCAAGATATTCCGACCTCAAACCTTGCCTGGGGTCGAGTCCTCAATCCAGATCAATCTCCAGCCACTGATGCTATTGTCTATCTAAATATTCCTGGTGCCTCGGCTCTATCTGCTTCTGTTACTTCATCAGGTAATTGGAGCATTGCTCTAGCTACTAGTTTTAATGAATCTTTAAATGATTGGTTTATTTCTCCTAGTGATATTGAGGAAAATATCACTGTTATTGCTACTGGTTATCCCGCCACTCAAATTATTAATACCACTTCTCACAACAATCCCGTTCCTGATATTATTCTGGGTCAAGATAGATTTTCTATCCCTGAATCTATATCAACTAACCAAATAGAAGATATTATTCTTCCTGAATATACCCTCGATTCATCTGTACCTCTTAACATTACTAACCCTACCAATAATGAACAAATTTCCACCCAAAAACCTGATTTTTTCGGTACTGGTCAACCTAACTCGACTCTAAAAATAAAAATTGAATCGCCAATTATCATTAATGGTCAAACCACTGTTAGTGCCGATGGTAGTTGGAACTGGTCCCCACCTCAAAATCTAACTCCTGGTGAACACACTATCACTGTCACCGACAGTAACAATAAAAGTGTTACTCGAAAATTTACCGTTCTCGCTGCCGAGGCTCAAACTTCATTTACCGCTTCTCCTTCTGCTACCACAGTTATCCCAACTCTAACCCCCACAATTGCTCCCAAGCCTACCGCCACTCCTACCTATTTACTCACTCCTACCTCTATTCCGGTTATTAAACCCAGTACCTCTTCAGGTATCCCAAAAACCGGGGTTCTATTACCAAACTTCACTTTAATTTCTCTAGCCATCGTTTCAATTATTCTTGCCACCGTTTATTACAAAAAATCATAAATCTGCTAACATATGTCATGGTTAAAAAAAATAAATTAACCGTAGTTTTCGAAGCTCTCCGACCCATCCAATGGATTAAAAATCTAGGTATTTTTGCCGCCATCATTCTTAATGGTCAATTGTTTAACCAGACAGCTTTCACCAAAAGTTTGTTAGCTTTTATAGTTTTTTGTCTTTTATCATCCTCTTCATACCTTATTAATGATATTGTTGATATTGATAAAGATAAACTTCACCCCGTCAAGAAAAACCGACCTATTGCCAGGGGTGATTTAGCTACCAGCAATGCCATTTTTATTGCTTTTATTTTGTTGTTTTCTGGATTATTTATTTCTCTTTTTATCAACTCTGGCTTTTTTTGGCTATCTTTAATTTTTATCCTGTTTCAATATACCTATTCACTACTTCTCAAAAAAAAGGCAGTGGTTGATATTATTGGTATTTCCTTTTTCTTTATTATTCGTACCTATGCTGGAGAAGTCGCTACCGGTTATCATCTTCCAGTTTGGATTATGTTGGCAGTTGTCTTCTTGTCTTTATTTTTGGCCAGTGGCAAAAGACGCAGTGAAATCAATAATACCGGTACTAAAACCAGAAGTGCTCTTGCTGGTTATGATAAAAACCTACTTGATTTTTACACTACTATGTTCGCTGTCAGCACTCTTATTTCTTATGCTTTGTTTACTTTCACCGAAGAACCGGTTATTTTTGATGGACTTATTCATCATTTTCTTCTAGAAAATTTTCCCAACGCCCTAGGTCGTAAATGGTATATGATCACCATTTTGCCAGTTATTTTTGGGATTATGCGCTATGGACAGGTTATTTTTGAAATGCAAGAAGGGGAGCGTCCCGAAAAGATTATTGCCACAGACATACCCTTATTGATGATTATTTTTATGTGGGGTTTCATGATGATTGCTATTATTTATGTCATCTAAAACCAAGTCTGTCATTTATCTTCTAGTTATTGTTTTAGCTGTTTTTACCCGATTTTGGAACCTAAATTGGAGTCAAGGCTATCCTTTTCATCCCGACGAAAATAATATGGTTAATTCGATTCTCCAGCTGACCACCACCGATCTTAATCCTCGTTTTTTTGCCTATGGTCAATTTCCTTTATATTTAACTTACTTCACTTCTCCACATCAAACTTTCACTTCTATCACTCTTACTCTTCGGTTCTGGTCGGCAGTTTTTTCTTGCCTCTCACTAGTCTTTTTTTATTTTATTAGCAAAAAAATTTTTGTCTCAGATTTTTTTTCGCTTATTTTTGTTTTGCTTTTAATCTTTACTCCCGGCTTAATTCAGTCAGCTCACTTCGGTACTACTGAATCAATTTTAATTTTTGTGTTTTCAGTTAATCTTTTTTTGGCTTTTAAATTTCTTGACCACCCCCGACCTAAATTCATTTTTCTAGCTAGTTTAGTCTCTGGCCTTGGTCTGGCCACTAAAATTTCCGCCCTAATTTTAACTTTACCTATTTTTATTTCTTTTGCTTTTTTATTTTTCAAAAAAACTAATTTTTGGTTTTTGGTCAGATATTTTCTCTTTTTTGTTTCTTTAACTATTGTAGTCAGTTTGTTATTATCCCCTTTTAACTTAATTAATTATGCCGATTTTATATCGGCTATCAAATATGAAATTGGTGTTGCCAATAGCAGTTTGCCGGTATTTTATACTCGTCAGTTTATTAACACTCTGCCTTATTTGTTTCATTTTCGTCATATTTTCCCCTACACCAATGGTATTTTTATTTTTTTCTTTGGAATAATCGGTACTTTTATTTATATTTATCGTTCCTTTGTTTATCAAAAACTAAATCCTTATTTTTTTATCACCTTTTTTTCTGCCCTGATTTATTTTGTTTATCACGGTCAAATTTTTGTTAAATGGACTCGTTTTGTAGCTCCAATTTTCTTTATTTTTCCTTTTATGTCGGTTTATTTTTTTTCTACTATCAGATCAAAAATCATTTCTATTTTTCTTTTTATTTTGTCAATTCTCCCCGGAATTTACTTTATGAAAACTTATTTTACAGTTGACAATCGTATTTTGGCCAGTCATTGGATAAATCAAAATATTCCCCAACAATCGGTTATTTTATCCGAATCTGGCAATGTTACCTCGCTTCCTTTAGACACCTCGTCAAAATTTAATCTAACCGATTTTGATTTCTATAATCTGGATTCTCAGAATCATGCCAACCTTGATCATTTAATTGCCGACAGTCAATATATCTTTGTCCCTTCCCGTCGGGTTTTTAAAAACCAAACCAATTCTCTTTTTCCCGAATCTCAAAAATACTATCAATCCCTTTTCTCAGGACAATTGGGATTCAATTTAATCAAAACTTTTAGTCTCAACAATAGTTTATTTCTCAACCCCGAAACTGCCGAAGAAACCTGGTCAGTTTTTGATAATCCGGTTATTAGGATTTACCAAAAAAATGAAATCAAAAATTAATTTAAGTTTACTTTTTATTCTTATTTTTGGTTTTTTTGTTCGTCTTGTCGGTCTCAATTGGGATCAAGGTCAACATCTTCATCCTGACGAAAGGTTTTTAACCATGGTTCTGACCGAAATTAGTCTTCCTGCTAAATTTTCTGACTATCTAAACCCTCAAACTTCTCCTCTTAATCCTTATAATCATGGTTTTGATTTTTTTGTCTATGGTTCTTTTCCACTTAATCTAGTTAAAGTTATTGGTCAAATCATCGGACAAACTGACTACCAGCAAATTTATTTAGTTGGTCGAATAATTACTGTTTGTTTAGACACTCTGGTTATTTTATTGATTTTTCTTATTACTCAAAAAATTTTTAATCGTCGCTTTGGTCTGGCTGCCGCCTTTTTATATTCCATTTATGTTCTTCCTATTCAGCTGTCTCATTTTTTTACTACCGATCCTTTTTTAAATTTCTTTCTCATTCTTACCTTTTATTTTTTACTGACCAAAATATCTCCTCATCGATGCCTTGGGTTGACTCTGGCAGCCCTAAGTTATAGCTTGGCTCTAACCAGCAAAATTTCTGCCGTCTATTTTGTTCCAGTAATTCTGTTATTTTTTATTTTCTATTTTAAAACCAATTTTAAACATTTATTAACCTATGGTTTATTTTTTTCATTTTTAGTTTTAATTTTCACCAGATTCTTTCAACCCCAGTTGTTTATCGATAATAATTTTCTAAATTGGAGTCCAAATCCTCAATTTATTGCCAACCTTAACAGTTTAAAGAGTTATGATCGTAACCCTATTTATCCACCTGCCATCCAATGGCTTAAAACTATCCCTATAATTTTCCCTTTGCAAAATATTATTTTTTGGGGATTGGGTTTGCCTTTAGGTTTTATTTTTATTTTATCTCTGTTCCATTACATTTTTTTTCTTATCAAAAACCCTTCTCGATCAAATTTTAATTTATTTGTAATTATTTTTTGGATTTTATTTTTACTCATTGTTCAAGGACTCCAACCAGTAACTACTGTTAGATATTTTCTGCCTATTTATCCGTTTATTTCCATTATCTCCGGCGCTTTTATTTATAAACTTATTTCCAATAAATTCCACCTTTTCAGTCGACCTGTTATCAAAATTATTTTTGTTGCCAGTTTATTAATCTATCCTTTTTTGTTTATTTCTATTTATTTTAAAGACCATTCCCGGGTTGCCGCTTCCAAATGGATTTATCAACACCTGCCTTTAGGGTCAACTATTGCCGTTGAATATTGGGATGATGCCCTGCCTTTGTCTATTGGCGACTCACTTTCGTCAGATTATCAATATCAACTTCTTCATGTTGCTGATTACCCCGATACCGAAACCAAGTTTAATCATCTTTTAGATCAACTTACCGCTTCCGATTATCTTATCCTGTCTTCAAACCGTTTTTATCAACCCATCCCCAAAAATTCCGATGTTTTCCCTTATACTTCAGCTTATTATCAATCCTTGTTTAATGGTGATTTAGGTTTTTCTAAAATTGCTGAATTCACTTCTTACCCTTGTTTTTTCTCTTTTTGCCTTGTTGATGATTCTGCTGAAGAAGCTTTCACCGTTTATGATCACCCCAAGGTTATTATTTTCAAAAAAACCGTCCCTAGTTTCTGAATATTTTTTCATATTCCCTTATTGATTTTTGGTAATCAAATTTATTTAAATTATTCCCCGCTCTTTTTTGATAAAACTTTTTTCCCTTTTTTAACACCAATTCAATTTTGTCAGCCAAATCCGTTACATTTTTGTTTTCAAACAATTCTCCCATTTTAGTTATTTTTATCGGTATTCTCATCCCTGGCAAGTCAGTCGCCACTCCCGGAGTCCCACATTTCATCGCTTCTATTTGCACCCAACCAAACGACTCCAAAATATCATCGCTTGGTAACACTAATAAATCAATTTTCTTGTAAAAATTACTCAACTCTGACCTTTCAATATTACCCAAAAAAACAAATTTTTCTTTCAAAATTTTCCGATATTTATTTTGCAAATACTCATAATAGTTTTCTCCAATGACCTTGATTGGGCCCGCCATTAAAATTACATAATTATTTTTCCCCAAATTTTTATCCAATAATTTTGTTGATTGAATCAAGAGTTCGATTCCTTTTTGTTTGGCAATCCTGCCACAAAAACCAATGACATATTTCTTGCCATAAATTGCTTTATTTATCTTCTTTGTCAATGTCAAGTTAATTTTGTTTTCTAATTTTATCGGTGGATAAATTTGTTTTACCTTTCTCAAAAAAAGTTTTAAATAGTAAGAATTCCGGGCATAATCATTGGTATAAGAAATTATTTTGTCTGCTAACAATCCCGAACCTACCTGACAAACAAACACCCCTCCATCAATAATTTTGTTTTTTATCCCTTTCCAAAAACTCAAATCTGTATGATGACTCAAAATTAATTTTTTCCCAAATATTTTTGCCACCAATCCCAGCCACACTGATTCTGGTTGAGGTAAATGACAATTTACTGCCTGACATCTTCTTATTTCTTTGATTGATGAACCTATCAGTCCTGGATAAATTGGCCCTTTACCAATCTTAAACCAAATTTTCAATCTCTTAATTTTGACACCATTTATGACTTCCTCTTTTTTTGTCTTTGGATCATGCCAACTTGTCAGTATGGTTACCTCGTGACCCAATTTGACCATTTCCTCGGCCAATATTTTAATATAGATGGTAATTCCCGATACATTTGGTAAATAATAAGTTGTGGTTATTAAAATCTTCACTCTCCAATTATATCAACCGTATTTACGGTTATAATAAGACAATGAATTTAACTAAATCCATCTTGTTTTGGCAGCCTCGAATTGATTATTTGCCCTGGTTCGAGTCGAACTCTTTCCGTAAAAAAATTTTAGTCGTTTTAAATTACATTATTTGGTTGTTTTTTTTCTATATTTCCTTCATTTTGATCAAATCCGATATTAATATTTTTGGTCAGATTCTCATGGCCACCATTATTGCCGAGATTATCGAAAGATATCTAAAAAGTAAAATTAATTGGCGCCGTCCTTTGTTTAATCGAAACAATCAAACTCCTTTTGGTTTAGTCGACCGTTGGTATAAAACTGGTTCTTTTCCTTCTGGTCACACTATCAAGGCTGTTTATTTTTTATTGTTTATTATCCAATATCAAATTTTTTCTCCCGTCATTTTTTTATTGATAGTTATTCCTTTGTTAACCTTTCGAGTCGTTATTGGTTTTCATTATCCGATTGATATTTTAGGAGGTCTTATAGTTGGTGTCTTTATTTGGTTTTTGGTTCGAGAAATTACTTTTCCGTTGTTTTTTAATCAATTAGTTCAATCAGTTTTTGATTTTATTTTTTATTTAAGTTTATGATTAATGATCTTTATTCTATCCTAATTTGGTGGTCGACCATTTTTTTTCTGGGTTTATTAAGCCTGCCCATAATTTTCTCTATTTTCTCCAAATTTTGGGACAAAGGTTATATTTTTGCCAAAACACTTTCTTTGATAATTATTACCTATTTGTCATTGGTTTTGGGTATTTTCAAACTTCTTCCTTTCAATCTTGTCGGTTTATCGGTCATCATTTTATGTCTTCTTGTCGTCGATTTTATTTTTTTAAAACAAAAAAATAATTTCCACAAATTTATTTCCACTATCAAATCTCATTTTCGTATTTTTATAACTCAAGAATTAATATTTTTGATTATTTTAATAATCTGGTCGTTTGTTCGCGGTTTTTCTCCTGCTATCGAAGGCTTGGAAAAATATATGGACTGGGGGTTTGTCAATTCCGCTCTCAGAAGTCGGTTTCTTCCGCCAATTGATATGTGGTTTGCTGGTGAGGTTATTAATTATTACTATTTTGGTCATCTTATTTTTGCTTTGATTACCAAAATTTCCCAACTTAGTTCCGCAATTACCTACAACCTATCTATTGCCACAGTTTGTTCACTTACCTTTGTTAGTGCTTTTTCCTTAGCTTCCAATTTAGTCTATCTTTTGTCACCAAAATCCGGCCTCAAAAAAATTATTATCGCTGGTCTTGTTTCTGCCCTTTTACTTACCTTTGGTGGTAATTTTCACCCCGTTTTTAAAATCGCCAAAAATAATTATCTCCAAAATGATCACCATTTTGTTTTTACTAAAGAAGCTGTTAATCAATCTATTTCAGCCTATTGGTATCCCGATGCCACCCGTTTTATTGGTCACGATCCTGATATTCAAGACAAAACCATTCATGAATTCCCTCTCTATAGCTTCGTCGTTTCCGATCTTCACGGTCATATGAACGACATTTTTATCATCCTCTTTTTTATGGCCTTTTTATCAATTTCCCTTATAAAACCCCAACCTCTTTTTGACTGGAAATTTATTTCTTTTTCCGGTTTTATTCTCTCTGTTTCTTATATGACCAATGCCTGGGATTTTGCTATTTATGGACTTTTATTGGCTGTTTTTACTTCAATTTACAATTATCGCCAGACCGGTTTTGACAGTTTAGTCAAAACCATTAGCAACGGTTTATTAGTCATTGCTTTTTGGTATCTTTTTACTTTGCCATTTTCACTTAAATTTATTCCTATGATGGAGGGGATTCGGCTTGCCGACAGTCACTCGCCTTTTTATCAACTTTTTGTCCTTTATGGTGGTTTTTGGTTGATTAGTTTGCCTTTTTTAATTCATTTTTTAATCTTGTTTTTTAAACATAAATCACCCAAAATCACCCCTGTTGATATTTTTGTTTTTTCTCTGGTTCTTACTGCCACTGTCTTGATTACTATTCCCGAGCTTATTTATATCAAAGATATTTATGTCTATGAGCACCGTCGCGCCAACACCATGTTCAAATTAGTTTATCAGGCATTTATTATGTACTCGCTTTCCTCCGGTTATATTCTTGTCCGCCTGCCGCAAATCATCAAATCCAAATTTTGGATCAATTTTTATAAAGTAACTTTCTGCCTCGTCTTTGTTATTCATCTGATTTATCCTTATTTTGCCATCAAATCATACTATGGTAGTCCTAAAAATTATAAAGGTCTTGACGGTCTTAAATATCTTCAAAATCTCTACCCTGACAATTATCAAGCTGTTTTGTGGATTAACCAAAATATTTCTGGTCAACCGGTTATGTTGGAAGCGGTCGGGGATAGTTATACCACCTTCAATCACGTTTCTTCCGCTACTGGTTTACCCACAGTTCAGGGCTGGGTGGTTCACGAATGGCTTTGGCGGGGTGGCTACGATGCTCCCGCCGCCCGTCAGCAAGATGTCGAAACCATTTATTCTTCTACCGATATTAATGAAGTCAAAAATTTACTTTCAAAATATCACGTCGAATATATTTTTGTCGGTAGCAAAGAATATGAAAAATACCCTCAACTTGATTCCGACAAATTTTTATCTTTGGGTGCCAAAATTGTTTTTCAGTCTGGCAAAACCACCATTTACCAACTATAGTAAAGCGTATGTCAGACATTTTGGATGGTCTTAATCCTCAACAACAACAAGCTGTAATTTATACTGGCTCTCCTCTATTACTTTTGGCAGGCGCTGGTTCCGGCAAGACCCGGGTATTAACTCATCGAGCTGCTTATTTTATTGATCAAAAAATTGCCACCCCCAGTCAAATTTTATTGTTAACTTTTACCAATAAAGCCGCTGGTGAAATGAAACAACGGATGTCAAAATTATTACCAAATACCAAAAATAAATCTTCTCTGACCACTGATTCAACCAATCTTTGGGCAGGAACATTTCATTCTTTTTGTTGTCGGGTTCTTCGCCGCGACGGTCGTTATATTGGTGTCGATCCAGAATTTGTTATTTATGATACCTCCGATCAAGAAGACCTAATTAAATCATCTCTTCTTGAACTTAATCTCAGTCCTAAAGAGTTTAAACCCTCCAGTCTGCTTTACTTTATTGAAGCTGCTAAAAATTCTTTTCAAACTCCAGTTGATGCTGCCTCTCAGTCACGTGGTTTTTGGCAGGAATACGCCAGCAAAGTTTATCGTGTTTATCAACAAAAACTTGAGGAGTACCAAGCTCTAGATTTTGATGACCTTTTATTCAAAACTGTCAGTCTTTTTCAACAATATCCAAAAGTTTTAGAAAAATATCAAGATATTTACCGTTTTATTTTGGTTGATGAGTATCAGGACACCAATCAAATTCAATATATGCTAACTAAACTTTTGGCTCAAAAATATCGCCAACTGACTGCCGTTGGTGATGCTTCTCAGGCTATCTATGGCTGGCGCGGCGCCGACTTTAAAAATTTAATGAATCTAACCCTTGATTTTAAAGACACCAAGATTATCAATCTTGAACAAAATTACCGTTCCACTCAAATTATTTTGGATGCTGCCAATTCAGTTATTTCCAAAAATACTTCCCATCCAGTTCTTAAACTTTTTACTCAAAAACAATCCCAGGACAAAATTAAATTATATGAAGCCAACTCCGAAGTTGCCGAAGCCGAATTTGTCGCCCAAAAAATAAAATTTATTCAAGCTAATCACCGAATACCTCTTAAAAATATTGCCGTTCTTTACCGTATGAACGCCCAATCCCGGGTTATTGAAGAAGCCTTTCTTAAATATGGCCTTCCTTATGTTCTTATCGGTGGCACTCGCTTTTACGAACGGGCTGAAATCAAAGATATTTTAGCTATGATTCGTTTTGCCGACAACCGTCACGACAAAATTTCTCTTGACAGAATCAACAAAGTTTTTGGTAAGCGTCGCTTATCGGTTTTTATGTCTCATCTTGAAAGTCTTGATATTTCCTCTCTCACCTCTCTTCAAGTTTTAGAATCATTAATTGTTAATTCTGGTTATCTTGATCGCTACAATCCCAAAGACGAAGATGACCAAAAAAGGATAGAGAATATCAAAGAATTAAAATCAGTGGCCGCCACTTTTCCTAAGTTAAGCGATTTTTTGGAAAATGTGGCTTTGGTTCAACAGGAATATTCACTCCAAGAAAAAAATAAAAAGAAAGAAAATCGTGATGGTGTCAGACTGATGACTCTTCACGGCGCTAAAGGGTTAGAATTTGAAGTGGTTTTCTTGGTCGGTTTCGAAGAGGGGATTTTACCTCATTCTCGCTGCTTGATAGATGAATCTGAAGTTGAAGAAGAACGTCGTCTTTGTTATGTCGGTATTACTCGCGCCAAAGACTATCTTTATATCTCTTACGCCAACCAACGTCTTTATTTTGGCAAAAGCAGTCTCAACGAACCCAGTCGATTTTTGGCTGACATCCCCAATGATTTGATAGAATTGGATGAACCCACAGATATTGTCAGAGATTATCGTCACCGACACAATTCTGACGCTGATGAATTAATCTACGACCCCGACATTTACTAAAAATCTAAAATGGAAATAATTAAAAAAAATCAATCACAAGTTTTCAATTATGATACTATCACTGCTTATGAATATGCTTCAAAAAATAAATATATAAATATTGGGCTAGTTAAAATTAACGGTAGATACCCCAAACAAAATTTTATTATTAATCAAGATGTAACAGAACTAATTTATATTATTGATGGTTCAGTTCAATTAACAACAGACTCAGAACAGTATTCACTATCTTCAGGAGATGTTGTCATAATTTCTCCAAAAGAAAAATATTTTTTCAAAGGCAATTGTACTGTTCTAACACCATGTACTCCCCCTTGGACACCAGAACAAACAAAAATCATAAAATAATATGATTACTAGACAATTAACCGACATCAAGGACAAATCTAAATATAATTCTGTCATCAATCATCCGGTTCAAACTTGGGAATGGGGAGAATTCCAACAAAGCCAGGGGCATAAAATTTTTCGATTTGGTGTTTTTGATCAAAAAAATAAAATTGTTTCCGCCTATACCGTTAGTTTTCATCAAATCCCCAAAACTAAATTTTCAGTCGGTACTGTTTTGCGCGGTCCTGCCGTTGACGAAGCTATGCTTCAAAATATCAAAAAAATCGCTACTAAAGAAAATGCCATTTTTGTTAAATTAGAGCCTAATGTTGCCAAATCCCAAGCTTCGATGCAATTTCCTGATTTAGTCGTTTCTCCCAAGGTTGCCTTTTACCCTCACACTTTTATTGTTGATACCACTCAAACCGAAGCCCAACTGATGGCTGCTCTTCACCCCAAGACCAGGTACAATATCAAAGTTGCCAATCGCCACGGAGTTGATATTAAAGAAGACACTACTGATCGCGGTTTTGATATTTATCTCAAACTTCTTCGTAACACTACCAAGCGTCAAGGTTTTTATCTTCATACCGCTAAATATCATCGTGACCTTTGGCAATTACTCAAACGCACCGATATTCCCCACATTATGTTGGCTTCATATCAAGGTCAAGTTTTATCAGCTTTTATGATTTTTAAACTTAAAGATCGGCTCTTTTATCCCTACGGAGCCTCTCTGGATATTTATCGTCAGGTTATGGCTCCCACCTTATTGATGTGGGAAACCATTAAACTTGCCAAAAAACTTAAATGTCGCACTTTTGATATGTGGGGCTGTCTTGGTCCCGATGCCAAAGAAGGGGAAAATGGCTTTGGTTTTCATCGTTTTAAGCAGGGATTTGGCGGTCAAATGTTGGAGTATGTTGGTACTTATGATTTGGTTATCAACCCCAATCTTTATAAACTTTATAATCTTGTCGACAAATTACGCTGGACTTTTCTCCGTCTCAAAGCCAAAGTTTTTAAAAAATGAGATAAAATAGACTATGTCTACAACCAAAATTACTCCAGAGCAACTCAATCGTATCGCCGCCCTTGCTCATTTGAAAATTTCTCCTCAAGATCAAGATACTCTAATCCAACAACTTTCCCAAACCACTGAATATATAGATATTTTATCTGATGTTGACACCAAAAATGTGTCTCCTACTTATCAGGTTAATCACCTTCAAAATGTCTGCCGTCCTGATGAAGTTACTCTGTCTTTGTCTCAATCAGAAGCTTTGTCTCAAGCACCTCAAACCCACAATGGTTATTTTCAAACTCAGGCTACTATCAAAAAATAATTATGTTGCTAAATCAGTTAACTCTTACACAAGCTGTTGAAGGTATCAAATCCAAAAAATTTTCCGCCACTGAACTAGTCCAAGCTTATTTTGACCGTATCGAGAAACTAGAACCCAATCTCAATGCTTTTGTCAGTCTCAACAAAGCTGATGCTATTGCTAAATCAAAAAAGGTTGATTTAGATAAACCTCTGGCAGGTATTCCTATCGCCATCAAAGATAATTTTTGTATCAAAGGCATTAAAACCACCGCCTCTTCAAATCTGCTCAAAAATTATATTGCTCAATACACTGCCACCGTTGTTTCCAAATTGGAAGCTGCCGGAGCCATTATTATCGGCAAAAATAATATGGATGCTTGGGCTCACGGCTCTTCTACTGAAACCTCTGATTTTGGTCCTACTAAAAATCCTTGGAATACTAATCATCTTCCCGGTGGTTCTTCTGGTGGTTCGGCTGCCGCCGTTGCTGCTAATGAAACTATTGCTGCCATTGGTACTGAAACTGCCGGTTCTATTCGTCAACCGGCAGCTTGGTGCGGTGTGGTTGGTCTTAAACCTACTTATGGTCGTGTTAGTCGTTATGGTGTTATCGCCATGGCCTCCTCCATGGATTGTCCCGGACCTATCACTAAAACTGTTGATGATGCCGCTCTGCTTCTTTCCTTGATTTCCGGTCACGACACCCGCGATGCTACCAGTCTGCCTCAAAAACCCTTGACTTTAGATACTCCCCTAAAAAATCTCAAAAGTCTTAAAATTGGCCTTCCCCAAGCTTATTTTCCAAATGACATCCATCCTCAAGTCAAAAACCTTGTTTTACAAGCTGCCAATACTCTAAAAAGTTTAGGCGCGGAAATTATTGACTTGGATATTTTGAATCCACAGCTTTCTGTGGCTGCTTACACTGTTTTGCAACGTTCTGAAGTTTCTTCTAATCTTGGTCGTTATACCGGCATTCGTTACGGTGGTCCCCGTTCTGAATTTGGCAAAGAAGCTGTCCGTCGTATTATGTTGGGAACTTATACTTTATCCAGTGGTTACTACGATGCTTACTACCTCCAAGCTCAAAAAGTCCGTACCTTGATTATCAATGATTTTGATAAACAGTTTAAACAAGTCGATGCCATCATCGGCCCCACTTCTCCAACTCCCGCCCTGCCGGTTGGTTCCAGTCAAAATCAATCCATGTTTGGTGAAATGTCTGATTTATTGGTTGAACCTTCCACCTTGGCAGGACTTCCGGGAATTTCTGTTCCTTGCGGTTTTGCCGATGATTTGCCGGTGGGTTTACAAATTATTACTCCTCAACTTAAGGAAAATTTAGCTATCAATATTGCTCGTTTGTTTGAATCTCATACTAATTTCCATCTCCAAAAACCAAAACTATGAAAGTCACCCCTATCATCGGCATCGAAGTTCATATTGAACTCCAAACTAAATCAAAAATGTTTTGCGGTTGCAGCGCTTCCCATTTTCAAGTAGAACCCAACACTCATACTTGCCCAGTTTGTCTTGGTCTCCCCGGAGCCTTGCCGGTTCCCAACCAAACCGCCTGTGATTATTGCATTAAACTTGGTTTATCTCTTGGTTGCAGCATCAACAAAGAAACTTTCTTTGAACGTAAAAATTATTTTTACCCTGATCTCCCTAAAAGTTACCAGATCACTCAACTTCAACAACCTTTTTGTATCAATGGTCAAGTTGTTTTAGGCGACCACACTATCCGAATCAACCGAGCTCATATGGAAGAGGACACCGGTAAATCAGTCCATCAAACTATCAACGGGTCCGACGCCACTCTTTTGGATTACAACCGTTCTGGGGTGCCTTTGGTGGAAATTGTTTCCGAACCGGACATTCTCTCTCCGGAAATGGCCAAAGATTATCTTCTCAAAATCCAACAAATTGTCCGTTATATCGGTGTCTCTGACGCTGATATCGAAAAGGGAAGTATGCGTTGTGAACCCACTGTTAATTTAAAAATTGAAGTCGATGATCAAGTTTTTTATACCCCCTTGGTAGAAATTAAAAACATTGCCTCTTTAACCGGTGTTCAAAATGCGATTCAGTTTGAAATTGATCGTCAAACCGAGGTTTTTTCTCAAACCCGCGAAGTTAAATCTTCAACCAACAAAACTACTCGTGGTTGGGATGCTGTCAAAAACCAAACCTTTTTACAACGGCAAAAAGAAGGTTCGGCTGATTACCGCTATTTTCCGGAACCAGATATTCCACCGATTGTTTTGACCGACGAACACATCCAGTCTCTCAAAGATTCTCTTCCCGAATTACCCGATCAAAAAATTGCTCGTTACCAACGCGATTTTGGTCTCAATGATTACGATGCCAACCTTTTGGCTTCGGATATCAATTTTGCCACCGGCTTTGAAACTGCCATCAGCTCAAATCCTACTCCTCAAATGGCCAAGTTTACTGCCAATCTTTTTCTTGGCGCTATCAAAACCCATCTCAACGAATCTCAATCTCAGTTGGATATTTCCAAAATCAACCCTCATTTTTTTGACCATTTATTTCAGGCTGTCTCCGACTCCAAAATTTCTGCTACCGTTGCCAAACAAGTAATTGTCGACAGTTATCAAACCGGTCAAGACCCTGTCGATATTGCCACTACCAAAGGTCTGATGCAGGTTTCTGATGTCAATGAAATTAACAAATTGGCCCAGACTGTTATTGATCAAAACCCCAAAGCTGTTCAAGACTATCAAAAAAATCCCGCATCTATCGGTTTCCTCATCGGTCAACTTATGAAAGCCTCCAAAGGTTCCGCCAATCCTCAACTTGCCAAAGAAGCCTTGGAAAATTTACTCCACTAATTCCGTCAAACTCTTTATATTCCTAACACCGTCAATTCTGTCACTACTGTCTCGGTTAATCCATACCAACTTTAAATCTGGCCTTAACTGTTTTAATGTTCCAATTACTGTCTTTTTATCATCAACCACCATCGCTCCAAAAGGAATTTCTTTGATACTTTCTGGATTCATTTTTCTTCTTTTAATTATCATATACTCAGTATCAAAAAATTCATTAATTCCGGTTAATTCTAATTTCTTTTTTTGCCACGCCTCGGCTCCTTCCGAAAATGTTCCCAAAATAAATCTTTCCGAAAGTGCTTTTAGTACCGAATCCGATTCTGCAAACAATACAAAATTATCTCTGTTAAACAACACCTGTTCTAAATTATCCCTTGATACCTGGTATCTTTCTCCTATTTCTTTTAACAATTCATTAGGATCAAAGTCTGTCGATGACCTCAAACTTAAGCGGTACTTCTGGACCGATTCTTCAATATCCTTTTTCCCAACCCGACAACACTCCGCCAACTTTTGTTTATACTTCTTTCCACTGGTTTCAGTGTCAAGCACTGTCCTATCAATATCAAACAAAATTACCCCTTCCTTCATCCCTGATTTTATCATTTTTTAAGTTAAAATAAACCAATGGACCAAGATTTTCACCCAAAATTTTTAAATGAATACAACCGCCTCAATTCAGAACAAAAATTAGCTGTTGATACCATCGAGGGTCCGGTGATGGTTATTGCCGGCGCCGGTACCGGCAAAACCCAAACCATTGCTGTCAGAATCGGCAATATCCTTAATCAAACTCAAGTTAATCCCAGCAATATTCTTTGTCTCACTTTTACCGAAAATGCCGCTATCAATATGAGGGATCGACTCATCAAATTAGTCGGTCCCGACGGCTATGGCGTTCGTATTTCCACTTTTCACGGTTTTTGCAATTCCGTTATCAAAGATCATCCTGAATATTTTTTGACCTCCACTGTTGAATCTCAACCTGTTGACGATATTACCCAAATCGAAATTATCAGGTCGTTAATTGATCAACTTCCCGCTACCAGTCCTCTCAAAAACTTCAATTCTCCTTATTTTTATCAAAAAGATATTATTTCCTCTCTTTCTTCGCTCAAAAAAGAAAATATTTCTCCATCAGATTTTGACCGTTTAGTTCAAGATTCTGCCGACTTTATTTCCGCCGCTATTCCGGTTTTAGAAAAAATTAGTTCTCTTCGCGCTTCCAAAAAAACTGAATCAGAAATTGTTTCTCAAATCCGCCTTTTATCTCTTAGTTCTAATATTAATGTTCTTTATCAATCGCGTTTGACTTATTTTTTAAAATTATTTGAATTGGCAGAAATTACCCTCTCTCAACTCAAACAAAAAGTCAAAGATTTTATCCAAAAAACTCAAATCAATCTGCCCAAAATCAAAGATTTGTCCTTAATTTATCATCGTTATCAGGACATTCTTAACAAGCGGGGACTTTATGATTATGAAGATATGATTCTTTGGGTTATCGACGCTTTCAGTCATCATCGCGATCTTTTGTCTGCTTACCAAGAAATTTATCAATATATTTTGGTTGATGAATTTCAAGATACCAACTCTTCCCAGATGGGCATTCTCAATTTATTGGTTCAAGATCAGGACAACCCCAATATCTTTGTCGTCGGCGATGACGATCAATCAATTTTCCGCTTTCAAGGCGCCAATATTGAAAACATTTTTGATTTCTATCAAAAATACCGTTCTCAAATCAAACAGCCCATTGTTCTTAAAAATAATTATCGTAGTCACCAACTTATTCTTGATTCTTCCAATGATGTTATTTCCCAAAATCAAGGTCGAATCAGTCAATATATCAACAATATTGACAAATCTCTGACTTCCAATTCTCAATTTGATCCCAATCCTATAAATTTGTTTGCCGCCAACACCTCTGTTGAGGAAAATTTTTGGATATCCCAGCAAATCAAACAACTCATTGATGCCGGCGTTCAAGGTCAAGATATTGCTGTTTTATATCGCAATAATGCCGATGTCAATGATCTACTGCCGTTTCTTACCCAAAACCATATTCCTTATCTCCGTTCCGACGCCATCAATATTCTTGAGACTATCGAAATCCAACAACTCCTCACTCTTATAAAATATTTGGCTTCGCCCCACGATGATACTCTTTTGGCTCACCTTCTTTCTTTTAAATTTCTCAATTTTCCCGCCTCAGAACTTTATAAACTTTTTCACACCGTTTATTCTCAAAAATTAGATCTTTCTGGTAGTATTTTGAATCATGATTTTTTAGCCCAAAACAATTTTTCTTCCAAATTTATCAAAAAAATTGATCGATTTGTTTTTCAGGTTGCCGAAGTCAACAAGCAAAGTCAAAACTTGCCGGCTGACGAATTGTTCAACCTTATTATCCGCCGTTTTGGTTTTCTAAAATTTGTCCTCAAACATCGTCATCTCAGCCTTCTTAAACAACTCAATACTCTTTATTCCCACCTCAAACAAACTTTATCATTGGAAAAAATCAGCCTTTTTGATTGGATCAAAAAAATCGATCTTTTGGTCGAAAATAAACTGTCACTTAATTCTTCACCTTTGATTACTCAGGCCAAAGATGCTGTCAGATTGATGACTGTTCACAAAGCCAAAGGTTTGGAATTCAAACACGTTTTTTTAATCAAAGTTTTGTCCTCAAAGTGGGATACTGTCTCGGCTAGATCCTTTATCAAACTCCCCTTAGGAGTCGTCAAATACGATTTGGAAAACGACAGTCTCGAAGAAGATCGCCGTCTTTTTTATGTGGCTCTTACCCGGGCTATGCAACAGATTTATCTTTCATACACCAAATTCAATGACTCTCAAAAGGAACAAACCCGTTCCCGTTTTATTGCCGAAATTAATCCCTCAAGAATTGAATCATCTCAAACTACTCCCGAACTTGAGTCTCAAGCTTTATTATTTTCTTTTTATCCCAAATCCCCTAAACTTCAGTCTGATTCTCTCAAAGATTATCTCCACGAATTTTTAGCCAGTAAGTATCGTTTTAATATCACTCATCTAAATTCCTATCTCAAATGTCCTCTTTGTTTCTTTTTCAAAACCATAATGCGCCTGCCTTCTCCAAAATCCAAGGTTATGTCTTTTGGTAGCGGGGTTCACGGTGCTTTGGCTTATTTGACTCAAGTTTACAAACAAGATAATTATTTAATTCCTCTGGATAAATTTTTGTCTGTTTTTGAAGACAATCTCAAAAAAGAAAATCTCTCCGATACCGATTTTGCCAACCTCAACCAACGCGGTCGACAAATTCTTACCGATTATTATCAACATTATCAATCAAATTTTAATGGCAATTGTCTGACCGAACACGATTTCAAATTCAAAAATGTTCGCTTGGGTGATATCCCTCTCACCGGCAAGATAGATCGCATCGATTTTATCGGCGGCAACAAAGTTGGTGTTGTTGATTATAAAACCGGCAAACCCGATTCCAAAAATAAACAACTTGGCCCCGATGGTGATTATTTCCGTCAATTAGTCTTCTATAAAATACTTTGTTCCCAAACCAAATCTTTTCCTTATGATGTCGTTTCCGGCACCATTGACTTTGTTGAAAAAAATAACAGAGGTAATTTTGTTCGCAAAACTTACACCATCACCCAAGAAGATACTGATAAATTAAAAAAACAAATTAGCGACGTTTTCCACCAGATTACCAGTCTAAATTTTGCCCCCAATCCCGATTGCCCCGACCCCGACCACTTTCATTATTTATTTGAAAAATATTTCAAATGAGACAATTCTTTTTAACTTCCGCTGCTAATTATGTTTTAAGTGACATAGTAAAAAATCTCCCCATGTCTTCTAATAAATATAATGTTGCCTTTATTCCTACTGCTTCTGAAGTTTACAATGAAGATACTCAATGGGTAGATAATGACCGTAATGCTTTAATTAAAATGGGTTTTAATCTTAAAACTGAATTTTCAATTACTGGTCTTAAAAAAGAAGAAATTATTACCAAATTAGAAAATATCAATTTAATTTTTGTTTGTGGAGGTAACCCTTTCTATTTACTCGATCAGGTTATTAAATCTGGGTTTGATGAAATTCTTAAAGATAAAACAAATCCAGATACGATTTATATCGGTTCCAGCGCTGGTTCTATGATTATAGGCGATCATATTGATTTAGTTTCTACTGCTGATGAAGTATCCAAAGCTCTCCAATTAAAATCTAAAGGTTTAAAAATTATTGATCTAGCTATCCTACCTCATTGGGGGAATCAAGAATTGTATGAAGAATACAAAAGTGAATTCAATAAATTTTATATCGAAAATATCAAAATCGTTCCTTTAACTAATTACCAATATCTAAAAGTCATCAATAATAATTACGAAATTATTCAAGTATAAAAACTAGTTGAAAAATTTTTAAAACAGTTTCATAATAAAATTATGTATTCTCTCAATAGAGTACTTCGAAGAGTATTTTTGATAACGTTACTGTTGATGATGATTAGCCCGGTACCGGCTCAAGCGGTTAATGATTTTAGTAATGATTTCAGTGTCGTTGGCTTATATCGTTTAGAGTCGGGTGCCTTAACTACGAACAATTCTCCTGTCGTGGGATGCGGTGGTGCCAATTCACTGGTTAATTCATCAGATTCTGTTACCGCTAACGCTTCAGCTAAAGAGGGTAATTATTCTGGATCTTTTGTTCGAGCTCGTAGTGCTTATTTATACCAAGATGATGCTAATTTATGTTCCAAATTTCCCGGTAAGTCGGGCACCAGTAACACCAGCTTCGCCATCTCAATGTGGTTTAAACTTAACTCCTTACCTCATTCAAGCGTTTACACATTAACATCAAAGGGTAGTCCTGGACAAAGATCATTCCTTTTAAGATATGACGAGAACGGCTTAGTCATGTATATCGGATCTGAGACTCGTACTATCGGTTCAGTTGCTCTTTCTACAGATAATTGGTATCACTTGGGTTTGAGTTACAATGCTTCAAACAAATCTTTGATTAGTAAGCTGGTTCGAGAAGATGACACGGTCATAGTGGACGCGTCTATAACATATAATACGACTATGTCTCCACAGACTGGACCCTTTGCCATTGGCTCAGCCTATAATGGTGTTTCATTTAATGATTTTTTTGATGGTTTGATGGATGAGGTGGTGATTTTCAATACACCCAAAACCATCGCGGATTTTGATAATATCCGCAAGGGAAACTACGTGGCACTTAATCCTCCCACACTTTCCAGTCCCATTAATGGGTCTAGCTCTGTGGCTACGGATACCGATTTAAGCTGGACTGACACCAACACCAACCCCAATGAAACTGGTTATTCTGTTTGTATTGGCATATCAAATACCTCTCCTCCGGCCAATTGTACTACCACTGCGGCCAATACCACTTCGGTTTCAGCAGCTACAGCCTTGGGTTCCGCATTGAGTGAAGGGACCACATATTATTGGACTGTTAAAGCATTGGGAGACAATTCGACTATTGCTGATTTTGGAAAACCGCTGGCGCCAAGACAATTTTTAAGTTAAAGCATTGGGAGACAATTCGACTATTGCTGATAGTTCTTATGCCGACAATTACAGCTTTTCTACTGCCGCACCACCAACCCCAACCC
>JAGOQF010000006.1 GCA_017991615.1 Candidatus Shapirobacteria bacterium
CCTCTTTCTTTGGCAATTCGTTGTTGTAATTTAAAATAACTTTCTGGAAAATTATCTTTATCAACCAAAACCTGAGGATAAACCATAGCTTTGAAAATATTGAGTTTGCGTTCAGCTCGTTTTGGATCAGAGTCTTTTAAAGCTTCTTCTAGTCTTAAAAAATGAGCTTCAACTCGATCATCAGCTTTATCAGGTTTTAAGTTCAATTCAGGATTGGTTGGTTGATGGTGATATTGTTTAACTGAATTATCGATATATTTTTGGATTTCAGGATTAGTTTTGGCAATAAATTCAGCTCCACTGATTTCTGGCATATGTTTAGTTTAAGGTAGAAGGAATAATAATGGAAGAGAAGTAAATTTTTACACTCATGTTAGAGTTTATTTTAGTACAAATAAAAAGTAATAATAGATAGGGGGCTAACCGGAGCCTTAGTTTTTTAGTATAAAGGATGATATGTAAGTAAAGCGTTTTTTGTTTATTGTAATTATTTAACTCGTTTATAGTTAAAACGTTTTAATTTTGGAAAAATATCATTATTGGTATTACTGAAATGATCTTGTGTTGGATTTTTACTCTGAAATAGTGCCGAGGGAGGGAATCGAACCCCCATGGTATTGCTACCACACGATTTTGAGTCGTGCGCGTCTGCCAGTTCCGCCACATCGGCTAAAAGTAGCTTTATTATAACTTAAAAATGGTAAAATAAGTTATGAGCTTAGGAATAATGAGATTAATTGGGATGGTGGTATTTTTGTATCTGTTATGGCGGTATTTAAGGGATAATTATGATGATCAAAAAATTATAGCTTATTCTTGGGGGGCGTTGTTATCATTTTTGGTGGTAGGAAGAGTGGTTTATGGTTTGATTAATTGGGGAATATGGAATGATAGTTGGTGGGATTGGGTGGCGGTATGGAATAAGCCGGGGATGAGCTATATTGGCGGATTTTTGGGTTTGGTATTGATGACTTGGGGTTACTGTCAACAGCAACAATGGAAATTTATAAATTTTGCTGAAGATGTTTCTCGGCCATTTTTGATATATACCTGGTTTTTGATGACAGATGAGTGGTTGAGATCAAAATTTGATTGGAAGTTATTGATTTATTTGTCGATGTTGGTGCTGATTTTTTTAGTAAATAGGTGGCTATCGAACAGATATCGATCGTTTACCTGGTATAAAAGTGGTAAAAAGGGGTTTGTATTGTTATCAACTAGTTTTTTGTTTTTTTTGGGGTTAAGTTTGGTATTAATTTTGTTTAAAGAAAGGATAATTAACGTGATTTTAGCTTTAGTTATTAGTTTGATTTCTTTGGTGGGATTGTATATTCTAGGAAGTACAAAATATGAAAGAAAATAAAACCAAAAATAAAACTCATTTTCCAGCTAGGTTTATGGAACCAATAAGGAAGTTTTTGGAAATGGAGTTAATGAAGTTAAAGAAGACACAGAAGGAAATTAAAGGGGCAGATCCGTTTAAGGATGAAACCAGGACTTTAGAAAATTCGTCTGAGGATGATTTGGATGAACAAATTGGTCATTTTGACAGTGAAGTCAAGGCTAAATTTTTGTCAAAAAGGATGGTGCAGATGAGGAAGGCACTAACGAGAATAAAGTTGGGTAAATATGGTTTGTGTGAGACTTGTGGAAAAATGATTGACACTGAAAGGTTAGCAATTCATCCGGAAGCTACTACCTGTGTTGAATGTCAAAAGAAACGAGAGGCTTGAGTGGGGATGGTTGATTTGGCTGATCGGTTTTGGTGGAATCCATGAAGTATTGGCGGGGATTTTGGGAGTGGTAATAAATAGAGGTATTAGTTTTGGTTGGCGGGTGCCGATGACGGTGGGGATGGTGATAATAGTATTAGTGGGTTTGTGGTGGTGGGGGCGAAAGAATATTTACTTGAGAAAAGGAATTGACTTAATTCTGGCAGGGGGAAGTGTTAATTTGATTGATAGATTGAGATTTGGGTACGTGAGAGATTATTGGAGATGGAAGTGGTTTGATAATAATGTGGCTGATTTGGTTATAGGAATGGGAGTGATTTGGATATTAATTAAAATTTATGTTGGGAAAAATAAAAGTAATTTATAAAGGTAAAAATTATCTGGTGGTAGACAAACCATCGGGGATGATAACTACCAAGGAGAAAAAAGGTGAGTTGGGGACATTAGAGGATTGGGTAGCAGAAAATTTTCCTAATAATTTGCCAAGAAATGGAATTATGCACCGATTAGATAAAGGGACTTCGGGTTTGGTACTGATAGCTAGAAATGAAAAGATGTGGTTGTTTTTGAAAAAACAGTTTAAAGATAGATTGGTAGTCAAAAAATATTATTGTTTGGTGGGTGGGGAAACTTCAGCTGATGGGAGTATTAATTGGCCGATTGCTAGGTCGAGACATAGTTTTGGTAAATTTGAAGTCAGAGTGGAAGGGAAAGAAGCATTGACAGAATTTAAATTAATCAAAAGATATTGTCGAGGACAGAAAAAATATAGTTTTTTGGAAATTAATTTAAAAACCGGTAGGACTCATCAGATTAGGGTTCATTTGAGTTATTTAAGATGGCCATTGGTGGGTGATAGGGTTTATGGGGGAGAGACAGAAATTTTGAAACGACCGTTTTTACATGCTTTTTGGTTGGAATTTAACAATAGAGAAAAGCAGGTTAAATATATATCTGAATTGGCAGATGATTTAAAGGAACATTTAAAGCAGTATGAAGAGGGGTAATAAAAAGATTTATTTGGGGGTGGCAATATTGGTGGGATTGGGGTTGGTGGTGATGTTGGCTTGGAGTCGGACTAGAGAAGAAAAAGGGAGGGATTTGAGGTTGGGGGTGATTGCTGATGATGGAATAGGAGTGGTGACGATTTCAAAAGATAGACAGATGATTAGTCAAATGAAAATAAAAGGAGATACTCAGGCGTGGATCCCGGGAGGTTTGGGTTGGTATCGAGCAGAAGCAGTTAAAAAGATATTGTTGCAAGAAAAGAAAACAGGGTGGGGGAGAAATATTTTTATTTATGGTTTAGGATTTTATCCAGATAAAGTAGTTTGGGTAGATAAAATTGAGGACTGGAAAAGCCGTTATTGGTGGCAAATGTTAAGAAACAATAATTTGTTAAATAAAAATGAGGATTTAGTGGGAAATATTGATGAAAATGAGATTTATTTGGATCAGGTAATGTTGAGGGATTTTGCAGAAACTAAGGTGGTGGAAGCTGAGGTTAAGTTGTCGGTGATTAACACTAGTTTAGCCAATGGTTTAGCGGGATTTATAACAAAAAGATTGGAGAGATTGGGTTTTTCGGTGGTGTCAGTGTCGACAGAAGAAGGGGGAGAAAATGAGTGCAAAATATTGTATGGGGAGAAAGTGGCGGGAAGTTATCCATTGAAAGTATTGACAGAAATATTTGATTGCCAGGTATCAAAAGGGGACTCTCTTAACGAAAATGAAATTGAAATTTACTTGACGGATAGTTTTTCAACAATGATAGACTATCCTAGTTATAAACAATAAGTCTTATGTCAGGACATTCTAAATGGGCCAATATTAAAAACAGAAAAGGAGCTCAAGATAAGAAGCGAGGTGAAACTTTTATTAAGGTATCAAAAAATATTTTGACGGCAATTCGGTTGGGTGGTGGCAGTAGTGATCCGGAGGTAAATTTACAACTGAAAGTGGCGATTGAAAAGGCAAAAGAGGTTAATATGCCCAAAGAAAATATTCAAAGATTGTTGGATAGGTTTGAGGAAAGAAAGGGAAACTTAATGACAGTGATTTTGGAAGGTTATGGTCCGTTTGGAGTGCCGATGATTGTTGAAACGGAAACTGATAATAAAAATAGAATTTTGAGTGAAATTAAGTTAATTTTTAGAAATTTTGGTGGAGCGTTGGGAGAGACAAATTCGGTGATGTATCAGTTTGAAAGAGTGGGGGAGGTAGATTTTGAAAATTTAGATGAGGAAAAAGAATTAAATTTGATTGATATGGGGGTAATTGATTTTTATGGTAATACGGCTATAGTGGAGGCAAATGATTTAAATGATTTTGTAAATAAGGTCAAAGATATTGGTTTGGAACCAAAAAGGTATGAATTGGTTTATCGGTCGAAGAACCCGATTAGATTGGCAAGTGAAGAAGAGGTAGATAAAATTTTAGATTTAGTTGATGAATTGGAAGCAAATGATGATGTGGTTGGGGTTTGGAGCGGGTTTGAGTATAATTGATTATGTCTAAAAGATTAAAGTATTTAATATCTTCGTTGGTAGCGGCAGTGGGTTTTTATTTGTTTGTAAATTTACCATATTCATCTCATTACTATGGTTTGTTGGTGGGAGTAGTGTTGGTGGCTTTTTGTTTTTGGTTTGGATTGGGAATTATTTTTAACCAGAGTTTATATATTAGATTAATGTCGATTATTTTACCGGTAGGATTTTTTGTGGGATTTGGATTGTTTGCGACGTTACTGCCGCAAACTTTTTGGACGGTATTTTTTTCTAGTCTTTTTTTTGGAATTGTTTGTTATGTAATTTTTTTAGTGGAGAATTTATTTATTGTTTCTATTGGTTATCGGGTGCCGCCTTTGTATCGGGCAGGTTATACGGTGGGTTTAGTGATATTGTTGTTGACAGCTTTTTTTCTATTTGACAGTTTATTTTCGTTTAAACTGACATATTGGTTAAATTTTTTGATTATTTTTATAATTTCGGTGATAATTTTTATGTATGTTTTTTATAGCGTGACGGTTGAGTTGCCAGATGATGGTAAAGAGAAAAACTTTTGGATGTATGTATTGGTGCCGGGACTGATAATGGCGGAATTGGGGATGGTATTGTCATTTTGGCCGGTGGGAATATTTAAAGGTTCAATTTATTTGACGGCGGCAGTCTATATTTTGGCAGGATTGATCCAGTTAGATTTAAGAGATAGGTTATTTAAGAGAAATTGGGTAATTTTTTCTTGGATTACAGCGGCGATTGTCTTGGGGATGATTTTGACAACCAGTTGGCGTTAGTGAGATTGAGCTTGAACGGCAGTGATAGCGATGGTGGTGACAATATCATCTGAGCTACAACCTCGGGAAAGATCGTTGATGGGTTTGGCAATGCCTTGAGAAATAGGACCGTAAGCTTTGGTATTGGCCAGACGTTCGACTAGTTTATAACCAATATTACCGCTATTGAGGTCAGGAAAGATAAGAATGTTGGCTTGACCGCCAAGGCGACTGTTGGGATTTTTTTGAAGAGAAATCATAGGGGAGAGAGCGGCATCGGCTTGGATTTCGCCTTCAATAATTAGATCAGGAAATTGGGAGGTGATAATTTTGGTGGCTTGATGGACAGTATCAACGCTAGGGCCGGTACTGCTGCCATGGGTGGAGTAGGAGAGAAGAGCGACTTTGGGTTGATGGCCGATGAGTTTACAAAAACTGTCAATTGATTGTTTGGTGATTTCGGCTAAAGTTGATGAATCTGGACTAATATTTATTCCACAGTCGGCAAAAATCATAATGCCTTGATGGCCAATGTTGGGGTCAGGAAATTCCATTATAAAAAAACTGGAAATAATATTTTGATCAGGAGCCGGTTTGATGATTTGAAGCGCAGGTTTGAAGGTGTTATGGGTGGTGCTGGTAGCGCCAGAAACAAGACCGTCAACTAGACCGGTTTTAACCATCATGGTGCCAAAATAAATTGGTTGATTGATAAGTTCTTGAGCTTGAGTTAGAGTTAAACCTTTGCTTTGACGGAGTTGAAAAAGATTTTGAGCTAGATTATTTTTAAGTTGAGAGTTATGGTGGATATATTCCTCGGTCAATAGAATGATTTCGGCGATATTTTGGTCGGTGGCAATTTTAGCAGCAGTTTGGATTCGAGGATCATGAGCATCGGCAAGAACGATTTTTTGGAGATTTGATTTGGCTTGAGTATGAATTTTTTGGATAATCGGATTCATAAAGACAATTATATATTAAATATACGTCCTAAAGTAGGGTATAATCAAAAATACAAAAATGAAAGATAAAACTAAAAAAACTCTTCAATATTATTGGGAGGCGATGAAAAACCATAAAACGTCGGGATTGGTTTTAACGGCGGCGGTAGTTTTGGGGTCAATATTAGATACAATTATACCGATTTTATCGAAAAACTTTTTTGATATTTTGTTTGATGGTGGAGTTAAAGAAGAGATAGTTAAAAGTTTGATAGGAGTGTTGGTATTGATGGGAGTGTTTAAGTTGGTACGTTGGTTGCTATGGCGAGTGGCTTCTTTTTCAATGAATTTTTTTGAGTCGAGAACAATGGTTGATTTAAGTCGACAAGGGTTTGATTATTTGCAAAAACATTCTTTCTCTTATTTTTCAAATAACTTTCCGGGATCAATAGTTAAAAAACATAAAAGTTTTATAAATACATTTGAATTTTTGACAGATCAATTGTTTTTTGAAATTGTTCCGGGAGTGGTGTCAGTGACAGTAATGATCTTTGTTTTGGGTCAGATAAACGTCTTTTTAGGTTGGGGGATGTTGGGGTGGATGGTGTTGTTTTTGTTAATAAATTGGTTGTTTGTGAAATACAAATTGAAATATGATCTTCAGAGAAGCGAAGCGGAAACAGCCACCAGTGGCTTGTTGGCGGATACCGTCAGCAATAATTTTAATATTAAATTGTTTAACGGTTATATTTATGAAAGTGAGGCATATGGGAATTTGTCAGAAGTGCTTCATAAAATACGTAAATTTACTTGGGATATGGGAGCGGTATTTTATGGGGCTCAATCGTTTTTGATGTTGGTTTTTGAGATTTTAATTTATTATTTAGCGGTAAGATGGTGGCAAAGAGATTTACTAACAGTGGGTGATTTTGTGTTGATTCAGTCATATTTATTTTCAGCGGTGATGATGGTGTGGGATTTTGGACGAATAATGACGCGGGTTTATGAACGGTTGGCGGAAGCTGAGGAAATGACAGAAATTTTGAGTTTACCCCATGGGGTGGTAGATAATCCAAAAGCTAAAAAATTAAAAATAAAGTCGGGCGGGATTAGATTTGAAGAGGTTGGTTTTAGATATGAAGAAGGGGAGAAAGTTGTCAAAGATTTTAATTTGGAAGTTAAGCCGGGGCAGATGGTAGCTTTAGTGGGATTATCAGGGTCAGGTAAGTCAACTTTGGCCAAATTGTTGTTGAGATTATATGATGTTGATGAGGGTAGAATTTTAGTGGATGGTCAAAATATTGCCAAGGTGAGTCAGGAAAGTTTGAGAAAAAATATAAGTTTAGTCCCTCAGGATCCGATATTATTTCATCGGAGCTTGATGGAAAATATTCGTTATGGTCGGTTTGAGGCTAGTGATAAGGAAGTAATTGGAGCGGCTAAATTGGCTTATTGTGATGGATTTATTTCTAAATTAAAGGATGGTTATCAATCAATGGTGGGGGATCGAGGCATAAAATTATCCGGAGGGGAAAGACAGAGAGTTGCGATTGCTAGGGCAATTTTGAAAAACTCACCGATATTAGTATTGGATGAGGCCACTTCCAGTTTAGATTCAGAATCGGAAAAATATATTCAAAAGTCACTTAATAATTTAATGAAAGGAAAAACAGTGATAGTGATTGCTCATCGACTATCAACAATTAAAAGAGCAGATCGAATTGTGGTGATATCGGACAAAAAAATTGTTGAAGATGGAAATCATAATCAGTTAATTAAAGCTAAAAGCGGGATTTATAAAAAATTGTGGAAGATTCAAGTGGGCGGATTTATAAAATATTGATTTTTTGCCTTGTTTTAGGTTTAATTTGCATATTTTATTTAGGATAGGGTAGAGGTGGGTAGTTTATTGGGGATGACTATCTAGGTGTGTATTTAAAGGATTTTATTATATTCAGGATGATGAGGGATTGTTTTTTAATAAATATAAAAATTTTTTGGGTCAAAAAAAATAAGGTCGGTTGGGTGAAGTAGGGAAGTGTCCTATAATATATAACCTATAATATTTTTCACGGTTTATCCTATAATTTTCACGAAGGCTTATTGATATAGTATGATATAGTCTCTGTGGATAAGTTTGATGGGATTGACTATATCAAACTGAACTTGTGGGGAAGGGTTGGAGAAGTGGAGAAGAAGGGATTTGGAAGGATATTTATTTAAATAATAGAGATTAGATGAGATTAAATTGACTGTGAGGAGAGGTTTATTTTAACTCCTGTCCCCAATAGGTAGGTAAGTAAAAATAGTATGTCGCACAATGTATCTTTTACGACTCTGTTTAAAATCTTAGCTAGGGAAGGAGAGGTTTTGAAATTTATTAAAAAAGTTTATTTTTGATTTTAATTAACGACTATAAAATTGATAATAAAGACGAAATTAAATAAATTAGGGTTTTTGTCACCTACTACCTTTTATTGGTTAAATTTTGGTTTAGGTTTAAAACTTGGGGCTTGACTCCCCCAACTTGGGTTTAAGTCCCCCGATAAAAGGTGTGTTTTGATTTTATGCCTGTTTTTAGGTATAAAATGCTTGTGACCTCACTAAAGCCTCTAAAAATGACGTTTTTTGTTTTTTGGTAATAACCTTCGTTATTTTTTGGTAAGTAATGGTAAAAATTAAACATGGTAAGATGAATTATGGATAAAGACCTACAGATATTAATAAGACAGTTTTTAGAGCATTTGGAAATTGGTCGAAATTGTTCAAAATTGACAATTAGAAATTATGAACATTATTTGGGGGTGTTGGTTGAGTTTTTGATGGATTATAAAGGAATAGAAAAGCCAACAGTTGAAGATATAACCATGGATGTGGTTCATGATTTTAGATTGTTTTTATCAAGACGAAAAGGCACTAGAGGTGAAATGAGGTTGGTAACACAGGGGTATTATGTGATCGCTTTAAGATCTTTTTTAAAGTGGTTGGTAAAAAATGATTTACCGGTATTGGAACCGGAAAAGCTGGATGTGCCCAAAATTAAGGATCATTCTTTGAAATTTTTGGATGAACAACAGATATACAGATTACTAAATCAGCCGCTTAATTCCAGTAAAAATGGTTTAAGAGATAGAGCAATTTTGGAATTATTGTTTTCTACTGGTTTGAGAGTGTCGGAAATGGTGGCTTTGGATAGGGAACAGGTAAACCTAAAGACTCGCGAATTTGGAGTCATTGGTAAAGGGGGGCGTTCTCGGGTGGTGTTTATTAGTCGACAGGCAGCGGAGTGGATTGATAAATATTTAAAATCAAGAACTGATGTTTATAAACCGTTGTTTATTAGAAATCTAAGACCAAAAGAGATTGCTTTGGATGATGAGAAAGTTAGATTGACAGCCAGGTCAATTCAGAGGTTGGTAAAAAAATATGTTCGACAGGCTAATTTGCCGGTAGCGGCTACTCCACATACTCTGCGACATTCAATGGCAACTGACTTGCTACAGAGAGGGGCTGATTTGAGATCAGTTCAGGAATTGTTAGGTCACAAAAATATTGCCACGACTCAGATTTATACTCATGTGACCGATGCTAGACTAAAAGAAGTTCATGAAAAATTTCATATCGGTAATGAGATTAAAAAAGAGGTTTAAAAAACTAAAACCACTCCCCTACTTGGGATTTTGTTTTTGGTTATATTTTTGAGGTTAAATGACCTATAGTAAGGCAAATTTATAGGTAGTTTTAGTTTCGGGGATTTAATTTTTAAAAAATGAAGTTGGCAAGTTGTTTTTGCCCTAAAACAGGGTTTAACTAAAAAAATGCTTTTGATTAGCAATTACTCCCCTACTCTGCTAATAATTACTTATTGACGGTGTATTTCTTATAATATTAGACTTTGGCGGTTTTAATTGGAGATTTGGAATCTTTTTTGATGGAATCAGGTTTAGTTTCTTCAATTTGATTGGCTTGATCGATAATGGTCATGGCGTTGAGTTTGTCTTCGTCGGACTTGAAACGCATAAGAATAACTCCTTTAGTATTTCGGCTTAAGACAGGTATATTTTTGATAGGAAGTTTGATGGTAACGGCTTTTTTGGAGACTAAAATAACCTGGTCGACAGTTTCAGAGACGACTCTAGCGGTGGCGATGGGACCGGTTTTGGCGGTTAAATTGGCTACTTTGACGCCAATACCACCACGTTTTTGGAGAGGATAAAGATAGACATCGGTTCTTTTACCAACGCCATTTTCGGTGACGACTAATAAGTGTCGAAAAGGTTTAGGGGCTGATTTATCGACAGGTTTTTCGATAGTTGGTGGGATAATATCCATGCTGACTAAATAATCATTTTCTTTGAGTAAGATACCTCTGACTCCGCGGGTGTGTCGGCCCATAGGTCGAGTGTCGGATTCGTTGAAACGAATACATTTGCCATTTTTGGTTACCAAAAAGACTTGACTATTACCGTCGGTGATTTGAGCCCAGGCTAGTTGATCATCAGCATCAAGTTTGATAGCGGCCAGACCACTTTGGCGGATGTTTCTGAATTTTTCAATAGAAGTCTTTTTAATGACACCGTTTTTGGTGGCTAGCAAAATGTATTGTGATTGATGATTTTTCTTAACATTGTTGGTATCGACAGCTAAAACAGTATGAACGGTTTCTCCTTGGAGAATATTGATAAGGTTAACAATGGCTTGACCTTTGGACTGACGATTGCCTTCTTGAATATCCCAAACCTTGGTTTTGAAGACTCGACCACGATTAGTAAAGAAAAGAAGATCGTTGTGGGTATTGACAGATAATAAACAAGCAATTTCATCTTCTTGTTTGGTAGTCATGCCGATAACACCGATACCGCCGCGTTTTTGAGTCTGATAGGTTTCTTTGGGAACACGCTTGATATAGCCGGTTTTGGTAAGGGTGACTAGGGCGGCTTCGTTGGGAATTAAGTCTTCATCGCTGAAATCTTCCAAACCTCGAACATAGATTTTGGTTCGACGGGAATCGGCATATTTTTCCATAATTTCTTTGTTTTCTGCTTTGAGGGCGGCGATCATTTTTTTAGGTTTGGTGATAATAGCGGTTAGTTCGGAAATATTTTTTTGGATTTGATTATATTCTTCATCTAATTTTTGTCGTTCTAGGCCAGAAAGTTTGCGAAGTTGCATATCCAGGATGGCTTGAGCTTGAAGATCGGTAAATTCAAATTTATTCATTAGTTTGAGTTTGGGATCTTCGTCGGGTTTGGTGCCGCGAATAGTTTTAATGACTTCTTCAATAACATCGAGAGCTTTTTTGAGACCTTCTAGGATATGAGCTCTCATCATGGCACCTTTGAGATCAAAAATAGTCCGGCGGCGAATGATAATTTCTCGATGTCTAAGGAAAAGAAGTAACATTTGGCGTAAATTTAGGGTTTGAGGAATACCATTGACCAGAGCCAACATGTTGGCCGAATATGAAGACTGAAGTTGAGTATATTTAAAGAGTTTGTTGAGAATAGCTTTGGGACGACCATTCTTTTTGATTTCAACAACGATTCGAATGCCGTGTCGATCTGATTCGTCTCTGAGATCAGAAATACCGATAATTTTTTTGTCGTGAACCAAGTCAGCAATTTTTTTGACTAATTCGGATTTGTTGACTTGATATGGAAGTTCAGTAATGACAATTCGGACTTTACCGGATTTAGTTTCTTCGATATTGGTTTTGCCACGGATGTCAAATTTACCACGGCCGGTAGTGTACATATCAATAATGCCGGTTTTACCGTATATTTCTCCGTAGGTGGGAAAGTCGGGTCCTTGGACGACTTGAGTAAGATCCTCAACAGTGGCATTGGTTTCTAAATTATATTTTTGTTTTTCCAATTCAAAAATGGGTTTGAGAACAATTTCTTGAGTGGTTTTGGCGGGAGCAAGGATATTGTTGATTTCGATATCATCGACAACTTTTTCGATATGGCCTTTGTCGAGACAAATATCAATAGCTTGGCAAAGTTCTTTGAGGTTGTGAGGGGGAATTTTGGTGGCCATGCCGACAGCAATACCGTCAGCACCGTTAAGGAGCAGGTTGGGAATTCGAGCGGGTAAGACAACTGGTTCTTTGATAGTGGCATCAAAATTGTCCATCATATCAATAGTATCTTTGTTGATGTCAACCACCATTTCTTGGCTGATTTTATCCATTTTGACTTCGGTGTAACGCATGGCAGCTGGAGGATCACCGTCGATGGAACCAAAATTGCCTTGACCTTTGATGAGAGGATAACGAAGCGAGAAGTCTTGAGCCAAGCGAACAATGGCCATATAAACTGACATATCGCCATGGGGATGATATTTACCCAAAACTTCACCGACAACCTTAGCTGATTTGGTGTTTTTACTGCCACTGCCGAGGCCCATTTGATCCATAGCATAAATGATGCGTCGGTGAACTGGTTTCATACCGTCGCGGACGTCAGGAAGGGCTCGTTGAACAATAACACTCATGGCATAGTCAAGATAGGATTTTTCCATTTCGGGGACGATATCAACATGCATAATTTTGCCGATATGATTGTAGTTTTTGTCAGTATTATTGTCGGTCATATTAGACATCTAAATTTGCTAAATGAGCATGAGTTTGAATAAATTTTTTACGAGGCGGAACTTCATCACCCATAAGAGTTCTAAAAGTTTCGTCGGCTTTAGCGGCATCTTCAACATTAACTTTCTTAAGAATTCGGGTGAGTGGATTCATAGTAGTTTCCCAAAGTTGTTGCGGGTTCATTTCTCCTAAGCCTTTGTAACGCTGAACATCGAATGGTTTGGAAGTATCAATTTTTTTGAGAACTAAATCTTTTTCTTCTTCAGTATAGGCGTATTCAGTGAATTTACCCTGTTTTATCTTAAAAAGTGGCGGCATAGCAATATAAACATAGCCGCTTTCAATAAGATTGGGCATATGACGGAACATAAAAGTGAGTAAGAGAGTGGCAATATGGGCACCGTCAACGTCAGCATCGGACATAAGAATGATTCGGTGATAGCGGAGTTTTTCAAAATTCATAGTTTCCCCTATTCCCATACCTAGAGCCACAATTAGATCTTTAAGTTTATCAGAGGCGACAACTTTATCGAGTCGCATACCTTCGGTATTAAGAGCTTTACCCCAGAGAGGTAAGATGGCTTGAAATTTACGGTCTCTCCCCTGCTTAGCAGAACCGCCGGCAGAGTCACCTTCAACAATGAAAATTTCTGATTCCTCAGGGTTGCGAGATTGGCAATCAGCTAATTTTCCAGGTAAACCAAGCGATTCAAAAGCGCCTTTGCGCATAATGGCGTCTTTGGCGGCTCGAGCAGCTTTGCGAATTTGAATAGCTAAAATAGATTTACCAACAATGGTTTTGGCAACATCAGGGTGTTCTTCAAAATAAACTTCCAGCTCTTCGCGAACAATTCTAGCCACAATTGGTTGGACTTCACTATTACCAAGTTTACCTTTGGTTTGGCCTTCAAATTGAAGATCTTTAGAACTCATCCGAATAGAGATAACCGCAGTCAGGCCTTCGCGAACGTCATCGCCGGTAATAGTGTCATCTTTGGACTTCATCATCTCTTTTTTGGTGGCATAATCTTTGATAGCTTTGGTTAGGCCGGTTTTAAAGCCGGTAAGATGAGTACCACCTTCGTGGGTGTTGATGATGTTGACAAATGATGGCGTATTTTCTTGAAAAGTATCGTTGTATTGGATGGCAATTTCGACACTAATGTCGTTTTCTTCACGTTTGATAAGAATGGGTTCATGAAGGAGAGTTTTGTTTTTGTTTAATTCTCGAAGCAGAGAGACAATACCACCTTCAAAATAGTAGTGGTGTTGAGTTTGATGGCGATCGTCGTAAAAATGGAAGTAAATTTTTGAAGTTAAATAAGCCCTATCTTTGAGTGATTTAATAACAGTTTTATTGTCAAATTCAAGCGTTTCTTTAAAAATTTGAGGGTCGGGAGTGAAAGTGACAGTGGTACCATTAGTGCTTTTGGGAACAATTTTTTTAAGACGATCGATTTTAGTTTCAGGAATTTCAGTAAGCTTAGTTTTGACTGAACCACGAGAAAATTCGATAAATTCAATTTTATTATCGCGACGAACCTCAATTTGATAATTGACGGAAAGAGCGCTGACACAGGCGGCGCCGACTCCATGGAGACCGCCGGAAACTTTGTAAGCCGAGCCTTCAAATTTACCACCAGAGTGGAGGGTAGTCATAATTACTTCCACGGCGGGTTTGTTGTATTTGGGCATGATGTCAGTGGGGATACCTCGACCATCGTCGGCAACAGTAACGGAATTGTCAGGGTGAATTACAATCCAAATATTTTTAGCAAAACCAGCCAAGGCTTCGTCGATAGAGTTATCAATGATTTCAGTGAGGCAGTGATGTAGTCCCCGACTGTCGGTGGAACCAATATACATGGCGGGACGTTTACGGACAGGTTCTAAGCCTTCGAGAACAACAATTTTGTCGGCATTATAATCTTGAGATGGTGACATGGATATTTTCCCTTAAATTGGTTTAAAAATGTTTCTAAAACTGATTTAATTTTAACAAGGATAAAATAGGTTTACAATAAGCAAATTATTCCTAAAGATAGGCAAAATATATTATATAAAAATTACGGATTTTTAGGTGAAATTTTTGAGATGATGTCGTAGCCGACAACGGCGGCGGCCACCAAAACATTGAGAGAAATATTGATGCCATACATAGGAATTTCGACGATACTATCAACCATTTTTAATACTTTAGGAGAGACGCCGTGAGATTCACTGCCAACAATTAGGGCAACAGGAGCTTTATATTTGGCTAGACGATAGTTAATGCTGGTTTGATTTTGTTCGCAAGCGACTAATTGGTAACCAGTTTTTTTAAGGTGTTTAAGACAATCTATAGTAGATTCAAATTGTTGCCAAGGAACCCATTTCCAGGTGCCGATGGAGGCGCGGTGAATTTTGATGTTTGGTGGAGTGACGACTGGGCCACAGAGATAGATTTTTTGGACGCCGAGAGCGTCGGCAAGGCGGAAGAAAGAACCAATGTTGTAAGTGTCTAAGACATTATCTAAGACTAAAACTAGAGGTTGACGTTTGATTTTGGTTTGCAGTTTTTGGGCGGTTGACTGACGACTGCGGCGAATTTGATGGGAATTTAGTTTCATACGTTATATTTTAGTATTTTAACAAACAAAAACCCCGCTGGAGCGGGGTTTTGGAATTAACAAAAAAGTTAGCAACCACCGTCGGTGGCACCTTGAACTTGGCCATCAGCAGGTTTGGGAGTTTCAAGAGTGGTTTTGCATTCTTTTGGAGGTCGGTTGAAAGAAGCGCAGATGGCTTCTTTGATAGCGTCGGGAGATCGATATTGATCTTGAGTAAAGACCTTCTTGCCAATTTTGAGAGTACCGGTATTATCCTGAGTATAGGCTGATTCTGGGGGAAAAGCGACGCCATTGATAAGTAAGGTGGGAGATCCTTGAATATCGTTTTGAGTAGTTAGGGCGATTTCCTTTTCAATCAATTCTTTAGCCTGATTATTAAAACAATCGGTAATTTTAGTGGTGTCTAAACCGGCTTCTTTAGCTTGTTGTTCCCAACAAGTATCAGCATTTTTTTGGGAACAATTTTTATTGACATTATCAATGAATTTCCACCAATTAGTCTTATCTTCGTTTTGGTTGTAGGCGCAGATTTCTCTGACATCTTGATTAGCTTCGGTACGACCATGGAGAGAAGAGTAATAGTTTTCACCAATTTTTAAATATTGTTTTTCGTCGGCACATTCTTTAATCATATTATTGATTCGAGATTTACAGTCGTCAATGTTTTTGAGTTGACCATTGCTATTTTGGACGTACATTTGACAGTTGGCCGGATCGGGGACGTTTTTCTTACAAAAATCATTGAGATTACCTTCAATTTTACTAAAGATATATTGGGGCCGAATGTCGACTGATTTACCTAAAAGATCAAAAACTGGTTTGATAACATCTTCTATATCATTACCATAGGGACAAAAACTCATAACATAAAATTGAAGTTCAGGTTTGTTTGATTTTTTGGCTTCAAAGGTACTTTTGGCTTGAGCGGCAATAGCTCCACTATTAGTTTTAAGCCAGGCAGCTCCGGCAAAAAATGAGGAAGCGGCCAATAAAAGGGAAAAGACAATGACTCCAGCCAAGGGGATAGTAACCGATTTAACGGCGACTGGTTCTGGTTTTGATTTTGGGGTGAGATTTTTTTTGATTTTTTTGGTCATGTGTTTAAGTTATATTAACTAATAAATCATTCTTCGGAAGCAGAAATAGCTCCGACAGGACAAGAACTGATGGCACTTTGGACAGATTCAGTAACTTTGCCTGGTTGATGTTTAACTTTGGCTTTGTAAATGGTGGTATCCATTTCAAAGACTTGAGGATCGATGAGGGGGCAGGTGTTACAGCCGATACATTTGTCTTGATCAATTAAGATTTTGGTCATATGTTTTTAATTATATACGTAAAAGTAAAGGTGGCAAGGTTTTAATTTAAAATGATTGTTTTTTGTTGTTATCCAAAAAATTTCCAGCTTGAATAATGGCTCGGAGAAGAAGATTGATTCTGTCTTCGGCTTCGTTTCTGGAGAGATTTTTGTAATTGTTGGGAAAATAGTGGAAGATTTCGTTGCGGCCAAATTTCCAGGCGTCCCAAAGGATTTCGGCCAACTCTTCTCCTTTATCGTCATAATCAGATAGTTTTTGGTAGACAGAAAAACGTTTGTATCTAAGTGAAGGATTAAGAGTTTTACCAACTCGAAAATGGTCGGATTCGTATTCTTGGTTAGAAATAATACCAATTTTTAAGAAAAAATCTTTAAGATAGCCTTCGTATGATTTGGCAATGGGAGAAACAAGAAAGGAAAAATCACTGATGTTATCATTGACTTTGAGGCGACCAAGAATTATTTCAACGTCATTAACTAAATCGGACTGGTGACCAGTAAGATATTTTTTAGCCTCGGAAAAGAGTTCTGGACGAGAAACCATCATGTTTGTAATTTTATAAGTAAACCAATAAAAATAATAAAAAAGATGGTAAAGACGGTTAAATATTGACCTAAAAATTTGACGGGCAATTGGGTTTGTTCGCGGGCAAAGAGCCATTTTTGGAGAATTTTGGGATCACGAAAGTAATCGGTGTATTCGTCAATGAGTAAATGGAGATTGAGAGAAATGGTAATGCCGTGGACGAAAAGGTTGTTAGTAGAAGTGAAGATAAAGAAGGAAAAAAGAACTAAAATAATCTGAAAAAAATAGTGATGAAAAATAAGGTTGTGGTGAGTATGGTGACTGATTTTGATAAGTTGAAAAATAGACTTGAAATCATATCGACTAATAGCAGTTCGGGCTAGACGGCTTTCTTCTAGATTGGGTTTGAGAAGATACCAAAAGATAAAATGGTCTAAATCAAGTAAAAACATGCCTAAAATGATACCTAAAAAAAGAAGTAACAGTTGAAAATTATCAATCTTAAACACCACTAAAAAAATGGCGATGAAGAGAAAAAGAATAATGGAGGCCAACAAGTGGCGGAATTTATATTTCACTAATAAATGATAGCAGAAAGTTTTATTCGTATCTTAGAGCTTCGATAGGAGAAAGCTGACTGGCTTTGCGAGCGGGAGTGACACCAAAGATAATACCGACTATAAAAGAAACTCCAAAGGCTAATAGAATTGAACCAAGAGTGACTTGAGCCGGAAAAATTTGATTAATGGCCATAGTCCCCAAGATGCCTAGGATGATGCCAATGCTTCCACCTAGACCGGAAAGAATAACCGCTTCGAAGAGAAATTGTAAAAGAATGGCCCGGGGGTAAGCGCCAATAGCTTTTCGGAGTCCAATTTCGCGAGTCCGTTCAGAGACAGTAACCAACATAATATTCATAATGCCGATACCGCCAACTACTAAAGAAATGGCGGCAATGCCGGTTAAAGCGACAGTTAAGGTGCTGATAATACTATTGATGGAAGTTAACAGTTGGGCTGAGTCAAAGACGGAGAAAGAATCCTTGTTATAATCCTTTAGGAAAATTTTTTCAATAGTTTTTTTGGTACTGTCAACTTGATCTTTAGTGGAAGTTTTGACCATAATTTCTTGGATATTTTCGTCACCGGCTAGATCATTGGCCAAGCCGATGGGAACAAAGATAAATTCATCAATACTCGGTCCACCCATGGAGGAACCGCGAGCATCTTCAATACCAACTACTTTTAAACTTTTACCTTTAATAATGAATTTCTTACCTAAAGCGGTAGTGTTGGGAAACAGGTCTTTGGCAATTTTTTGACCAAGAACGGCGACTAAGGCATTTTTTTCGTCTTCTTCTTTGGTAAACCAACGACCGTTGCCATCTGAGGGCAAAGCGTTGCCATGCGGTCCATAGAGGTAGGTACTGCCGACGATAGTGGTTGATTTTTTATAGTCTTTGGATTTGACTTCAGCCGAAAAACTTTTTTCGGGCAAAATAATGACATTTTTAAGAGTCTTTTTGAGATTGGAAATATCTTTGGGTTTGAAGGAGATAGTTATCATAGAAGAAGAATTTTGATTGAATCCCCCACCCTCTTTGAAAATTTGACCTGGAGTAACAAAAAGAGTGTTGCTACCCAGAGTTTCGAATTGGTCATTAATATATTTTTTGAGACCGGTACCAATGGAGGTTAATAAAATTACCGATGTGACCCCGATAATGACACCAAGAGAGGTGAGAATGGTACGACTTTTGTTTTTTAAAACAGAGCGCAGACTACTGCGAAGTAGATCTTCAAAAGAAGGTTTAAATTTTCTCATAATCGATTTTGCCGTCTCTAATAATAATTGTTTTTTGAGCCTGGCGAGCTAGTTCCATATCATGAGTCACCAAAACAATAGTGCGTCCTTCGCGATGAAGTTGATGAAGAAGGGCGATGATTTCAGCGCCTGACTTGGAGTCCAGATTGCCGGTGGGTTCGTCGGCCAGAATAATTTTAGGATTGTTAACTAAGGCTCGAGCGATAGCCACCCGTTGCTGTTGACCACCGGAGAGTTGAGCGGGAGTGTTTTTAATTTTATCTGCCAGGCCGACTTTTTTTAACATTTGTAAAGAAAGAGCTTCGTGTTCATTTTTGGGAATGTCGGAATACAGTAGTGGTAAAGAGACGTTTTCCAAAGCGGAGGTTTTGGCTAAAAGGTTAAACTGTTGAAAAACAAAACCTAAAGTGACATTTCTGATTTCGGCTAGTTCTTTTTCTTCTAAATGAGAAATGTCGCGACCTTCCAGAAAAACCTGACCGGAAGTAGGATTGTCCAAAAGACCGATGATGTGCATTAGGGTGGATTTACCGGAACCACTAGGACCGGTGATAGAAATAAACTCACCTTGGTGAATAGAAAAAGAAACGCCATCAAGGGCATTAAAACTATCTCCTCCGGTAACGTAAGTTTTGATAATATTTTTTAACTCCAAAACGACTGGTTTAGATTTAGATTTTTTTGATGACAATTGAGTCATTGACACTTATACCAGAAAGGATTTGAACTTCGGTTTCGGTTTCAATTCCGGTATTTATATAAACTTTTTCTAAGATTTGGTCTTTTTTAACCCAAACATAAGTTTTGTCATCTTCATAATTGATAGCATCAAGCGGTAGGACTAGAGTATCGGTTTGTTGATCAAGAATAATGGTGGCATCACCATCCATACCTAAGCGGTAACGCATGTCTTGATTGTCAACCGGTAATTTAAAATCGATTTTATAAACAGTGGAAGTTTGACCGGGAACGGGAGTAAAAGCAATGTTGGTGATTTCAGAGTCAAAGGTTTCTTCAGAATAAGCGTCAATTTTGAGGCTAGCAGATTGACCGATTTTGACTTGAGTAACATCATCTTCATCAATTTCAGATTTGAAGTAAACTGAAGTAGGATCGATGATAGTGAAGACAGCGGAGGCAGGAGTAATGTTGACTCCAGGATTAGTTGGTTCTACAGTTGTAACCACCCCATTAATCGGACTCCAGATGGTGGCATATTTAATAGCTAGGTCGTTTAGTTCGTAGTTAATGACAGAATTATCAAGGGAATATTGAGATCGATTGAGAATTCGTTTCATTTCGTCGGTTAGGGTGAGATTATCTTTTTCAGTTTTATATTTATCTTGGATATCATTAAATTGAGACAGTTGGGTTTTGTAGTTATTGAGGGATATTTCAAGTTGTTTTCGGAGTTCTTGACGATCAAGGGAAGCTAGAGACTGCCATTTTTTAACTCTATCCCCGACTTTGACACCGATCCAAACTAATCGACCAGAAGTTTGAAAACGGACTTCAGCTTTGTCTTTGGCATCGATTGAGCCGGATAAGGTAATTTGGTGGGAAATATCTTTTGTTTCAGGTTTGATAATGGTATCTTTTTTGGGGTTAAAAACTTTGGGGTTTTGGTACTTTTTGGCTTGAACTTGACGAAAAGTTATCAAGATTATTAAGAAGATAATCAGAATAAAAGTAATTTTTTTCCGATTTTTTTTGAGGAATTTCATGCACAGCGATTGTATCATTAAGTTTTGAGTTTGTCAGTTTTAAGTTGGCGTAGTTTCCACATAAACAGTTTATAGGGAGTTTTGATAGTGCCAGGACTTTGATCTTTGACAAAATAACGGGCTTGTTCAAGGATGTCGCGGCGGGTATTTTTGGCCAGACGGATGTAAAGGGAGCGGTTTTTCCAGTCCCCTAACTCTTTGGCTAGTTCTAGTCCATAAGCCTGATATTCCATTTTGACATATTTTTGGCGTTGTTTAAGGGTATCTTTGAATTTTTCTAAATGCTTAGCAATTGCTGTGGGTTTGTCTGGTCTCATTGGGGAGATTGGAGATATAAAATATAAGCTTGACCGTCGGTAAGAAAGTTATTACCATTTTTTTTGGTGCCGTAGGTTAGACCAGTAAGATTAATTTTTTCAAATGATTTAACAAAACCATTGTCGGTCAGTTGAATTTTAACGTTTTCTCTTTCATTATCGACTAAGAGTTCGGTTTGATGGAAGGGTAAAATAAGTTTAAACTTCTTTTTTATATTTTCATCAAAATGAGCGGTGCCTACCCAGATGGGTTGATGGTCGGGAGTGGTGAAATTAGTTTTCCAAAAATGAATATGGTGACGTGAGCTAATAGAGTTGGGAGTTTCGGGTTTGCCATAACCAATAAGATTTGGCTTAGTATCCCAAAAAACTGGTAGTCCGGGAGCATTGGGATAAGGATGGTTGAGAATAACTGAAGCGATAAGTTTTTGGTAAACTTTGATACTAGGACGGTCCAAAAGATACCAACCGGAGGCAGTAAAGGCTTGATTTAGAATAATTTCGTTGCCAACAATGATAATATTTATGGGTTCGGCGGGGGTGGAATTGATGGATTCGCTAATTTTGGGCAGTTGTTGAAAAAGTTCTGATTTGATTTTGTCGGGAGTAATAATAGTAGTTGGGGGCGGTTGGTTGGGAGGTGATTTAGCTAGAGGATGGGTATAATAATAGGAAAAGATAAAAGCTATCCAAACAATGATCAGAAAAGTAGCGGTTGTTTTGGCGACGATGGGATGGAATTGAACAAGGTTTGGTTTTGATGAAGTAAATTTCTTTTTGATTTTTAAAGATGTTGCCATGATAACCAACCAAGCGCCACCGGCAGCCAAACTGGCCAAAACATCTGAAGGCCAGTGGGCTCCAAGATAAATACGAGAGATACTGACTAAAGCAATTAAAAATAGACCAACAAGAGAAGTAATTATTTTTAAAAATCGGCGTCTTTCGGATTGGATGACGAAATAGACCAAAAGACCATAAAAAGCTAAGGCAACAAAGGTATGGCCGCTGGGGAAACTGTGACTGGATTCGATTACTAAGGAGTCAGTTAGGGGTGGACGAGGTCGGCTAATAAGATGTTTGATAATCCAAACTAAAATTTCGCCGCCAAGGACGGAAATCAATAAGGTTTTAATGAGGTGATACTTTTGAAAGATAAATAAAATGAGGGAAACGATTAGGGTGCCAATAATAATTATTTCTCCTTTAGCTAGATAGGTAATAAAAAGCATTTGTCGGTTGAGTTTGGGGTGGCGAAAAGCACTAAAGAGGTTTAAAACTCGAAGATCAAACTGAATAATGTTTTCGTGACCGATATAGTCTCTGAGGATGCCAAAAAAAATGTATATAAAAAAAAGGGTGGTTAAAAAACCGAGGGTGAAATGAAGACCATATTTTTCGGTGGGGGTTAAACGTTTTTTGAGAAAACGGAAAAATTTAGGATATTTTTGAACAATCTTGCTAATTTCAGGGTCGTTTTTAATGCCACGACCGATGGATTTAGTGACCGATTTTATGATTTTAACCATGATGTTTTTGGTGAGTGGACCTTGGCGGACTCGAACCGCCCTCTCGGCAATGCGAATGCCGTGCTCTACCAGATAAGCTAAAGGCCCTGGTTAATAAAATTATCAATTTGATTGATAATGGGTTGAATCAAGGACTTTATTATATCTGATTGTGGGGGTAAAAGAGGCTGAAGAACATAATCTTCGGTGGAAATGTTTAAATTTTCTGGTTTACCAATACCGATACGAAGACGCCAGAAAGCTTGAGTCTGAAGATGATCAATAATAGATTTAATACCGTTATGTCCGGCCGAGCTTCGGTTAAATTGGAATCGCCACTCCCCTACCGGTAGGTCCAAATCGTCGTGGATGACCAAAATATTTTCCGGTTTTATTTTATAAAAATCAATTAATTTTTTGGCAGTTTGGCCGGAATTGTTCATATAACCGGTGGAAATGGCAAAAATATTTTTTTGACTCCCCTGCCCTATTTGGCAGATTTCGGCTAAGAGAGATTTTTTGGTAACGAGTTTAAGTTGGTGTTGGGATTGAAGATATTGTCGGATAAATACTTGACCTAAGTTGTGGCGAGTGGTTTGGTATTTTTTGTCAGGATTGCCTAGACCAAAAATTAACTTCATGAGATAGTTTAGCATTTGCTTGTTTGATAGTTAAATATATATTTTGATATATATTTATAGCCTAAGAATAGGAAATATTAGGTTTTATATGTTTATTAGCAGTCAAACTACTTGTCTGCTAATTTGTAGAAGTCGGATTCGGAAATAATTTTAGTGCCGAATTTTTTGGCAGAAGTAAATTTGTCGGAGTTGGAATTGGTTTCGTTGGTAATAAGGTAATCAGTGCGAGAAGTGACTGAAGTGGCGACTTTGCCGCCAAGAGAGGTAATTTTTTGTTCAAGTTGTCGACGAGGAACTGATAAGGCGCCAGTAATAGCAAAGCTGAGATTGTAAATTGTAGATTGTGAGTCATGGGTTGTGAATTTGAGATCTATTTGAGAGAGAATGGATTCTATCCAAAGGCGGCGGCTATTTAAGCCGGCAATGATTTTTTGAGCTAAGGTTTTTTGAAAACCTTTGATGTGAATAAGTTGGTCGACAGTTAGGTTAAACAATTTACCAGGGGTGTCGAAACCGGCGGAAATGAGTTGCCCAATACGGGCGGCGGAAAAATTAGGAATAGAGGCGGCATCGAAGACTTCTAGAAGGGTGAGATTTTTTTTGAGTTTAATCTGATGGAGAATATTTTGGGCGGATTTGTCGCCTAGGTTTTCTAAGTCTTTGATATCGTCAAAGGTGAGTCGGTAGAAATCACCGGGTAATTTAAGTTTGCCGGAGTCATAAAGTTTTTTAATGGTTTTGTCTGAAAGACCAAGAATTTGAAGTTTGTCGCAAAAGAGACGAAGTGATCCAAGAATTTGTGGAAGGCAATGATTGGAATTTGGGCAATGAAGAGATTTATCTTCTTTGATAAGCGGGGTGTGACAGGCGGGGCAGTTTTTGGGAATAGAGGTAGTTTTGGAATTGACTTTGGTAATAACTTTTTCGATGTGAGGAATAACATCGCCGCGGCGAGAAATTTCAATAATATCGCCGGTATTTAGTTTCTTTTTAAGAACCAAGCTGTAGTTTCCCAAGGAAGCGAAGTTGATAACAGCGCCGGAAACGGTGACGGGATCGATTTCGGCTACGGGAGTGACAGAACCAAGAGGGCCAACCTGCCAAGTGATATTTTTGATAATACTTTGGTTAGAATCGGCAGGAAATTTGTAGGCTACCTGATATTTGGGGCGGCCATTTTTTTGACCAAGACGATTGGCAATATTAAGGTCGTTGATTTTGACGACCAGACCATCGATTTCGAAAGGATATTTGTCTCGATTTTGATGGAGAAAATCTTGGTAAATTTTTTCGACGGCTTCAAAAGTGTGGCATAAATGAGATTCAACAGGAATAAAACCTAAGGTTTTTAATAGATCTATTTTTTCGGATTCGGTGGTGAAACTTCCGGAAATATCGGTGGCATAGAGACTGCAAAGGTGAGAATAAAGGCCGTCGAGACGTTGAGAGATGCCGGAGGCGGCATTGCGGGGATTGGAATAAAAATTTTCTGATTCTTTATTTTCTTTTGAAAGATGGTTTAGCTTGGCAAAATCTTTTTTAGTAACTAAAATTTCGCAACGGATGGAGCCGGAAAAATTTTGTGGCAGATGGGAAATAAAATTTTTCATATTAACTACATTTTGAGTAATAATGTCCCCGACTAATCCGTTGCCGCGGGTGATAGCATCAACCAGTTTGCCTTGTTGATATTCAATTTCTAAGGAAATACCGTCGCATTTAACTTGAACCAAGAAGGCCGTTTTTTCGGGAATTTTTTTGAGCTGAAAGTAATGGACTAAATCACGATAATTACTGACTTTGTTTTGGGAACCGAGAGGTAAAAAATGGGTTTTTTTATCAAAACCAGTATTGAAATTGTCGGTGCCGACTTTAGAAAAGATTCGATGATAGGGGTTTTGACGACGGAGACTATCTTCGAGGACATCATAAGTATGGTCGTCCATAATCGGTTTGCCGCCGGTGTAGTAAGCCTTTTTAGCTTCAATCAGAAGTTCGCCTAAGTTTTGGGGAGAGATATTTTTTAATTCTGGAGAATTAAGAGTGATCATGAGTTTATTATAACTGGCTTGGAGATTCTTTAGACGTTGGTGAGGCAGTAGTAGGCGCCTTTGGTAGAACCACGTTTTTCGATGGCGCCGGAGTCAATTAGTTTTTTGAGGTCCCGCCAAATGGTATCGTCGGAGACCATGGGTAGAAGTTGTTGGGCATCGGGCATACGCAAACCGCCAAATTGTTGCATATATTCGACCAATTTAATTTGACGTTCACTTAGGTGGACTTGTTTGCCACCGAGTTTTTGTTTGAGCTTGATATCGCGGGAGAGAGATTGAACTTTATCTTTGACGCGAGAGAGTTCAATTGACAGGGCTTGAGTGTAATATTCAATCCATTTGGTTAGATCACGTTTAAAGATATCGGAGGAAAGTAAATGGGTATTTTGGATAGTATTGTAATAATCTTCAGCATTACGGTCAAAATATTCTTCCATAGAGAAGAGTCGGCGGATATCATAGCCTTGTGTATAAAGAGGTAGCATAGCGAAGGCTCGAGAAACACGACCATTACCTTCTATAAAGGGATGAATGGCGACTAAAATATATTGACTGATAGCAGATTTGATGGTGGCGTGGATTTCTTGAGAGGTAGGGTCGTTGAGCCAGTCGATAAAATCAGCCATAAGATATGGAACTTCAATGGCTGGTGGTGGACGATGGGCAATTTCACCGGTGTGAGTATTTTTAAGAACTACTTGTTGGTGACGGTATTTGCCGACTTCTGATTCGGGGATAATTTTAGCGGTGGTTAACTGATGAATTCGTTTGATGATGGTTTCACTATAAAAAAAAGGACGGTTTTTGTCGTTAGTGTCAACATTTTTTTCTTCGGGCAGGGGCATATTGGCGTCATAAAGTGACCAGAGTTCTTCCAGGTAGGACATAACATTGCGATAATTGATGACTTCTTGAACGTCACGATCGGCAGCGGTAATTTGATGACCTTCGACTAGTCGGGCGACTTCTTGAAGAGTAAGATCATTACCTTCAATTCTGGTTCCATAGTGAACAGTTCGGACAATGGCTTCTTGCTGAAATTGTTTCTCGTAGGCTGGGATCATGGGCGCTTCGTCGATAATAGCTTTAGCGGCTTCGATTTGGCCGATATTTTTTAGGATTTGATTATTGATTGAGAAGACAGGAGAAAACATTGTAAGCTGATTATAGCATTTTTGGGGTAATAGTTAAGGGGAAAATGCGGAAATTGGATGGTTGATTTGACTTTAGGTAGTTTGATTGTTAGTAATGTTTATGGAAACATCATTATCTCCCGAAATAACAGTTAATAGAGGAGTGTTTAGAGCTGATGCTCGTAATTATAGTTTTTTAAGTCGACATTTAACGGCAGAGCCAGATAAATGGAGGGATATGACTGATGTGGCCTCTGAGTATATTAGTCGTACTAGGAAAATTATTGAAGTTTTAGACGGAACAGAGAGTAAAAGAGATATAGTGGATAGAGATGAAGAAGCAGTACCGTTAGGAGTTCCAGATGTGGTTATTTATTTAGATAAATCGGCTAGACCAGTGTCATGGTTGGTGGATAAATTTTGGTCAGAAATGGCGGACAAAAATGCGGTTAAGCCGGCGACTAAATTTTTAAATATAGATCGAAATGATGAGATTTGGGAGAATTTAGAGACGACGGGGGCAAAGGAACCAACTGATAAAATTTATAACTTTAACAGATTACCAAGAGAAAAAGTGTTGGCAGTAAGGGCAATTTTCCATAAAGGGGAATTGTCACCGAATAATTGGAGGAATGAAGTGATAAGAAAGAACAATGATTTAGATAAAAAAAATATTTTGATAATTGATGAGGTTCAATCTAGTGGTAGAACATTAAAAATTGCTCAAAATTTATTGAAACTGGCTTTTCCAACTTCAAATATTAGTGGAGTTTATTTTTGGGATTCGAGATTTAAGATGATCAGGAGTAATAATCGGAACTTATGGCAGATGACGAGTTTGCCGATATGGTATGACACTAAAATGGTCGAAGGCAGGGGGGTGGGAGATAAAAATGAGTCCTATTACAAGGAAACTCCTCATAGTTTAAAGTTTAGATTGGGTTCGTTTGTATTGAGTGCACCTCATTTGAAAAAGGGGTATGAACGGCAAAAAGTAAGTTTTGATAGTTTGGCAGTGGCTTTAAGGAAGGATATTGATCAATTGTATCGAGATTACACTAGAGCAAAATAATTATTTTAAGTTAAGAAAAAATAATCAAGGGCAGATTTGGGGTCGACATTGTTGTCAATCATGTTGATAGAAGTGATTAGTTTTTGAATTAGGCGGGAATTGTCGGGAGAAGGATTTTTAACAAGAGCATGTTGATAAAGTTTTAATTGTTGTTGCAGATAAGGCAGAACATTGTTTTTGTCTTTAGATAAAGAATCGCTTAGGGTTAAATCTTTTTTGATTTGGTGGCTGATGATTAAGGGGGTGAGGTTGGAAACTGTTTGATTTAGATTTTTGAGTTTGATTGAATGGCAGCGAGAAATAATAGTGGGAAGGAGTTTAGAGGGTTTGGCGGTGGTAATAATTATAAAGTTGTTGAGACCAGGATCTTCGATGGTTTTGAGAAGAGCGTTTTGAGATTCAATATTAAAATTATCGGCCTGATAGATAATAATAATTTTATTGGGATGATTGAAAGGTTTTTGGGCTAGAAAATTTTTAATTTGACGGGTGAGATCAATAGTCCAACCGGTGTCTTGATTGACAATAAAAATGTCGGGATTGTTGGGGTTAATAATATTTTTTAGTTGTTGACAGAAGTGATTGATATGGTTGTTTATTTGATTGGGGTCGGAGGAAATAAGTAAGGTAGAGGGAAAAACGATGGTTTTCATTGATTTGATTTTAAAAAAACTATATTATAAATGTAAGTATCATGAATAATTCTGCCCTAAAAACATATAAGAGTCTAGTGGAGGTACTCCAAGACCAAGGTTTGATAACTAAGCAAAATTCTGAAGATATTGCTTTAAGAAGGGTAAAAACTGGTGAAACAGAAGAAGATGTTATTAGAGCGTTGAGGTTGGTGTCTGAGGAAGATTTGATTAAGGCTAAAGCAAAGTTTTTGAAAGTACCGTTTATCGATTTAGATAGTACGGCTTTTTCACCTGAAGCATTGAGTTTGGTCCCAGAGAGTGTGGCTCAAAAGTATAAAATAGTAGCTTATCGGTTTGACGCCAAAACTAAGACGTTGTTTGTAACCATGGTTAATCCATTGGATTTGGAAACGTTGGAATTTTTGGAGAAAAAGACAAGTTTGAAGATAAGTGCGGCCATGTCAACGGAAAAGCAGATTGATTCGTTTATTAAGGAAAAATATATTCGGGAAAAAAGTATTACTTCGGAAGTTAATAAGGCCTTGGATGAAAGAAAAGCTGAGGAGACGGTAACCAGAAAGACCTCTGAAAGTGTGGCGGTGGAAGCGCCGGTAGCTAAAATTGTATCAACAATTTTGGAATATGCGATTAAATCGCGAGCCTCCGATGTTCATATTGAACCACAGGAGGATAATGTAAGAATCAGATATAGAATAGATGGAATTTTGCAAGAGAAGTATTTACTTCCCAGAAATGTGCATGATGCGGTGGTGTCAAGAATAAAGATTTTGTCGGACCTAAAAATTGATGAAAAAAGAGTGCCTCAGGATGGTCGTTTCTTTTTTTCAGCTGATGGCAATGATGTGGATTTGCGGGTGTCAACTTTACCAACGACTTATGGTGAAAAAGTGGTGATGAGGTTGCTAAAAAAATCACAAAAAGTGCCAAGTTTGCCAGATTTAGGTTTGAGAGGGTTGGCGTTGAAGAATTTGATGAATTCAATTCAGCGGCCTCATGGAATAATTATTGTTTGTGGGCCAACTGGATCTGGAAAGACAACAACTTTGTATTCAATCTTGGATATTGTGGCGACATCAAAGGTAAATGTGGTGACAATTGAGGATCCGGTGGAGTATCAAATGAAGGGAGTAAATCAGGTTCAGGTTAATGTTCAGGCGGGGTTGACATTTGCTTCGGCACTAAGATCTTTTTTGCGTCAAGATCCAAATATTATAATGGTGGGAGAAATCCGAGACTCAGAAACGGCTGATTTGGCGATTAATGCGGCGTTGACGGGTCATTTAGTATTTTCAACTCTTCATACCAACGATGCTTCGGGAGTACCGCCAAGACTTTTGGATATGGGAGCAGAGCCATTTTTGCTAGTGTCATCGCTAAATTGTGTAGTTGGTCAGCGGGTGTTGAGAAGGGTGTGTAAGGATTGTGTATCTCAATCAGAGATATCGCCAGATCAAGAAAAGGAGTTGAAAGAAACTTTGGGACCAATTTATAATTTAATTGAGGATAAATACAAAAAAGAAGGTAAAAAGATGATGTTACCCAAAATTGTTGGCTGTGAAAAATGTAATAATACCGGTTATATGGGTAGAATTGCTATTTATGAAGTTATGCCGGTAAGTGAGAAATTGTCAAAGTTAATTATTGAAAAGGCGGCGGCGGCAGAGATTCAGAAGCAGGCGATGGATGAAGGGATGTTGACGATGAAACAAGATGGATATGTCAAGGTATTGGAAGGAATTACGACTATGGATGAAGTTGTTAGAGTGGCACAATATTAGTTATAAATAATTAGTTATTAAAAAATAAATGCATACAAAATTAAAGGAATTATTATCATTGGCAGTAGCCAACAGGGCATCTGATGTTCATTTGATGATGGGGGTGCCGCCGAAAATTAGAGTTAATGGTGAATTGCAACTGACGCCAAATTGGATAGAAGTAGATGATGGTTTAACTTTGGAAATGATTGAGTCGCTTTTGGATGCAAAACAAAAAGAGAAGTTGGAGAAAGATAAGGAAATTGATTTTTCTTTTGAAACTGATGAGGCTAGATTTAGAGCCAATGTTTATTGGCAAAAAGAAACAATTGCTGGGGCATTGAGGATTTTATCAAACACTATCCCCTCTTTTGAAGATTTGAATTTGCCAGAAATTTTAAGGGACTTTATTGGAATGAAACAAGGATTTGTGTTGATAACAGGGCCGACCAGTCATGGAAAATCAACCACAGTAGCTTCGGTTTTGAATGAAATCAATAAAACCAGAAATGCTCATATTGTGACAATTGAGGATCCGGTGGAATATTTATTAAAACCAGAGAAGTCAATTATTTCTCAAAGGGAGTTGGGAGGAGATACTAATGATTTTCCATCGGCATTGAGATCATGTTTGCGTCAAGATCCAAACGTAGTCTTTATTGGAGAAATGAGAGATCTGGATTCAATTCAGTCGGCATTGACGATTGCAGAAACCGGTCATTTGGTATTTTCGGTATTACACACTAATTCGGCGGCACAGACAATTGATCGGATTGTGGACGTGTTTCCAGGAAATGTCAAGGAACAGATCAGAATTCAGTTGGCGTCGGTATTGACGGCAATTATATCTCAAAGATTGTTACCATCGACTGATGGTGGTAGAGTGCCAGCGTTTGAAATTATGATTAGCAATTCGGCAGTTAAAAACATTATTCGAGAAGGAAAAACATTTATGTTGGACAATGTAATTCAAACTAGCGCTGATGTGGGGATGGTAGGATTGGACACTTATTTAGCGAAGCTGGTATTAAACGGGAAGGTTAAAGAAGAAGATGCAGTTAATTATGTTACTAATTTGGTGGAATTTCAGACTAAATTAAGAAAGAAATAAATTTATGAAGTTTGTTTATAGAGCCAGAGATTGGAATGGAAAGATGATAAAGGGTGAGGGAGATTTTCATGACCAAAAAGAAGTAATCGAGTCAATAAGAAGCAGTGGTTTAGTACCAATATTTGTGGCGGAAGAAAGACCAAATCTTTTAACGGAGTTTTATAAAAATACGTTTTCGAAGGTTGGTTTAAAGCAGATTAGTGTATTTACTCGGCAATTATCGACAATGATGAATTCAGGTTTGCCGTTGACCGATGCATTGGCGTTGTTAAAGAATCAGATGGATAGAGGTTCGTTGATGTATGAAATTTTGGATTATGCTCTAAAAACAGTTCAAAAAGGTAACAGTTTGGCGGAGGGTTTGAAAAAATATGAAAAGATTTTTGGTGAGGCCTATATTGCTTCAGTGGAGGCTGGAGAAGAGGCAGGGGTATTGGATGAGATTATGACTAAGTTGGCGGAGAATTTGGAAAAACAAAATGAATTTCAAGGTAAGGTAAAAGGGGCCATGATTTATCCAATAATTGTGGTAGTAGGAATGATTGCGGTAGTAATTATTATGATGGTATTTGTGATTCCAAAATTGTTGACGATGTATGCTGATTTTGGAGCGGAGATGCCGACGTCGACAAGAATATTGATGCAGATATCGGTGTTTATGGGTAAATTTTGGTTTTTGATACCGGTGTTTATAATATCGATATGGGGAGTGTTTTGGATGGGGAAAAAAGACAGGAAATTTGGGTATAAAGTGGATACATTTAAATTAAAATTTCCGGTGATTGGTGATTTAACTAAGAAAAATATTTTAGCGACGACGATTCGGACTTTGTCGATGTTGTTGTCGGCCGGAATTCCTTTGGTGGAGGCATTAAAAATTGTGGCCAATATTGCCGGGAATATAGTTTATATGGAGGCGTTTTTGAAAATTGGGGAAAGGGTCCAGAAGGGATTTTCAATTGCCAATTCGTTTGAGGAGACCGGAGTATTTCCGCTGATTGTAAACCAAATGGTGGCTACCGGTGAGGCAACCGGAAAATTGGATGAAGTGTTGTTGAAGGTGGCAGACTATTTTGCCAGTGAAGCGGAACAATCGGTTAAATCTTTGACTTCAGCAATTGAGCCATTGATTATGATTGTGCTAGGTTTGGGAGTCGGATTTTTGGTGGTGGCGGTGGTAATGCCAATTTATAACTTGACTTCTCAATTTTAGTGATAAATAATGTATATAGTTATTAGTCAAATTTAAAATGAAAGAAAAAATATCTTTGATAAAAACAAGAAGTAAGGGTTTTACTTTAGTGGAGTTGTTAATAGTGATTGCTTTGATTGCGATTTTGTCGGTGGCAGTGTTGGCAACGATTAATCCAATTGAACAAGCAAATAAAGCTAAAGATTCGACAATGCAAAATGATGCCGCTGAGGTATTGAATGCTTATGAGCGTTACTATGCGGCTCAGGCATCTTATCCGTGGATTGATGTAGTATCAACATCAACTTTAACGGTAGATTCGCCAGTTATGTTGAACAGTATAGTAGCTGGTTTTGGATTGTGTACGGTTGAGGCTGGGGTGGGGGCACCAACTGATGTGTGTTCTCCGAGAACGTCTCAAGGATTGTTAATTAGTACGACTGAGTTAAAGGATTCATTTTTGGAAAAAAATTATACAAAGAGTTCAGGTAATCCGAACAATCCGCCATTGTTTTCAGATATGCTTTATTTAGTTAAAGATCCGGTGGCTCAAGGAAATTCGATTCATGTTTGTTTTATTCCCAAAGCTAAGGCAAACAGGACAGTTAATTCTAAGTTAAAAAATTTAGCAGTTGATGGCACTGGTTTTCCGACGCAATATGTAGATACGACAACGTCTGATTTTAGTGGTGGTTATCCGGATGCAGCAACTTGGAGTTTTCAAACTGCAGAAACTTCATTGTTTAAATGTGTACCTTAAATTAGATTATAGATCGTAGATAGTAGATCATAGAGAGATTGTGGAACCCGCCGATGAGGCGGGTTTTTGGTGGACATTTGTTTACCTCTTTTGGTAACAGGGGGAAGTTAGTACAATGGAGTATGGAAAATTTAGCAAATATATTAGTGTTTGTTTTGGGTTTGTGTATGGGTAGTTTTGTAAATATGTTGGTTTACAGAACGGCGGTAAAATACAAATTAAAGGTTTATAAAGTTAGTAAAGTTAGAAAGAGTAGATCGTTTTGTGATTTTTGTGGTCGACAGTTGGGGTGGTATGAAAATATTCCGGTATTATCATGGTTGGTTTTGAAAGGTAAAACCAAGTGTTGCCAAAAAAAGTTACCAGTCCTCTACCCTATCGTGGAAATTGGTTTGGGAATAATACTATTGATATTTAATTTAAAATATCCATGGTGGCAGATGGATGTGAAATGTTGGGCTTTGGGAGTATTAGTTTTAACACTAATAGTATTTTTGGCAGTTTTTGACTATAAGTATATGATTTTACCTGATTTTGCGGTGATTATGTTAATTATTTTGGCTTTGTTGAATTTGGTTTTTCATCAAGATAATCTGAGTAATTATTTGATATCTTCAATATCGGCGGCGGGATTATTGGCATTTTTGAACTTAATAACCAAAGGGAAAGGAATGGGTTGGGGTGATGTAAAACTGGCGGTATTTATGGGATTGTGGTTGGGATATCCAAAAATTGTAACAGCAATGTACTTGGCGTTTGTAAGTGGAGCTGTGGTTAGCTTGGTATTGATTATTAAAAAATGGGCAACTAAGAAAAGTTTGATTGCTTTTGGACCATTTTTGCTGTTTGGGGTGGTAGTGGCTTGGTGGTGGGGTGATAATTTGTGGCAGTTGGTTTGGGGATAGTATAAAATAGATTAATGAAGAAGAAGAAAGTTTGGCATCAGTCTGGGTTTACATTAGTAGAACTTTTGATAGTAATGACGATTTTGGTGATATTTGCCGTAATTTTGATAGGGATCATAAAACCAAACACTTTAATTGGAAAAGCAAATGATTCAAGGCGGAAGAGTGATTTGAATAAAATTAGAACGGCATTTGAAGAGTTTTTTAATGATAAAGGCAGATATCCGACGGCAACCGAAATTAATAATTGGAATCAGTTATCTAATTGCGATAAGGTTATCCCTGATTTAAAAAATTATTTGAGAAAATGGCCATGCGATCCGGACAAAAAGTTATATCAGATTGTAGTTGGTGATAATTGGTTTAAGGTGGTGACCAACTTGAATTATAAGCAAGACAAGGATATTCCGGTAAATTGGTACAATCCAGAGACTTATGCTGACAGTGGATTTGATAAATCAAGCGTAAATTATGGAGTTTCAAGTTTAAATGTACTGTGGTATGGCAATGACTTGTCTGGTGTTTGTGACAGTAATTTTTGCTATATTGGGGCGGAGTGTAATATTGCTTCGAATGTGACCGGATGTAACACTAGTCGGGATGGGAAGGAATGTTATTTGAGGGATATAATATCAAATTCTTGCAACAGTCCCATTTGTCTTGTCCCCTGTTGTGGAGCGGGATGCAACTAATTATGAAACAAACAATTATTGGAGAAATATTGGTAGCAGTGGTGGTTTTGTTGGGGTTGGGGTTAATTACTTTTAATCAGTTTAGATTGGCGGAGGCCAAATCAAGAGATATCGGACGGAAAAATGATTTGCATGAAGTATCAAAAGTAATCAGACTTTATTACAAAGATTATAAAAAATTGCCGGATGAGAGTTTGATAAATAGTTTATGGGGAAAAGAATGGGTGGATGACGGTTATGTTTATATGAAAAATGTTCCTGAAGAAAAATGGGGTCAAAATCAATTTTGTTATCGTATAGTGGAGGATGATAAAAGTTTTGCTTTGTTTGCGGATTTGGAAAATAAAAAAGATGTTGATTGTAAAAATGAGAGTTTTGAGTGCGGTGGGGAAAAATATTGTTATCGGGATGTGTTGGCGGCGGAAGTGATTAAATAAAATATTATTTGCAAGACGGCAAATAAATGAGTATGATTATTTTAGTTATGAAAAGTAAGAAGGGTTTTAGTTTGATTGAATTGTTGGTGGTAATCTCGATTATTGGAGTGTTGGCGGCAATTTTGATGATGAATTTGATGGGGGCCAGAGAGAGAGGTCGAGATGCACAAAGGATACAGGATTTGAATAGTTTAAAAAGCGCTTTGAGGCTTTATTATAACGATAATAATCAGCTGTATCCGCCGGGAAATAATTGTACTACTTGTTTAAATTCGGTATTGTCGGATTATACCAGTGGAGTGTCGGGGGTGGGCTATACTTATACAGCAGTCGATAGTAGGAATGGTTTTAGATTGACGGTGAAACTGGAGAGTGGGGCTGGTGATGACGATATTAATTCTCAGATTAAGTGTGGCATATCACCAGCGGTGGATAAGGTTTATGCAGTTTGCGCTTACTAATTATGTTTAGAATAAATAAAAAAAACGGATTTACACTAGTGGAGCTTTTGATAGTGATAGCAATTATTGGGATTGTCACGATGATTGCTTCGAGCAGTTTTGCCAGCGCTCAAAAGAAATCTCGGGATGCTTCCAGAAAAGCGAGTTTAAAATCGTTATCTGATGCTTTGAATATGTATTATGCTGATTTTGGTTTGTTTCCATCGTCGATCACTTTTGGTGGTCAGTTGGATGATGGCGGTGGTGGCAGCAGTAGTGTGATTTACATGAAAAAAATACCAACTGAAACCACTAAAGGAGTAAAACAATTTGAATATCAAGTGTCTTCAACTAGAAAATCATTTAGATTGTATGCCAATTTGGAAAATAGTGATGATAAGGATTGTTTAAGCTGTCCCAGTTATAGTGTTTCTGGTGGTTGCTGTTATATGATTACCAGTTCAAATGCGAGTATAAATTCTTTGCCATGAGGAAAAATAATTTTTATAAAATTAAAGGATTTACTTTGATAGAATTGTTGATAGCGATTTCTATAATTGCGATATTGTCGGTGGTGTTGTCGGTAAATTTTTCTAGGGCGCAAAAAAATGGTCGGGATCAACGGCGGATTACTGACTTAAAGGCGATTCAAAGTGCGGCAGAGCAATATTATTTACTTAAAGGTAATTATCCAGCGAACAAAAATCCTGCGTCGTGGAGGATAGATTCTAATACCACCACTTTACAGTCATTTCCAGTGGGGCCAAGGGGTGATAATTATACTTATACAGTTAACAGTAATGGTTTTTGTGCTTGTTCGGCAAATATGGAGTCGGGTAAATATGGCAATGCTGATGTGACCAGTTATGTACCGTGCGATTTTCAAGCAGTAGGGTTGAATTATTGTGTTGGCAATCAACAATAATTTTTAGTTAAAAGTTAAATGTAAGGTGAAAAATAAATATAAAAATAAGTTAGGATTTACTTTGTTTGAATTGTTGGTAAGTATTTCTATTATTGCGGTAATGACGGCAATTGCGGTGGTAAGTTTTGGAGGTATGAACAAAAAGAGTCGCGATGCCAGAAGGACGGCTGATTTGGAAAAAATCAGAGTGGCTTTGGAGACGGCCAAACAAATCGGAGTGACTTACCCGACGTCGATTGATTATTTGGTAACTAATAAATTTTTGGATAAACAGCCTGTCGATCCAAAAACTAAAGTAATTTATCCTTATACTAGAGTAGACGGTTATAATTATTATATTTGCTCAACAATGGAAGATGTAGGATCAACCAATTATCCTAGCGGGGGGATGACGGGGTGTAACTATCGAGTGGTTAATCCTTAGAAATATTTGATTTGTAACCTTTCGGATAAACAGGTATGATTAATTGATGAGATATAAGAATGGTTTTACTTTGATTGAATTGATTGTGGCAGTGTCGGTGATGATGGTGTTGTTGGGGATTAGTTATGCTATCAGTGGGTTTACTAAATCAAGAAAGGTGATGTCGGCGAGAAATGAGATGGCAACTCATATAAAGTTGGCCAGAAATTTGGCAATAACAAATCAGTTGCCGGACGAGACGACTAATTTGCAATATGTTAGGGTGACAATTTCGGGGATGACAATTTCGGTGGTGGGAGTGGCAAAAAATGGAAGTGTGTTTGCAACAGCGCCTTATTTTTCGCGGACAATTGAAGCTAAAGGGGTAACGACAACTATTGATGGTGGTTTGATATCATCTTTTGGTTTTGATGGGATTTCTGGAAAATTGACTGACAGTGATGGCAATTTGAGTGATACCGTTTTGACTGTTGATGTGACGGAGGGATCAGAAAAATATTCAATTGAAATTAACAGTTTAGGGGTAATTACAGGTGAAAACTAAAGACAACGGTCAGAGTTTAATCGAGATGATATTTTCTATTGGAGTTTTGGTGACGGTGGTGGTGGGAGTGGTGTCGTTGATGGTAAAGACAACAGCGGTAAAAACAACGACTAATGCTCGAAAAAAAGCCAGTGAAATGACAGGGGTGATTGTGGAGAAATTGTTGGAGAGTAAAACTAACAATCCGGAACAGTTTTGGCAATTAAATGATATTTCTTCATCACAATTGCCCGGTTATGAAGGTTATAATTATACGGTTGATTTTGATGTTGTAACTGGGAATAATTGTAGTAGCACAATAATTGAATGTGCTGATGCCACAATTGAGGTGGTTTGGGGAAATAATGAAAAATTAACTGTAAAAAGATTCTTCTCAAGAAGAATGTAGATAAAGTAAATGAGTAAAAAAAACATTTTAGAAAAAGTGAACAAAAAGTCAGGTTTTACATTGATTGAGATTGTGGTGGTGGTTGGGTCTTTGGGAATTGTGGTGACGGCGATGGTGGGAGTGATTTTGGGAACTTTTAGAGCTCAAAACAGAGTCAAATCGACAAACAAAGTTATGGAAAACGGGGTATGGATAACCGATCAATTGAGAAAAGCGGTTTTTAACAGTCAGAGAGGCAAAATTGTTTGTAGTGCCGATGGTTTGTCGATTGAATTGAAGGATAATATTGACGAGAGTTTGACAACAATTAGTTGCGATAAAGCCGCCAACAAGATTGCTTCGACGTCGGCAACTAAGGAATATGTATTGAATAACAGTGAGGTTAATATTAACAATTGTGTTGGGTTTGTAACTTGTGAAAAAGATGGTTTTGGGACGGTGGGCAATGTTATATTTAATTTTGATTTGGGGGCGGTGACAGCAGGAGTTAGTTATAGCCAAAATTTTAAAACTTCAGTAACATTAAGAAATTGATTTATGAAAAAACTTAGTTTACCAGTAGTAATAACGATTTTTTGTGTAATTATATTTTTGGGTTTGATGGCGGCGGTTTTGACCAAAGAGAAAGGGTTAGTTTACTCGGGTAAAGTAGAAAAGGTAAAAAAAGAGGAAATCAAACGAACGGATTATACCCAGGTGGCGCGAAGAACGTTGGATTGGATTGATAAACAGAGAAACGAACAAGGTTGGTATATTTTGGAACGAGGTTGTGATCATGAAACCAAAACTTGCGACGTAGTTTGGGATAACAAAGAGGGTAACAAAGATGGTTTAATCGCCACTTGGGCAAGATTAAACTTTTTTGAACAACACGGCGATTCCAAAGACCTAGAAATTGTTAAACGAGATATTGATTTATTTTATGACAAATACAAAGACGATAATCTCAAAGATTCACTATGGTTGTGCAAAACAAGCTATGAAATGGCACAAAGCAAACACTTAGATCAAGCGAGAAAGGAGAAGCTAAAGGAGTTGTGTGCGGGGGTGGAGTATCCCAGTGCCAAGGAAGTAGAGGAACATTGGCTTTTGGGGAGAACTAAAAAACTTAAGGATTCAATTAAGGTTAAAGTTTGGGAAGATTGGGATTTTTATGGGGTAACTTTGAGAGGATTTGATGCCAGTTTGGGATATCCGACCGATTTGTTGTTTAGATATAAGTGGTTGGGAAATAAAAAAGATTTGACGGCGGCAAAAGAGATATTGGCGGTGACAAAAAAGATTTACAGTGATAAGGTTGAGGCCAGTCTTGATAAACAGTTGATTAGATATCCGGAAGATATTTGTTTGAATATGATGTCGGCAATAGATATGTATAATGAGGATAAAGACGAAACTGATTTGGATTTTGCCAAGAAAACTTATGAGCAGACGGTAGCTAATTTAGACAAGGCGGTTGATTTTCAAACACCGATATGCGGATTGGTGGATGGAAAGTTTTTGGAATTGACGGGAGACAAAAAGTATTTGAAAGAGCTGGAGAAAAATAATCGGGTGGTGGTTGGTTTGTATAGTGATGGGGAAAATACCAAAATAGTTTCTGATGGTGGCTTTTTTAAGTCTGATGGTAAAAATAAATTTGTGGTTTATAAAAATGTGGTAGAGAATGGATTGATAGTGGAATTGTTGGGAAACTGACGTGATATCAGTTTCTCAGATCTCAGATCCGCCGGTAGGCGGACAGGTTTTAGGAAAACATTTTAGCTTGACAACATTTTTGTCGTCCTCGCACCTTCGCCAGAAGGCCTCAGCGGCTTGCGGGCGAAAAAATATTGTCGGCGCTAAAATTAGATGTCAGATGTCAGACAATTAGATCTCAGTTTGTCAGATCTCAGATCTCAGATAGTTAGATCTCAGTTTGTCAGATCTCAGATCTCAGATAGTTAGATCTCAGATGTCAGATGTCAGATAGTTAGATCTCAGTTTGTAAACTTTGTAACTAGGACAGGAGGTTGACAGGGAGGGAGGAAGGGAATATAATGTGGTTA
>JAGOQF010000001.1 GCA_017991615.1 Candidatus Shapirobacteria bacterium
CCAGTGGTGAATCAGCCTCTCAGCTAGTTATCAATGGTTCTATTTATGGTTTAAACAGTGTTGTCTTAAACCGAAGTTTTAATCCTAAGAAGTCCAACAACACAACTCCAGCAGTTGAAGTCAGATATAACCCCTCATTAATCTTTAAATTACCTGCCAAGATGATTCAAAATATTACTAGGTGGAGATTACTGCAGTGAAAAGTTTATTAAGTTATAAAGTAGAAAGAATGAATAAAAAAACAAAAAATATAAAACAACAAGGACAAGTAGCGTTGATGGTGATATTGGCTTCGGCTTTGATTTTGACTTTGGGATTGTCAGCTTCCCGTCAGGCCACAGTGGAAACTAAAATCGATACCGATCAAGAAATGTTAAAAAAAGCTTTTAATGCGGCTGAATCTGGAATCGAACATTACTTTGGCACTGGCAGTACCAAATACACTGGAGATGAACTCCAAGGTTCAGCCAATTTAAATGTTAAAAACTTTGGTGACAGTCAAAAACTATCATTCAACAGTGTGACTCTACCAGGAGATACAGAATACTTTTGGTTAGTTGACAGACAGATAAACGGATCTTTGGGAAGCAACTATTACAGTACTAGTAATCCTTCAATTTCAATTTGTGATCTGGACAAGAAAACCGGTACTTACAAAATCAGTTACTTTTACCTATCAGGTTCAACCTATACTAGATCAAATCAAGTAGTGACAACTGATTCTACTGGTTGTATTGATGGTGGTTTTAATCTGTTAGCCGGTAATTCTTTGTTACTAACTGTAACTCCCATCGGTTGGGCTTCAAAGATTCAACTAGGTGGCTCAACCAACTTCCCAATTCAAGGTGAAGAAATCAGTTCGACAGGAATGGTCTCAGGAGTTAATAATACTGTCACCATCTTAAATCGTTATGAGGTACCAGGTTTTATGCTGGAAGCAATAACTTCAGGTGGAAAGGTGACGAATAACTAGTTATACTGGATGTATGAGTAATGTTGTAGGTTTAGATATTGGTCAAAACGGGATTAAGGCGGTTTCAATTGACAAGGATGTTGCTGGAAAATTGTCATTAGATTTGATTGGGGAGGTTAAATCACCTCAAACGGATAGCAGTAGTGACGGTTCTAAGAATAAGTATTTTGAAGCGTTGTCACAGTCTTTAAAAACATTAATTTCGGATTTGAAAATAAAAGGTAAACAGGTGGTGGTTAATTTACCTGAAAATGAGGTTGTGAGTCGTTTGGTTAGACTGCCACCGCTTAAAGATTCAGAGATTATAGATGCTTTGAGGTTTGAAGCGGAAACATTTGTCCCCTACCCTCTTGAGAAAGTATCAATTGATTATGAGGTGGTAGAAAAAGATGATGCTGGCAGAATTACAGTTTTTGTGATTGCGGCTAAAAATGATTTGATTAATGAATATATAAAAATATTTAAGTCATTGGGGATGGAGCTGATAGCAATAGAATCATCGTCGGTGGCGTATAGACGAATGATCCGTTCTGGGGTAATTTCTGTTGAGAGAGTGGTGGTTTTGGATATAGGTGAAAAATATTCTGATATTTTGAATATAAACAAAGGAAATGTTTATTTTTCGAGATCATTGCCGGTGGGGGGTGAATCGATTACCCGAGCAGTATCATTAGGATTGGGTCTGGATATGCCATCAGCCGAAGAGTACAAAAAAGCTTATGGGATTAAAGCAGAAGAATTGGAAGGGAAAATTAGAACGGTAGCTTTGCCGGTATTTAACAGTATTGCTGATGAGGTCAGGAAGGCAATGACTTTGTTTAGTGAGGATACGGGTAAAACAGTTGAATTGTTGGTTTTGGTTGGTGGTGGAGCAGTTTTGCCAGGGATGGCTGAAGAATTGACTAAAGTATTGGGAATTGAGGTTCAGGTGGCGCAACCTTTTGCTAATATTGAGACAAGCAAGGTTCAAGCGCCGTTTAATTTGGCGACTGAAGGGTCGCGGTTTAGTTTGGCAGTTGGATTGTCTTTAAGGGGGTTGATATGAGTGATTTAAATTTATTACCTTCGGAGGCAAAATTTCAGGCAGAAAAGATAAAAATTAAGGGGATGATTAATAATTTTTTGTGGATTTTTGGGGGATTTTGGTTTTTGTTGTTGGTGGGGGTGGTGGTAGTGAGTTTAGTAATGCAATTAAGTTTGAAGGGGTTGACTAAGGAATATGAAAAAAATCAGAATGAGTATCAAGCTTTGGCGGGAAGTATGGCGACAAATCAGAAAGTCAAGTATCAGGCTAAGGTGGTAAGCAAGGTTTTGGTGGATAGATTTGAGTATGGTAAATCAATGGAAATGATTAAGAACTTGTTTTCTCAGGACATAGTTATTTCTAATTTGGAAATTGGAGAGAGGAAGGTATTTACAATTTTTGGCACGGTTGTTGATGGTAGTAAATTGTCAGAAGTTGAACAAAAAGTGATAGATATCAATTATGATTTGATTGAGGGATTTAGTTCGGCCAAAATGACCGGTTTAAGTTATGATCCGATTAAAAATTGGCAATTTCAGGTGGAGGTAAAGCTAAAATGAGTCAAGATTTTTTTAAAATGCCAGACAGAATATTTGGAATTGACAGTAGTTTGGTAAAGATGTTTTTGGTACCACTAGGAGTGGTGGTGGCTTTTATTATCAGTTTAGGTCTGGTAATTTTACCTAGAGTTGATAGTATCAAACAATCGGTGGTATCTGTTGGCAAAACTAAAGCTCAAATTAAGTCGGTGGCGGAAAAGAAGGCTTATTTGTTGTCGATTGATCAAGATGAATTGGCGAGAAATGCGGCTCGGTTGTCGGCGGCAGTGCTGCCTGAAAAAAACTCTTATGTTTTGGTAGGTGTTTTGAGAGCGATTGCTGATAAATATGGTTATCAGGTTAACAGTTTCTTGATCAACCCTGTTGGTATAAAAGGTGAAACAAAAGATTCTTTGACGGTATCAAACAAAGATGTGGCTATAAAATTACCGATCAATATAGTTTTGGCCGGACCTGAAGATAAAAATTTAGAGTTGATTAAAAGTATTGAAAATAGTTTACCGATATTGTTTATCGATAGTATGAAAACGACATCTAAATTGGGGATAACAGAAATGGAGATGGTTATTTCTTCGTATTATGTGCCAGATAAAGTTGAATATGTTTCAGGGAATTTGTCGTTGACGGATTTGCAGCCGACTAAAGAAGAGACGGAGTTGTTAACCAGAATTAGTGAGTTTGAAAACAATTTTAATTTGGGAGAAGTTGGGACAGAAAATGAAGAATTTATAGAGTATAACCGAGATAATCCGTTTACTCTCTGATTTTGACGAAAAATTTTTCTTCGGGAAAAGCCAAAAAGAGAATGTTTCTGATTGACTTGATTATTTTGCCTTCTTTACCGATTATTTTCCCAATAATTTCTGGAGGGGCAACAATTTCTAAGATTTTGGTTCCGTTTTGATCAATTTCTTCAACGGTAACGTTGTCTTGTTTTTGGGTGATTGATTTTAGGATATATTCTAGGGTTTTTTTGATGGTAGTCATAGTACAAATAAATTATTCTGTTTTAACTTCAGTTTCGGTTTGAGTTTCTTCCGATGGAGATTCAGAAGTCTTTTGGGGAGAGTCTTCTGATTTGGTTTCTGGTTTAGATTTAACTGGTTTAACTTTAGATTTCTTTTTGATTTTTTTGGGGTATTTATCGGGGTTAAGGAGTTTGTCGACACCCTCAGTTAGTTGAGCACCTTTTTTTTGCCAGTCGGTAAGTTTGTCTTTGTTTATATTTAAGGTTTTGGTTTGAGGAGTGTAAAAACCTAAATCATCAATACATTTACCATCAGATTTACTTCGTTGTTCGGCAACAACAATTCGATAGGTAATTTGATGTTTTTTACCTCGAGGCAAAAGTTTAATTTTTATCATAATGTTAGGATTATACTAAATTATTTAAAATTTTGGTAGCTTCAATCGAGGCGGCTTCTTCAGCTTTTTGTTTGGAGTTGCCTTGACCTTTGGCGATAAGCTGGTTGTCTAGGAAAACACCAACACTAAAAACTTTTTGGTGATCCGGGCCTGATTCTGACAGGGTTTTGTATTTTGGAGTGATGCCTTTTTTAGCTTGGGCAATTTCTTGAAAAACACTTTTGGGGTCTTTGTAGATTTTTTTTGAAGATAATTTGGTAATGCTAGTCTCAAGAAATTTGTCTAAGAATTTAAAAGCTGGGGATAATCCCCCATCAAGATAAATGGCGCCGGTGACGGCTTCAAAGGTGTCGGCTAAAATAGATTGATTGTGGCGGCCTTGATGACTTTCTTCGCCCCGGGATAAAAAGATAAATTTACCCAGATTAAATTTTTCTGAAACTTTGGCCAGATTTTGAGTGCAAACAATTAAAGCTCGGAGGTTGGTTAACTTGCCTTCGTCAAATTGATTAAATCGATTGAAAAGTCTGTCGGAGACCCAAAGTTCCAAGACGGCATCGCCTAGGAATTCATAAGTTTCATTGGATTGATTGAATTTTGATTGTTCATTGAGAAAAGACCGATGAACTAAAGCTTGCTGAAGTTTTGATTTGTCGGTGAATGTGTAGCCGATGAGTTGTTGAAGTTGATTAATCATAGGATGATTTCTTTTTGAGAGCGCCGCCAATGACTCCGTTGACAAAACTGGAGCTAGTATTAGTGCCGTATTCTTTGGCAATTTCAATGGCTTCGTCGATGATAACTTTTTCAGGGTTTTGTTTGAGATAAAATAGTTCCCAGAGAGCATAACGGAGGATATTGAGATCAACTTTGTTGATTTTGTCGATAGGCCATTTGGGAGCATTTTCTTGGATAATAGTGTCGATTTTGGGGATGGCTTTGATGATATCTTTGGTCTCGGGGGTGGTAGGGCCTGATCCTCCCAAACTCCAAGCAAACAAGGCTTGGATGTTGGCAATTCGTTTTAGATGGCGGGGGTCAAATTTGTTTTTCACTGTTTACAGTTGGGACACTGAAAACCAGCCATTTTAGGTTGGCCACAATTTTTACAAGTGATAGGTTTAATTAGTTTTGGGCCTTTGTCGGCGGCGCGACGACGTCCTTGTCGACGGCTGGAAGGCCAATGTTTTGGTAATGCTGTCATGGGAGTATTTTATCAGAAAAAAAGACAAAATAGGAAGGGTTAGTGGGAATAATTACTGAAATGAATTTCACACCAACTGTGTGGAGATGGAGCAAAGCAACTTAGAGTAATAGTTTTACCAGATTTGGCTAAGTGACAACTGTATCCTAGTTTATCGAATTTAGATTTAATTTGGTTAATTTTAAAAGATGGAAGATAAAAATGGAGGGAACTGTCGTAAATTTTGGTTTTGGTTTCTTTTATGGCAATAATTTCGGTTTTGTTGGGGAGGATATAAATTTGAAATTTAGGACTTTTATCTTCTAATTTTTTAATACCCAAGACTTTTGACAAGATATTATCAGAAAATTTAGTGTCAGGAATTGACCAAAAGATTTTAGAGATTTTTATCATGTGTATTATTATTTTAATTTTAATGTATAAATTTAATTTAGAAAATATAATCAGCTAATGAAATTGGTTGGACAAATTTTACAGGTTAATATTGTCTTTGTTTGATTTGGGTTAATGGTTTTTATTTTAAATATTTGTTGTAAATATTTAAAATGTTGTTTTTAGCATTAGTTGATTGAAGTTTTTTTTGGTTACAAACAATAATATCGTGGACGGCTTGAAATAAGTTTTTATCAATTGGTTTGGTAAAGGCAACTTCGTTGAAAAGATATTGAGCTAAAGAATAGATAAAATCTAGAGATCTTTGATTGTTAAAATATTTTTCAATTTCTGTTTTTAAAACTTGTTTGGTTATTTGGGGAGGAATATCGCTGTTTGGTAATCTAAATTTTTCCAATTTTTGATCAATGAGGTTTTTTAAGATAGTTTGGGAATTCATATTTACAAGGTAGATAAGAGGTTAATTACTAACGATATGATTTTCTTTTTGAGAGTTAGTGATAAGTGAGTTGAGATCAAAATTTTTATTAGTGATTAGTTTGGAGACGATTTTTTGTCCCAAGGAGATGAGTTGAGTGTCGGAAAAATTGGCTAATTTAAGGGAGGGGAAGCCGTGTTGGGCAATAGAAAAAGCTTCGCCAGGACCGCGGATTTTAAGATCGTATTCAGCAATTTTTAGGCCGTTATTGTTTTTGGCAAGGAAGTTAAGACGCTGAGTGGCTTTGTCGGCAGTAGATTCGGTAAAAAGGTAACAAAAACTTTGAATTTGTCCCCTACCCACTCGGCCACGAAGTTGATGGAGTTGAGACAAGCCAAAACGGTCGGCTGATTGGATGACAGTAATAGTGGCATTGGGAATATCAACACCGACTTCGATGATGGGAGTGGTGACTAAAATATTGGTTTTGTTTTGTTGAAAATCGGAGATAATTTGGTGACGTTGGTCTGATTTCATTTTGCCATGAAGTAGGGCAAGTTTTAGATTGGGAAATAGTTTGGTTAAGCGATTAAATTCGTCAACGGCCGATTTGACGCTAGTCATGGTTTCAGAAGTTTCAATAAAAGGACAAACAATAAATGCTTGACAGCCGGTGGTTAGAATTTGGTTTTTGATCCAATGATAACAGTCGTTGACTTTTGGTGGCGGGACAACAAAGGTTTTAATAGGAAGACGGTATTTGGGTAGTGAATCGATGGTGGAAATATCCAAATTACCCAAAAGGGTTAGAGCTATAGTTCTGGGGATGGGAGTGGCAGTCATAGTTAGGCAATGAGGTAGATTGAGATGGTTACCAAGAAATGATCTTTGTTTAACACCGAATTTGTGTTGTTCATCAATGATAAGCAGACCTAAGTTTGTTTCAATTTTTTTCTTTTGATAAATGGCGGCGTGGGTGGCGATAATAATTGAATTTTTAGGGATTTTTTTGGTTTTAAATTTGTGGGAAGCGGTGAGTAAATAAAGAGGAATTTTTCTGTTTTTAAGAAACTTTTTGAAAGTATCAAAATGTTGCTGGGCTAGAATTTCGGTGGGGGCAATAAAAAGGGATAGGGATTGATTGAGATGAGACAGATAACAGGCAAGTAAGGCAATGATGGTTTTGCCAGAGCCAACATCGCCTTGAATGAGCCGATTGGTAACCTTATGGGGGTTGGTAAGATCGGATTTAACTTCAGTCCAAACTTTTTGTTGAGATTTGGTAAGTTTAAAGGGTAGACTGTCAATTAAGCGGTTAATTTTTTGATCAGTTGAGGGAGTGATATTGAAAATTATTTTGGGTTTTTTGGTCAGCCAGGATTTTTTGGTGAGATATGATTTGGCTTGAAGGGAAATGATTTCGTTTAATTTAAGACGGTATTGAGATCTTTGTAATAAAAATTTATTGGTTGGGGAGTGAATTTGATTTAAAGAGGTGTTAAGGTCTAGGAGTTGGTGTTCATTAAGGATAGATTTGGGGAGAGTTTCGGAAATGTTTTGGGTTAGTTTGGGGAGAAAGTTTTGAATGGTTTTGCGAAACCAAGCAGAATTTAGACCGCTAGTTTCAGGGTAAATACCGATAATTTTGCCGGTGTGGTGTTGGCCGGAAATAGGAGAGATGAGAGTTTTTTTGTTTTGGAACAGAGAAATAGTGCCAGCAAAACTATAAGTCTCCCCTACCTTGAAATTTTTGGATAGATATGGTTGATTAAACCAGAGAAGATTTATTTGACCACTATTGTCAGCAACAACAGCTTTTTGGAGATTTTTGTGATATTTAGTAAAAATATTTTGAAAATTGAGTAATTTACCAGTGATAGTGACAGCGGTATTTTCGGTGGCGGCAGAAATTTTGGTAGTATGGGAAAAATCGACATAACGATGAGGGTAATGATAGAGCAGGTCTTGGGGAGAAAAAATATTAAGTTTGTTGAGTTTTTCGATAGTTTTAGGACCGATACCGGGAATCTGACTCAAGTTGTCCATAGGATGATAATACCAGATTTGAAGTTATGATTCGGGTTTAGTTGGGGTCATGGTGGCGGTTATAGTATTTTCTGGATTAATTAAGTCTCGGGAAACAGACATAAAATCGTCGAGGGTAATTTTGTTGGCAATATTGACTAAATCTTGAGGGAGATAAATTTTGTGATGGTGGAAAAGTTGGCGGCTAAGATTTTGAGAAATTTTGCCAGGAGAATCATCACTCATAAGAGTTCGGTAATTCATATATTGTCGAATTTGGTTAAATTTTTTGGTAGTGATTCCTTGTTGAATGAATTTTTTGATTTCGAATTGAATAGTATCAATAATTTGATTTAAATTTTTGTTTTCTGATGAAGCCCAGATTTCAAAAAAGTTTATGTCTTGACTGTGACTAAAACTGCTGTTGATGTGGTAGACAAGTCCTAATTTTTGTCGGATTTTTTGAACCAAAATAGAATTGGTGTTCCCGGCGATAATAGAAGAGGTAATTCCTAAACAGACTTTATCACTAAATGATAGTTTTTTCTTTTTGACCCATGAAATTGTAAGATATGATTGATCGATTTTATCGTGATAGTTTAGAGTTTTTTGTTTGATTTTAGGTATAGAAGTTTGAGGAAGTTTGGGAGAAAAATTGTTAGTTTGGCGTTGAAGTATGGGGGTAATTTTGTTTTTTATTTCTGTTGGATTAAAGTTACCAACAAAAGAAATAATTAGATTTTGAGGCTGGAAGTATCGAGAATGCAGGGTTTGTAGATCTGATTGAGATAATTGAGCGATAAATTCTGGTTGACCTATGGAATGTCGATTGAGGAAATTATTTTCTCCTAAAATTAAGTCGTTAAATTTCTTGTAAAAACGATTGTAGGGTTTGTCCCAAAATTGAAAATACTCTTGGGTGATAACAGAAATTTCTTTTTTAAATTGACTGGGATCAAGTAAAGGGTGAAAAATAAGTTGGTCAATAATTTCTAATCCTTGGTTTAATTTAAAATCCGGTAAGTTGAGCCAAAAAGACATGTTGGAGCCGCTGGTGCTGCCATTGAGATTAATTCCGTGCTCTTGCTTAAAGTTTTCTAAGTGTCTATTGGTTGGATATTTGGTTGAACCTTCGAAAATTAGGTGTTCTAGATAGTGAAAAGCTCCCCACTGAGGGCCGGTTTCGTACCAGGATCCAGCCTTAATAGTGATATTAATGTGAATTGAAGGGAATTGTTTGATAGGGTACAAAATTACTTTAGCTTTGTTGATGTCGAGAATGGTGGGTCTAATCATAAGAGGTTAGTGGTCAAGCTGTCATTATGTTATCATAATTTTATGAAACTGAAGAAAAAGACAGTGACGAAAATAGTGTTGGTGATATCGTTGGTAGTACTGTTACTTTCAGGGATGGTTCCGTTTTTATTGGTTTTAATGGGTCGATAAATAAATGACGGTTTCAAGAAATTGGAGGTTAAAGTTGTCTCGGTTTTTTGGTCGGTTTAGGTTGGGAAAAAAAACAAATCTGAAGAATAAACTTAAGAGTAAGAAATTTTGGCTGAATTTTTTTAGAGTGATGTTGGTAATGATGGTGTTGGGAGTGTTGTTGGTTTTATTTTTGTTTGTGTGGTATTCCAAAGACTTACCTTCACCAACAAGGGTAGTCAGGCGTGATGGATATTCAAGTAAGGTTTATGATCGAAATAATAAAGTGCTTTATGACATTTATGATGATGCTAAACGCGATCCTGTAAATTTTAGCGATATTCCGGACTATTTGAAGCAGGCTACTGTTGCGGTTGAGGACAAGGATTTTTATAAGCACAAAGGTTTTGATCCGTTGACACCGTTTAGGATTATCAAAAATGCGTTTTATTTTCGAAAAGTAACCGGTGGTTCAACTTTAACTCAGCAATTGACGAGAAATGTGTTGTTATCAACAGACAGGACAATACAGCGAAAGATTAAAGAATTGATTTTATCGATTCAGATTGAGTCTAAATATAGTAAGGATGAGATTTTGGCTATGTATTTGAACGAAGCGCCATATGGTGGAGCTTCTTGGGGAGTAGGGCCGGCGGCAGAACAGTATTTTGGTAAGCCAGTAAAAGAGTTAAATTTGGCGGAGTCGGCGATTTTAGCAGGAATGCCTCAATTGCCGAGTGTTTATTCACCTTATTCAAAAACACCGACAGCTTATATTGATAGGACTAACCATGTGTTAAAAAGAATGGTGGAGGATGGTTATATCAGTCAGACATTGGCAGATGAAACCATGGAACAGGTAAGAGATTATAAATTTAGTGGTAAGAATTCAACAATTAAAGCGCCCCATTTTGTGTTTTGGATACAGGAGATATTGGCAAAAAAATATGGGGAGCAAGTGGTGGAAAATGGAGGTTTAAAAATTATTACAACATTGGATTTGGATTTACAAAATGAGGCGCAAAAAATCGTGGCTGAAGAAATTGACAAGACTGATGAGATAGGAATTAGTAATGGGGCGGCGTTGGTAATGGATCCGACTAATGGTCAGGTGTTGGCAATGGTGGGGTCAAGGGATTATTTTTCGGAAAAGACGGATGGAAATTTTAATGTGGTGACTCAGGCTTTGCGTCAGCCGGGATCATCAATCAAACCGATTACTTATTTGGGAGCAATCAAGAAAGGGTGGACAGCGGCAACTATGATTATGGATACGCCGGTGGTATTTCCTGGTTCTGGAGGTCAGCCTAATTATATTCCTAAGAATTACAATGGCAAATTTAACGGGCCGATGAGTTTAAGAAATGCGTTGGGAAATTCAATAAATACAACTGCGGTTAAAACTTTAGCTTTTGTGGGAGTTAAGGAGATGTTGGCGCTGTCATATGATATGGGTTTATCAACTTTGGAACCAACAAAGGAAAATTTATCTAGGTTTGGTTTGGCGGTGACTTTGGGTGGAGCTGAGGTTAGGATGATCGACTTAGCTTCGGCTTATACAGCATTTGCTAATTCTGGTGAGCGAATGGAGGCGGTAGGAATTTTGAGGGTTGAAGATAAAGATGGTCGGATATTGGAGGAATATAAACCGGCAAACGGAAAGAAGGTAATGACACCTCAAGAGGCATTTATAATTTCAAATATTTTGTCTGATAATTCGGCGCGGCAAATGACTTTTGGATCGGTGAATTCGTTGATAATTCCTGGTTATCAGGTGGCGGCTAAAACAGGAACGACTAATGATAAAAAAGATAATTGGACAATAGGTTGGACACCCAATTTGTTGACGGCGGTTTGGGTGGGAAATAATAATTATGAGTCGATGGGAAGATTAGTTTCTGGAGTTTCGGGGGCGGCACCAATATGGAAAAGAATTATGACTTATGAATTACCAAAGAGACAGAAGGTAGACTTTCCGGTGCCGGATAAAATAGTTTCGGTAAGTGTGGATAAGGTTTCTGGTTATCCAGCTCATGATGGTTTTGAGAGCAAAAATGAATATTTTATTGATGGGACCCAGCCAACAGTATCTGATCCGATTCATGTGAAACTTAAGGTGTGCAAGGGACAATTTGGTTTAGCCACCCCAGATGATGTTGCCAGTAATAATTATGAAGAAAAAGAATTTTTTTCTTTTAAGGAAGATGATTTGGTGTCAACTGATGGTAAAAATAGATGGCAGGAAGGGATTGATAGTTGGATTAGTCAGCAACCAGACAAAGATAAATATAGCCCACCGATGGATTATTGCCGTCAAGGGGGGATGGTGAACGTGGGAATTGACAGCCCGGCTCACGAGTCAACGGTGGAAAGCACGTTTGATGTCAGGATTACAACTAATTCACTGTTAAAGATTACAGAAGTCAAATTATGGGTGGATGGTTATGAGAAAAAAACTTGGACAGAAAGACCGTTTGAGATGAAATTAACATTACCTGATGGGCCTCATGTTATCAAGGTAAAAGCAACCGATAGGGATGGTAATAGTCAGGAAAGGGAGGCTAGAATTGGTGTTAATACCCCATGGAATGAAGTCCCGACTCCGACAATTTCAAAACCATCACCGACGGTTTTGCCAACAGTAACCTTAGCACCGACAAAAAATCTGTAGTTTTTACCCAAAGATAGGGTTTTTATGATTTTATATTGTTATTAGCAGTCTTTGAGTTTGATTGCTAATGTATCAAAAGAACTCAATCGGTATAAAACTATTTCAAATTGAAGGCTTTGAGGTGAATGTTTTTGGCAGTCTTATCGTCCAAATTAAAATATGAGGCTTGAAAAGTATAACGATATTTATTGGTTTTAGGATCTTGATAAATATCGGTAATAATTAATTCCCATAAAAATTCTTCACCAATAATTTGGGTATATTTTTTAATTAAATCTAAAGGATCATTTTTTTGATCTAAAACTACATTGGCATCGAGAGTTATAATTTGAGTTTTTAATTCGATAGCAGGGGTTTGATCTGATAATTGAGGTTGATAGGTAGTTGGTTTGGGTAGATCATCTAAGATAATTTCGGCAAAATTATCTTTTTGGTTTTGGGGAGATAAATTTAGTTTGGCAAGATCGGATTTGAGTTGTGTAGGATTGGGGTGGTAAAGCGCGAGAGCGGTTTTTTCAATATAATTGTTATCAATTTGAAAATAAATTTTGTTAATTTCGAAAAATTGAGGTTGGGGAAGTTTAAAACGATTGTATTGATCGAGTTGGTTTTGAAGGGAAGGAATTAAAGATTGGCGAAGATAAACAACTTCAGTGTTAATACTATTTTGAGTTTTAACTACGGTTTGGGGATCGAGTGGAGATGAAACTAGAGGCCAGGTGAGAACTTCATCATAACTGAGTTGGATTAGTTGATCTTTAAGAGAGTCGATTAGATAAACCATGGAGGGAGTAATGTTATCGACTTCTTTTTTGGCTAGGGGTTTGTCGGTAGGGATTTTGTCATAACCCCAAAAGCGAATAGCTTCGTTGGCAAGAGATTGGGGATTTATGAGATCTTTTCTGATTGAAGGCGGACTGTAGATTGTAGATTTGGAATCGTAGGCAGAAGGATTGAGTTGGTTTAGGCAGTTGAGGGTAAAATCGATAGGAACGTTGATGCCAGAAATTTGACTGGGAAGATTTAGATCGAATTTAATTTTTGGAGGAATTTCGACTTGAAGGTAGTGGTCAAAAACTTGAGAAGCAATTTTGGCGGAAGAATGTTTCAAAATTAAGTTAATTAAAAAATTGAAGGCTTGAGGGATGGTGTTGGAGTCGAGATTTTTTTCAAGACGGGTGGAGGCTTCAGTGGTGGTTTTAAGAAAACGACTGTTTTGACGAACAGTGGTGGGATTATAAACAGCCATTTCAATAATGATGTCGGTGGTATCTAAATCAATAGCGCAGGCTTCTCCACCCCAAAAACTTAGACTTAGAGCTTTGTCGGGATTGTTAATCATTAAAATATCGGAGTTTAGTTTGAGAATGGAGCCGTCGAGACTGGTAAATTGATCATATTTGGGGTTGATTTCCCAAATTAAATTTTCGCCAGATTTTTTTATGTCGAAAGCATGGTTGGGAATGCCATACATAAACATGGCATAGTTGGTTAAATCGACAATTAGATTAACAGGGTTGGTGCCGTGGAGTTTAATGAAGGTTTGAAGCCAATCGGGTGAAATTTGATTATTGACGCTAGTAAGTTTTATGGCCATAACTCTTTTAACTTTGTCAGTGGTGATAGTAATGGGAAGTTGAGGCAAGGAAGAATTGGTGGGTAGGTTTTGAGCTAGGTTGACAAGAGGGAGGTTGTAAAGAATAGATAAATCGCGAGCAAGACCGTAATAACCTAAACAATCACCACGGTTAACTTTAATATCAAGATCAAAGATAATTTCGTTGTCGATTTCTTCAAAATAATTGGTGAAGTGACCAATCATAGTTAAATCATCGCGAAGTTGTTGGGGTTTAACTTTAAGGTCGGGTAAGAATTTTTGGAGATGAGAGTAAATTAGTTTCATAATTGATTGGGTTTATAGGCTAAGTTACCACCCATGAGGGTGCGGATATCGCTAATTTTGTTTTGAGCCATAGTCCAACGATCGAGACCCATGCCAAAAGCAAATCCAGTCCAAATTTCAGGGTCGATACCGGCCATTTGGAGAACCTGAGGGTGAATCATACCACTACCACCCATTTCAATCCAGCCAGCGTATTTGCATAAAGGGCAACCTTGACCGTGACAATTGAAACATTGCATATCGGGACCAACTCCGGGTTCGACTTCGGGATAATATTTGGCACGATAACGAACAACCACTTTTGAACCATAGAGAGTTTTGAACATCAAATCCATGGTGCCAATCAAGTCTTTGACGGTAAGACCTTTATCAACCACTACAGCTTGATATTGATGAAAAACGAAATGGTTGGAGCGATTGACTTTTTCGTTGCGATAAACGGCTCCAGGGAAAGCAGCGCGAATGGGTAAATTTTTGGATTGCTCTGATAATAAATAAGATTCGATGGTTGAAGTTTGAGTGCGAAGTAAGTATTCCGGTTCTTTGATATAAATACTGTCTTGCATATCACGAGCAGGGTGATCTATGGGGACGTTGAGACGAGTAAAATTGTATTCGTCGGCAACAATTTCTGGGCTGGTATAAACGGAAAATCCGAGAGATTTAAACAGGGCATTTAATTGACGTTCGGTTTGAGTGATGGGGTGAAGGTGGCCGATTTTTTTGAGAGCAAACAAAGGCAGGTTAGTTTTTTGAACAGTTGATTTAGAGTCTGAATGGATATTTTTTTGGTTAAGAAGGGTTTCCAACTCTGATTTGAGTTGGTTTAAGTCGGCGCCGTATTGTTTTTTTTGGTCTGGGGAAATGTCTTTGATTTTGGCGAAAAGTTGATTAAAGAGACCGCGACGACCAAAAAGTTCAATCCGAAGATTTTCTAAATCCTGAGGGTTGGTTAATTGAGATATTTTTTGAGAATAGTTTTGTTTGATGGATGCTAAGTTTTGATCCATAGATGACTTTATTTTAACAAAAAACCCCGCTTTGGCGGGGGTTTGATTGAAACAGTTAAATAGGTTTATTTAGCCGATTCAACCACGGCCTTAAATGCTTCAGGGTGGTTAACAGCTAAATCGGCTAGGATTTTGCGATCGATGATAATATTTCGGTTTTTGAGCATTTTAATGAAGGCAGAATAGCGAATTTCAAAAGGTTTGAGAGCGGCATTGATGCGGACAATCCAGAGTTGGCGCAAGTCGCGTTTTTTGAGACGGCGACCGATAAAGGCGTAATCGCCGGCATGCATGACAGCCTCGTGGGCAACTTTGTAACGTTTATGTCGGGTCATCCAAAAGCCTTTGGCGGCTTTGAGAACCTTTTTGTGGGCAGCTCTTCTGACTGTTCCAGTTTTAACTCTCATAATTGTTTGTAAAGTTTAAAGTTATAAAGTTTATCAAGTTAGTTGGCAAAAATAAAGGTTAAAGGTGACCTAGAAGTTTTTTAACTCTAATAGCCAAAGCACCTTCAACAACTTGTTTACCTTTGAGGCGGCGAAGTTGCTTTTTACTCTTTTTGCGTCGTAGGTGACGATTAAAAGAGGACATACGAAGAACTTTGCCGGTTTTGGTAACTTCAAATCGGTTGGAAACTGATTTTTTGATTCTTAGTTTTTTAGGTGTTTTCTTCATGAGTGGGAGCAACCTTCTTTTTTGAAGGAGTAAAAGTAATCATTAATCTTTTGCCAATTAGTTTAGCTTCGCCTTCGGCGACGGCAAAATCCTGGAGATCAGATTTAAATTTGGCTACCAGGTTGTGTCCAAATTGCTGTTGAGTCATCTGACGACCTTGGAATTTTATACTTAATTTGATTTTATTTCCAGTAGCTAAAAATTTTTTAGCTTTATCAACTCGGACTTGATAGTCACTTTTCCCTATAAACGGTGTCATTTGGATTTCTTTGAGCTCGCCGCCTTTGATTCCCTTTTTTTCAGATTGAAGTTTTTTAGCTTCTTGATATTTGAATTTAGAAAAACTGATGAGTTTGATAACCGGAGGGACAGCTTTACCGTTGATTTCAATTAAATCTAAACCTGATTCTTGAGACATAGATCTGGCTTCGGAGATAGACATAACCCCAATTTGTTTGCCGTGTTCGTCTAAAAGTCGGATTTGGGGCGCGGTGATATGTTGATTAATTTTATAAAATTTATTGTTGGTATTTCTGTTTCTGAAACTACTCAAGGTATTAATAATTTGTAACTATTGGTTATTTTATCAAATTTAAGGCTTTATTTGTGATTTGATCTTTGATTTGGGAAATAAAATCAGTTAGTTTCATAGTACCCAAATCTTGACCATCACGTTGACGAACGGAAATGGTTTGGTTTTCGATTTCGCGAGCGCCGACGATGATTAAATAAGGAATTTTTTCGCTAGTAGCGGTGCGGATTTTGTTTTGCATGGTTTCAGATTTATCGTCAATTTCAACCCGGATATGATTTTCTTTTAGTTTGGTTTCAATTTGTTGGGCATATTTTAATTGATTGTCGGTGATAGGGATAATTTTGACTTGCATTGGTGATAACCACAAAGGAAAAGCTCCAGCATAATGTTCAATAAGAGTGCCAACGAATCTTTCCATTGAACCTAATAGGGTGCGGTGAATCATGATAGGAGTATGTTCTTGACCGTCTTGACCTATATATTTCATATCGAAGCGCATAGGTAGATTCATGTCAAGTTGAATAGTGGTCCCTTGCCATTCACGACCCATGGCGTCAACTGCTTTTAAATCAATGGCGGGTCCATAAAATTTAGCCCCACCGATATCTTTTTGGAATTTAATTTTTCTATTGGTTAAAACTTCTTCAAGAGTTTTTTCGGCTAGATTCCAAACTTTTTGGTCACCTACATATTTATTAGTATTAGTTGAACCACGAATAGAGAGATAAACATTTAATTGGTTATATCCAAAAGTTTTGTTCATTGATAAGGCAAAATCTAAGATGTTATTGATTTCTTCAACAAACTGATCTTCTCGACAAATTATATGAGCATCATCTTGGGTAAAACCGCGAACTCGTAACATACCATGCAAAACTCCAGACTCTTCGTATCTATAGACAGAACCTAATTCGCACCAACGGAGAGGTAGTTCTCGATAACTTCTGGGTCGGGATTTATAAATTTGAATATGGAAGGGACAGCTCATGGGTTTTACATAATATTCATTGTTCTCGTTGTTACTTTTTTGTTTCATTAACATGGGTGGGTACATACTGTCTTGGTAAAAACCTAGATGTCCTGATGTTTCCCATAAGTTTGACATACCTATATGTGGGGTGAAAACATATTGGTAGCCTTGTTTACGGTGTTCAGAACGCCAATAGTTTTCGATTTCTTCTCTAATAATAGATAATTTTGGATGCCATAAAATAAGACCTGGACCTATTGATTCGCTAATACTAAACAAATCAAGTTCATTGCCAAGTTTACGGTGATCTCTTTTTTTAGCTTCTTCAATTTGCCATAAATAATGATCCAATTCTTTTTTATTTTCAAAGGCGGTGCCATAAATGCGGGTGAGCATTTTGTTGTTTTCATCACCATGCCAATAGGCGCCAGCGACAGACAAAAGTTTAAAAGCTTTGACTTGACTGGTATAACGGACATGGGGACCGGCACAAAGATCAACAAACTCATCCCCGGTTTGATAAATACTAATAACCTCTCCCCTATTTTTAATAGAATTGAGCCATTCCATTTTGTAAGGGTTATCTTTAAAAATTTTTTTAGCTTCATCAAGAGAGATTTCTTTTTTGATAATCGGTAAATTTTCTTTAACAATTTTAGTCATTTCAGCCTCGATTTTAGGGAAGTCGGTTTCGTTTATCTTAAAATCACCGGTGGGTTCGAAATCAAAATAGAAACCGTCGTCGGTGGCCGGACCCATAGCCATTAAAAATTGGTTAGGATAAAGACGCTCCATAGCCTGGGTTAAAATATGCTCAGCGGAATGGCGCAGAGATTGAAGTTTAGAATTCATGGCTTATTTTATCAGAAACAGCCTAAGTTTTTGCAAACAAAAATTTGTAAAATAGTAATTAGTGAAAATATTTAAGAAAAGTAATATTTTTAATTTATTGGTGGTTTTGATAATAATTTTAGGGTTGGGTTTGAGGTTGAAAAATTTTAATGTTTTATCGGTAGATGGTCATTCGATGAGACAAACAGATACGGAGTGTGTGGCTTATTTTTTATACAACGGTAAGGCTAATTTTTTTAAACCAAAAAGTTGTTTGATGAGACCGGTATCAAATACTCAGGGGTACTTTTTTTTGGAAATGCCGTTTTATGAGAGTTTGATAGCGACAGGTTATAAAATTTTTGGTTCGGAAATTTGGGTGGCCAGAGGGGTCAATTTGATTTTGTATATGGTGGGGGCAATGGCGTTGTGGAAGTTTTTGAGTTTGTGGATAGATAAAAAAACTAGTTTGTTGGGACTGTTGATTTATAGTTTGATGCCGGGGAGTATATTTTTTGTTGGTCATGCAATTCATCCTGATGTGATGGCAGTAAGCCTGATTTGGGTGGCGTTGTATCTGATTTTAAAGTACAGTCAGAACAACAAATCAAGATTTTTGGTTGGCAGTGGATTGGTAATGGGAGTTAGTGTAGCCAGCAGGCCGTTTGGATTGATTGTAATGCCGCTTTTAATGTATTTTTTATGGAAAAAGAAAAGCTGGTGGCAGGATTATTTGACAATAGTGATATTGTCGGTTGGGTTTTATGGATGGTGGCGATGGTGGACTTATTTTTTGAATTTGGATATGAGTTGGGAAAATTGGGTGTTGCACGGGCGGGAAAAATTGTTTGATTTGGGAATACTAAAAAATTTGATTTGGAAAAATATGGTGGGAGAAGTGATGGGAAAGACAGCCAGCGGTTTGGCGGTAATAGGGTTTTTGGTAAGTTTGGTGAGAAAAGACGAAAAAATAGTGCCCTTGGGGTTGTGGACACTAGGGGTAGTGGTTTATTGGTTGATAGCGCCAAATGGAAATTTAACTCATCAATATTATGCTGATGTTTATATACCATTGGTGGTGGTTTTGGCAGCAATAGGATTGAATTTTATTTTTGAAAAAAATAAAATCTTGGGGATATTGATACTGCCGATATTGATATGGAATGGAATAAAGGTAAGTAGTTATTTTTTTATGCCTTATATTGAAGCTGATAAAGATATTAAAATTGCTCAAGAAATTAAAGAGGAAATTGGAGAGGACAAAAAAATAATTTATTTGAATCGAGTTAATTCGGTGCCATTATCATTGTCGCATCGGCAGGGGTGGATATTGGGTGAATGGCCGACAGATGTAGCCGGACACATTTGGGCATTTATGGAAATGAGAAATTTTGAGTTTGATTACATTGTCGAGCCGAAGCATAAAACGGATTTAAAAGTGGAAGATTGGGAGATAATCAAACAAAATTACCCGTTGGTGAAGGAAGGGAAAAATATAAATATATTTGAGAGAAGATAATTGTGAGTCTAAGAGGACTCGAACTTTTGTTTGCTGGCAGGTAGGTTTACTTTTTGATATTATGGATGTATATTTTGCTATATTGTGATATAATTTTGCGGAAGATAAGCCGTAAGCGGTTTAGAACTTTAAAAAATATATTTTTAATTGTCTGACTTAGGATAAATAAAAAACGGGAATAAAATAAGGAGGTAGTCGAGATGAGGATTCTTTTGGTGGATCCACCATTTCAAAGGTTTGTTGGGTTTTACAGGTTTTACTTTCCATTAGGATTGACTTATTTAGCGGCTGTTTTACAAAATGAAGGACACGAAGTTTTAATTTACGATGCAGAGCATGATTCTAAATGTATTAGTTTATCAACAAAAGATTTATCTCTTCAACACAATTTATACAAGAATGCCTTAGAAGATGATTCTAACAGTATTTGGTTGGAGTATAAAAATATACTTAAACAATTTGATCCAGATATTGTTGGAATATCGGTTTTATCGGTTAAGCTTAAATCTGCTATCAAGATTGCACAAATAACTAAAAGTTATAAAGATTCTATATATATTGTTGCTGGTGGAGAACATGTTACTGCTAGGCCGAACGATGTTTTGGATAACTTTTTTGATTTTGTTGTATGTGGTGAAGGAGAGTCTGGTATCTTGGATGTAGTAGAACAGGTTAAGAATAAAAAAATTGTAGAAAGAGTTTTAAAACCTGTTCTTATACAAGATTTAGATATGATACCGATGCCTTTGATAGATTCTCTTTTGGATGTTAAATCTTATAGACCAATTGATCTTGGCCTCATGATGACAGCAAGAGGTTGTCCATACAATTGTACATTTTGTGGACTTTCTCCAATATGGGGTCATCGTGTGCGATCTCATTCCCTTAAGAGAATAATTTCGGAGATAAAGTTAAGAATATTAAATTATAATGTAGATTATTTTTCGTTTAGAAATGGAACTTTTACCGTGAATCGAAATTGGGTTATTGATTTTTGTAATGAATTAATAGCTAATTCGATTAATATACAATGGGAATGTTTGACAAGGGTCAATGTGATTGATGAAGAACTTATAGAAAAAATGATTAAAGCTGGTTGTGTGACTATAAGGATAGGTGTTGAGTCTGGTAGTCCAAAGATCCTTGAGTATATGGGAAAAGATATTACTTTAGATCAAGTTAGAAAGGCTGCTAGAATACTAAATAATTCTGGGATATTCTGGTCAGCATATTTTATGCTTGGAGTTCCTCAAGAGACATTAGATACCATGGATGAAACTTTTAGGTTTATGAAGGAAATTAATCCTCCTTTTGTTACATTGTCAAAATTTACTCCCCTGCCGGGAACTGAAATGTATGACGATGTTGTAAGATTAGGTCTTCTTAATCCAGATACGACTGATTGGCTTTGGGGGGCAAATCAGTCAATTGATGAAGTATCTTTTGTTAAATACATGAGTCAGGATGAATTTTCTGATAAAATGTATGAAATTGCTCAGTATATTCAGAAGTATAATAAAGCCCATTTAATGAAAGATGCTAGAATGAAAAAAGATTAATTAAAAATATTTAATTTCCATGGGGGAAAATGTATTGTTTTATACAATTATTTTTCCCCTTTTTTATGTTATAAATAAGGGATGTATGTCTGGTAAAAAGAGATCTATTCTTTTGTTGGGGTCGCAAGGTTTTCTAGGAAAAAGGATATTAGAATTGTATTTTAAAGACAAAAATGATTTATGGATTTCATCGAGGTCGAAAATAGATAACGCAGTTTTTAAATCGGTTGTGTTAGATTTAAACGATAAAAAAGGTGTGTGTAAAAAGGTTAATTTTGTGAAACCAGAGATAATAATTCATTGTGCGAGACTTAATCCTTATGATGATGATCCTGAAAAAACCAAGGAAATTATAAATAATTTGGTTAAATTAGCTAATGAAAACTCAATTAAATTAATTTATATATCAAGTGATGCGGTTTTTGATGGAAAGAAAGGTTTTTATACAGAAACAGATATACCTAATCCGTTAACTGATTATGGTAAATCTAAGATGGCAGCGGAAAAAGCAATAAGGGAAAAGTGTAATAATTTTATAATTATTAGAACGGCGAATATATATGGTAAAAGTGGAGGTAGTTATGATAAGAGAACTATTTCTTTAATGGATGAAGTGAAGTTGAATAAAGTTGCTTACAGATTTAGCAATGTTTATAGATCATTTACCTTTGTTGATAGATTAGCAACCGCTTGTTTAGAATTAGCTGAGAGTGATTTTAAAGGAATTATAAACATAGCTGGGCCCAGAAGAAGTTTTTTTAAATTTAATAGAGATATTACTAAGATGATTGGACTTGATTTAAAGGTTGTCAAGAAAACAATTTTTGATGGAAACAATCCTTTATTGGCATTAGATACATCTTTAGATACCACTTTGGCTAGTAAATTAAAGTATTTGTGAGTCTAAGAGGATTCGAACCTCTGACCTCTTCGATGTCAACGAAGCGCTCTAACCAACTGAGCTATAGACTCTTTGATAGTCAAAATTATATCATTAGTTAGCAGACCGGGAAACACTGTGTTCACCGCTGAGAAGATATTGTTCTCCCCCACCCTTTTTGTTTCTGACTGTACTCCAAAAAGCATTTTTACGGCTTTTTTTACGGTTGAAATTTTCTAACCAAAGGCAAGATTGATCAATATTTTTTCGGAAGTTAATGATGAGATTTTTGATACGAGTCAGGAAATTGACTTGATATTGACTGACTTCGGCAATATTTTGGTTGGCAGTTTGAATAATTTCGGTCTCGAGATTGTCGGTGCTGTGAATAAGATTTTTTATTTCTTGGCGGAGTTCTTCGATGGCAACATTAGTTTCTTGAAGTCGTTGGTTGACAAAAAGTGATTGTTCTTGAGAGAGCGGTTTAGTAAGAAATTCACGATTCCAATTGATTTGAGAAGGTTTGGTTTCAGCAGAACCAAAACGAATACTTTGACCGGGAAAAAGAGTGCCGGATTTTTTTGGGGTGACATGATTGTCGGGGAAATCTTTGAGAATTTCGCTGGTATTTTTAGAAGAAATAGTTTTATTTTTAGGATCGCGCTTAGACCCAAAACCACCTGCCATATGAGTCTATTTTAACAAATTATTGCTTTTTTAGAAATTCAAGAACTTTTTGTTGAGTGAGAAGATAATAGAGCATATTAGTGTTTTGAGACAGAGCTGGGTTTTTGGTAAGTAAATCTTTGGTGTCAGCTTCGGTGACTTCGATTTTATTGTCTTTAGCGATTTGAGTGATGGCTAGATTGATAGTCCATTCTTGAATAATTCGTTTTTTAAGTTCAGATTGATAATCTTCGAGGGTTTGTTTACGGGATTCTAGATATTGTTGAACGGTAATCCCGGCTTGATTGGCTTGATCAATCAGGTGAGACAGATGATGTTGAAGATCTGATTGGATGAGTATTTCGGGTAAATCAAGTTTAGAATGTTTGACCAAAGTTTGAAGGATTTTATCCAGTCTGGCATTGTCATCCGACAGGGTTTTGTCTTTGTTTATAGATTTAATCTCTTTGAGATAATTTGGATCGAGATTAATTTCAGGCATTTCACTACCGGTAATTTCTATTTGCCAATCGTGTTCTAAATCGGGATTTTTATTTTTAAACTTTACTTGAGGTTGAATAATGGGTTTGAGTTGATGATCTTTGACAGCATCGGAATAGCGGTGAGAAATTAGATGACTGGCAACTTCTTCAAAAATTTTTTGAGGAGAAACCTGTGACTCGACGACACTTAACGGAGCTTTACCTTTGCGGAAGCCTTTGGTTTCAAAATTGGCTTGAATTGATTTTAGAGTTTGCTGATATTCTTTTTGGATATCAGCCACTTTAATATTTAGGTTAAGAACGAATGATTTGTCCTTAAGTTTTTGAATTGAAGAGTTTGGTGTCATAAGTGTGCTTATGATACCATAGAAATGAGTATGGAAAGGTTAATAAACCGGTTTAAAAAGGTGACAGTTTCGATGTTGGTGATGGTTTTTGGAGTGGTGATATTTTTTTGGGAATTGAACTATTTGGGACAGGTAAGTGAAAAAAAAGACGTTTCTAAAGTTTTGGGTGAGAGTAAGGTGTTAGACTTAACTATTGTAGGGTTGGAGGATAATGTTGATCAGATTAAAGTGAGAGAAACTATTGCTTCTGAAGATGCCAGACCAGTGATTATCAGAAAATATTTGGAAAAATATAAATCGCCTTTAGCTCCTTACTCTGATTTGATTTATCAAATTTCAAATGATTACGGGTTTGAGTATTATTGGATAGTGGCCATAGCTCAGCAAGAGTCTAATTTGTGTAAAAAAATTCCTGAAGGGTCTCATAATTGTTGGGGATATGGAATTCACAAAAGAGGAACTTTAAAATTTGAAAATTATGAGTTAGCTATAAAAAGTTATGCCAATTATTTAAAACGAGAGTATTTTGATAAAGGTTTAAATACTCCGGAGTTGATTATGAAAAAGTATTGTCCAGGTTCTAACGGTTCTTGGGCAAAAGGGGTTTGGCAATTTATAAACGAGATGGAAAATGGTGATTTTTGATGTGTATTTAAGATGTATCTTGACATGTATATAATATTTTGATATACTACATATTAGATCCTGGGGTGGCTCCTCTAAAAAGCATGCTCTGGGATTTTTTTTGTGCTAAAATTCAATTTATTATGGCAGTAATATCAACATCTCAGTTTAAACGAGGAATTTATATTATTTTTCAGAATGAACCCCATATGATTATGGACACTTCATTTGTGTCGCCGGGAAAAGGTTCGGCATTTTACAGGACTAAACTAAAGAATCTCTATACAGGGAGAATAATAGAATATACTTATAAGTCGGGAGAGAAAGTTGAAGAAGTGTTGGTAGAAACTCATGAAGCGGAGTATTCTTATTTTGACGGTTCGAACTATGTGTTTATCGAACCGAGAACTTTTGAACAATACATGGTGCCGGTAGAAATTGTGGGAGAGGATAGGGTATATTTGAAGGAAGGGTTGCTTTACAGAATAAAATTTTATGAAGAAACTCCGGTGGGAATTAGTTTACCAAAGACAATTGCTTATACGGTGGTTGAGGCTGAAAATTCGGTAAAGGGAGATACAGCGACTAATGCTACAAAACTGGCGGTGTTGGATACTGGATTAAAGGTGCAAGTGCCATTGTTTATTAAAACTGGTGAGGAAATTTTGGTGAGCACAGAAACGGGAGCTTATTTATCACGGAAGTAAGATATTTGCTAAAATACGAGGTGAGTTGATAATGGGTTTGTAGCTCAGTTGGTAGAGCGGTCGCCTCTTAAGCGATTGGTCGCGGGTTCGAGTCCCGCCGGACCCACATATGTCCCCATAGCTCAGTTGGATAGAGCGTCTCCCTTCTAAGGAGAAGGTCGCAGGTCCGATCCCTGCTGGGGATACTTAGAGGTAATTTGAGCGCCTATAGCTCAATGGATAGAGTACTAGTCTTCGGAACTAGTGATGGGGGTTCGATTCCCTCTAGGCGTACTGATTTAATATAGATATTTTAAAATAACCAAAGTTCGTTAAAATAAATTGTTGACCCCTGAGATCTGGGGCCTCGGTATTACATTAAGTAGTGCTGGGCACCAGATTTGAGGGGTTAATTTTGGCCGCAGTGTTGAAATTGGTAGACAAGCACGGCTTAGGACCGTGTGGGGTAACCCATGGAGGTTCGAGTCCTCTCTGCGGCACTTTGTTTTTATTTAGAGTAATAATGAAAAGTAAAAACGTAAAGTTAGTTGTTTTTGTACCACTTACTCACGTTGATGTAGTACGTCAGGCGCTTGGAGAAGTCGGAGCGGGGAAAATTGGCAATTATGATTTTTGTTCTTTCTCTTCTCGTGGTGTTGGTCGATTCCGTGGAAATGAAAAGACAAATCCTACTATTGGTGAAACCGGTAAATATGAAGCAGTAGAAGAAGAAAAGATCGAAGTGGTTGTATCGAGAAAGATTTTAAAAGAAGTTGTTAAAAAAGTAAAAAGTGTTCATCCTTATGAAGAAGTTGCTTTTGATATTTATCCTTTAGAGGATTTGTAATTCTTATATTAAGAGTTAATTTGGTTTTTCTAATCAGTTCAGTGTTAAGGATCGAATGTTGGTATATAATATTGATATATGAAGAAAATAAAGATTTTGGTATTTTTGGCAGCAGTGTTAATTGGTTTAAGGTTAGTATCAACCGTGAAGGCAGAATCGAAGCTAGAAAGTTTGATGGTGGCTGGGGAAAATGTCAATACGGTAGGAAAGTTAGAGGGGACTTCGTTTCAGGCTGGGAAAAATATAAAAATAAATGCTGTAATTGACGGGATATTGTTCACTGCTGGAGAAAATGTATCTTTGGGTGGTGAAAGTGATTATTTGTTTGCTGCTGGTAGAACAGTCAGTCTGGAAGGTGAGGTGGTTAAAGATGCTTTTATGGCTGGAGCGAATGTTAGTTTGGAAAATGTGGTATTGGGAAGAGATGTTTATTTGGCTGGGGAAAATGTATCTTTGTCAGGAGATTTTGGGAGAAATGTATATGTTGGTGGTTCGGTAGTATCACTAGATGGAAATTATAAAGGTGATGTAGTGATTGAGGCTGGTAAGATTAAAATTCTTGATGGAGCTAAAATTGCTGGTAAATTGAAATATAATGATACAGCAGAGGTAGAGTTGTCAGATAAGGCGGTGATTGGGAACAAAGAGACTTTTAAAGGGGGTGTGGTTGATGATAATAAAGAAAATATTCGGGAAGTGGGTTTTAGGTCTGTTTTGTTTAGACTGATTAATGGTTTAGTTTTGGGTTGGTTAATGATTTGGTTGATGCCGTATGTATTTGAAAAATTGGTTAAGAAAAATAAACCGCTAACTTTTAAGTTAGTAACTAAAAGGTTTTTTTGGGGTTTATTATGGTTGATAGGTTTGCCGTTTATTTTTGGACTGTCTTTGATAACTATGGTGGGAATGAGGACTGGATTAGCAATAATATTTATTTATGGATTGGTAATTAGCTTATCGGGAATATTAGTAGGTTATTTGATTGGATGGAAGTTAAATTTGGTGGATCGTGAAAGAGTGGTTGATAAATATGCTAATTTTGGGATTGGTTATACAATTTTGACTTTAATTAGAAATATTCCAGGATTTGGTTGGGTGGTGTCGTTTTTGATGGTGGTGGTGGGTGTAGGTTTAGGGTTTAATTTAATGATTGATCGTCGAAAAAGAATGACCTCGGTAATAAAATCAGAAAAATAGTTTACTTTTTATGAAATAAATTTTTGATTTTGGACCAAAGATCGATTTTGGGATGGTAAAAGGTGGAATTTTCAGAAAAAAGGTTGATTTCGGTTTTAGGTAGGCCTTCCCATGAAAGGTAAATTTTTTTGGAGGCAGAAGGGTTTATTTTAAATTTGAAAGGAAAAATTTTGATTTGATCAGGATAGATTCTGTCTGAAGGACTGGTGCAGATTTGATCAATTTCAATGGAGTCTGAAGCTGTCGGTTGGAGGCAAAAGTTAGTTTCTCCCCAAACTGATTGACCGATATTTTTGAGGCTGATTTGAGCAGAATATTCGTGATTAGCAAAAATAAGGAAAGGAATTTGACTTTTGTAGAGTTCATATTTAGTAATTTGTTCGGGAGAATTGGTTAATTTGGGAGTATTAACTACTTTTTGATATTCGGGATAAAGTTGTTCGTTTTGATCTAACCAAGAAAAGTGATCAAACGGGGGTTGGGGATAGTTGTAAATAAAAGGGGTGACAGCGGCAATTCTTTTGTCTGCTGACCAAATTTGATAAGCGTCAAGTAAAAATTGGGAAGTGGTTTTGGTAGTGTAAAAATTATTTTTTTGACTAATCCCCTCTCGGTGAGGCCAACCGGTTTCGGTGATAAAAATGGGAAGATCTTTTTTGACTCCTAGTTTTTTGAGAGTTTCTATCTCCCATTGGTAGCCAAGGATACTATGTTGGCCGGTATGGTAAGGTTTGCCAATAAAACCATGATTAGGATAGGAGTGAGATGCAAGGCCGTCGAGATAGTCAAAAAATTCTGGTTTATAATCATAAATTTGTTGGTAAAAAGATTTGGCGGAGAGATATTTGGGTAAAGCGTTGGGGGCGGCCAGGTCGAGAGCACCGTTGAGGATAAAAAAATTAGGATTGAGAGATTTGAATTTATTAATGGCATAGAGACTAATGTCAACGTAGTTTTTGACATCGACCTGGCCGCCCCATTCTTGACCATGATTGATTTCATTAAATAAGGAGATATATTGAGTTTTGATTGGCCAGTTGAGAGAGTGAAGAAAATTAGCCAAGTTATCAATGTCAGAAAAAGTGGGAGTTTTCCAATTACCGTTGTCAGAATAGGTGGCTAATCTGATAATAGGGATAAGGTGGTATCGGCGACAGTTGTCAAAGAAATCTTGCCAGGTGCGGTAGTCAAGTTGGTCGGTGCGAATAACAATGGTAACCCAACCCCAGTCCCCACCATTACTGTTAATAATGTCTTTGGCGGAGATGAGATCTTGTGTTTGGGTTAGATGGAGGCCAAAGATATTTGGGGATGCTAAAATAGATTTATTAAAAATAACCCCAAAAAATAGAAATAAAATTAAAAAGAGAATTTTTTTCAAAGTAAGTTAATTTTAACAAATGACTAAGGAAGAAATTATTAAAATGCAGATATCTCGGATTGAAAAGGAAATTCGAGACACTCCATATCATAAAGCAACAGAACATCATCATGGTATTTTGCGAGCAAAATTGGCTAAGCTTAAAGACGATTTAGATGGGTCGAGCAGTAAGGGTGGTGGCGGAGGGGTGGGATATGCAATTAAACATTCAGGTGATGCTTCGATAGTATTGGTGGGTTTGCCGAGTGTGGGTAAATCGACACTGTTAAACAGGGTAACGAATGCGGAATCAAAAGTAGGAAATTATGACTTTACAACTTTGGGAGTGGTGCCGGGGATGATGGAATACAAAGGGGTTAAAATCCAAATTTTAGATTTACCGGGGATTATTGAGGGGGCGGCTGGCAATAAAGGTTTTGGTAAAAAGGTGTTGTCGGTGATTAGAGCCTCTGATTTAGTGGTATTAATGACTGATGTGGACAGATTGGACTGGTTTAAAAAAGTGGAGCAAGAGTTATATAACTCAGGGATTAGGTTAAACACTAATCCTCCCAAAATAATAGTTCATAAGACTCACAAAGGAGCTTTGCAAATAGTTGATCCTTACTATTCGTTTGATAAAAAAACTGTGGTTGATGTGGCTAAGGAAATGGGATTGTCAAATGCGATTATTCAATTTGGTCATAAAATTGAAAGTGTGGATAGATTGATTGATGGTTTAAGTAAGACAAGGAAATATATGGCGGCAGTAAAAGTGGTTACTAAAATAGATATGATATCGGACAAAAAACAGTTAAATAAAATAAAAAGTGATGAAGTGGTGTTGATGAGTGCTGACAAAGGAATAGGGATTGATGAATTTAAAGAAAAGGTTTGGTTGGGGTTGGGACTGGTGCGGGTGTTTTTAAAAAAAGAGAGAAATGCCCAAGCTGATAAAGACAATCCGTTGATAATGAAAAACAGTTCAAGTTTGGATGATGTTTTGAAGCGAATATCAAGCCAGATGAGAGATGATGTTAGTCGGGCATATATTTGGGGTAAAAAGGCAAAGTTTCCTGGCCAAGAAGTGTCATTTAAGTTTACAGTGTTTGATGAAATGGAAGTTTATTTTGGGCGATGATATACTGAGTTATGGATTCAAAGGACTTAAAACAAATGTCACAAGTGGTTGGGGTGGGAGTTGCGGAAAGATTAGATAAGTTTGAGACAAAATTAGAGAAAAAATTATTTAATTGGAAATCTGAAATTTTTAATTTAGTTGATGGTTTAGCTAAGGAAATTAGAGATACAAGAGAATTTAGAGATATTTCTAGTCATCGGATTAGCACTAACACTAGGAGGATTGAAATTTTGGAGAAGAAAGTTTTCGGATCTGTAAAGAGCGATACTTAAGGGTTTCTTTTGAAATTTTGGATGAATTTTCGAACAGAATCCTGGCTTTGGTGCCAGGGCGGGGAGAAAAAATAAAAGTATGAATTTTAGAAAAGCCAATTTGATGGCAAAGTTTAAGGGTTTGATTAAAATCGGCTTGAGTCTCACCGGGGAAACCAACGATAATATCGGTACCTAATTTTAGATCATTGATCGTAGATTGTAGATCGTAGATTTTTTTTATAATATCTTTTTTAGTATAGGGGCGGTTCATTAATTTTAAAATTTTGTCAGAACCAGATTGGATGGGGATATGAATAAATTTAGATAATCTATCAGGATAGTTTTGATAAAGTTTAATTAGATTTTTATCAATACAATTTATAGGAATAGAACCAAAACTGATTAATTTTATTGAAGTTTTGTTTAATATTTCCTGTATTAGGGAATTAAATTTATATTGATATTGTTCAATATTTACTCCGGTAATAATTATTTCTTGATAACCGTCTTTGATAGCTTGATTAACAGTGTTAACTGCTTGATTGATAGGGAGAGAATAAAGATAATTTCGTTTAAAAGGAACGATACAATATGAACAATATTGGGTACAACCAGATTGAATTTTTAGAAGGAATCTTTTGGTGCGGCTGAATTTGTCTTTGATTTGGCGGGTGTAGAGAGAGTTGAGTTGGCGTAAAAGTTTTTCTTTGTCTTGATTAGTAAAAAAATAAACGTTTTTGAGTTGGTTTATTTTGGTGAAATCAGCGCAACCAGTGGCATAAATTTTAGCTTTGGGATATTTGACAGAGAGAGACTTAATTTTGTTTAATGACTCTTTTTCACCCTTTTTGGTGATAGAACAAGTATTGACTAAAATAATATTGACGGGAGTGGTGGGAGTGGCGGGAAGAAATCTTTGATTAATTAAAATTTGAGACCATTGATTAGTTTCAGCAGCATTGACACGACAACCAAAATTGAAGGTAAGAAAGGTTTTTTTTGCCAAAGACATGAGAAATTATAGCAAACGAAGTTTAAGATTTTGATTGAGGGTTATTTTTGATAAAGTCTTTAATGTAGTCGATAACATCAATGGTGGTAGTCCAACCTAATTGTTGGGCTTTGTCAGGAATATTGCCAGATTCGGTGCGACCGGGATAACCATCGATATATTCAACAGGACTGCCGAAAGCTTGAGCAATCTCAATGACGGAATGGGCTTTGGGATTGTTGAGAGCATAGCCGTCGCCTTGACCCTTTTGGGCCACTAAAATCATACCGGCGGCTAAATCTTTAACATAAGTAAAATTTCTTTTTTGAGTACCTGGTTTGATAATAGTGAGTTGACGATGGTTAAGGTAATCCTGTTGGAATTTGGCGATCAAAGTAGCATATTTACCGACTCCATTTTCGCGCGGTCCGAAAGCATTGTAGAAATAACAAATGGCATACGGTAGATGATACCATTGGCCGTAATTATTAATTAAATCGACATTATTGGCTTTGGTAAAAGAGTAAGGGTTGGTGTGACGCTCTTGACCTTCAGAGGCAAATTTGGTGCTAGAAGCGGCATAAACCAATTTACCGACTTGGCGGTGGCGGCAAAATTCAACTACAGCAAAAGTGCCAACAGTATTCAGATCATAAACTATTTCGGGTTCGTCCAGAGATGGAGCAACTCGAGCATATTCGCCTAAGTGAAAGACAATGTCGGGGGTTTCGGGAATTAATTTGTCAATATCTTTGGTATGACCTCGGCGATAGTCAACTCCCGGAAAGTGATTGTTGGGACTGCCGGTAAAATAATTATCCAGGGATATGATTTTATTATTGGTATCGGTTAATAACTGTTCAATAAGGTGGGAACCAATATGTCCGGCGCCGCCGGTGACGAGGATTATTTTTGTCATAAATTTTTTAGCCTAACCAATTATACTTTAGTTTAGCAAAGGTGCTGTCGGTTAGACTGTGTCTGATTTGTTGAGTGAGATTAATCATAAAAGCCAGGTTGTGGAGAGTTATTAGGCGATAGCCGAGTAATTCTTGAGTTTTGAAGAGATGGTGAATGTAGGCTTTATCATATTTTTGGCAAGTGGGACAACTGCAGTTGGGATCAAGAGGAGTTTGATCCAATTTATATTTGGTACGCATAATTTGACTTTTGAATTTATTTTTGACGTCAATAGTGGAATTGCCGGTGCGATGGAGAAACTGACCGCCTCTGGCCATGCGAGTAGGCAGGGTGCAATCCATAGAAGTAATCCCCTGTCCAAAAAAATCAAACAAATCATCGATTTCACCAACGCCTAATAAATGAATCGGTTTTTTGGTTTTGAGAGCGGTAGGAAGCACCCAAGAGACAGCTTGGCGCATTTTGTCTTTGGGTTCCCCTACTGATACTCCCCCAATAGCGATACCATCGAAATCTTGGGAGCAAATAAAATCAGCAGATTGTTGACGAAGGTCTTTGTAGTAACTACCTTGAATAACACCGTATAAATTTAGGTGATGATTAAATTTTTTGTTGAGTTTGAGATGTTCTTTGAGAGATCGTAGGGCCCAACGATGAGTTCGATCAAGAGCTTTGGTAGCATAATTTTTAGTGGCAGGATAGGGAGTACATTCATCAAAGGCAATAATGTTGTCAGCGGCGAGATTATGTTGAATCTGAATAGATTTTTCGGGAGTAAAAAAGTGAAGTGAACCATCTAGGTGTGAGCGAAATTCAACTCCGTCTTCGGTAATTTTTATCAGAGAACCGGCACCTTGATGATCTTTACCAAGAGAAAAGACTTGAAAACCGCCAGAATCAGTGATTAATTGACCATCCCAGCGGGTAAATTTGTGAAGACCGCCAAATTTTTTGATGGCTTTGTCGCCGGGGCGAAGATAAAGATGGTAAGTATTGCAAAAAAAAATTTCAACTCCGATTTGGTGGAGTTCTTCGGGAGAGAGTGATTTGACGGTAGCTTGAGTACCGACGGGAATAAAAGTTGGCTGTGAAAGCATAAATTAGATTATAGCATTGGCTGAAACTATAAAAAAAATTGGTATCTTGTTATAATAATGAACGTTGCCGCAGTGGTGAAACTGGTATACACGCAAGACTTAAAATCTTGTGCTCTCAACAAGCGTGTGGGTTCGATTCCCGCCTGCGGCACTGGATGATATTTAGTATTAAACAAATATAATCCTACTTTAAAATTTACGGGGATTGGCGCCCGCCTGCAAAAGCTACCGCCTTAGGCGGTTGTTGGCAGGCAATTGGCTAGCGTTCAATCCTAATTAACAATTTACGGGGATTGGCGCAATTGGCTAGCGTGCATGGTTTGGGACCATGAGGTTGCAGGTTCGAATCCTGTATCCCCGACTAATACAGGATGAGAAGTTTATCCGCCGTCTGGCGGAAATCCTGTATCCCCGACTTTGGTAAAATAGATTAACGCGGGATTAGTTAATCGGTATAACTTCACTTTTCCAAAGTGAAATGATGGGTTCGACTCCCATATCCCGCTCAGAGGTTAATTTTTAAAATAAAAAATATGAAGGCGGTAATTAAATTATTATTAGGTGGTTTGGCGGTTTTGATTTCGGCTTATATAATTCCAGGGATTTTGGTGCCGGATTTTGGGGTGGCAATTGTGGTGTCGGTGGTATTGTCGATTGTAAATTTTTTGATTAAGCCATTCTTGCTAGTATTGACTTTACCAGTAAATGTGATGACTTTAGGTTTGTTTACATTGATAATAAATGCGTTGATGATCGAGATAGTAGCAATGATAGTGCCGGGTTTTGGGGTAGAAAATTTTTTGGTGGCAATATTGTTTGGAATAGTTTTATCGTTAATGAACGGGTTTTTGTCTAAATTGGCAGAATAGTTTTGAGTTGGATTTCTTGGGTGATAAAATATGTGATTGGTCGTGGTGTTGAAATTGGTAGACAAGCACCGTTCAGGGCGGTGTCCCGTCAAACGGGGTTTATTTTGGTTAATATTTTTTATGATTGAGTCTTATCTTGTTATAGGTAAAGTTTGTGTATTGTTTGTATCCCATTCGATTTCAGTTATTTTTATGTTATCAGTGACGTTTGCCCAATTGTGACCTCCTATGTATTCTACAGATTCAGAGATAACTGGAAAACGTAATTTATTTCTTAAGAATACTAACGATTGGGTGTTGATTTTACCTGAAATTTTAATAAGATCTGATTTAAGTGTGATTTGTTCTTGGAAAATTCCAACATGAGAACAAGCTTTAACCACTTCTTCTATACTTGGTATTCTATAATGTGTTTTACATAGTTCTCTTTGATTACAATTACTTTCTTTACACATTCGACCAGCAAATACTCCGGCTCTATCTGGTTGGTGTAAGCTTTTTGATACGGAGCATGGGGTGTTTCCAAAAAATACTGGGTATTCACAAAATTCATTTTTAATGATTTCATGTAATCTTTGCCTTACTCCTTTAGGCCAAACTTCACCGAGAGATGAAAAGTCAAAATCGTAATTGTTTAATTCTGGCCAGAGTTTTGATATATGATTTCTAATTCCGTCATTAAGTCGTAAACCATTAACAACAGAACAGTTAGCATATTTGCTGACATGATTAAGTATATTTCTAAACTGTTCGTTTTTAGAATTTAAAGGGGTAAATGGTCTCCAGTAATGGACAACTGGAACGTTATATTTATGTAGGCGGACAAAATTTTCTCTTTGTTGTTCTTCAATTACTGTTGGTTCGAAATCGGTACCTGCTAAACCGGAGTAGCTTACATAAAATATAACATCTTGTGGAATATTTTTTGAAAGTTTTATGAAGCTATCTGGAATTTGTCGTTTAGTTATAAAAATAAGTGGATTTTTATAATTACTTTCCCCATATAAGGCTATAAGTTTACTATAATATTCAATATTAGTTTTAGTAGAGAATGCATCGGTTTGACTTCCAAAGTGAACAGGTATATTTTCTTGGTATGTTGGAGCTAGTTTTAATTGTTCTAATATGATTTCTGGAGGGTTTATTTCTTTTGGTTGTGTAGGTGTTAGATTGTCAAGCTTAAAAAAACAGTATTGACAGTTTATAGGGCAACCTTCGACACCTTTAGTTTCTCCAAGCCATGTTTGAAATTGAGTAAAAATTTCTCTATTAAATTTTTTTGGGTTGATACCTTGACCTCTTAAAATTTCTTTATTCATTAAATTTTTTAAGCTTTTTTTTGAGATCAATACTCATTTCTTGTAAAGCTTGAGGAATATTTACTTTATATTTTTCAGATAAGACAACAATTGCCCAAAAACAGTCTGCAATTTCATGACGTAATGCTTTTTCTAGATCTTTATTGACTGATCTAAAACCTTCTTTTGCCAATATTAAGCGAGCAAGATCGCCAATATCTGTCATTAAACCGATTAATAATTCTTCATTGCCCCATTTTTTACCAACGCTTTTTTGTTCAAAATTTTCTAAAAGTGTTCTGGTTTCCATTACTATATTAACAATGTCAGAATACTTCACATTTCCTCCTTTAGCCACATTAAGAATGTTTGAGTAAATTTATCTGGATTAATGTTTGCACTCTTTTTTATTTCGTTAATTGGTTTCCAAAAAAGAGACGTAATTTTAGGACTAATTGGTTTAAGATGTTTTTTATAAAAATATGCTTGATATAATGAAACGAATTCTCTGTTGTAAAGGTTTGGATCATATTTATAACGTTTGATAATTTTTTTTGGACCAGAAATATGTTTGATATTTAATTCATTAATATCTAGACCAAGTTCTTCTTTCAAACCTCTAGAAAGGGCTTTAATATCACTTTCTTCATCTTCTATAATAAGTTGTGTTGCTAATGTTTGATCGAATAGTCCTTTAGCAATATCCACCTGATCAGATCTTTTTTGAACTAATAAGAGGTTTTTATGGATTAGATTTAATTGGACTGCTCGATGCCAATCACCATTTTTGTGTACAATATGTCTTTCCTTTATTCCAATTTTATTTCCATTTTCGTCATAGATATAAAATAACTGATTGTTATTTATTTGTTTCATCTATCACTTTCTTAAAGTTTAATTTAAGGTCAAGAAGTCTAGCTGGGGTGCCAAAATCAATAACTGGTCCAGTTAAGAAATAGGCATTCAAAATCGATTTTTCACCTCTCATTATACGTGTTTTGTTTACTTTTTCAATTCTAGTTAGCACATCAAAATAGAAATTTTCACCTTCGCCTTGGGAAGGTGGTTTGCTGCTAAATTTTTTTAATAACTCAGTGTCAACAATTGTTACTGGTGCGCGAATGATACTTTTATCACTTCTTCCAATTATTGCATTGTTTGGGGTTATATCCATGCCCCTGTAGTTATCCATACCAGGGTAAGAATATTTTGTTACTGCCCAAGTAATTGTTCCAGGTTCGTGTTTAGCAATCATGTCAGGTAAATCTTTGTAAGGAAAAACACAATCTACTGCTATAGCTAAAACAGTTCCACCAGGTTGTTTAATGGCTTCTACTATTCCACCTGGTTTTTGCCAAATCATACGATGATTTGTTAGTTCTAATAGATTCTTGTATTGGTAGTAGTAGTTATCAGCAGACCATGTTGCTGTCAAACCGATTTTTTGGAGTTGTTCAAGTATATAGTCAAAAGCTGTGTATTGGTGTTGTAGTTCAACAAAACATTTTGGTTGGTTGCATCCAGTGATACTTTCAAGTCTTTTTCCGATACCTCCAGCTAACATGAGTGTTTCAATTTCTCTTTCTTTCATTAATCGGTTTTATTGTATCATTTAATTTTAATTAGACAAGTGTTTGGAGACAGATTTTTTGAATGATAAAATATGTGATTGGCCGTGGTGTTGAAATTGGTAGACAAGCACCGTTCAGGGCGGTGTCCCGTCAAAGGGGTGGAGGTTCAAATCCTCTCCACGGCACTGCGGACTTGGATGGTAGAAAAAAGGTTTCGATTTAGTATAATATAAATCACGAGGCGCCGAAGTAGCCAAGATGGTCACGGCACTGGTCTGAAAAACCTGGGATGTCAGTTCGAGTCTGACCTTCGGCACTTATACTAGGTCTTAGGTTATAGATCGTAGATCTAGTAAAATATAGTAAAGTATGCGGGAATAGCTCAATTGGTGGAGCGTCTCCTTGCCAAGGAGAAGGCCGCGGGTTCGAGTCCCGTTTCCCGCTCATTTCGTTTTGTAACCGGACTTTCTAAAATTCGGGTTTGTAGCTCAATTGGTTAGAGCGCTCGGTTTACATCCGAAAGGTTAGAGGTTCAAGTCCTCTCAGACCCACTTTTTAAATTCGTAACTATTTGGTAGAGGTAGAAGAGATATTATGAATTTTTTTCTAATATTTCTACAATTCCTTTTTCTGCATTGACTCTAATAAGATCATCATTCTTAATTAATTTAGTGGCGTTTTCTGTGGCGACTATACAGGGTATATTTAATTCTCGACTTATAATGGCGGCATGTGAAGTGATACCTCCTATGTCTGTGACGATGGCTGTAGCTTTTTTCATAGCTATAACATAGCTAGGTTGGGTTTTTTCGGCCACTAAGATGTACCCTTTTTTGAAGTTATTTAAGTCTTTTTGATTTTTGACTATTTTAGCTTTTCCTTCGACTAGACCTGTATATGCTACTCTTCCGGTGATTTTTGTATTTTTATGTTTCGCTTTATTACGGATAATATTTTTTTTAAGTAGTTTAAATTCATTTGGGGTTAACCATTTAACCTTAGCACTACCTTTGTAGGGAAAAATTAATTTTGGTTGATTAATTCTGTTGGAATATTTTTGGGGAGGTTTATTATTTTTGTCTAAATTTTCAATTTCTTTTAAAGTTAAATTTTCAAATATTTGTTCATGATATTGGTTTTTAAACTTATTTTTTAAATATTCTTGAAAGTAAAAATCTAATTCAACTTGTAAATCGGCGGCAATATTGTCATTTATGTTTATTTTGATAAAGTATTTTAATAATGGTTTGATTTTGTTGGGGATTTTAACTTTACTTTTTTGGGTATTTTTTAATTCTTTGAGTTGTTGTAAAAAATCTGATTCTGTCCATTTTTGTCTGCTTTTTTCTCCGGTATTTATCCAGCCATATTTATGGCTGTGTTCTTTAAGTAATTGTTTGAGATTTGGGTTTAATTTTGTTTGACTACTAAAGAATTTTTCGAAGGTAGATTTGTTTTGAAGATATAATTTAGTTAGTTTTTTATTGCTTTCATTTAATGCTGTTACAGTTCTTGATTTATCTATAATATAAGAACTTATAGAGTTGGTTGGGATTTTAGTTTCTTGACCAATTGTCTCTACTAAATCGGAGATAAGGGGATCAAAAACAGTTGATACTGATGCCATTAAGAGTGATAAATCTCTTTGTGTAATTTCATATTTTTTGTAATCAAAATAGTGAGAATTATTTTTTATATTTTTAAGTAAATTTTTTGCTGTTGACAATATTGCTTCTTGATTTTTGATGACTTTTTTAATTTTTGCGTGGTTGTTTAAGAGGTTTTTAAATCTTTCTAATAAATTGTCATTTAATTTTGTGTTTAAAAATTCATCATTTAAAACTGGTTGAAAATATTTTATAGGTATAGGGTAATTGCCAAAAGCCATAACTTCTACAAATATTTGGCTTATATATAAATCAAATTCCCAAATAGATCCTTGTCTCCATTTTTGTTCTTTTGATAGGTCAATTATTTTGTTGATTTTCATGAAAAAATTTGTATTTGTTTATTTTGAATTATTATATATTATATAAGATATATTTTGTTATTTTGTCATTTTGTCATAGAGTGAGCTTATTTGGAATAAATATTGTATAATTAGGTAGTTCTTTGAAGTTTGCCGAAGTGGTGAAATTGGTATACACGTACGCTTGAGGTGCGTATGTCGCAAGACGTGGGGGTTCAAGTCCCTCCTTCGGCACTATTGCCCTGTCGTCTAATGGTAGGACATCAGCCTTTGGAGCTGAGTATTGTGGTTCGAATCCATGCAGGGCAACACAAATTTATATGAAATTCTTTTTATGAAAAGTAAACAAGGAGATCTTGATTTTTTGAAAATAGCGGTTGGGCAAGCAAAATTATCCATTGATAGAGGTGGATTCCCGGCTGGTTCTGTAATTGTTAAAAATAATGAAGTTATTGCCAAAGGTATGAGTTTAGGTTCTCTATTGAATGACCCAATTGGTCATGCAGAAACTTCATCAATTAGAAAGGCTTGTAAAAAACTTAAAACCACAGATTTGGATGGAGCAACGCTTTATGCTTCGCTTGAACCTTGTTTAATGTGTTTTTGTGTTTCAAACTGGTCAAATATTTCAAGAATTGTATTTGGTTGTCGAAAATCGGAGGATATGGTACAAAAATTGTTTTATGAAGGTACAAATGATTTAAAAACTATAAATAATCGAAACAGTCATAAAATTGAAACGGTTTTTATACCAAATTTCGAAGAGGAGGTGTTGGAATTAATTAAAATGTGGGAGAAAAAATTTTTGTAATAAAAATAGTGGTAATTGGTTTTTATCTTTCTTCTCTTTTTCGTCGATAAATTAGGAAAAGTAGAATAATTACAACAGGAATAATCAACCAAGGAGAGAAATTGAATTTTTGTTTTTTTAATGATGATATCTAAACGATGAATTTTAATCTCTGGATTGTCTGAGAGATTGATGTTCTGTTCACCCTGGTAATTATTGTAACTAATAATGACTTTATGATCTCCGGGTTCAACTTGATTAAATTCAGCAATACCTTCACTGTTGGTCCAAGCTTCTTGAACTTTGGAATGAATGATAACCTTGGCGTTTTGAATAGGATTGTTTTTAGTATCAACAACTTTGACTTGAACTTTGAGATTAGAGTCTGATACTGATGGAGATTCATCTTTATCTTCTGCTGAATGACAATTAATTTTAAGAGTCCAACCAGGTTTAATAAAATTATTTTTTATGGAAGGATATTCATCAGAGTTTTGATCAATAATTTTTTGAAATTGATTACCACTACCTAGAAATTGTCTGGCAATTGACCAGAGAGTGTCACCTGATTTAGTGACATAGATTTGACAATCTGATAATGGAGTTTCTAGAGAATCATCATTAATTGTAGTCATATCCAGAGAAATAGTTTCTAGTTGATTGAAACCAAGAAGAGAATGGGTGGTAGCAGAAATCTCATTAGACCAATCACCAGTGGCACAACCATTGGCAGCTTTAATACGGAAGTAATAAGTGGTATTGGGAGATAAGTGATTAACTAAATAACTCATGGAATCTGAAGAGTTAACTCCAAGATTTTGAGAACCATAGGGATAGGAACCAGATTTAGTGCCATATTGAAGAATGTATTTTTCTACCGGTTTATCAGCTGGACGGAAAGACAAGAGGATACTGTGAGCATTTTTGCTAATAGCACTGTAGATAACAGGTGGAGTCTTACCTGGAGCTTGATGGTGACATTCTGAAGAACTAGAAGAATCTGAAGTGGAGGTGGAGTCGGAAGAATTAGAAATGCTTTCTGCTTGTCGAGATAAATTTTGGATGACAGTAGTGGTGTTGAGGTGGTCTGATTGAGTCAGGATAACTACAGGTGATTTATCGACGATATCAGACAGATTAAAGCTTTGACTCCATCTATCATTGACACAGCTAGGATTTTCTTTAATAGAGACGATAGTAATGCTGATCGGATCTAATTCTAGATGAGAGGAACAAGTTCCACTGAGAGTGTAATTAGATTGATTGTTGGTAGTGATGAGGGGTGGTGTATCCAAGGTGAGGATTGGAGCTTGAGTATCAGCTTGTAATCCAAAGGCGCGTTCGGTGATGTTACCATAGGTATCTAGTTGAGAAGCAATGACATTGATATTGGTGAGGTGAGGATATGAGAGATTGGTGATGGTTTTTTTCCAAGTATTATCAGCTTGGCATTCAGTGGTGAAGGTAGAAACAGGATTAATATCATCATTCCACTTGAGAGTAATAGTGGTAGGTTCGGTGGAGGTGCAGGTGCCAGTGAGAGTGTAGGTGCTTTGGTTGGCACTAGTTAGGTTTTTAGGAACGTTGAAAGTTAGATTGGGGCCGGTGGTTTTTTTGAATAAAGTTTTGGTGGCAGTGTTAGTATTGTTAGCAATATCGGTTTGGGTGATTTCTACAGCAATATCTCCATCTGAATAGGTAGAGAGATCGGCTAATAAAGTCCATTCACCAGTGGCACTGCAAGTGGTAATGTATGGTTGTGTGTTTATGGTAATGGTGGGATTATTATCATCGGCAGTGCAGGTACCAGATAGAGCATAATTAATTTGGTTATGACTATTAATGACTGCAGGATTATCTTCTATGGTGACTGTGGGTGGGGTCTTGTCGACAACAAAATTTTCTTCTTTTGTAGAAGAATTTCTAGCTTTATCTTTGGCCTCGATGACTAACTTACCTGAGCTGGTGATAGTTAGAGTACAGTTGACTATGGATTTTTGACTGTCGTCTGTATCGCAGACTATTTGATTATTTTTTATACCAGCTGTTGTGTCTTGATGTATTGAAATATCATTTGCAAAAAGATCAACATTATCAGTAATGGTAACGGTGACATCAATATCTTCATTTTTGATTTTAGTAGGTGCAGAGATGACTATTTTTGGATATTCTCTATCATAAAAATATTTTTGTAGATTTTCTCCTCTTTGGTTGCCTGTTTCGGTAGCATAAACTTGAAGCATACCTGTTTTTTGGATACCTGATATCTCACAGGTGACAGGAGAATTGTATGGTGGTCCCTCAACTATATTGTCGTTTTGGTCTTTACATTGAGTAATTGATGCTCCTGTACTAGATTCGCCGGTGAGTCCAATACCAATAACTTGTTTACTTGGATCGGATGTAGTAATTTTTACAGTAGTGTCGTTGATGGGCTCATTACTAATGATAGTGGGAGCATTTATTTCAATTATTGGCGGAAAGATAATTCTTCGAGAGGTAGTGTTACCGGTAGTATCATATGCTTTAATTTCTACCATATGGGGAGTTTCATCAGGGTCTAAATTAAGTGGATGACTTTGAAGATCAAGATTGGGATTATCAGGGATTGTGACGGAGGTACCAACACCTAATTCATTTTTGAAGTAAATTTGATATTTATCTACCCCGGTAGGGTCATCAGCCTTAAAAAGAATGGTTGGGTTATTTACACCTGATGCTCCAATGTTAATATTGGCTATGGTAAAGGTGGGACCTAATGTATCTATGATATATCCAGTTTCTTCAGCGGTAGAAGAATAACCAGCTTTATCAGTGGCTTTGAGAACTAAGGTGCCAGAAGTGGTAACATCGAGTGTACATTCTATTTCTAGGTGAGTTTCGGGAGTAGGATTTTCATAACTATTTTCATACGGGAAACCGGTTGATGAAGTGTTTTTAATGGCGATACATGTCATGTGTTCTATGTCAGCAGCAGCGACACTTGATGCATCCAATTCAACAGTATTGATGGAGTATCTGTCACTAACTCGAAATTTTATTTCTACGGGGCCTTTGGAAACTTTGTCTCCCGGTGAGGTAATTTGAATTACTGGGCCAACATCATCAATGTCTTTGACGGTAATGATAAAGATTTGTTCTGAATAAAGTCCGGTTGGGTCGGTGGCTCGTATCCTGATAGTATATTTGTTCCTATCATTTGGATCAGCTGAGCCTTGAGGATTTTCAAAGTCAGGTGCTTGAGAGAAAGCTAAAAGGCCGCTAGTGGTATCGAGAGCAAATTTGAGATTGTCTCCATCGCCTTCACCGGAGACAAAGGTATAAACAACGGCATCACTTTCATCAGTTGATGAAATAGTGCCTACTTCGGTGGTATTTTCGTAAATTTCTGTTTCAGATAAAGTTAGGTCTCGTGGTGGACAATTTGACCCAGCGTCGGTAATTGTCCAGCTGTTTGGTGAATTGGTCAAGGTGTTGTGAGCTGTTTTGGCGGCGCAATAGTTGATGCCAGCTGCACCAAAAGTAACGTTTGATTTTATAACAGGCTGTCCAGCCCAACTATTTAATAGAGCATCATAATGTTCGGTGTTTAGACCGGAGTTACTTAGCATGTTATTAGCATTATTGAGAGATGAAATATTAAAATTACTAATATCCTGATTAAATGAACTAGTACCCAAAAACATTCCTGTCATATTGTTTACACTGCTAGTATTCCAGTTAAGGGCACCACTACTTTCTCCTGGTTCTTTGCCATTATTAAACTTGGTGGCATCCCAAAACATATAATTCGTTCGGAGCACACTAGAAGTGTTCCAACCCCCTATGGGTTGATTAAAAACTTTGGTACGAGCAAACATATATGTCATATCCGTAACTTTTTCAGTATTCCACTTGCTAATATCTTGATTGAAGGCTTCGGTTACATAGAACGTAGCACTCATGTTTGTAACATTTCCAGTATTCCAATTTTCTATTGGTTGATTAAAGGCTTTAGCACTTCTAAACATGCCAGACATATTTTCCACATTGTCAGTTTTCCAATTTCCAATTGGAGCATTAAATTTAGGACTATTTAAGAACATATTTGACATATCAGTCACATTGATAGTATTCCAAGTATTCATATATTCATTACCAGTAAAGTTAGCCAAACCACTGAAAGCACCAGACATATTAGTGACGGCTGATAAATTGGGGGCATCAGAAGCAGTTAGTTGCATATTTCTCATGCCGTAAAAAGCTGATTCAAAACTGGACCACTTAATATGACCCCATTGTTTGATTTCTAAGAGTTTAGCTTTTTCCTCAGTAGTTAAGCCGGGAGCATAGAAGGCTAAAGGAGACCCTGATCTGATACAGACATTAAAAGTGCCAGTGGTTTGATAATCATGGGTGTGTTTAGCCTCATCAATTGGTACATAATTACCATCACATCTCCAGGAAACCAGATAATAAGCGGCACCGGTAGCTTTTTGAAAATTCAAGGTAATAGTAGTTGATCCATCTCCATTAATATTGGTTTGCCATTGGGTGACGAAGTCTTGAGAGTCGTAGGCGTGGGCGGGGTGGAAAAAATTGCTGATAAAAAATAAGGCCACAAGACCAAAGCTAATGAAAATACTTTTTAGTTTGGTCATAGATATAAAAATTATATAGAAAATATAAATTAAGTACAGTAGTTACTGTGTTTATTCGATTAAAAATAAGTACTGATTGTAGGAAAAGTAAATTATTTTGTTTGAGAGGAGTCGGTGGCAGGAATAGGAGTGGGTAGAATCAGGGTTTTACTTTCTAGTTTATGAAGAACGTCTTTATCGATACTTTGGTATGACAATAAGCCGGCGATGGCAAGAAGAAAAAATAGAGTAAAAAGTAGGATTAAGCCGATTTTGTCAGGTTTAGTTTTATTCATAATATTTATTTAATTCTGGTAACAGTATAAGTGGTGGGATAATAAAGGAAAATAGCGGGAACTTCCTCCAGTAAATAGGTTTGAAAATCTTGGTAAATTTTTTTTCTTTCAATTTGATCGTTAGTTTGTCTTCCCTCCTCCAGGAGCTTATCAATACGAGGGTTATTGAGTTTGGTGATATTAGTGTTGGTTTGGGTGGAGTGCCAAAATAAATATTGATCCGGATCTTTAGTAATGGCTCCATAGGTGAGAATGGTATCGTAGTCATCAAAATTAGGTTGATTTTCGATAGTGATAGAAACAGGAATTTCTAAGATATTTTGCCAGGAGGTTTTAATCTCTTCCGCTAGTGGCAATAGTTGACGATCATTAACACTAAGATTAAGATGATCAATTTTTTCGTTTTTAAGAAGCTCTTTGGCGCGGGTTTTGTTGAGATTGTATTCTTTGATATTGGAATAATAAGCCCAAGAATTGGGGGAAATTGGTCCGAGAGCTCGTTCGTTTTTGTCGCCTTTGGGAGTGGCATAAGCCAGGGCTTGTCTAAGTTGGCGGTTGCCAAGTTTTTGAGTATTGATAAATACGGCGACGTATTTTTCGGTAGTTTCAATTTGTTTAGTAATATTGGTTTTATGCCATTCAGTAAACTCGGGTGGAAGAGAATTAATTTTAATTTCATTGACGTTACCGATTTTGTAAGCATGGATAACATCGGCTTGATTAAAATAAAATCGGTATTCGATTGAACGAACATCTTTTTGGTGTCGAGGTTTAAGGCGGAGAGTTTTGATATACCCTTCTTGATAAGTGACATTGGAAACACTGTAATCTCCCAGTCCGTCAAAATTTTTTTTGATGAGAGGTTCGGTTAAAAGTGACATGATTGGAGTAAACTCGGTTTCAGAACTGATTTTAATAACGGTAGGAGATAAGGGGGTAATAGAAATTCCAGGAATTTGGTAATTGATATCGTAGGCGGTGAATTTTTTGCCATTAGACCAGGTAATATCGTCTTTAAGGGTAAAAATATAGTCTTTGTTGTCGTTTTGGATGTCTAAAGATTCAACTAGAGGAGAAATAATCGGTTTTTGATTTTGGGATAAAACTGATAATCCGAGACTGATTTTTTGAGCAATATCATCAGGAAGATTGTCAATGGTGTATCTGCCTTCTAGTCCGATATAACGGGGATGCCAAATGGGGAGATTATAAAATTCAGTTATTTTTTTATGAAAGATAATGACCAGGGTGACGGCTAAAAATATGGCGATAAAAGCAAAGGTATGCTTTTTGAAATAAAGCCATAGTAGTTCCAGTTTGAATTGAATTTTAGTAAACAAAGTTAGATGAGGGTTTGAACTATGGAAGAAACAATAAAAAGAACAATGATAAAAATTGTCAGATTAAACATAACTTTTTCCCAACCGCGTTTTTCAGGGACATTGTTTATTAGATTAGATCTGGATTCAGTTTCACCACTTGATTGGAGAAAGATTAAAACGGAGAGGGTGAGTGAAAGAATTATTTGAATAATAATGAGGAAAGTTTTCATTTTTTGGGTTTTTTGGTAATGATTAAATTAAAAATGTAAAAAATTAAACTGATAGTGGCTGAAGTAACCAAATAATTCCAAAACGAAGAAAAGCTTAATGGTGGAATATTAATACCTAAAAAATTTGTGGCTGGAGAATTAATATTTTTGACATAAAAATCAGCGAAAAGAAATGAGGCTAGATATAGACCTAAAGTGTTAATGACGGCTCGAAACAAGCCTAAGGTAAGGAGATTTATAGGAAAAAGAACAAGCTTAATAATGGGTTTGAGAAATATTTCAAAAATAGCCAGAATAATGGCAACTTTGATAATTGTCCAGGGAATGGATTGAAATTCCAGATTTGACCAAATTAGATTGGCAGTAACGAGGGAAAAGGTAAAAAGTAGGGTTGATCGGAGAATTTTTTTCATTTTTTGGTTTGATGACTTTTTAATATTATACCAACAAAGCCAATTAAGGTAGCGGTAGCAGCAATTAGAATAATCAAATGAAACCAATATTGGTGATTATTGATTTTAAAATCAGCAGTGCCAGAATCGTGTTTGAGATTAACTTTTAAGATATAGTTTTGAGGCAGAATTGATTTGAAATAAGGAATGTTGGTAAGGTTGATATTGACTGATGACAGTGGTGGAATGACAGATATGGTTTGATTGATATCTAATTGTTTGATAGCTAGGGTTAAATTTGAAATAGAATGGTAATTGGGATTGGTAATAGTCAATTGAAGCGGTTGATAAAATTTTGACGAAGAATTTATTTTGAGGGGAATTTGATTGGTGCTTAGTTCTTCTTTGGCGAATTCAACAATGACGGTTTTAGTATCATGGTTGTTTTTATAGGCGCCGGGAGGTAGAGGTTGGCGGCTGTTGAGGCCATGAAAGACGAAAGCAAAATGGTTAGGGTCAAGATCGTTAAAATAATCAATTCCATTGGTGGTTTTGCCCCAAGTGGGGTCAATTGATATCCAGGCTTGTTTGTTATGGTCATAATATTGTGGCCAGGCGTGAAGAATATCAGTATTAAGATTGATAGGTTTGATTTTTATATTATTACTGTAAGCAAATCCTTGGACTTCCCGGGCGGGAATACCTTTGATTCTGGCAAGGGTGATAAACAGGTCGGTAAATTCAGTGCAAAGTGAAGAGTTTGGGTTTGTTAAAGATTGAGAGGCTCCTTGACGAAGAGAGGTGTCAATATCAGTAGTTTGGTAGTTGAGATGATTAATAACGTAGTGATAAATATCTTTTGGAGTTTGGAGTTTAGTGGCAACATCGATAAGAGCGGGATCGTTTGTTTCCCAATAGATATTTGATTTTAGATAATCATTTGTGGAGATGGTGGCACGATTAAGATTTGAGTGGAGTATTTTAGCTTGACCATTGACACTAATATCAATTTCTTGACCAGTGGTTAATTGGTAGCCGGCAAGATAATTGCCGTCAGCGTCAATGGTAATGTTGAGAGGTTGGGGTTCAATGGAGCGGTAAATAATTTTTTGACTGTCGGTTTCTGGCGGGAGAGCGATAGTGAAAATATCGGTTTTATTGGTAGAATTGTGGAGAAAATATTTGAATTTAAAATCAAAAAGTTGATAGTCGCCAAAAGTTATTAAAATTTTTTGTTTTTTGACATCTTGGAAGTAAATTTCAGTTTGATTATTGAGAGCAACGACATGATGTGGAGGGACTGAAGTAAAAGAAATATTACCGAAAGTTGCGGGAACGGTGATATAAATATCTGATTTTTGGATATGGTGATTGGTTTGGTTTTCAGGAAGAACTATTTCCCAAGTAGTCCCCTTTTGGGAGGCAAGATTGGAGAGTGAATAATTAAGATTAAACTTAGTAATTTGATTTTTACCAATGTTGGGTTCATTAAAGACTAGAGAAATTTTGGTGGTATCATTTTGTTGATCAATGTTTTTGACGATATTACCACCAAGATCGGTACTGATGATATTGGTGATATTTGAAGAGGATAAGGAAACTTCGTATTCTTTAGGATAGATTTGAGAAAAATTATTGACAATGTCTGTTTGTTGAGAGACCAAGGCTTTGCCAGATAAATCGATTTGATATTTGGTTACTTGAGTTATATTGAATTCATCGGCAGAAAAGGCATTTATTGGAAAAGTGAGAGCCAATAAAATCACAATGATAAGAGTCATAAAGATATTTAATATTATCATAATTTGATTGATTGACTTCGGGTATTATTCGTGTAATATTGGTTTATGGCAACAGTATTGTATAAGCGGCAAAAACAAATTTTGGACTATATCGAAAAAAATATATCTGATTTGGGTTATGCGCCAACATTGACGGAGATTGCCCAACATTTAGGTTTATCTTCTTTATCAACCGTTCACGAACATTTGTCGGTTTTGGAAAAGAAAGGATTAATCAGAAGGTATCGAGGGGCGGTTAGGGGGATAGAATTGCTTAAAAAAGAAACTGAAGAAAAGGTTGATGGATTGATTGAATTGCCTGTGTTAGGATTTATCGCTTGTGGTGAACCGATTGAACCTTATACTGATCCGAATGCGACTTTGGCGGTAAATTCGTCTTTGATTCGGCCGGGTGATAAATCATTTGTGTTGCAAGCTAAAGGTGATTCAATGATTGATGACGGTATTTTAAACGGTGATTATGTGGTGGTTAAAGAGCAGAGAAACGCTTATGATGGTGATATTGTAGTGGCGGTACTTAAAAATGGATTTGCAACTTTAAAAAGATTTTACAAGGAAGCAACTCGAATTAGATTGCAACCGGCTAATTCAACGATGTCACCGATTTATGTGACAGATGTTGAAATTAGAGGTAAGGTGGTAGCAATTATTCGACAGTTTCATTGATAAGTATGGTAATAAGGGCAACAAATTGTTTTTTGTTAAGAGGTAATAGTGTTTGTTTGGGGATGAAAAAACGAGGTTTTGGAATTGGTTTATGGAATGGAACTGGTGGAAAAATTATCAAAGGAGAATCAGTGGAAGAGACAGCTAAAAGAGAAGCTATGGAAGAGTTTGGTGTGGAAATAAAAACATCGGATTTGTCAAGTTTAGGAAAGATAGATTTTATTTTTAAGGATGGTTCAACTCATAAAGTTTATATTTTTGTATGTAAAAAATGGGAGGGAGAACCGAGTGAAAGTGAGGAAATGAAGCCAAAATGGTTTTCTATAGATAATTTACCTTGGGATAATATGTGGTCGGATGATGAATTTTGGTTACCAAAAATTCTTGAAGGTAAAAGTATTGAAGGTAGGTTTTATTTTAATGATGATGGTAAAACTATAGAAAAATTTGATATAAAGGATTTGTAAAATGTTGTATATAATTTCGACACCAATTGGAAATTTAGGAGATATAACGGTTCGAGCTAAGGAAGTTTTGGAAAGAGTGGAGTATTTGTTGTGTGAGGATACTAGAAACACAGGATTGATGTTGTTGAATTTGGGAATAAAAAATAAACCGAAATTAATTTCTTTTTATGATGAAGTTGAGGAACAAAAGATTCCGGAAGTTGTAAAGCTTTTGAAGGCAAATAAAGAGATTGGTTTGGTGACTGATGCGGGGACACCAGTAATATCGGATCCAGGATATAAATTGGTTGGAAAATGTCAAAAGTTGGGTTGTAAATATACTTCGATTCCTGGTCCAAGCGCGGTTATAAATGCGTTAGTGTTGTCAGGACTGTCAGCAGGTCGGTTTATGTTTTTGGGATTTTTACCTAAAAAATCAGGTGAGAGGAAAAAAATTTTGGAAAAATATAAAAATTTTGAAGGGGCAAAGATTATTTATGAATCCCCTTTTAGGGTAACTAGGTTAGTTGAGGAAATAAAAACGGTAGCAGGAGATGAAGTGAAGGTGGTTGTTTGTCGGGAGATGACTAAAAAATTTGAAGAAATAATTTTAGGAAACTCGGCTGAAGTTTTAGAAAAATTGAAGATTAAAAAGTTTAAAGGTGAGGTAGTAGTTATTTTCGAGTAACTTTTTTCTTTTCGGCAGCGGCGACAATTTCTCTGGTGGCGTCGATAGCATCGGGACTAACCGAGATACTGGTAGCTCCCCATTTGACTAATTTTTCAACTAGTTCAGGATGGTTGCTGGGGGCTTGGCCACAGATAGAACAACTGATACCACGTTTTTTAGATTTGGTGACCAGTCGCTTGAGAGACCAGAGAACGGCTGGATCCATTTCGTTGAAGCTGGGAGCGACTTCGTTGTTGTCACGGTCGAGACCGAGAGTAAGCATGGTAAGATCATTGCTGCCGATAGAGATACCATCGATACCGACGTCAATAAATTTGTCCAAAAGAATGACATTGCTGGGGATTTCCGCCATCATATAGAATTTGAACGAAGGTGATCTTAAAAGACCGTTTTGGGCGACAATTTTTTTGACTTCAACTAACTCGTGTGGAGTTCTGACGAAAGGAATCATTAACCAAAGATTTTTGTAGCCATATTTGTTGCGAACCATTTTAATAGCTTCAAGTTCCATAGTAAAAACATCTTGAGATTGGATATATCGGGAAGCACCGCGAAAACCCATTAAGGGATTTGGTTCTTCTGGTTCGTAAAGTTTACCCCACTTGAGATAACGATATTCGTTGGTTTTAAAATCAGTGGCGCGATAAATTACTGGTCGGGGGTTGAAATTTTTACAAAATTGGAGTAGGTTTTTGGCAAGTTTATTGATAAACTTTTTTTGTTGATTTTTGGCAATAATATATTTGGGGTGGATACCAATGTTAGCCATCATAAATTCAGCTCTTAGTAAGCCGATACCATCGACATTCCGTTTGGATAAAGTTTTAGCCAATTCGGGTTCGCCAAGGTTGACGTAAACTTTAGTGGCAGTCTTGAAGGTTGGAGTTGGTTTGGTAGTGGGAGTGGAAATTTTTTGATCGGCAATAAGATTACCTTTCCAGATTTGTCCAGTGGTGCCGTTGATAGTAACAATATCCCCTTCTTTAAGGTCTTTGGTGGCGGTTTTGGTGCCAACAACACAGGGAACACTTAATTCTCGGCTGACAATGGCGGCATGAGAAGTTTGGCCACCTTTTTCGGTAATAATACCGTTGACTTTTTTCATAGCCGGGACAAAATCGGGGGTGGTCATAGTGGTGACCAAAATTTGGCCTTTTTGAGCTCGAGTAATTTCCTTGGGATTTTTGATAATGACAACAACTCCAGAACCTAAACCTGGACTGGCAGGATCGCCTGTTAAAATTGGGTCTTGGGTAAAATTGATTTGAGATGGTTGAGGTTGGTTAGTGTTGAGAGTAGTAATGGGTCGGGTTTGGACGATATAAAGTTTACCTCTATCAATAGCAAATTCAATGTCTTGAGGTTTGGCATAGTGATTGTGAAGTTTCTGACCAATTTTGGCAATTTTAATAGCCATAGAATCGTCAATTTTTTTGCGGTTGATTTTGGTTTTGGGAACGTTAGTTTCTTTAGTTTCGTTTTTATCTTTGGTGAGTTGAATTGTTTGACTGACGTGTTCTTTGGAGATAATTGACCAAGTTTTTTTGTCGACAATGTGTTGGTCGGGGGTAATTTTCCCTTGGACAATGTACTCCCCCAGCCCCCAAATGGTTTCAATAATAATTTCATCCTTGGCATTGGTAACCGGATTGGCAGTAAACATAATCCCGGAAATTTCGGAATTGATAAGTTTTTGGACAGGAACAGCGACACCAATTTTGAAGTGGTCATAATTCTTTTTGACTTGATAGAAAATTGATCTGGAAGTAAAAAGACTGGACCAACATTCACGAACTCGGTTAACGACATTGACTTCACCAATAACATTTAAAAAAGTATCGCCTTGACCGGCAAATGAAGCTTCAGAAGAATCCTCGGCAGTGGCTGAGGTGCGGACAGCGACGGGAACATTTTTGAGACCGCCAAAACCGGAAAGTTTTTTGTAAGCTTTCATAATTTCTAGAGATAAGTTTTGACTAACTGGGGTTTTGCGAATAAGACTGCGGATTTTTTTGGAAGCAGATAAAAGTTGATCGGGTTGGTCAACATCAGTAACTTTGAGAATATCTTGAATTTTGGGTTTAAGATTGTTTTCTTTGATAAATTGGAAGTAAGCACTTGAGGTAACTACAAATCCATTAGGGATGGGAATACCGAGGTTATACATTTCTCCGAGATTACCTCCTTTACCTCCGACTAAGTCAACATCTTCAAGACTGATTTGGTGAAACCAGAGAATATTGGCAGTGTTTTTCATACAAAAATAATAGCAGAAATTTTAGGAGTTGTTAATTTAGCAGACTTGTATATTGACTGCTAACAAAGGTTAATTTTATTGATTAACCTAAGAATAGGGGTATTTATTACTATCAAAGTGTATATTTTTATATTTATAGATATCAAAGTATGTCTTACTGCCAGCCGCGGTTGTCGGATTTACGAATATCTTCGGTTTCGTTAGGTCGTTTGTAGTCATCCTGAAGTCGAATAGTGGTGCCAGTTTCAGGAGTAGAAGCTTCTAAAATGACAGCATTTTTGACTCCAACCATTCGATGAACGGTACCAACGGGGATGGTGTAGCCTTTTTTGATTTCCATAGGAATGGTTCTTAGGTTGTTAATATCGGGTCCGATAACTAAGTTAGCCTGACCTTCGATGAGGACAAAAGTTTCACTTTTGTCGGTGTGAGACTGAAGTGAAAGACGGTGACCATTGTTGATGATAATTTGTTTGAAGGTATATGGTGAGTCAGGATTAGTGTAAATAATTTCTTTTCCCCAAGGTTTGTTGATAACTTGTTGTTGAGATATTTGGTTAATATCTGTCATGGTTTATTTTATCATTGAGTAAGCAGGTTGATTAAAATTCTTTCGAGAGCAATATCTTTACCAATTGGTAATTGTCCAGTTTTTGATTGATAATCAAGTTCAATTATTTGAACATAAGTGGATTTAAGTTGTTTAGGGTTGAATCGGGAATAAGTGGTAAGTTGGCGGCGAAGATGGTTTTTGAGCCAATACAAAAATAATTCGAATGGTTCTTGATTTAAAACTTTATGAAACAGAGGAATAAATTTTTTGATATTGCCAGGGTACAGTTGATTGAGACATTGGAAAATGATTTTATCAACAACAAATGTTTCTATTTTAGCTTTTGGAAAAGATTTTAGTTGGGTAGGAGTGATAGTCTTGTCTTGCCAGATAACAATATCGAATTCGGGATTATTATTGATGATTTTTTTTATTTTATCTAAAATTGGTTTGGGGATGGAGAAAAAATTTAAAAAGACAATTATTTTAGGTTTAGAAAAAAGAGAGGGACTGTTGATAAAACCATTGATTTGATCAAGATCAATTTCTTTTGAGTCAATTCTGAGAATATCAAAATCAGTTTTTTGGTCGAGAAAGGAGTTGAGGGCTTGGCGGCTGTTTAGTTGATGATCGCCATGAAAGACATAGAGCATAGCTTAGTTTATCAAAGAGATAGAAAAGAAGTTAATAAACTGGTAGAATATGACTGCTTTGGCTCCGTCGTTCCACCAGGGCGGATCCAAGACTTAGTGGCCTAGGACTTCCGCCTTTGGCGGACAATCGAGGGTTACAGATGGTGGTTAAAAATATGGCTCCGTCGTTCCACCAAGGCGGATCCAAGACTTAGTGGCCTAGGACTTCCGCCTTTGGCGGACAATCGAGGGTTACAGATGGTGGTTAAAAATATGGCTCCGTCGTCTAGTGGCCTAGGACTCCTGGCTTTCATCCAGGCAATCGAGGGTTCGAATCCCTCCGGAGTCACATGTATTATGTGTATGTATTGAGAAGCTTGAGGAGTGGAAAGTTTTATAAAGGTCAGACAGCTGATATAGATGATAGGTTGGATAGGCATTTTAAAGGTCAAAGTATTGCCACTAAAAGTTTATTGCCGTTAGAGTTAGTTTTTGTTCAAATTTGTGAAAGTCGCAGTGAAGCGATGATTTTGGAAAGGTATTTAAAATCAGGAGTTGGGAGAGAATTTATAAAATATATTGTAGTCTAGGACTTCCGCCTGTGGCGGACAATCGAGGGTTTTTATCTTGGAGTCATAAATATTTTAAGAAATGTGAAATAATGGATACAGTTTTAGGAGTGTTTTATTTTTATTTGTTATATCTTATAATATTGATTTTTTACATAATTGTTGCTATAATATGTGATGTTTAGATATATTATTTATCAATAGCGATTAATATTATATATAAACAGAACGTTGACAATTTTACAAGCAATTTTGATCAGGTTTTATTAGAAATTAAAACTTGATTTTTAATATAAAGATGTCTTAGGTCAAAAAGAAAGGAAGTGTTTGGAGTGGTGGAAAATATTGGGTTGATGGAATTGCCGAGTGGTTTATGTGAGTACCTGCGGTCTTTGCCTATGGAGGGTAAAGATGAGATTCCGGTGTATTATCGGAACAATAAAGAGGAGGTTTTTTTTGTAAGCGATTTTATCTTAAGAGATGTAAAGACTTTTGAAAAAACTGCTGTTTCGGGCCTTTATCGAGGCGGTGGTTTGCTCAGATTACGAACTAAAAATGGTCAAGTAGTAATCTACGATGACCGTTATAAGTGGTTTCGTCTGATTGGCGGAATTGCTCATTATAGTGAGGGTTCCGATTTGTTTAAGACCGCTGTACGGGAATCAGTGGTCGAAGAATTGAGTGTACTAACTAAAAATGAAAATTTTCGGTTGGTACCAAAAGGTTTTAAGAGTTTTGTTAAAACAGAGATTCCTGGATGGGGAATTACTGTTAAAGATGTTGTCGAAACTGGTTCGTTGTTCCAACTTCAACACTTTTTCAATGATGATAATAAATCATTTGAGGTGGTGGTGGAGTGGGATTTGAGTAACTACAATAATGGTGATTTCATAATTTTACACAATGAAGACTGGTTTCGTGGTGGACGAAGTGGGTTTACCCCTTTCGTCATAAACGAAACTGGTCTTATTGTAGGCCTATATGATGGTCGGCATGGTTATGTGCCTATGTCAGTACAGGCATTCCATCCGACGCTTAAAGCTTGCTTGTAAAGACGGGCGACCGATATCAAAATGCATTTGCAAATTGATTATCAACGGTCGCCCTTCTTCGTTTAATTTATTAATATTTAAATTAGTTGATTTTATTTTGGTTAGATATTTAATTATGAGAAGGTTTTGGAGTTGAGGTAGAATTGGTGGTGGATGTCAAAATAGAACCAGGTTGGAAACAAGTTTTAGAAAAAGAGTTTAATGAGTCTTATTTTGAGGCGTTGGTGGCGTTTGTTAAGGAGGAGTATAAAAAATCAACGGTTTATCCGCCGGCAAAGTTTATTTTTAATGCTTTTGAGTTGACTCCTTTTGAGAAAGTTAAGGTGGTGATTTTGGGTCAAGATCCGTATCATGGGCCAAAACAAGCAAATGGGTTGGCATTTTCAGTAAATGACGGAATAGCTATTCCCCCATCGTTGGTTAATATTTACAAAGAAATAGAGACGGATTTGGGGATAAAGACGAAAAACAAAAATGGTAATTTGGAAAATTGGGCAAAACAAGGAGTATTGATGTTAAATGCAACTTTGACGGTAAGAGCGGGGATGGCGGGGTCGCATCAAAATAAGGGTTGGGAGAGGTTTACTGATGCAGTGGTTAGAATTTTGTCGGAGCAAAAAGAAAATTTAGTGTTTATTTTATGGGGAGCTTACGCGCAAAAAAAAGGTAGGGTGATTGATGAAAACAAACATCTAGTAATCAAGTCAGTGCATCCCTCACCATTGTCGGCATTCAACGGATTTTTTGGATCTAAACCATTTTCACAAACTAATGCTTATTTGATTTTTAGTGGTCAGGATCCAATTGAATGGTAATTAGGTGTAGGTTTTGACAGTTTCTTGGCCATTTAATACCCGAATAGCACCGTCACGAAGAGCTTCAAGTTCTTTTTCACCAGGGTAGACAGTGATACCAACATCAATGGTATATAAATCATGTTTCACTTTTTCAACAACTAGAGGCCAACGAACAACTCCGCCGGTTAAAATAATTTGATCAACTTTTTCACCTTCGAAGTCGGGAATTAAACAGCAAATATTTCGGGAAATACCGGCAATCATTTCGTCAACGATATCTTTTTTTTCGGCATCCAAACTAGGATATTTATTTTCAAGATCAATCATATCTTTAGTTCCTAGAAGAGCAAATAGTCCGCCACCACCAAGAGTTTTATAACTGATTTCTTCTTTAGTATATTTGCCGGAAAAACATAAATCGATTAACCCTTGAGCAGGAATTTGACCAGAACGTTCAGGAGTTATTGGACCTTCACCAGTAGTAGCGTTGATAACATTAATGGTTTTGCCTTTTTTGTGAGCACCAAAGGAGAAACCGCCACCAAGATGAGCGCAGATTAAATTCAAATCTTTATATTTTTTATTGATTGATTTGGCATATTCGCGACAGACAGCTTTTTGGTTGAGAGCGTGCCAGCCGGGAGCTCTTTTTATTTCAGGAAAACCAGTGATTTTATGTTTTGGTTCAATTTCGTCAGTAGTAACCGGGTCAACGATAAAAGCTTTATCGGTGATGTTGAATTTTTTGGCAATTTCTAAGGCAATAGGAGCACCTAAATTTGAGGCATGATTGGCTTGAGGACGGTCGCGTAAATCATCAAGCATTTTTTGATTTACTTGATAAGTTCCAGAACTAATAGGAGGTAACATGCCGCCACGACCGACAACGGCATCAAGTTGAGTAATATTTTTTTCAGTTAAAATTTTTAGAATTTGTTCGAGGCGGTAGGGATATTGATCAAAAACGTTGCCAATTTTACCAAACTGTTGTTGGAAGTTTTGATCAATGGCATGATCGAGTTTGTGTTCAAAAACGAGATCTTCATTGTTGAACAGGGCAATTTTGGTGCTGGTGGAACCGGGGTTAATGACGAGAATTTTCATATTTAATAAAAATTAGTCCGAAGACGATAAAAATTAAACTTGTAATTTGAGCTAAACTTAGGACAAACACAGGAATAGTGTCTGTTCTAATAAACTCTAATATAAAACGTATTATACCGTAACTAATAAGATAAATACTGGTTTGATGACGATTAATTTTTTTGAAAATTAAATAAAGAAGGAAAAGACTAATGGATTCATATAACCAAATTGGTTGTTGATTTGGGCCATAAATTTCATGGTTGAAATAATTTCCCCAGCGACCAAGACTTTGACATAAAGGTACAATCGGAGCTAAGGTATCAGTGATTTTGAGAAATTTAAGTTGATTCTTTTTGGCGAAAAAGTAGATAAAAATTAAACTGAAACTGAGAGCGCCAATGATACCCAGTCCCCCACCCCGGAGATTTAGAATTTGGAGAGGATTTTGAGAAAAGTAATTCCAGGCGGCAATAACACCATAAACTCTGGCGCCAATGATGCCTGATAAGATAAGCAAAAAAATGAATTTATTTTCTTTGGTTTTGGGGATGATTTGGTTATGGCGATAGAAATATTCAATGCCAACGACTAATGAAATTCCAAGTATAAACCCATAGATTGACATGAGTGGGTCTGTGCGGGGCCAAACCCGCGACCAATCCCGATAAATCGGGACTGTTCTACCTGCAGACTGACAAGTTTATTTATAAAATTTAATTGTTTGAGAGGTAATTATTAATTTGATGATTTTTTAACTTTTTAGGCTTTTTAGATATTTTTCGGTTTTTAGAGCATCGGAATGATTATCAAATTTTTGGCTATATTTTAGTTTAACTGGAAGATATTTACTAGTAAATCCACTTTTACCATTTTGATGATCGTAGATTCTTTGTTTAAGATTGCGAGTGCTGCCTATATAATATTTTCCGTTTGATAATTTTAGAATGTAAACCCAAGAGGACATGAGTGGGTCCTGCGGGACTCGAACCCGCGACCAATTGCTTAAAAGGCAACTGCTCTACCGACTGAGCTAAAGACCCTGATTGTTAATGCGATTAAAGATTATCGCGACTGCTGTCCGACTGACCTGCCTGCCGGCAGGCAGGGCTAAAGACCCTGATTGTTAAATTTGTAGCAATCTTTAGCGCTGAATCTGTTGATTCAGGCGACCAATCCCGATAAATCGGGACTGCTCTACCTGTTCGCAATCGCTGAAGCGATAGCTGATGCAGGCGGGCCGACTGATCTGCCTATCGGCAGACAAGGCTAAAAATTCTTAAAAATTTTAGGTGCGAAATGACTTAAATAGTTTTAGCTTTTGGATTTCTAAGATAGTATAGTTTTGATCGGCGGACTTTTGTTTTTGGTCCACGTAATTTTTTGATACTATCAATCCAAGGAGAATTAATCGGGAAAATTCTTTCAACAACCACAGCATCTGAGGCTTGCTTTTGGACGGTGAAGTTTTTGTTGTCACCACGACCTTTGATAGCCAAAATAAGGCCATCGAAAGCTTGAAGTCTTTCTTTGTCTTTTTCTTTGATTTTGTAGTTGACCCTGATAGTGTCGCCTACAAAAAATGTCTGATCTTTGTGTGTTATTTTTATTGCCATAGTTTCTAAAAAATGCTTTGAAATTATATCAAAATAAACTCTGGTAGTCTAGCAAGCTAGCTTGGATTTGACAAGAGGATGCTATCAATTTGTTCTTGGAGTTCTTGATTATAGTTAACACCATAACTTAACGGCAGATTTTTACCGTTTGGCAGAATAATCAAACCGCGGTGACCGTTGGGGTTATTTTTTAGAAGACTATTTAATTTCATAAGTTGATTCTGAGTAGCAGTTTTGGGGATATTAATGACAAAGTCATATTTGCTGCTATTTTCTGGAACTTGATTGGTTAAAACATCAACTAAAATTGACGGGTTGTCATCTCTAATATTGATTTTACCTTCGATATAAACAGCTTTGTTTTCTTCTAAGAGATCTGATACTTTATCGTATATTTTTGGGAAAATGACAGCTTCGATTGAACCAGTTTCATCTTCAAGGGTCACGAAGGCCATTTTGGCATTGTTTTTTTTAGTTAAAATAGTTTTAAATTTTTTAATAACAGCGACAGTTTTAATTGGAGAGTCATTAGGTTTTTGGCTGATTTCTTCGATTTTTGGTAGGTCAAGATCAAGGAAGGGTTGAAGAATTTTATTGATAGGATTTTCGGTAACAAAGACTCCAATCAATTCTTTTTCCATAATTAGGCGTTGACTTTCACTCATAGGCTCAACATTAAGAAATTGATCTGGTGGAGCAGAAATTTTGTCTCCGGATTCATGAGGTGAGTCAAACAAACTAAATTGACCGCTATTTTTTTTGGAATTTAGTTTTTCGCAATCAGAACGGATTTTATCCAAGGAAGCCAAAATAGCGTTGCGTTCACCGAACTGGTCTAAGGCACCGACTTTAATAAGGCTTTCCAAAACTCTTTTGTTAACTTTTTGACTATCAACTCTGATGCAAAAGTCACTAACGCTTAGAAAAGGACCATTTTTGTTTCTTTCAGCAAGGATATTGTCGATGGCGGCATTACCGACATTTTTGATAGCGCTTAAACCAAAACGAATAGCAGTGCCTTCAAGTGATTCTGGATTTTTCTCCATTTCAAAACCACTATCGGATTTGTTGATATCTGGTGGATTGACAATAATACCTAAGTGACGGCATTCATTGACACCATCGGTAATAGTTTCGGTATCACCAGATTCGGCAGTTAATAGGGCACACATATATTCAGCGGGAAAATTAGCTTTCATGTAGGCAGTACGGTAGGCTAACATTCCATAAGAAGCGGCATGAGCTTTGTTGAAACCGTAAGAAGTAAATGGTTCGATAAGTTTAAAAATTTCTTCAGCTTTGGTTTTGGTATAACCATTGGCAATACAACCGGAAATGAATTTTTCTTTTTGAGCAGCCATTTCTTCGGGGATTTTTTTACCGATGGCTTTTCTAAATTTATCAACTTCAACCCAGTTGTAGCCAGCTAATTCGATGGCGGTGTACAAACAGTCGTCTTGATAGACTAAAAGTCCATAAGAACTTTGAAGGAATTTTTCCATTTTTGGGTCAAAATAAGAAACTTTAGAAGGGTCATTTTTGCGAGCAATATATTCGGGAATAATGGCCATAGGTCCGGGGCGGTAAAGAGCGACCATGGCCATAAGGTCTTCGACTCGGTTAGGTTTGAGTTCTTTGATCCATTTGGTCATACCTTCACCGGCTAGTTGAAAAACTCCCATGGTGTTGCCGCTAGATAACATATCAAAAGTTTTCTGGTTATCGAGAGGAATTTTACGGATATCGATGTCTAATCCACGGTTTTTTTTGACGTTTAAAACTGATTGACCTAGAAAAGATAAATTACGGATTCCTAAAATGTCATATTTAATCAAGCCAACATCTTCACAGGCGTGCATTTCGTATTGAGTGATAGGTTTGTCACCACCAGTTTCGGTTTGAACTGGAGAAAAATCAGTGATAGTAGTGGGAGAAATAACAATAGCACAGGCGTGGACACTGATGTGTCGAGCACAGCCTTCAATTTGTTTAGCGGTGTCAATAATTTTTTTAGCATCAGCGTCAGTATCATACATTTGTTTAAGTTCTGGAGTGGTATTTAGGGCTTTGTCAATAGACATAGGGAAACCTTGGGAACCAAGAGGAATAATTTTACTGATTCTGTCACCAACAGCATATTCGTATCCTAAAACTCTAGCAGTATCTCGAATGGCGCCTTTGGCCATCATTCGACCAAAAGTACAGATTTGGGCGACGGCGTCTTGGCCATACTGCTCAATGATATGGTAAAGCATGCTTTGACGTTTATCGTCGGCAACATCGAGATCAATATCTGGCGGTGAAGGACGGTCTTTGTTGAGAAATCTTTCAAAAGGGAGTTGATAGATTAAAGGATCAACAGAGGTAATACCCAAGACAAAGGCGACCAAACAACCACCAGCGGAGCCTCTAGTATTGGTGGGAGTGTTATGTTTTTCGGTCCAACAGATAAAGTCATACATAATTAAAAAGTAAGCGGCATAACCTTTGGGATTGATAACATTGAGTTCATAGTTAAGCCGTTCTTTGACTTCTGGAGTTAATTTTCCATAATGTTTCTTGGCTCGTTGAAAGACTAAATCATGAAGAGTTTCTTCAGCGGTTTTATTGGGGGGAAGTTTAAACTTGGGAAAATACCACTTACCGAGTTCAATTTCCAATTGACATTTGTCGGCGATTTTTTGAGTGTTTTCTAGAGCGTCGGGATAATCGGCAAATTGTTCGGCCATTTCTTCGGGAGATTTGATATAGAAATCAGGAATATTAATCATAGTGAGACGCTTAGAATCGTTGATAGTGGTTTGAGTATTAATCATCATCAAAACATCTTGAGCAAAAGCATCTTCTTTTTTGAGATAGTGAGCGTCGTTGGTGGCAACCAAGGGAATTCCTAGTTCACGGCTGATTTTGATGATACCTTCGTTAGCTTTTTCCTGGCCGTCTAGGTTAGGATGACGTTGGATTTCCAAGTAATAGTCTTCGCCAAATAAATTTTGAAAATCTTTAGCTCTGATTTTGGCTTGGTCGTAATTGTCGTTTAAAATTAATTGAGGAATCTCGCCTTCAATGCAGGCGCTGGTGCAAATTAAACCGTTACTATATTTTTTTAGAGTTTCCCAATCAATACGAGGTTTATAGTAAAAGCCTTCGATATGGCTGATACTGACTAATTTCATTAAATTTTTGTAACCTTGTTGGTTTTTGGCTAATAAAATAAGGTGTTGGTTGTGGCGGTTGGTGGAAGTTTTGTCAAGACGACCGTTAGGAGCCAAATAAGTTTCACAACCAATAATAGGTTTGATGTCAGCTTTTTGACAAGCTTTATAAAATTCGATGGCGCCGTACATATTGCCATGGTCGGTGATAGCCAAAGAATTCATTCCCATATCTTTGATAGTGGAGACAAGATTTTTGATTTTGTTTAAACCGTCTAAAAGAGAGTATTCGGTATGAACATGAAGATGAACAAAAGACATAGATTAGTTTATCAAGTTACAGAGTTTAAAATAGATAAAGTTTTTGATCAAAGCATTTGACTGAGAGCCTTGATCCGGTCTTCTATCGGGGGGTGGGTAGAAAACAAGCTGGCAATTTTATTGTTTTTAAAAGGATTACTAATATAAAGTGAGGTGGTGGCGGTGGAAGCGGTTTGCAGTTGATTATGGTCGGAGGAAATTTTAACGAGAGCATTGATAAGGCCTTTAGGTTGACGAGTAAGTTTAACAGCGGAAGCGTCGGCAAGAAATTCGCGGCGGCGGGAAATGGCAAGTTGAATCAATTGAGCAATAATAGGAGCAAAGATAACTAGAATCATACCGATAATACCCAGAAGACCATTTTCTTGTTTGTCGTCGTCGCGACGGCGGGAACCAGAAAAGAAAGAGTATCTAGTAGTAAAATCAATAAGGATAGATAAGCTGCCGATTAAAACACTAACCAGGGTCATTAATAAGGTGTCATAATTTTTGATATGAGAGAGTTCGTGGGCAACAACACCTTCAAGTTCAGTGCGATTAAGTTCATTTAACAGACCGGTAGTGACACAAATAGAAGCATGTTGAGGGTTGCGACCGGTGGCAAAAGCATTTAGAGCGGGGCTGTCGATAACATAGGCTTTAGGAATTGGAGTCTGATTAACTTGGCTAAGATTTTCGACAACGGTATAAAGATCAAAATGGCTTTTTTTGTCGGCAGGTTTGGCGCCATTAAGGTTTAAAACCATCTTATCGCCGATAAAATAACTAGAAAGTGAAGAAATAATAGAGAAAATTAAGGCACCAATAATTAAACCGTTATCGAGATTAAAAGAAACAGTAATAAAATAAGCAGCAACTAAAATGAAGGCGACAAACAGAGTTAGAACAAACCCGGAACGGATCTTATTATTGTTTATTTGTTGATAAAAATTGGCCATTAGAGATTTACTTTGGGATTTTTCATATCTTCTGAGGAGACTTCAAGTTGATTTTTGTCATCAGGAGTATTTAATCCCTTTTCTTCTTTGAAGCCGAATATTTGAGCCACCCAGACACCAGGAATGGTAACAATGGCAGTATTGTAGTCGGCGCTGAGATCAATTAAGGTTCGACGAGCATACATAAGTTTATCGGCGGTGTCGCGGAGTTCGTCCATGAGATTATTAACCAGACCGGAGGTTTGAATTTGAGGGTTACTTTCAACGACAACTTTGAGTCCTGACAAAGCTTTGTTTAGGCTGGCTTGAGCTTTATCAATAAATTTTGGGTCGTTATTGTTAATGGCGGATTCAATTGATTTTCTAGCATCAGTTAATTGGTCAAAAATACCTTTTTCGTGTTTCATATAACCTTTGACAGAGTCGACCAGATTGGGAATAAGGTTTGCTTGACGTTTGAGTTGATTGCCAATTTCCTGAACGGAGGCTTTGATGAGAACCTGGAGACGTTTGAGTTTGTTGTAAAAAGAAACTAAAACAAGAGTCAGGATAATAATGATGCCTAAGAGATAAAATATCATTTTTTAGATTTAATCTTTAACAATTGATTATAGCATTTTTGAGCGGTTTCGATTTCGGTAGTGCCGGTCCGATTTTGGGGTGGAATAAAACAAAGTTTGAGAAAATTATATAATTTTTCTTCGGAAGTAAATGTATTGATCTTACCGGTTTTAAGGTCTTTTATACCGTATTCTGAAATTGATAAACCTAAAGACAGGGCATATTTCCTCAAAAGAATATTATGTTGTTTGGAGCCGGTAAAATGTTGAACCAGAGAATAAAAGTTTTTTGACGGTTGGATCATAAGATCAACTCTGATATCAGGATAAATTCTGATGGAAGCTTTTTTGGGTCCGCGGTTGATGGTTTGAATATTTTTGGGGTAAGTCAAAAAATAATCCAAAATATCTTTGGTTTGGGTTGATTTGGCAGCTAAATCAATATCACCGACGGTTTTGGTTTGACGGCGAAGGCTTCCCAGAGCTTCGATTTCAATGTGAGGAAATTTTTTATGTAAATAATTAATGATTTTATCAGCGGCAGTTTTGGCTTCTTGATAGCTTAGACGGCGGTGACGACCTAAAAAAGCCAAGGTGTTATCTAAAATCATTTTTTCTGATTTAATGCCAAACCTAGGTAAATTTCTGATTTTGCCTTTTTGGGCATAAATTGTTAGTTGATTTAGAGCTTTGATGGGATCTTGGGAAAATTTAAGTTTTTTGGTTAGGGTGTGGGCGATTTTGGGACCGATGCCATTGATTTTGGTAAAAGTAAAAACTATGGGAGAAATATTTTTGAAGGCACGGATAATGTGGGGATGAAGTTTACCAGTTTCAAACAAATAAACGATTTTGGAAAAGATATTGGGACCAATACCAGGGATATCATCCAGTAGTTTGGGATCTTTTTGCCAGAGGGAGTGGACTGATTTTGGGTAGGTTAAAATAGTGTCGGCGGCATCTTGATAGGAGCGGATTCGAAAAAAGTTTTTATTTTTGATTTCGTAGGCGGTGGCAATATTTTGGAGAATTTCGGCGATTTCAGCGTTGGAATAAATCTTTTTGATTTTGGTCATAATTGATTATAACGTTGTTTAAAAAGGAAGTTTTTGGTATATTAACAGAAGTTTTAGACCAAGGGCTCGTGGTGCAGCGGTCTAGCACATCCGCCTGTCACGCGGAAGATCGTGGGTTCGAATCCCATCGGGCCCGCCATACTGAAAAATCGTCATTTTTCCCCATATTTTCGAGATAAGAAAATGGTTGTTTATACGTAACCTTTTGAAGTTTTTGATTTTCTATTGTAGCGTTCCAAAGTGTTGATTTTAGTAAATTGTCTTTTACTTCCCTATCGCCAGAGTCATACATTTTTTTGAGGGAAATAGCGGTGTTTTTAAATTTTTTTAAAAGTTCCAAGATTGTATTAAGGTCATTAAATTTTGAGTGGTTTTTTTGATTTTCAAGTGCGGTAATTTCAGTTTCAATTTCTAGTTTTTTACTATCGTAAGTTTGGTTGTCAATTTGTTGGTTTAGTAATAAATCAAGTAGTCTATTTTTCTTTTTATTCAAATTATTAATTTGATTGTCGATGGTTTGATCAATGATGGTTTTATTTGAATTTCCTCTTTTTAGATCGTCTATGTATAGATTTAAAGATAATTCTGCTATTTCTGGGTCTATGGTGATTTTAGACATAATTTGGGACATGAGAATATCAACGGATTTTTCGGTTAGGTATTTTAGGTGTTGATCACAATTGTGACGACTGTTAGTGCAGTAGTAGTAAACGTGTTTTCCCTTTTTTATGGTGGCAGTTAATTTACAGTTACATTTATTACAGGTCAGATAATTGCTAAAGAGAAAATTATGTTTTTGTTTTTTTTGGTGATTGCTTCTATTTAACAGATATTGTGCTTTAGTAAATAGAGATCTGGAAATTAAAGGTTTAAAGCTACCTTGATATTCTTTACCCTTGCTGACTATTATGCCACAGTAAAGAGGATTGGTTAGAATTCGGTGAATTACTGACCTGTGGACCTTTTTGTTAGCTCTGTAGGTTCTAAAACCCTCTAAATAAAGTTTATTAGTGATTTGGCTAATAGAATAATCGCCGGTGGTGTAAAGTTTAAAGATTTCTTTAATGAAATGTGAATTATTTTTGTTGGGAATAATATTCCCGTTTTTGTTTTTGTAGCCAAGAGGAGCAGGGGCGCCGTATTCACCTTTTTTAAGTTTGGTTTCAATCCCCTCTTTAACTCTTTGTGAAAGATTTCGAGAATAATATGTTGCTGAAGCTAACTCAATTCCCATCATAAACATATCGTTGGGAGTATTGTAGGTTTTTGCAGGAGTTCTGATTTCTTTAATGATACCCAAATCATGTAATTTGCTTATCTGTCCTGCTTCTATCCAATTTCGACTAATTCGGTCTATATGACAGACAAGAAGACCTTCGGCTTCTCCTTTTTGAAATTTGTCTAACATTTTTTCAAACTCAGGTCTATTACCGTCATCTTTAGCACTTTTAGTTTCAATAAAAGTTTCAATTATTTCGAGATTATTGGTTTTAGAAAATTCGTTGAGAATTCTTTTTTGGGTTTCTATTGATTGAGTTTGATGTGACTCGTCCTCTGATGATTTTCGACAGTAGGAAAAATATTTCATTTAGATTGCTTCTTTTATATAAAACCTAGTATATTTTACATTACCGTTGAATTGACTTGTATATTCACTTTTGAAGTAAGGGGTAATCTTTTTTTGATTTAACCTTTCAATTATTTTTTCAGCGAAATCTCCATATTTAATTTTAGGTTTCTTAAGTCCTTTAGAAGTAAAAAAGGATCTTCTTCCATAAAGTCTTGGATCATTGCTATTTTTAGTTAAATATTTAGTAAAATAGCTTCCCATTCCTTCGATATAATAGATATCTTTGAGTTTAATAAAACCATATTTCCAAAGTTTTTTAACGATTTTTTTCTCAATAAAAGGAACGTTGATTATTAGATGGTAATGAACAGCTCCTCTTTTTTGAAATTCTGGAACAGCTAAGTATTTTAAATTTAAATTTTTAAAATTATTTTTAAGACTTACCATAAAATTATGAAACTTGAGGTTACAAATTTTTAAATCAGTAATGTCGAAATTATTTTTATTATCAAAAGTTAATGTGAGAAAAACAGAATCTTTATTGAAATTTGATTCAATCAATCTTCTTACTTGACCAATAACTCTAGTTTTAGTTCGTTCTCTGTATTCCTCTTTTCTGCTAATAAAAACATCAAAATCATATGGTCGTGGTTCTCTATTTTTCTTTACTTTTTCTTTTGGTGGTTTGTTTATAAGTAATGGTTTTTCATATTGGTAAATTTCGATATGATGACCACAAAGGATAACTTTAGTATTTACCGATGTAATTGGATCTGTTTTATAAATTACATCGAATATTTTTTTCTTATTTGTGACGGTATAATCAAGTCTAGGGTTGAGACTCTTTGGACTGGCGCCAGAAATTTTGTTTCGAATGCTCATTTGAACCTCCTTTTTTTGAATGAGGAGATACAAATGGCTTTACCTAAATAAATTAAGGATTGTCTACATTCTTCAAAATCTTTTTTCGACAGATTAATCTCTGGGAATCGATCTTTGAATATTTGTCTTAATTTTTCTTCTGCCAATACTGACATGACGGAAGAATAAGAGCTTTACTAGGGGTAGCTTCAAACTGTTTTTTTATTCGTAATTTGGGGTATGAAAAGGGGGTAGTTTTTAGAGTGTTGTTAGAAGATAAACTTTTTTATTTTCATCGTGTTTTATCGTAAGTTTTATATTTTTGATTCTATTTTTTATTTGACGAATATTGGTTTTAAAAAGATAATGATTCATTTCGAGTTTTTTTCTAATGTCTTTTGAACTAATACCTTGATTATTTTTAATCAGTAATTTAATTATTTTTAATCTTATACTGCCTTTTTTAAAGGTTATCTCTTTTTTATTAAACGATAAGATGTTGTTCTTTAAACGAATTCCATTTGTTTTGATTGGTGAATATTGTGATTTTTGTTTTTCTAAAGCCTTGTCTGTTTCTTCTAAAATAAACTCAATTCTAGTTGGTATCGGAAATTTTTTACTACCGTTTATAGCAAACAAAGTTTCTATATCTCCTTGAAAATTTAAGTAATTTGCTCGATTATTTACCCAATTACCAATCATAGTTTTTGGATCTCCTAATAAGTTAGGAATCTCATCGAAGGTTATATCTTTATCCATTATTTGACTTAGGAACTTACCTCTCTTAAAGCCAATTTCTTTTAATACAAATAGAAATAGAGGATAGGCTATGTTAATATCTCGATTTGGTTTAATAAATATGTTTTGATTATCTTTTAGAACACAATCTAAAATTTCTATTGTTTTTGAAAGTATTAATTTGTATATAAATAAGTATTGTTGGTATGTAAATTTACATTTTGTATAGATTTTTGTATTGCAAAGTGTTGCCATTGACTTATCATTTTTAGGGATTGTTGTTAATAAGAGATCGACTGTTTTTGGGGTCCATCCAGTGGTTAATATTTGATTTATGTAGGATTTAAGCATGGATAAATTATATCAAAGGGTATCATTGTGCCCATAGACTCCATAAGCAATAAAGTGTTTCCGTTGGCTTTTATAAATCACCCCAACCCAAAGTCGTATTATCTCACGCCGTCCGGCGCGGCCGGACGTGAGGACGACTTTTAAGGTTGGGGGTGAGTTTAGGGAGAAATTAAGAAAACAAATCTCTGATGTTGGTTTTTAGGGCTTTAGCTAATTTATCAATTGTATTTAATGTTGGATTTCTTTTGCCGTTTTCAATAGCTACTACTGTTCTAGGATCTCTGTAAATTTTCTCTGCCAATTGTTCTTGTGATAATCCGTTTTCTTTTCTTAATTCTCTAATTCTTTCGCCAAACTTCTGATAAATATTTGCCATTGACACAATCTGACATAAATGTCACTATTACAACAGGAAATATATTTCGTATTTTTATATTAAATTATGGTATTTAAGGAAATTAATACTAAAAATATACCGCATATAAATTCCCTACTTGAAAGATTGAATGAGTTTAATATGTCTGAAGTTGAAAAGATTCAAAGACAGACATTTTTAAACTGGATAAAGAAACTAAAGTTATCTAAAAATTCAATTGTTTTATCTGTGTCTGTTGGGAATGGTATTTGGGATTATTTGGCTTTTTTACATAATAAAACTATTAGAAAAATAGTAGCGACAGATGTGATTGAAAATCCAGTTAGAAAAAATGATGTTGAAATTTTAAGAAGAATTGGAGATTGGAAATTTAAAAGAGTAATCCCAGAGGGAAAACTACCGTTTAAAAGTAATTCGTTTGATTTAATTTTTCATCAAGATGTGATTGAACATACTAAGAAACCTCATTTATTTTTATCGGAGCAATTTAGGGTTTTAAAAAAGGATGGGTTTTTGATATTTGGAACTCCAAATTTATTAAGACCAGCTAATATAATTAAATTAATTTTTAATAAACTACATTTTCCTGTCACTTTAGGATCTACGATTGAATTGGGAGATTGCACTCATATTCAAGAATTTAACTCCCAACAAATTGTAGTTATGTTGAAGGAAATAGGATTTAAAGATATTGAAGTTAAAAATTGTTTTTTTGGTATTCATTTATTGAATATAGTGTTTAAGGATTATTTGAGAAAAGATAATTGCAATTTATGTCATTTTTTAATGTTTAAGTGTAAAAAATAATTTATATCTATTTGTTTACAAATAAATCTATTCTAATTTTGTCCCATATTGTCCGCCATACTGAAAAATCGTCATTTTTCCCCATATTTTCGAGATAAGAAAATGGTTGTTTATACGTAACCTTTTGAAGTTTTTGATTTTCTATTGTAGCGTTCCAAAGTGTTGATTTTAGTAAATTGTCTTTTACTTCCCTATCGCCAGAGTCATACATTTTTTTGAGGGAAATAGCGGTGTTTTTAAATTTTTTTAAAAGTTCCAAGATTGTATTAAGGTCATTAAATTTTGAGTGGTTTTTTTGATTTTCAAGTGCGGTAATTTCAGTTTCAATTTCTAGTTTTTTACTATCGTAAGTTTGGTTGTCAATTTGTTGGTTTAGTAATAAATAAGGTGAAATGGTTGAGTGTTGGCTCGATGTTCAGTTGAATATTTGGAATAGAGAAAAATAACTTGATCCAGGGCTTTTTTATAAATATTGTTCACTGCTTGGATTATACAATTGTTACTGGATTTTTAATATATAATGTGTTTATGGCAAAAAGGGAAGTTTCGATTGTAATTTTTTATGACACTAATGGTAATGTTGCTGTTCAAGAAAGAGGTTTACATTCTAAGATAGGTGAAAAATATGGATATTTTGGAGGGGGTATTGAGCCTAATGAATCACCACAAATGGCTATAAGAAGAGAATTAAAAGAGGAGTTGGGATACATACCAGATAGTTTAAAACTATGGACTGAACATAAATTTTATCCGACTGACGGAAAATATAAAGGTTGGTTAATTAAACTGTATGTATTTTTGTCTCCAATAACGGCAAAATTATTTAAAACGAGAGTAAATGAAGGTAATAAGGTGGTGAAAATGAGTATTGATGATGCTATTAATAATGAGGGATTTCATTCTGGGGATATAGAGTTATTACAAAAGTTTAAGTTAAGATTTAGAGATATTACATAAAGTAAATCTATATTTTGATTAAATGGAAAAACTTTAATTCGTTATTTCAGGGGATTTTTAGTAAGTTTTTTAGGCTTTTACTCCGTGGCGTTCATATATTTCTTTATTATTAGTGGACAAAGCAGATTCTGAAATTCTCCAAGGTTCGGTTGGCCTAACTCCAGCTTGGTAACATGCTTGCACAAAAACGTGAAGTTTAAGTTTATTGTCGTATAAAGGTAATAGTTTGAGTATGGTGTTACCCAGTATCGCCATTCTAGCTGAGTGAGTATAACCATTTAAACCGGCTATGGGTTCTTGGACTAATCCAATATGATTTTCAGATATACCAGGGATTGGTCTTTGAAAGGGGTGATTTACACTAGACCAAATTTCGGAAAATTTTTGGTCTTGATATAGATCTTTTAAAATACGAGCCATAGTTATTGGTTGCCAAGTATATACGTCTGGATTGTCATAAGGATGGTCTTCGTTTTTTGTTAGAAGTGCCACTTTTTTTTCGGTACATCTTTTGGCAAATTCTAAAAAAAACAAATTTATTTTCTTTCTTTGTTCTGTCGTTTTGTTTTCCATTGATAAGTAGAATTTCCACCGATCATTTGGATAATTAGTTATTAGGTGATTAATATCAACATTAGTATTCCATGGTTTTGAAAATCCATTAAGGAGGTGAATTGTTTCTGGATATCCAGTTGGAGGAATTAAATCAACTGGAAAAATTTGTTTATCTGGTTGTAAATTTCCACTAAGTGCAAAAGAAAGGTCGCGTCTTTCTTTTCTAGCTTTTTTAGTTAATTCGATAATTTGTGGTAAATGTCTTTTTTCTATTATTGATGTGTCTTCAATGCAGGGAACTAATTCAGGTTGGGTTTTGTTTAAAATGATATGGGATTTGTTTTCTGAATTTATAAAATCTCTTTTAATTTCGTTCATAAAAGATTTTATCATGTGGGTGATTGTTAAATGGTAGTTTGTTATTTTGTTGACAAAATCGATAAATAATGATATTATAGGATAATAATATAGTGGTTTTAGCTATATTAAAGAAAATAATGGCGTTTGGACGAAGCGTTCAAAAGAGCCTTTGTATAAAGCCCTTTTAAATCAAAAAAAAGGAGAAATGATATGAGTGGTTTTTTGGTCATAGTAGTGATTGGTCTTTTGTGGGTGATTGTTTTTTCGATTATGGAATATAGACAGGAGAAGAACGATAAAAATGTTTACATTCCAAGAGATTATGATAGAAAGATGGAAGAATGGAAGGAGATGTTATATAGGTCAAGGTGTGAATGTCATAGACCTATAATTCTTAGGAGAAGGAGGGATAATAGATGGGTTTGGCGTTAAATTATTGCCAACAGAGACTTATTTCTTGTTTGGTATGGATAATTTTGATTGGTTCAGTGGTAGTTGTTTTGATTGCGATAATTTGGTTGATTATAAAAAGATTAAGGATTTTATCTGACTTGGAAAGAGATTTGAATAAAAGATTGGTTATTGTTAAATCTGGTCAGTGTTTGAGTGTACAGGATGCGATTATTTTAGAGAAAGACCTAAATTCTTTACTTAATCTTTTTGAAGAGAGTTATAAAATTGACAAAAACCCAAAATTAAAAGATCGATTTTTGAATTGGAATAATATTCATCTCAATTTACAAAAATATCTCAGAAAGGAGATAAATTTTTCAGAATTAAAGTGTTTGATTTAAAAGGTTGGCGGTTGGCGCTACTAATGATATATTTATATCTTAGTTACGTTAGCCGCCTTCTTTTTGGAAAAATTTATTCCAAAATGCCGTCAAGATTGACGTCATAGATGATTTCTTCGGCAACCAGACGATAATTGAGGATTTCTTTTTTGTCAAACCAAATGGGAATTTCTTTGGCGGCTTCTTCAACAGAGCCAGAGGCGTGAATAATATTTCTGACGGCTCTGGCGTCAGCATCAGCAGAGGTGTAAGAATCGATAGTATAATCGCCGCGAATGGTGCCGGGAGCAGAAGTGAGAGGTTCAGTGGAACCGGTTATTTTGCGAACAACAGCTACAGCTCCCATCCCTTGCCAAATCATAGCAACTACTGGTCCACTACTCATAAAATCCATAAGTTTGCGACGAATACCTTCAGCAAACTCAACTGGGTCTTTTCCAGGGAGGGGTAATCCTTTGGCTTTGTATGATTCAAAAGTTTTAGTGCCGCTTTTGATAGCCCAATCTGGATCGATAGAATAATGATCGAGGGTTAATTTTTTGGTAGGGATAAGCATTTTAAGGCCGACTAGTTTGAGACCGCATTGTTCGTAGCGGTGGATAACATCCCCTATCAGGCCGCGTTGGACACCGTCAGGTTTAACAATAACTAAAGTTTGTTCTTGTTTGTTGTCAAAGTTTTTCATATTAGGGTATTTTCTATAATATTTGGTTAATAATCAAGTAATAGATAGGTATTGAATATATTGATATTTATCTATATAATGTAGGTATGGATAAAATATTTAAGGCATTGGCAGATAAAAATAGACGAAAAATACTAACCTTATTAAAAGATAGAGAGATGTCGGTGAATGAATTATTGACTAGTTTTGAGATTAGGCAAGCGACATTATCAAATCATTTGTCTATTTTGAGAAAATCAGGATTAGTTTATTTTAAAGTAGTGGGAAAACAAAGAATTTATAGGATAAATTATGATCTGTTGGATGCATTTGCGGAGAATATGCGTAGATTTGTTGGAAGGTTGGACAAATCATTTATGGATGATATTGCAATTCGTTCCAAAATGGTGTAAATTAGGTTTAATTTATAATTAATTATTATACTAGTTTTTATGAAATTTTCTGATATCCGAAAAAAATATTTTAAGTCAACTGAGGAAATTGTGAGTATGTTTTTGGGTTTGATAATTGTGGTGGTGGTTGGAGGATTAATTTTTAGTTATTTTCAAAAAAATAAAGGGAATATTAATATTCCGGGGTCAAGTGATATTAGTTTAAGTGATAAAAGTGACGGTGATAGATCTGATTTTTATGAGGTGGAATTGGGAGATAGTTTGTGGAAAATAGCCGAAAAAAAATATAATAACGGTTATGCTTGGACAGAAATTGCTAAAGCTAATAATATAAAAAATCCATCAGTGATTGAGGTGGGGCAGAAGATTGTTTTGCCAGAAGTGGAGGTGACTGAGAAAATTGAGGTAGATAAAATTTTGGTGGGTAGTGAATATAAAGTGGTTAGAGGAGATAGTTTGTGGAAAATAGCGGTGAGGGCTTATGGTGATGGTTATCAGTGGGTAAAAATTTGGGAAGAGAATAAATCAAAGATTTATAATCCCAATGGTTTGGAAATTGGGATGATGATCAGTATTCCTCAGATAAACTAAGCTGCGTGTTAAAATGTTTTGAGTGCGGCTATAGTTTAATGGTAAAATGTGTCCTTCCCAAGGATATGTTGAGGGTTCGATTCCCTCTAGCCGCTCAAGGCCGAAGTAGCTCAGTTGGTAGAGCATGGCTTTCGTAAAGCTAGGGTCGGGAGTTCGACTCTCCCCTTCGGCTCTGATAAAATAGGATACAGTTATGGCAGAGTTTAAACGCTCTAGACTTGAAAGACAGGCTGAAGAGCAGATAACAAAAAAGACAGTGGTTTTGGGTTTGTTGACGGTAATTTTGGTGATTGTATTATTGGTATTTGGTTTGCCACTTTTGATTAAGTTTTCGATTTTGTTGGGTGAGGGTAAGGTTAAAAAATCAGTTGAAGTGGAAGAAAAAGTTTTGCCGCCGTTGGCGCCAAGATTAGTGTTACCCTATGAAGCAACTAACAGTGCGACTATAAAAATAACTGGGTTTGCTGAGTCTAAAGTAACGGTGGAACTGATGAAAAATCAAGTATCAATAGGGACAACTGAGGTGACGGAAAATGGTGATTTTGAATTTGATAAGATTCCTTTGGATGAAGGTAAAAATGAGTTTACGGCGGTGGCTAGTACAGAAAAATCTGGTAGTGGTGATGATTCAAAAACTATAACTGTTGTTTATGACAATGAGCCACCGGAGTTGTTGTTGACTAATCCGAGTGAGGAAAGTTTGAATATAGATTATGCCGATTTTGATATTGTAGGAAAGACAGAACCGGGGTGCAGTGTGTCGATAAATAATCGGATTACAACCGTTGATAGTGAAGGAAATTTTAAGTTGAAGTGGCAGTTGAATATGGGTAAAAACGATTTGGAAATTACATCAACTGATTTAGCCGGCAATTCAACCAAGAAAAAAATTTCGATTACCTACAGCCTTTAAAAAAGAATTAGAGATAATAGTATCCAAGGGTATAGTAGAGAATTGGCAAAAAGGGAATGTAATAAGATTGTCCAAATAAAAGTTTGTTTTAGTAGGTTTGATTGGATATAAAGTTGTTTTAGACCGAGGATAAATAAAGTGGTACCGATTAGTCCAGTAGTAACCAATAGAGTTAAAATACTACCGTCGAAGCCGGAATTGGCGTGGGAAATGGGGTTTTTATTATTTCTAACAAAAGGAATGTGGTTGTAACCAAAACCGATCAGAGGTGATTTGATAAACAGATTGATGCCTTCATGATAGTTTTCAATTTTGGCAATAATAGAGGAAGTTCTTTCCAGTTTAGTCCCCTCTCCTGGGCGTCGAGGAAGTAAAAAGAGACTAAGAGTGATAATCAAAAGACTAAATAAAAATATTTTTGGTTTTTTTGTTTTGTGGGAAATGAAGGCAAAAGCTAATAAAAAGCAAAGGTAGGTGGCTCGACTGTAAGTGAGAATCATGGCCAGATAAGAAATTGTTAGTATAGGTAAGCGATAAGGGAAATTTTGATTAAGAAAGACGGTGATGATAAAGAAAAGATAAATTAGGCCGGTAAAAGTGGGGTCAAAAAAAGTACTGACTAAACGGTATAAATGAGGATCCCATTGGTAAACATCAAAGTAGGTGAAATCTGGCCAAAAGAGATATTGAATGAGCCCAAAGATAATATTGGCAAAAAGCGCTAAGTAAAAGAAATTTTTAGTTTTTTTATTAATTTGTGGGGGAAAAATAATTAGAGATAGAATAGAGGTTAATCTGACTAGATAAAAAGTTGGTCGAAGAGAGTTTATGTTGTACTTAATAGTGGTAATTCCAAGAGTGGTCCAGGCAAAAATTAAAAAATAAGTAAAAAATTTATTGTTATTTTTTAGTTTTTTACTGGTAAGATGGTTAATAAAATTAATCAAACTTAAAAATACAATAGCAATGTCGATTAAGGGAAATTGAAGGTTGAATAAATTTAGTCTAGCTATCTGACCGATAAAAAAAGCAAAAATAGTTAGGCCTAGGACTGTTGTTTGAATAAATGCCATAGTTTAGCCTTGTTAAGGAAGACATGAAAGCTCATACATAAAGACATAATAATTCCTGGGGTGCCGTCAAGAAAGCCTAATCTGAAAAAGTAATTTTGAAAAAATTTACCAATAGGATAAAAAATTATTTGAAACATATTAGTTTTTATACCTTGATCGAACAATTCTTTAGCTCGAATATCGGTATAAAAGTTTATTTTTTGGATTAAAGATTTAACTGTCGGGTGAGAATAATGATAGATGATTAAATTGGTATTTTTGGTAATTTTTTTGGTTTTCCAAATTTCATGAACTCGACCAAAAAAAGAGCCGTAGTTTTTACTAAATAATCGAGTAAAATTTAATGAAGCGTTTTCGCCGTGTTTAAGAGTGTGGTTTAAAAAAATATCTTGACGTTTGAAGGAATAAGCTTTATATTTGTTTTTATCGAAATGATTGAAGAATCGGATTAATTTTTGGCTTGGTTTTTCGTCGGCGTCTAACCAGAGAATCCAATTGTTGGTAGTTTTAGAAATGGCAAAGTTTCGTTGAGAGGCGAAATTCTGATCTAACTTTCTAGAAAAAACCTTGACTTTTCTATATTTTGAAGCGAGTTTTTTTGCTATAGCGGTGGTTTGATCGGTAGAATAGTCGTCAACAACAATTATTTCATTGACGGCGTGACATTTCTTAAGCCAGTCAAAGTTTTTTTTGATATTTTCTGCTTCGTTTTTAACTATGAGGATAAGGGAAATATTAGTAGTTTTATTTTGGATCATGGTTTATGTGTTGACAAATTTTAAGTATAGTTTCTTCAAAGTTGAATATTAATAAGAATATTATACTTTGAATTATATTTATTTTTTTTTTGATATTTTTTTATTAAAAGATTTAGATAATAATCATCTTTTTGAGATATTTATTAATTAATTTAAGAGATTTTGGAAAGTATTTATAATTACTATCGTTGTTAATAAATTACTCTTTGACATGCTAGTGGTGCGTTAATTTGTGGTTGTTAGAGGATTCGGACCTCTGACCTCTTCGATGTGAACGAAGCGCTCTAACCAGCTGAGCTAAACAACCGAATATGCTTATTATAACTTATGATGGGTAAAACTTGTAAAAAAATAAACAGAATCTATCTTTTTTTTGGGGAATAAGTTAGAATTTTGAGTATGAAAAGTAAATATTTGAGTCAAGGTGGTTTTAGTTTTGGTAATTTTCTGTTGGAGTTTATTCAGTCAATTGTGTTGGCTTTGTCGGTGTTTGTACTTCTATATTTGTTTGTAGCCCAACCAAACGAAGTTAAAGGAACATCAATGTTTCCAAATTTTAAGGATAAAGAATATTTACTGACGGAAAAAATATCTTATCAAGTGGGTCAGCCAGAACGGGGTGATGTAGTTATTTTTAAGGCACCTCCGTCTGAGCCATGTGCTGCAGATGAGTGTGAATATATTAAGAGAGTTATTGGAGTTCCAGGAGATAAAGTGATGGTATCTAAGGGTGATGTTTATGTAAACGGACAAAAGTTGGTCCAGGATTTTTTGCCAGAGATGGTATATACCTCACCAGGTGATTATATGAAGGAGGGGGTAGAGCGAGTAGTTCCAGATGGACAATATTTATGTTTTGGTGATAATCGACCTAATTCTAGGGATAGTCGTGAGTTTGGACCGATTGATAGGAGCTTGATTATAGGTAAAGCGTTTATGAAATATTGGCCAATTAGTGCTATCGAGATGGTTCCTAAGGTTAGGTTTTAGTTTTAGGATCAGTAAGATCTTTTTGACAGATTTGTTTGTATAAATCTTTGAGATTGTTAAATCTTTGATCGACAGTGCCTTTGAATTGGAAAGTTACTTGGGTAGCAACGTTGGTTTGGGTGATTTTGACATGGGTAGTGGTATCGTTGAAAAAACTTTTCATATCAAGACTGATATTGTCTAGTCGAGATTTGAGGAACTGAGGAATATTTTCTTTAGTAATAGGTACAGAACCTTCTTCAATTTTTTTCTTCATCCTTCTGGCAATATCTTCGGTTCGTCTAACAGAAGCTTTTTCTTTGAGGACAATTTTGTAGGCTTCAATCATTAACCGAGTATCACCAATACTAGATAAGGCTCGAGCATGACCTTCACTAATAAGTTCAGACAAAAGACCATCTTTAATAGCATCTGGTAGGGTTAGAAGTTTAAGACAATTGATGACATAAGGGACGCTTTTGCTGACTTTTTTGGCAATTTGGTGATTATCAAAATTAAATTCGTCTTTGAGTCTAAGGAAGGCTTTAGCTCTTTCGATAGGATTTAGATCTTTTCTTTGAACATTTTCAACAATGGCCATCTCTAACATTTGTTGAGGATTGGTTTGTTTGATGATGGCTGGGACGTATTCGAGTTTAAGAATTCTAGCAGCCCGCCAGCGGCGTTCGCCAGCAATAATTTGATAACCGGCGGGAGTTTTAGCAATGATTAGTGGTTCTAAAATACCATGTTCTTTGATAGATTCGACCAATTCGGAAATTGATTCTGGAGAGATAATACCGCGGGGTTGAAGTGGATTAGGTTCAAGTTGATTAGTAGGTATTTGAGTGATTTGTTTCATAGATAAAGGTTACTATGAAAACATCCGTGAAAAAAGAGTGATAAACTGTGTCAAAAGAAATCAATCAGTTATTTTTTAGTGACTGAAACAAACCTTTTACCCATTCTTTTGAAAAATTTTACCAGACCAGGTTTGATGGCATAGATAGTGTAATCTTTGCCAAGTTTAGTGCCTTTACCGGCGTGAAAGCTAGAACCAACTTGTCTAACAATAATTTGGCCAACTTCAGCTCTTTGACCACCGAATTTTTTGACACCGCGTCTTTGACCAGGGCGATTAGATTTTTGATTGGTTTTACCTTGTGATTTTGTATGTGCCATAAATTATCGTAGATCGTGGATTAAAAATTAATTTTTGAAATCTGAATTTCGGTTAGTTGGGGTCGGAAACCTTTAGTTTTGCGATATCTTGATTTAGCTTTGTATCGGAAAACACGAACTTTTTTACCTTTATAATTTTTGAGAACAGTAAAATCAACAGTAGCACCTTTGACAATTGGAGTACCGACTTTAATATTCTTGTCGTCGGCGACTAGCAGGACTTGATTAGTACTGCTTTTATTACCTTCTTTTAGATTGAGATTGTTGGTAGATAGTTTCTGGTTTTCAGTAACTTTAAATTGAGAACCAGAAAGGGCAATAACGGCGTATTTCATACTTTTGTAGTATAACACAGGAAAAAAGGTTGACAAGATTATGAGGAATAGATGATACCGATGGAAAAAAGCAGGGTTAAAATAGATGATCCACCGACGGAAAGGAATGGTAGAGGAATTCCGGTGATAGGAAGAATACCGATATTCATTCCGATATTAACAAAAACCTGCATCCAAATTTGAAGAGTAATGCCGAGAGTAAATAAAAATAGAACCCGGTTATTGCGAACCAGAAAGGCTTTGTCTAAAAGAGTTTTGATAAGAAAATAGTAGGCGGTTAAAATGATAAATATACCAACAAAACCAAGTTCTTCGGCAGTGGCAGCAAACATAAAATCAGTGTGTTTTTCGGGGAGGAACAAAAGTTGTCCTTGTGTCCCTTTTTTGTAACCTTTGCCAAGAAAGCCGCCAGAGCCAATGGCTATTTTTGACTGAATAACATTGTAACCTTTATCGAGTGGATCTGAGGCAGGATTGAGAAAAGTAACAATTCTTTCTTTTTGGTAATCATGAAGAGCGAAGTTATAAATCATGGGCGAGATAACTAAAAAAATAGTGGTAATAACTAGAGAAATTTTAAGGAATTTTGGATTATAAATAATAATTGGAGCCATGAGAAATAAAACTGATAAAGCACTGCCAAGGTCAGGTTGGAGAGCGATTATGCCGACAGGGATAAGGTGAAGGAGAGGAAATTTGGTATTGCTTAAAAATAGTAATAACCAGGGTTTGACAATCTCTGAAGGTTGAATAGAAACGAAACCAAGATCAATCCAGCGACAGGAACCTCGAGTGATAGAATTTAGAACGATAGGAAGTAAAAGCAGAGCGCAACTAGTAAAGAAGATTAGTCGTTTAGAGGAAGAAATTTGTTTAGGATTTATTTGACGACCGATAAAAAACAAGATTAAACCGATAATCCAGGCGATAAGTTGTTTTTTGACTAAATTTGGTGCCAGAGAGCTGACCATAAGAATATTGATAGCAAATAAAAAAACTAGGCTGATTAAAACTGGTAACCAAGGAGATTTAGACATTAATAAATTTTAGCTGACTTTTTCGATTTTTAGTTGATCAGCTTTAGTGATAGATTCAGCTAGAGTTTTAGATTTGATTTCAGCCTCAAAATCTGAAGGCCAATTTGGTGAATAAATGTTGATTTTGTCTTTAAGATTAAGGTTTAATTCTTTTCGTAGATTTTGGATTTGTCTGACTAGATCTCGGGCATCACCTTCAGCTTTTAGTTGGGGAGTAATGTTGGTATCCAAATCAATGGTTAAACTTTTGTTGGATTTGATAAATTTAATATCTTTGACATTGATTTCGTTTTTGATGATTTCAATTAAGTCTTGGTTAAGTTTCAAATTTTGAGACGAAGAAACTGTTAGCAGTGATAGTGGTTGGCGGGTACTAATTTGTTTGGTTTTACGAATCATATTTCCTTGTTCACAGATTTGTTGGATTAAAAACATATCGTTGGTGATTTTTTGATCGATAGGTTTGGTTTCGGGGTAAAATTCCAAATGAATGGATTCTGGTTTGGTTGGGTCGATAGGAATAACTAAATTTTGCCAAAAATATTCGGTAATAAAAGGAATTATGGGAGCAGTCGAAAGGCTGAATTGGATAATGACTTGCCAAAGGGTTTGAAGAGCTTTGGTATCGCCAGAGACAAACCGATCGCGGGATTGGCGGATATACCAGCGTGATAAATCGTTGACAAACGGTTCGATAGATCTGGTGGCGGTAACCAAGTTATATTTTTCAAGTGATTGACTGATATGATGAGTAAGATTATTAGCTTGATTAATAATCCAACGGTCAAGTGGATGATCGGATTCAGGGGCGTCTTTTTGAGGAGACCATTGATGGAGATTGGCGTAGGTAATAAAGTATTTGAAGGAATTAAATAAAGGTAGGAGAATATTTTTATATTGATTTTCAAATTCTTTTTCGTCGATGTTGATATTTTCACTGACCATAACGACACTGCTCATAAGACAAAGTCGGTAAGCATCACCACCATATTGTTGGAGAGTGGTTTTGGGATCGGGATAATTTTTGAGTAGTTTGCTCATTTTACGACCGTCATTGCCCATAATGACACCGGTAACGACACAATTTTTGAAAGATTCGGAATCGAAGAGAGCGTTGGATAGGACATGAAGGGTATAGAACCAACCTCTGGTTTGAGCAATATATTCGATGATATAGTCTGCGGGGAAACTTTTTTTAAAAAGATCTTTATTTTCGAATGGATAGTGAAATTGGGCATAGGGCATGGAGCCAGATTCGAACCAGCAATCTAAGACTTCGGGAACGCGATGAACAGTTTGATGGCATTTATCGCATTTTATAGTGATTTCATCAATGTCTGGTTTGTGAAGGTTGGTGATTTTTTGGCCTGATTTGGTTTCCAGATCAGCAATACTTGAGGGGACGTATCGATAACCGCAGCTACATTCCCAAATAGGAATAGGAGAAGCCCAATATCTGGATCGAGATAAACACCAGTCGGGAGCAGTGCTTATCCCCTGTCCAAAGCGACCATCTTTGATATGATCAGGGATCCAATTAATTTTTTGGTTGGTGGCAATCATTTGATCTTTAATTTTTTGAACATCAAGATACCAAGCATTTTGAGTTTTGTAGATTAAAGGGGTGTTGCAGCGATAACAAAAAGGATAACTATGATTGATAGTTTCTTGTTTTAAGAGTAGTTTTCTGGATTTAAGATCGTCAATAATCAACGGATCGGCTTTTTTGACAAATAAATTAGCAAAGGGAGTGACGGTGGAACTGATTTTACCTTCATCGTCGACGTGGCTGATAACTGACAGGTTGACAGATTTTCCTAAAGCGGCGTCGTCTTCGCCAAAACCGGGAGCGATGTGAACAACTCCGGTACCTTCAGTCATAGTAACTAAATCACCGTGATAAATATGATAGTCGTTTGGAGTGGTATCGTAAAAATGATACAGGGGTTCGTACTCTAAACCAACAAGATCTTTACCGGAGAATTCTTTGATGATTTTGTAATCAGTGTGATTAAAAACGGCTTCAATTCTGGATTTGGCAAAAATAAGAGTTTGATTGTCGGCAATAACTTCGACATAGGTTTCATTTTGGTTGACTGCTAAGGCTAAATTGGCGGGTAATGTCCAAGGAGTGGTGGTCCAGGCAATGATATATTTATCTTGATTTTTTAGTTTAAATTTGATGAAAATTGCCGGATCATCAACCATCTTGTAGGAGTTATCCATGGCAATTTCAAAATTTGACAGAGGTGTGGAACATCGGGGACAAAAAAGCGATACCCGATGGCTTTTGTAGATAAGACCACGGCGATAGATTTCGGAAAATGACCACATAACACTTTCCATATAATCTAAATCCATGGTTTTGTAGGCATTTTCAAAATCAACCCAGCGACCGGTGCGATCGATGTACCAAGGCCATTCTTTGGAAACGTTTTGGACATAAGAATAACAGGCGTCAATATATTTTCGGATGCCGATAGCTTCAATATCTTTTTTACTTTTAAGTCCTAAAAGTTCTTCGACTTTATTTTCGGCGGGGAGACCGTGACAATCCCAACCCCAAACTCGTCGAACTCGTTTGCCTTTCATAGTCCAGTAGCGAGGAATGATATCTTTGGCAATTCCTGGCAAAAGACTGCCATGGTGAGGAGTCCCGGTGATAAAAGGCGGACCATCGTAAAAACTGTAGTTGTTATCTTTTGGGCGTGAAGAAACTGATTTTTCAAAAATTTTTTTATCTTTCCAAAACTTTATAGTTTCTTCTTCAAGATTAGTGAGTTTGATATTTTGAGGGATATTTTTAAATTTAGACATATTTATCTTGAGAGATGATTATATAACAAAATTAGGTTTGAGTAAATTTAGCCTTTTTTTCTGAGAAAGGCAGGAATGTCAAACTCGTCAACAATATCAACTCCGGCGGGAATTTCTTTGTCGCCTAAGAATTTTTCGATATCTTTGTTGTCAATGGGGGTGGGTTGAGTCTCTTCAGTTTTGGTTTGAGGAAGGGGGTTTGATTCAACTACAGGGGTGGGTTTTTTAAGAGATTGATAAAAATTGGCTTTAGTAGTGTCAAAGCCAGTGGCGATAACAGAAATTTTGATTTTACCTTTGAGTTCATGATCAATGGTGGCACCAAAGATAATGTTGGCGTCGGGAGCAGCTCTTTGGGTGATATTTTTGGCTGACTCTTCGATTTCGGCCATAGTTAGGTCGGGTCCGCCGGTGACATTGATGAGAACCCCCCTGGCGCCTTCAATAGTGGCTTCGACTAGTGGTGATTCAATGGCGGCTTCAACGGCTTTTCTAGCTCTGTCTTCACCGTCGGCTTCGCCAACTCCCATGAGGGCAGAACCAGCATTGCTCATAACGGATTTTATGTCAGCAAAATCGAGATTAATAAGTCCGGGAACGGTAATTAGGTCGGCAATGGCTTTGGTGCCTTTGTTAAGAACTGAGTCAGCGATTTTGAAGGCTTCAAGCAAAGTGGCTTTGTCGTTGACTACTTCCATAACTTTTTGGTTGGGAATTACGATTAAGGTGTCGACGTGATTGCGGAGTTGAGAAATTCCCTCTTCGGCGTTGGTCATGCGGCGGGTACCTTCAAAAAGAAAAGGTTTAGTAACGACAGCAATAGTTAGAATACCTAACTCTTTTTTGGAAATTTCGGCAATAATTGGGGCCGCTCCAGTACAAGTGCCACCGCCCATACCACCGGTGATAAAAACCATATCGGTACCAACAAGCATTTCTTTGATTCTTTCTCTTGATTCTTCAGCGGCTTTTTGACCCATTTGTGGATTACCACCAGCGCCTAGACCTTTGGTTAATTTCTCACCAATTTGGATTTTGATAGAAGCTTGAGAATTTAACAGGGCTTGAGAGTCAGTATTGACAGCAATAAAATCGACACCTTTGATACTGTCTTCAGCAATCATAGAATTGATAGCGTTGTTACCACCGCCACCAATACCGATGACTTTAATTTTAGCAAATTGTCCGGCGAGAGTTTTTATCAGGGCCATATCAAGGCATTAGAGGTTCGATTAATTTTTTAATTTTTCCGAATATAGTGCCGACTTGAATTTTTGGTCTTTTGACTGACGTGGCGGTTATTTTTTTATTTTCATTGATAAACATAAGCAAACCAATGGCGCTACTGTAAGCAGGATTGATAATGTCATCGATAATGCCACCAACTTTTGGTGGGCTGGCAATTCGTAAAGGTAGAGGAATAACCTTTTCACAGACTTCTTTGATATTGATGGTTTGAGCTCCGCCTCCGGTGAGAACAATTCCAGCGGGAATGGTTTGATGGAATCCACTTTCTTCTATTTTGTCGTAAATTAGGTGAAATAATTCTTCAAGCCGAGGATTGATAATGCCATTGATGGCGGTGCGGAGGGAAATTTTTCTTTTGTCATCGGCGGGAAGTCCAAAACTGGAAAGATCAACTTCATCTTCAAATTTTTTGGAATCATTAACTTTATTAAGACGGAGTTTAATTTTTTCGGCATCTTCAAGAGAGAATCTGAGACCGATAGCTAGATCGTTGGTAACATTACTGCCACCGACAGGAATGACGGAGGAATAGACAGGGGAACCTTCATTAAAAATAGTAATGGTGGTAATACTGCCACCAATGTCGACAAGAGCAACCCCAAGTTCTTTTTCGGTTTCAGTGAGAGTAGATTTGGCGGTGGCCAGACCAGAGTAAACTAATTGATCAATTTTGATACCGATATCTTCAAGACATTTTTTGAGATTTTTGAGAGAAGGGGTAGAGGCGATAATAATGTGAGATTCGACTTCAAGGCGGACTCCATTCATACCAATAGGATCAACGACACCTTCTTGACCATCAACGGTGTAACGAATGGGGATAATATGAATAATTTCTTTGCCGTTGGGAATAGCAACAGCTTTGGCAGCTTCGATGACACGATCAATATCGGTGGCTTCAATTTCATTGTTGGGACTACTGATGGCCACTACTCCATGTGAGTTAATAGATTCGATATATGGGGCTGATAAACAGATGGAGGCTGAATTTATCTGAAAACCAGCCATTCTTTCGGCTGATTCTATACTTTGGACGATGGTCGAAGTAGCTTGTTCTAAGTTGATAATTTGGCCTTTACGAAAACCTAAAGACGGGATTGAGGAGACGGCAATAATATTAAATTTATCTTCATTATCGGAGTATTGACCGATAATAGTGGTTATTTTTGAGGTACCAATATCGATACCGCTAATTATTTTTGAATGTGACATATGGTTTGACAGGGCTTAGGTCAACAAGCATTAATTGTTGTTGATTCATTTTAGCGGTTTTTAGTAATTCTTGCAAAGAAGAAATCTGCCAAAATGGGTCTTTTTGGCTGGAGAGAATAACTCGAATGGGTTGAGAAGAAGATTGAACATAAAATTCAACTTGGTGATGAAAGTCTCTAACGTCAATAGATGATGTTTCTAAATGACTTGTTTTTAGGGCTAGATTTAGTTTTTGATAAAAGTCACTTTGATTGGCGACAGGATTAAAGCTTTCTGGTGGGCGAATATTGGTGGTGACAAAAATAAAAAGGCTGACGAGAGAAAAAAGCAGAACAGTGATTTTAAATAATTTCATAAATTAATTTAAGAAGTTTTTGGTTGGGTTTAATTTTTGTTTTGACAATTTGGTTTGGAATTTGAGACAGTTGATTGATAGCTGATAATAGACTCTTTGGGGTAAGATCTTTTTGATTGATAATTATGGTTTGCTTATTTAATTTTTTTTGAACCCAGAGAGCATTGAGAAGTTGTTCATCTTGTTGACTTTGAGGTAAGGGAATCAAAATTGATTTTTTAGAGAAAGCCACAATTTCTTGACTGGTGTTGGCGCCAGCACGACCAATAATGATATCGGCAAAATTTATAATCCAGGCAAAATCTTGGGTATCAAAGTAGTCGGAAGCAAAATAGTTAGATTTATTTATTTTTTTAAATAAAGGTAAATCTGATTTACCGGTTTGATGAATTATATTGTAATTATCAAGTTTTTTAATAAGAGATTTAATGCAGAGGTTAATACTATGAGAACCTTGATTGCCAGCGGTGATATAGATTAAAGGAAGGTGTTTTTTGAAATTTATTTTTTGGGGGCGTTGGGGGTGAGGTTGAAACAGTTGAGATCTAAGTAAATTGCCAGTGATGGCTATTTTTGATGAAGGTAATTGAGTCATTTGACGTTCGTTTTCAAAAGAGAGAGCGATTTTATCAACAAAACGGCTGTTAATTTTAGTAGTTAAGCTGTTGGTTAGGGTTTGTTCGTGGGTAATGGTTTTGATATTTTTTAGACGGGCGTTAATAATGACGGGGACAGAAACATAACCACCGAATGAAACTACAATTTGCGGTTTTATTTTTTTAATAAGACGATAGGATTGAAAAAAGCCATAAATGGTTTTTGGAATGCCAGCAAGAGTGTTAGGCCAATAGCGTCGGTCGAATTTACCGCAGTAAATTGGGTAAAATTTTATCCCTAGATTAGGAATGACTTTTGATTCAATTGAAGTATCGTTGATATTGTTGGAATTGGAATGACGACCAAGATAATTAATTTGCCAGTTAGTTTTTGGATCTGACTGGAGTTGTCGGATTAGTTCGAGAGCGGGAGTGAGATGAGTGCCGGTGATGATAATGGTTTTTTTTGGTTTGGTCATTATCAGAGTATAGCAGCAGTGAGTGGTTTTTTTCGACGTTACGAACTAGACCAATGGCAGTCATCAGTGTTAAAAGAGAGGAGCCACCATAGGAGACAAAGGGTAAAGGTACACCAGTTAATGGGATAATGTTGGCAATGGCGGAGATATTTATTAATCCTTGATATCCGATCCAACAAGCAATGCCGGCAACTAAAAGTGAGGAGAAAGTGTCCTGATGAACTAAAGAAGCCAGTTTAATAAGGTAAGTCAAAAGGAGAATATAAATTAAGATAAGGGTGAAAGTACCTAAAAATCCGGTTTCTTCACCGATAATGGCTAGAATAGAATCGGTGGATATTTTGGGAAGAAAGCGGTATTTTTGGTCAGAGTTGGCAAAACCTTTACCAAAAAATCCGCCAGATGAAAGAGATAAGATGATTTGACTGTTATGGTAAGAGGTGGTTTCTAATTCTTGATCGGGATTGAGAAAAGTCTGTAGTCGTGCCAGGCGATAAGGTGAATTGATGATTAGAATAAAAGAAAGACCAATAAGACCTAAACAAAGTAGAAATAGAGGAATAACTTTGCCACCAGATAAATAAAAAATGGAAATGATGATGGCTGAAACTAGAATGGCAGTGCTAAGATTTGGTTGAATAATTATGAGGGTAAAAATTATAAAGAGATGGATAATGAGATTGGTAAAATTACGTTTTGATGGTTGGGTAAATAGGTAAGAAAAATAGAGAACTGAACTAAGTTTAAGTAATTCGGAAGGTTGGAAACTTAATGGGCCGAGATTGAGCCAGCGGCTGGCGCCAAGAGTTTGATGACTAAATCCTGGGATTAAAACTAGAATTAATCCTAAAATTGATAGAAAATAGATGATTGGGGAAAGTTTTTTAATAGAATCGAGTTTAATTTTTGAGGCAATATAAAAGGCTACTAAGCTGATAGATAACCAAAAAAATTGTTTTCTGAGGAAATAGAATTTGTCACCAGTAGTGATGTTGGCTTCAGTGAGGGAAGAAATAGAAATAAAAATAATACCGGTGATGACGAGAAAAAAAACTAGAGGTAGAAGTGGAGATTTAGTTAGTTTCATGGAGCAGGTCAATAATATGAGGAGGAATAGTCACTGGATTGGTAGATTGACTGAAGGCAACAAAGTCGTTGTATTTTTTAATGGTTTGATTACTTTTATTTTTTAAGGTAATTTCGGAACCGATAATGTCAGTTTGGTTAATTAACTGTTGATGTTGATTAATATCAATATGAGGATTTAGATTGGTAAATTCGGCAAGATGGAACAAAAATAAGGGGTTGAGAGAGTGATTAATTTCGATACGAGTATAAAAAGCAAAGGAGGCAGTCAGTCGTGGGTTACATTCCAGTAGATAAACTGAATTTTGATTGACAAAAAAGTCTAAACCAAAAAAGCCGCGGTAGTTTAATGATTTTATAAGTTGACTAAATTCTTGGGTGATTTTAATAACTTGCTGATTAATATTTTGGGGAGCCATAGATGGCCATTGACGACCAACGGTAGTAAAGGGATTTGGGGTTAAAGTTTTAAGACCGGTGTATTGTAGGGCAGGTGGGCTTTGGATAAGTCCTGATGAAGTTAGACAACAATTGTTAATGAGTGAATAACCTTGTAAGAGAGGTGAAAATTTGACAGTAGTTTCGGAAGGAATTTTATCAGAAACATCGTGCCAATTTTCGGCTAAATGAGTGCTGTTGCCTGCCCAACCAAAATGGGTTTGGATGACTAATTTAGAATCTAGTTTTTGTTGATATTTAGTAAAATTTGATTGATTAAATTTATCAATAAAACCTTTGATTATAGGCAGGTTATTTTTTTGGCAAAAGTTAAAAAATTCATTTTTATTTTCAAGAAAACGATTGAGTTGATGGGAAACAGCGGCACAAATCCAATTATGTTGACGGCAGATAATTTCGATTTTTGCTGAAGGTTTAAAAGGAATAATAACTGGAGTTTTTTTGCCGGCAGTGGAATTGATATAGTTGATAACTTGGGGCGAAGATAGTAGTCGACCGGTATTTTTTTGAGCTAGGGAAATATTTTTTTCTTCAAGACAAAAATAAGGAATTTGTTGTTGTCTAAGTGAAGTAAAAATGGGACTGCTAAAAGCGTAAATGAGGTGAAAATTTTTCAGTTGAGGTAATTGGATGTCCAGGAAGTTGTCAACAACTAAAAAATAAAAAATATAGTTTGACTGATTAAGAATTTCAAATAAATCCATAGTTATCTTTTGGCTCCAGTTAAAAGGATAACTGGGAAGTCTCCAACAGAAAAATTATTCTGGAGAGCTTTTTTATAGGCGGCAAAGGCGAGAGCTCCCTCAAGAGAGGTAGTAATTCCAGAACGGCAAAAATAGTCATCGGCAGAAATTATGGCTTTGTTTTGGATAGTAAAGGAGTGGCCGTTAAATTTTTTGATAGTTTGAATAATTTGATTTTTATGGGGTAAAAACTTGGCGGATAAAGCATCGGTGATAAGTCTGGTTTCGGGGGTAAAATTGGTATCAAAAATACGGCTGATAGGTGAATTAGCAACTGATTGACAACCAAAAAGATGGACATAGGGTGGCAGTTTTTGGGAAATTCCCAAAAGGGTGGTGCCGCTGCCGATAGGGACAAAAAGACTGCTAATTTGAGGTAATTGCTTGGTAAGCTCAATAGCTATTTGTTGGTAACCGATTTGAGCTATTGGATCGGTGGATTGTCTAAGGAGATAACTGGAGTTATTTTTAGAGAACTTAACAGCATCACTGATGGGTTGAGGGGAAATAATAATTTCGACTTCGTATTTTTTGAGAAGATTGAGTTTATTAGGGTTTATTTTTGGTGATAAGAAGATAATTAGTTTGATCTGGTGTTGGCGACAAAAATGAGCTGCAGAAATAGCGGCGTTGCCAGTGCTAGAGATAACGGCTTGCTGATAGCCTTGTTTTTTGAGATTTTTGATTTGGAGAGGAATAGCTCTGTCTTTGGCAGAACCGGTTAAATTTTGGTCTTCGCGTTTGAGGTAGAGATTATCTAGTTTGACTAAGGGAGTATTTGCCATATAATGTTGCCTAGACTTTATTATATATTTTTTATGTTTATGACACAAATGAATAAAATTATTTGTCCTGATTGTGAGGCAGAAATTAAACAACCGGAGAGGTTGATGATTGGTGATATTTTGGAATGTAGTGAGTGTGGCACTGAAGTGGAAATATTATCTTTAGAACCGCTTCAATATAGAGAATTAATTGAGGAGAAGTAAACGATAGATTCCTTGATTGTCGAAAGTGGGGTCGGTGATGTCAAACTGACCGTAATGAACTCCCCTACCCCAAAAGGAACTGTCAACATAACTGATGTTTTTGCCGGTTTTTTCGATGATAAATAAGAGATGACGGCCGTTTTTTTGACGGACAAGGTCGCCGGTTTGGATTTGGTTGTAATCTGTAATTTTTATAGATAAAGGGGCGGAGGTAAGCATATCAGCTGAAGTTCGTCGGGGGTTAAGATTGATTTTTTTACCTAAAATATGGCCATAGAATATGAGTAATTGGCTGGCTAGTCCGGAACAGTCAATACCAATTTTGTGTTTTTTTTGAAATTGATAAAGTTGTTTTGGGGTTAGTTTTTTTAAATTTAAGTTTTGTGAGGCGGCTATTTTTTTGGTTTCTTTTTTGATGTCTTTCCAGTGACCTTTGCCGCCAAGGACTCGTTCTTTGATAATTTTGCCGTTGCGGATGATGTTGGTCATATAAGGTAGGCCAATATAATTATCAATTTCTTGTTTTAGTTTTTTTAGTTTAGGCCCAACCATAGTCCAAAAATAGCGAGAATAATTCCGGCTAACCAGGCTCGGGTAACAATTTTAGGTTCTTCCCAACCCATACTTTGGAGAGTTAGATGGATTGGGGCGGCGGGAAAGATTTTCTTTTTAAAATATTTTTTACTAATCATTTGGGCAGCACTACTAATTCCTTCAATAATAAAGGGAGAACCAACAATAATTAAAGGAACTATTTTGCCAAGCATGAGGGCAATAACAGCAAAGGTGGCTCCAAAGGAAAGAGCACCGACATCACCTAGCCAAATTCTGGCTGGATAAACATTGAAGTAAAGAAAAGCGATAAGAGAGCCGATCCAGAGGGTGAGAAAAATAGAAATAGGAGTATCCATGGAAGTGTTAGATAAAATCCAGAAAGCAAATAAGGCAATCATTAATAAGCCGCAAGAAAGGCCATCAAGACCATCGGTAATATTAAAGAAATTAGCAAAACCAGTAATAATAATAGTAGAGATGGGGATAAAAAACCAATTTAACCTGATGGCACCAATAATAGGGATGTAAATAAAATCAATTTTAAGTTGAAAGTATATTGCTAAAGAAATGATTAGTGATAGAAATATTTGGAGGAAAAATTTATGTTTCATTCTCAAACCAAAAAATCCGGTTTGTTTGAAACCAAAAAATTTATAAACGTCGTCGTATAGACCGAGTAATCCAAAGCTGATGAAGGTAAAAAATATAATTGAAACTTCACTGGCAATTTGGTAATTTGAGGAAATAAAAATTTTGGAAAATTTAATGATGGGAAATAGAACAAAAAAGAGAGTGGTAACGGTGACGATGATTAAGACTCCCCCACCGACGGGAGTGCCTGTTTTACTATTATGAAACTTGTCAAAAATTGGAGTTTTTTTGTTAAGAAAATCGGTAGTCTGTTGCTTTTGGCGTTGAAATTTGAGTTTGTAAAGAATGTTAATAAAAGGAATAACCAAAATACTGGTAATTAAAAAAGAAAACAACAGCAGTCCTAAGTATAAATGAATCATATTTAAGTTTTTATATATTCTATGTTAGCACCCAAAGAGTAAAGTCTTTCAGCCAGTTTTTCGTAGCCACGTTCAATATATTCGACTCCATCAATAATGGAAGTGCCTTCGGCGGTAAGAGCGGCTAGAGTGGTTGAGGCGCCGGCGCGGAGATCATTGATAATAAAATTGGCTGGTTTTAATTTGGTGGGGCCATAAATTTTGACTCCGTGAAAATATTCTGGCTTATCATTTTCAGGGTTAAATTGGTAATAAGTTTCGGGATTGTCAACTTTGGGATTAAAAAATTTGGCCTTAACACCCATTTTTTTAAGATTTTCGATATGTTGGAAACGGTATGGGTAAACTCTTTCGATAACGGTGCTACAACCGACAGTTTGAGTGAGGAGAACCGAAAATATGGCTTGCCAATCGGTCATAAATCCGGGTTCTGGTCCAGTTTCGATATTGATATTTTTTAAAGGTTTAATCCAGGAGATAGTAATTTCATCGCGACCAGGAATAATTTTGGCACCCATAGTTTCAATAGTATTTAAAAATGTTTGAACAATTTCTGGATTGCTACGAAGAATATTGATTGAGCCTTTGGTAGCCAAGGCAGCACAGGCAAAAGTAACAATTTCGTTTCTGTCGGCAATAATTTGATGGTTGGTGCCCTTAAGTTGTCGGACACCGTTGATAACAATTCTTTTGGGATCCTTGAGGTCGCGGTGGATATTGGCACCCATATTGTTAAGCATCAATATAAGATCATCAATTTCGGGTTCTTGAGCTGAATTATCAAGAATAGTTTCACCGTGAGCAAAAGCGGCGGTCATAATGACGGTTTCGGTAACAGTGTGACTGGGTTTGTTAAAAACATAATGAACAGCTTTGATTTTGTCGGTATTAAAAGTGATATTGGTATCAGTAACTTCGGTTTTTATACCCATTTTGTTGAAACAATCAAAAAGACGATCCAGAGGTCTGGCGCCAAGTTTGTCACCTCCCGGAGTAGGCACAATAGCTTGACCGGTTCTAACTAAAAGTGGGGCAGAAAACATAAATGAGGTTCGGGATTTTTCGCCGGTGCCAGCAGGAACAATTGAACTGGTGATTTTGGGAGTAGTGATTTCCAAACAGTGTTCGCCATAATAATTAATAGTCGAACCAATACTTTTAGCAATACTTTCGGTTATTTTTATGTCAGAAATTTTAGGAACATTAGTCAGTTGAGTTGTTTGAGGACTAAGGATGGAGGCAATAATTTGTTTATAACTAGCGTTTTTGGCACCGCGAATAGAAACTTCGCCGTTTAGTTCTTTACCACCAGTAACTATATATCTAGACATATTTTATTTAAATAAATTAATAATTGATTTAAAGATTCGGTTGCCTTCAAGTCCCCCAGAACTCATGTAGATTAAAATATCATTTGACGTTAGGCTATGTTTATAATACTGTATAATTTGGGTTTTAAGTGGAAGATAGATTAGTTTTGGACCGAGACAGTCACGAAAATCTTTAGCAGTATTTCTATTTTTTTTATCGATATTGCGGTTAAATTTGAGTTGAGTTAGAACCACTTCGGTGGCTAAATCAAAAGCATGTTTGAGTTCATTAAGACTGCTTTTGTATTGACAAAAAGAGGCGTGAGCTTGGTAGAGAACTTTTATTTTCCTTTTGGGATAATGTTGTCTAATGGCTTCTAAGGTTGATTTGATACGGTTGGCTGATTGGGCAAAATCATCAAAAAAGAGAATATTTTTAAGTTTGGCGATTAATTCGAGGCGACGTTTAATTCCACGATAAGAGAAAATAAATTTGGAGATAGTTTTAGAACTAACATTAAGGTAGTCACTGAGAGCAACAGCGGCTAAAATATTTTCAAAATTAAACTGACCAATAAGGGTAGTATTGACTTTAATAATACCAGATGGGGTACGGATAATGAGGGTGGTGAAATTTTTTTGAGGGATTATTTTTTCTAAAAAATAATCTGATTTGGGAGTGTTGTAAGTGATGATTTTGGCCGGTGAGTAATGACTAAGTTTTGAGGCAGATTGACTTTGTTGGTTGATTAACAAGACTCCGTTTGAGGGTAGATTTTGGACAAGTTTTTTGTAGGCTTGAAAATTTGATGAGGCGGAGGAGTAGGAATCTTTGTGTTCCCAGTCAGCGCTGGTAATAAGGAGATATTTGACCGGATAGTAAAGAAATTTGGCATGTTTGTCTAGTCCGTGGATAGATTCGTCGCCTTCAACTATTGACCAAGTAGATGTTGATATTTTAATGGGATTAAATTTATTTTTAGGACTACCACCAAACATATAACTTGGTTTAAATTTGGTGTGACGAAAAATCCAGGCTAGAAGACTAGTGATAGTAGTTTTGCCAAAACTACCAGCGACAACAATAGAGTTGGATTTGACGATGTTTTTGGCGATATACTTAGTGGCGGATAGGTAGGGAATTTTTTGTTGTTTGATTTGTTTAAATTCTTCTTTGGTGTTTTCAAACAAATCATAAGATGAGCCGATAATAGCTTGATCAATTTGATGATTAATGTCGGTAATGTTGATTTTTATGCCAGCTTTTTTGAGAGTAGTACTGATGGGAGGAAAAATTTTGGGTTGGTCGGAACCAGTGACTTTGGCACCGGCTTGTTTGAGAGCAATAGCAAGATTGGCAGTCATGGTGCCGGCAATTCCCAGAATGTGAATATGGAGATTAGATAAAGGTTGATTTGTCATATTTTAACCATTGATGATTATAAAAGTGTTCAAATCCGGGCATATTTCTTTTGTAATAACCGGTTGATAAAGAGAATCGACCTAGATAGCAATAATCTAAATTTAGGTCATAACTATCAATGATAGTCTGTAAAACCAATCTTATAGGGAGATTACCATGATTATAGTTAGGGTGATAAAAGACATAAGCGATATGGCTGATTTGATCAGAAAAATAGCAAATTGAATAAGCGACGATGTTATTTTGCTCATCTTTCCATATATATAGATAATTAAAAATATGTTTATTAAAAATGGTTTTAACAGAATTTATAGGAAAATCCCAACCCAATTGTTTAATCCAAGAAGAGATTTGTTTTTGGGTATCGGGAGTAAGTTTAAATTCATTTAAAGAAATTTTTTGGTAAGTAAAATGCTGAGTTTTACTGAGAATGCGGCGGTTTTCGGAATTGAGTTGAAATGATTGTTTTAGGTTGGAGCGGCAACTAGTGTCGGAATACCAAAAACCGGCTTGATTTCTTTGGGGTAGGAGCCCTTGGGAGTAATTAATTTCAGGAGATTGATTGTTTTTGAGATTATATTGAGGCATCAGCTTGGCGTAATTTAAAGGCAGTTCTGAAAGCTTCGGCTTCAGACCAAGGATATTCAGTATTGCCGTCAAGAATGGTAGTTTCATGACCTTTACCCATAGCAATGATAATATCTTTGGCTTGAGCTAAACTGACAGCTAAATTGAAAGCGTCTTGGCGATTAGGAATGTTGAAATAAATAAATTTATTTTTATTATTTCTGATGGTTTTTTTAATTTCAGAGAGTGGTTGGTTATGATCAATTAAAATTGAATCATTGGAGATACCACTAATGATTTGTTGATTAATCTGGTTAATATTTTCGTTGCGGGTATCATCGGCGGTAATAAAAGCGATGTCGGCTAGTTGAGAAACAATATTACCCATAATAGGACGTTTGGTTTGATCTCGGCCGCCAGTAGCACCGAAAATGGTTAAGATTCGGTTTTGTCCGATTTTACGGAGAGAAGAAAGGGTATTTTTGATGGCATTTGGAGTGTGAGCAAAATCAATTAGTGCTAGAATATCTAATTGATTGCTGACTTCTTCACGTCGACCTTTGGTATCAGGGAAGTTTTTGATAGTTTCTAGGGCATATTTAGGATTAATTTTGAGTTGTTCGATAACAGCGATGGCGGCTAGAATATTATAAGTCTGGTAGTAATAAGGACTATTAGTTTTTATTTTGAGATTATTAAGATTGAAGCTAAGTGAATTTTTATTTAATTTAATTTTTTTGGCCTGATAATCTGATGGTTGTTTAATACTGTAAGTTATTATTGATTTGCTAACCAAACTATTTTTAATAGTTTGATAAGAGTCGTCATCGCGATTGAGAATAGAGATCTTTGATTGGGAAAAGATGAGACTTTTGGTTTTAATATAACGATTCATATCATGGAAATAATCTAAGTGTTCGTGAGAAGTATTAGTGATAACAGAAACTTCAAAATTACAACCGTAGTAACGAAATTGGTCAAGAGCATGGGCAGTAACTTCACAGACAACATGAGTAACGCCAGCATCAACCATTTTTTTGAAGATCTTTTGAATGACTGAGGGATCAGGACTGGTTATATGAAGACCGGTGTCAATTTCTTCATTGCCATATTTAGCACCGATGGTGGTAATAACACCGGCATTAATGCCTGATTTTTTGAGGATTTCATAAAGTAGAATTGAAGTAGTGGTTTTGCCATCAGTGCCGGTAACGCCAATTAAAGTTAGTTTTTTGGAAGGCCAATGATAGTAGTAATTGTAAAAAATACTTTTAGAAAGATGAAAGAGGCGGTTTTTGATTTTTTGCCACATTTTGAATGATTTAATTATAACAAACCGTTGATTTTTGAGACCATTTTGAACCAAATTGGGGCGGCGGTGTTTGAACCCCATGATGATGATTTAGGATTGTTGATGGTGACCATCATAGTAAATTTTGGTTGAGAACAAGGCCAAAATCCGATATAAGATCCGATAGTGGCTGAATCGGTATATCCGCCTTTAATGGCTACTTGGGCGGTACCGCTTTTAGCACAAACTTCAAGATTTTTAGGTTTAAAAATGGAGACGGCGCCGGTGTCAACGGCATATTTTAAGATAGATTTGATTTCAGAAACAGACTCGTGTTTAAAAACACGAGATTCTTTTTTACCCTTGACAGGGTAAGAGCGATTTAATTGGTCAGAAAAAGATTGAGCAACTTTAGGATTGACTAAAATACCATCATTGGCAATGGTATTGAAAGCCTGAAGCATGCCGATTTGAGTGACAACAATCCCCTGCCCGAATGAAGCTGTGGCTAAATCAATTTCAGGCCAATTGTTTTTGACAGCAGCTTTGACTTCGCCTTGAAGGTCAATACCGGTTTTTTGGTTTAAACCTAAACGTTGGTAGTATTTGAGGAAATTATTTAAACCTAATTCTCGGATAATATGGCTCATACCGATGTTATCGGAATTTTTGATAATATCTTTTAAGGTTGATTCAGGGTGAGTGGATTTATCCCAATTATTGATGGTGTACTGACCAATGGTTAATGGTTGAGAACATTGGTGACAAATATAGTCTGGGGTGATTGATTTTTGATCTAAGGCCATGGTAACAACTATGGGTTTAAAGATAGATCCAGGTTCAAATAGGTCAGATATGGCTGGGTTTCTGGAAGCGCTAGGAGTGGCAATGGTATCGGCGGTTTGACTGGTCATGGCTACGATTTGACCGGTTTTGGTTTCCATAACGATGATTGAGCCAGAATCAGCTTGGTATTGACTGATACCGTGAGCTAATTCTGTTTCGGCTTGGTACTGAATATAGCGATTGATAGAGGTGAGAATAGTGTGACCATCGATTGATGGGGAACTCCAACTTTTTTTAGTAAGGATAGTTTTACCGACAGCGTCTTGGGGTGACCAAGTAAATCCGGTTCGGCCGGTGAGTTGTTTGTTGTAATAAGCTTCAAGACCACCATAGCCAGTTTGGTAACCGTAATGATCGTTGGCAACAAAGCCGAGCATGTCAGCAGCTAACTTGTTTTCAGGATAATATCGGGAACTATATTTTTTAAAAGTGAGTCCATTGATGTTTTGAAGTTGATCTTTTTCAGATTCAGAAAAATCAGTGGTAAGATCAAGCCATTTTTGGTTGGGATTAGTTTTGAAATTATTAAGGTGAGGATTTTGATTAATAAATTCGGGATGAACAGAATCAATTTTGTTTAAAATATCATCGATATTTTCAGTCATATTTGGCTTATATATAGAGAGTCGATAACTAGTTTGATTGAGAACCAGAGGGAAATTGTCAGAGGCCAAAATTTGGCCTCGAGAAGGGTTTTTGATTTCAAGTTTGTAAGTTTGACTAAGAGCTTTTTCTTTTAACTCTGGACTTTTGATGACTTGCCAATAAAAAAGTCTGCCAGTGACAGCTAGAAAAGAAAAGATAAATGAAAATAATAAAATGCGATAGCGATGGATCATTAAAAACTAATTTTAATAGATTTGGTAATTGGTTTGAGGTTGGCTGAAGGAGTGCTTTCAGTAAGAAATTTGATAGAAGTAAGATCGGCAACTTTTTTCCAGGCCGACTCAACTTCCAGTTGAAGTTGATCGGCTTCTTTTTGGTAAAGATCAAGTTGATTGTTTTGGGTAACGATACTGCTGGAATAAAAAAAAGAAAAAATAATTTGAATAAGGAGACTGATGATAATTATGCCGGTAAATATTTTGGACATTAAACTATTTTATACGATCTAAGGATACTTGAGCGAGATAAAGGATTGAATTTGATTTCTGAAGGTGATGGTCTGATAAACTTTTGTTTTAAAACCAAGTCTTGGTGATGGTTTAAAAACTGTTTAACGAGACGATCTTCGCCAGAATGAAAAGTTATAATGGCAACGTGACCACCAGGTTTGACAACTTCAAGACTTTGAGATAAAAGTTGGGATAAATTTTGAAATTCTTGATTGACAGCAATTCTTAGACTGAGAAAAATTTTAGTGGCGGGATCAATTTTGGTTTTGAGATGGCGTTCACGATAATATTCTCTAATGATGTTAGCTAGTCTTAGACTATCTTTAAAGGGAGATTTTTGTCTTTCTTTAATAATTTTTAAGGCAATTGGTTTGCTGTAGAGCTCTTGACCGAGTTTGGAAAAAATCTCAAACAATTGTTCAAATGAATAAGTGTTGATAATTTCTTCGGCGGTTAGGGTTTGAGTTTTGGGGTTTAGTCGCATATCCAAAGATTGAGAGTCATTGAAAGAAAATCCTCGGTTTATGCCGGTTTGTTGGTTTTGGCTTAAACCAAGATCGGCAATAAGACCGTCAATTTTTGATTTTATTTTTTTGGAGACAACCGAACTTAAGTTGACAAAATTTTGATTGATAGGAAAAAATTTTTTTGATAGGTTGTGATCTTTGATGCGATTGATGGCAATGTTGAGATTGTCAGAATCGAGATCAAAACCGTAGACAATACCGCCTTTTTTGAGAATTTCTAGGGTATGACCGCCGTGACCGACAGTGGCATCGACATAAATATGATCAGGTTTGACAGCAAGAGCATCAATTGCCTCTGTTAGTAAGACAGGATGGTGAAAATTCATTAATTAATCAAATAGTCTCCGACTAGACTGTTGATATTTTCTTTAATAACAGTTTCAGGAGAGATTTTGGTAATTTTAGCGGCGCCGTTACCGTTGGAAAAAACGGAGTAATAAGGACGATAATTCTTGATAAGAATAAAGAAATCGTTTTTAGTGGTAGTAGTGGCGTTGATGGAAAAATTTTCTAAGTCTAAAGATAAACTTCCGGATTTTTTGATATCAGTCGAGGTAGCCAAAGTAAAAGGAGTTTCAAAGACGGCAGTTTGATTATCTTCGGTATAGAAAGTTAGGGATAGAACTCCACCGACGACTCCTTCGTCAAATTTGTATTTGCAGCCGTTAGTACAGCTTTCGGTACCTAAGAGAAGATCTTTTTCAAAACTGTTGGAAGTTAGTTTGACAGTATCACCAACACCTTTTTCCATTTCCAGACCATTATCTTTGGCAGAATAAATAAGTTCGTATTCTACTTGAGTAATAACGGTGGGGATATTAGTGACTTTAAGCTTGAGTTCGTGACCGTCGGCTCGGGGAATGAGGGCGATAATAGGTTTTTCGTTGTCAGCAATAGTCAATTCTTTTGGAATCGTTCTGGTTTCGGTTTGAGCTGGAGGAGTTTTTTTACGACAACCTGACAAAATGAATGATGAAAGAAAAACTACCAAGGTGAGAGAAATAATTTTAAATTTGTTCATATTAACTATTTAACCTTTTTTCTAGCCAAGTGTCAATTTCATCTGATTTAAGACGAATTTGTTCCATAGTATCGCGATCGCGGATAGAGACGGTATCATCTTCTAAGGTTTGATAATCGACCACTAAGCACCAAGGAGTGCCGATTTCGTCTTGACGGCGGTATTTTTTGCCAATACTACTACTGTCGTCCCAGTCGACACTATATTTGTTATTTAATGACTGATAAATAGATTCGGCTTTGGAAATTAGTCTAGGTTTGTTGGCAGCTAACGGTAAGATAGCCATTTTGTAGGCGGCAATTTTGGGGTTGATTTTAAGATAAATTCGGGTTTCTTTGCTGGGAGTGGTTTCTTCGCGATAGGCGTCAAGAAGAAGGAAAAAGAAACTGCGATCAATTCCGCCGGATGTCTCGGTGATCCAAGGAAGATATTTTTCTTGGGTGACAGGATTAGTATAAGATAGGTCTTGACCACTGAATTTGGTGTGTTGACTTAGATCATAGTCAGAGCGCCAATGAATTCCTTCCATTTCGGCCCAACCCCAAGGAGCTTGATATTCGATATCAAAAGCTTTTTTAGCATAAAAAGCTAGTTCGTCTTTTTGGTGTTGACGGAAACGAAGATTTTCGGGTTGATTAAAATATTTTTGATACCAAGTCATCCGGTTCTCTTTCCAGTATTCATACCATTTGTCCATTTCGGAGGGGTGGACAAAATATTGGATGTCCCACTGTTCAAATTCGCGGGTGCGGTAAAGAAAGTTTTTGGGAGTAATTTCATTTCTGAAAGCTTTGCCGATTTGAGCAATTCCAAAAGGAATTTTGATGCGGGTGGAATCAATAATATTTTTAAAGTTGAGATAAATAGTTTGGCAAGCTTCTCCCCTGAGATAAGCATGTTGTTTTTCGCCATCAATAACGCCAATTTTGGTTTCAAACAATATGTTGTATTTTCGACCTTCAGTGAATTCTCCACCACAATCAGGACATTTATTAGGATTATCCAAAAGATCAGGACGGAAGCGTTTGTGGCATTTTTTACACTCCACCATAATATCAGCAAAATTTTTGATGTGACCTGATGCCTGCCAGACGGTGGGATGAGTGATAATTGAACCATCAATACCAACAATATCGCGACGGTGGATAACATTTTCTTGCCACCATAAATTTTTCCAATTAAGTTTCATTTGAGAACCAACTGGGCCGTAATCATAAAAACCTTGAACTCCACCATAAATTTCGGAATTTTGAAAAACGATTCCTCGACGCTTACAGAGGCTAACAACTTTACTGACAAGGTCATTTTTAGATTCTGACATAGGAGTATTATAACTTATGTAAATAATTTGTTGCTTTGGAGAGGTTTTTCAATAATCGATTCAAAAAATCTTTTGATAAGTTTTTGACTGGTTTTATAGTCTTTTTGAGCAAAAGAGGTTTTAATATCTAAAGGAACACCAAAGCCGAGAGTTTCTAGAAAATAAATCTCGTTTTGGATATATTGACGAATGAGATTTTTGTTGATGGCGGTGATAATATTTTGGGAAATTTCAAAAATTCTATCGAGGTGTTGGTTTTCGGCGATAAGAAGATTGACTATTTCTAAAAAATAGAAAAGAAGATTGAGTTGGGCTAGATTTTTGGTATCTTGGAGGAAAGGAGAAATATTTTCTGACTCTGAAATCCAGGTAAAATCTCCTTTTTGATAGAGTTGGACTTTGATAGTGTTACCGAGTTGAAGGTTTCCCAAACGACTGCTTTTGATATTTTTAGCGCCTTTGGCGATGGCAGTGATTTTACCCATTTTTGGGGTTAATAGGGTAACAAGTAGATCTGACTCTTTGGAAGTTTTTTTGTTGATAACAATTCCTAAAGTTGATTTGTATCGTTCCATTTAGAGACTGAATCTGATGGTTTTGTCGGCAACCCATTGAAAGGTGGGTTGTTTAGAACCATTGATGGTGAGTTCATAATCAACCGGTTTGGTGCCGGGTTGCTTTTGGAGCATAAGATTGTAAACAGAACCGATTTGAGCTCCAGAAGTATATTCAATTGAAGTTTTAAGATTTGATTGAGGATTGAGACCAAACTTGTTACCATAGAAACCTTCAAAAACTTGTTTGTTAAGCTCTTCGTATTGGACAGGTTCAATTTCAGAGCCGGTCATTTTGATAAGTTGTGAACCTTTGGGGGTATAGAAGCGAAATAAATTTCTGTAGGTGGAAGCATTAAGACAAAGACCACCTTTTTCTAGATTACAGTTGGAACCAGGGGCAGAATTGGTATAGGTAATGTTAATTTTGTGTTGAGCTTGACCGTTTTTAACAGTGATATCGTGTTTGATTTTCTGGGTGATAAAAATGTTACTTTTGGCACTAGCAAAATTAGTATCATTGAGATGGAGATAATCAATCGAGTTGTCAGTATCATATATTTTGCCGGTAATGTTGGCTAGGTCGCCCATTTTTTGATTTTCTTCTTCAGGAAAATAGAAGAGGACGTGTTTTTCATTGATACTTTTGAAACCGGCTTGAATCAATTGACCCATTTTGTTTTTTTCTGAACCCATGACGTTGGCTAAAAGGGCCGACATTAGCGGGTTCATAAAGTCTTTTCGGTTTTTTTCGATATAGTCTCGGGGGCGGCCAGACATCCATTGCATTTCGTAAATAATTTGAGGACAACCATGACATCTTTTGTCGGGTTCAGTGGTAAAAGTGCCAACTCGAGTGTCTAGTTTACCTAAAACAGTCACCATATCAACTAGAAGTTGAGTATCAATGGCAATAATGGCGTCAAATTTTTCTTTACTGCCGGTGGCTTTGAGATATTGATCTAAGAATATTTTGGCATCGGTGGGAAAGTCGGGAGAAAGATTGCTGTCGCGGAGATTAAGATAAGGAACATTGATATGATAGTTTTTGATAAGTCGGGGAGCGGGAGTGCGACTGTTGATACGATCATCAAGATCATAAATATTGCTAGCAACTCCAGTTTTAATTTTGCCATTGTCGACTGTCATAGTACTGTAAGCCGTCCAAAAACCACCGCTAGGTCGAAGTTCACCATCATTTTGAAAGATCATTAGATATTTTCGAGGAGAATCTTTACCCAAAAGCCAGGAAACTTTTGACAAGAGAGGTTTACCATCTCTTATCATTTTATGAGATTGAGACAAGAGTTCTTGAATTTTGATAATATTTGATTTGAGTTGATAACCACGGAATTCTTCCGGATATCGAGAGGGGTCAATTTCGGCAGCAGATTTATCAATTTGGGCAATTTTGGTTTCAATAGTGTCCAAATATGGGATCAAGCCTTCAACTGATTGGGTTAAAAAAGCAATTCTGTCTTGGGTAGTTTCTTCACTAGAAGTGGCTGAGCCGGTCATACCTAGAAAATCTTTATAAGGTTCGATAGCTTTAATTAAAATATCACCGGTATCAAGACTATTTTTGGCGATACTAATAAACCTGAGACCATCTTGGTAATAATTATTAATAACAGGGAGAAAACCGATGATTTTGAGTTTGGAATAGGTACTTTCAATGGAATGAGTCTGATCCCTAAGATTACTGAGATTGATTTTAATTTTTTCTAAATCTTTTTCGTTGATGGATTGTTTAAGATGGTCAACTTCGATTTTAGTAGATTCAATTTTAGTTTTGAGCTCTTGGGTTGGCAGATAGACAGTAAAAAATAAAATTGAGGTTAGTATAAAAATGGACGTAAAAACAAAACCGATAATTTTAAGCCATTTTCGGTTGTTTTTGACAACTTTTTTACCCGGTCGAGTGTTGGCAGTTTTAGTGATTAAATCCATATTACCAGTTTAGCAAAGATGTAACGATTTACCAACGAGAAATCATCGACATGGGAGTTTTGAGAATGATGAGAAGCTCTTGGCGGATAGATTGATTGCGGATGTATTTGGAATCAAGTTTGGCTCGTTGTTCAAAATTGAGTTCATTTCTGCCGGATGTTTGCCAAAGACCAGTAATGCCTGGTTTGACGGATCGGATGTCATCAATATATTTTTTGGTGTTTGGATATTTCTTTTCGTATTCTTGAAGTTCTTCTTCGCGATAGGCTCGAGGGCCAACCAAACTCATTTCTCCTTTGAGAACGTTGACTAATTGAGGAAATTCATCGATTGATGAGGCTCGGATAATTTTACCGATGGGAGTAATACGAGGATCTTCCGACATAGGTAATTTCCATCCGCTTTCTTTGTATTTTTTCCATAATTCAGGATAATTTTCTCGGAGACGTTTGTCGTTGTCGCCAGTGTACATGGAACGAAATTTGTACATCCAAAATTCTTTGCTATCCTTGGTAACTCGTTTTTGTTTGAAGAAAACTGGTCCAGGTGAAGTGATTTTGATTAAGATGGTAGTTATCAAAAATATGGGAGAAAAAATAATCATCAGAACGATAGAACTGATGATATCAAGTATTCGTTTAAAAACGTTGAAATAGGGTTTATTTTTCATGATTTTTTAAGAAAAAATGATTTATATTTTTTATTTTTGACCATTTTACTGATAAGATCACGGACATGATAACTATTATCTAGGTGACAAATAAGCAGACCATCATTGGTATCAATAATGGCTAGATTATTAACTCCAACTAAACCGATAAGTTTATTTTTAGGACCATTAATAAGGCAATTGGTGGAATTGTAGGTAAGATAGTTGGTATCGGGGTTAAGAACAGCATTATTGTCAAGATCTTTGTCTGATCGTTGGTGAATAGATTTCCATTCGCCAATATCACTCCAATCAAAAGTGGCGGGAATGACATAAATTTTGTCACTTTTTTCGGAAACGGAACGATCAATAGGTAGATCGGGTGATTTGGAATAAATTTTGGTGACGATTTTGGGTTTGAGATCAGAGTTGATAAGTTGTTGATAGAGCTTAAAATATTCCGGTTGAAGTTTTTCGATTTCGTTGATCATATCGGTTAAGGTGAAAGTATAAATACCGGAATTCCAAAGAGCACCTTTTTTGATTAAGTTTTGAGTCGTTTCTTTGTCAGGTTTTTCAATAAATAAACTGACATTGGAAAAGGGTTGATTTTTTTGACGAGGAATAATATAACCGTAGGAAGTGTTGGCAAAAGTTGGTTTGATACCGATAGTGATAAGGCGATGATGATCTTGAGCTAATTTTTGAGAGTCAGAAATGTTTTTCTTAAAGTTGATGATTTTTTTGATGTAGTGATCGGCAGGAGTAGTAGTAACTACGGCTTGAGGATCAATTTTTTGAATATGGGCTAGGCTGAGAAGAATGGCCATGGTGGTGTTTTTTTTGCTAGGTTCGTAGATAAAGTTTTGAGGTGGAAGTTTTTTGCCGAGGATTTTATCAATTTTTGGTTGATATTTTTGGTTGGAGACAATAAAAATATTTTTGTTAGGGCAAAGTTTTTGGCAACGAGAAAAAGTTTGTTCTAAAAGAGTTTTTTTACCTAAAATTTTGAGAAATTGTTTGGGATGACCGGCGTGAGAAAGTGGCCAGAGGCGAGGACCACTACCACCACAGAGAATAACTACATACTGATTTGATTTCGCCATAGTTGATTGATTGTTTGTTTAAAGTTTAGCATAAAATTTTTTCGAGAAAATTTAGCGGCGTTTTGGGTACAATCTGTAGTTGAGAAATTTTGGGGATTGAACTTGATTAAAGCTTGAGCTAGAGAGTTGGTGGTTTGATGGTTAAAAAAGATACCGGTTTTATCGCTAATAACGGTTTCGGTTAGTCCTCCTTTATTGAAAGCAATGACGGGTTTGCCGCAAGCTTGGGCTTCAAGCGGGGTTAAGCCAAAATCCTCAATTTGAGGACAAATTAAGGCTTGACAATTTTGGTAGAGATAGAGGAGTTTTTTTGGTGAAACTTTGCCGGTAAAAGTAGTTTGGGAGTGGGGTGATTTATCGGCCAGTTTAATTAACTGGCGTCGACAGCGACCATCTCCGACAATAATTAGTTTTTTATTAGTTTGTTGGCAGGCACGAATAGCTAAATCAATCTTTTTATGTTCGACTAGTCGGGAAACGATTAAAAAATAATCGGAGTTTTGGGGTTTTTTGGCGGGGACAAAAAATGAAGTGTCAACTCCAGGATAAATAACTTGAGCTGGTCGATGGTAAGCTGATTGAATGCGGTTTTTGACAGTGTTGGAATTGCAGAGACAATAATCGGGTCTTTGACCGTAGATAAAATCGATTTGTTGGTAGTGTTTGAGAAAAGGAGTTAGAAACTTAAATTGTTTGGGGGTTTGATAAAGATAACGATTGACATTGTGAAAGTAACAAACAAACAGAGTTGATGGTGGGGTTAAGAGACAATGGCCAACGGTGGAAGTAGTAGAAATGACGATATCAAATTGAGAAAAATCAAACTTTTCCAAGACTAAGGGATAAAAAGGGGTGTAAATGAGAGGATTTTGATGACTTAGAGGCAAGCGATCGATTGAGGAAGGAATTACTTTGATAGAAGATGATAGCCAGGGGGTGTTTTTGGCAGAATAATTTAGGGTAAAAATGGGAGAATCTGGAAAAATTTTGATAAGGTCAAGAAGAACTTTTTCGGCACCACCCCATTGATTTAACCAGTCGTAAAAAATGGCAATTTTAGGTTTGGTGGTCATTTAAAAGTCGTTGATAAACCGATAAGGTTTTTTTGGCGGTATTTTCCCATGAATATTTATTGACTTGACGACAACCCTTTTGAATAAGTTGTTGACGTAGATGTGGATTTTTGATAAGACGATTGATTTGTTTGACTAGCTGGCGACTGTCGTGGGGGTCAAAATAAAGGACTGAATCCTGATAAATTTCGGGGAGACAGCTGCTATTGGAGGAAATAACTGGACAACCTAAGGCCATAGCTTCGAGACCGGTTAGACTAAAACCTTCCATAAAGGAAGGATGAACCAAAGCAATGGCGCGGGAATAGAGTTGTTTAAATTGGTTGTCGGGGATGTAACCAAGAAAATCTATTTGATGATTAACTTTGGCCTTTTTGGCTTCATTTTTGACTTGGTTGGTAAAAAAACTGCGAGCACTAATTATTTTTAGTCTTAGATTTGGTAGGTTTTTTAGAGCCTGAAGGATGATAGTAATATTTTTGTGAGGATAAAGGTTGCCGGTGTAGAGGAGGTAATCCCCTACCGGTTTGGAGTTGGGGTTGATTTTGTCAAGATTTTTTTTGAAATCGGGATCAACGGCTTCGTGGGTGGTGGTGATTTTTAAAGGAGAAATATTAAAATGTTTAATAATATATCGACGCCAAAAATTGCTAGGAACTATGAGAGTATTGGTTTTGATAGTGATATGAGTGATTAGTAAATAAAACAAATATTTTGGCCAATAAAAAAAAGAATTTTTGGTAGTATTGGCTTTACCTCGAAAAAAATGTTTAATCAGATCATGAATAGTGACGACTGATCGACCAAAGTAAAGCAAAGGTTTATTAAAATGAGTAAAGTGGACTAAATCGGGTTTAAGTCGGAAAATAACAAAAGGTAAAAATAATTGTTCTTTGAGAGAATAGTGGCGAATATTGGTGGTTAAGTAATTAAAATTGTCACCTAAATCAGTTTTAATTTCTGAGAGAAGTTCGGGATAAACAATGAGACTGAAGCGGTAGCAAGAAAAATGAGGTTGATGGGTTAGGGAGAGAAGAATATTTTTGGTATAACGACCGATGCCAGTATGTTTGGGGCCATAAAGCCTGGCGTCAATAACAATATGTTTTTTGGTCATAAATATTTGGCTTTGAAGAGACGTTTGAATTCTAAAAGTTTGATGCCGCCGAGGACTAGCTGTCGGGTCAGAAAATTGTATTTTGAAAATAAGTTTTGTTTATAGAAAATTCTCATTGCTTCGGTGCTGGATTTGGCGGCTAAAATTTTGGTATGGCGGTCGGCGGAGGACAGTTTTTGACTCTGAGATTTGATACCGGATGAAATACCTTGAAAATGGGTGATTTGACAGTGAGGATTGAAATATAATTTGTATTCGCGTTGATAAAGTTGGTAACAAAAATCGAGATCTTCACCGTAGAAAAAATACGCTTCGTTCCACCAATTTATTGTTTGACCGACATTCTTTTTAACCATTAGAAAGGCGCCAACACAAGCTTCGATAGGATGAACTTTGGTGGTGTCAAGATGACCTAGAAAGTAACCGTTAAAAAATTTGGATTTGGGAAAGAGTTTAGAAATACCACTAAAGTAACAAAAAGAGCGCCAAGGAGTGGGAAAACCGCGATGACATTCCGGTTGCATCTTTCCAGTTTTAGCCAGTTTAATATAACAGGTGGCGGCAGAAACAGTTGAATTTTGATTGAAAAAATCAATCATAACTTTTAGAGTGTTGGTTTGAACGATAGTATCGGGATTAAGAAACAAAACATATTTGGTGTCAGGAGAGATAATCTTGATACCTTGATTGTTGCCGGCGGCAAAGCCGAGGTTTTTTTTGAGGACTAAATATTTGACTGATTGAGGATGATGTTTTTTGGCGAGATCAAGACTTTGGTCAGTTGAAGCATTGTCGACGACAATAATTTCTATTTTATAGTCCCCTAGTTTGGACTTAAAAAGGCTGTTTAGGCAACGGTTAAGATAATCGGCGGAATTGTAGTTGAGAATAATAACTGAAAGATCAATTTTTTTTGGCATTGGTAATTTTTTGATAAATTTTATTCAAACCATTGACGCTGTTTTGGTAAGAATATTTTTGGGCGATTAATTTATTGGCGGCTTTGCCCATAGCTTGACGTTGTTTGTGGTTGGTAAGCAAGTTAATGGCATTTTTTGGGACATCGTTGTAGTTGCAAACAATAGACTCTTGGAAATTTTTAATTTTGATGCCACCCATACCTTCGGGGGTGGTAACGATTGGAAGTTGGCAGGCCATAGCCTCCAAAAATTTGTTTCGAGTGCCACCGCCACTGCCCATAGGAGCAAGTAAAATCCAACAATATTGATAGAAGTACATAGGATCTTTGGGTTGACCGTCAAAATCAGCTTCTTGAACAATGACATCTGATGATCGATAGTGACCATAATAATCAGGAGCGTGTCGGCCGATAATATAAAGTTTGCAATCAGGGATAGCTTTTTTAATAGCTGGCCAGGAGTCTTTGATAATCATCTCTACGGATTCGCGATTTTGCATCCATTTCATATTGGAAACGCCAAATAAGACTGAAGGAAATTTACTTCTGGGAGTTTTGGGTTTGGACTCGAAAAATTTATTATCAACTCCGTTCTGAAACAATTCAATGTCAGTTCGGCCGGTAATTTTAGAGATTAATTCACGGTCTTCTTCAGCAAAAGCGACAACGGTATGAGTATTTTTCCAATAATGGGTTTCCCAATATTTGAGTTTGAAGACATCAATCCAAAGAAGAGGTTTAAGAATTTTTTTCCAACCTGTAAGAGTCTCGACATAATGTTGATAAACGGCGTATTCAACAGTTAGATCAACTAAAACAATCGGAGTTTTAGTTTTGGGGATATTGGGCATAGGATAGAAGCAATCGCAGTGAATCAGGTCAAATTTGTTATGGTCTAATTCGTGTTTGATGGCTTGGCGAAAGTTTTTATTAATATGTTTTACAACTAAAAAAGGGTATTTGCTAAATCCAGTGAGAAGAACTTTTTTGGGATCCCAGGTTTTACCCCGTTTGACAACAATGACTTTGGAACAATACTTTTTAATATCTTCCAAACCTTCTTCATCGGGACTGAGACAAATAAGAGTAATATTGTTGTCGGGGGATAAATATTTGATAGAGTAAAAAGAACTGTTTTGACCACCGGATTGGGAAAGTCTGGGAATATAGGGAGTAATCATTAAAATGTTTCGTTTATTTTTTTGAGTCATTTTTGTGTTTAATGTTTAAAGATTGATGGTAACAGCCTAACATGATCCAAAAGAGATAAGCGGTCTTTGAGGCTTCAAAAACATCGATAAAAATGGCATTTGCCAGAGTTGTAATCAAGCCACCAAGGCAGATTAAAGAAATCATATCATAGTTGGTTTTTGATTTTTTGAAAACGATAGGGACAGTTTTGACAATAAAGTAGAGCATGATGGCAGAAAAGGTGATGAGACCCAGTAAACCGCTTTCACCCAGACAACGGAGATAATCGTTGTCGGTAGCTAAGGTAATAGAACCTAATCCGCTACCAACAAGAAGATTGCGATGCCAAGCGGTGATGGCTCGTGGCCATTCAGCATTGAAACGGATTTCACCGGATCGGGCGACACCGACATCGGCATCGACTGGTGGGTAGGTTTCAAGTTGGTGTCGAATGACGGTAGGAGTGGGTTTAATAACTTGCTTGGGAGTGGGAGTTAGTTTGGAGATGAGAGTGGGGGTAGGAATAATGGTGGGTTTAGGGGTTTCGATGGTTTGACCGGTTTGATTGAATTGGTTTTTGAGAGCCGGAATGGTAGCAATCAGGCGTTGATTGAGATCGTTGGAGTTGAAAATACTAAAGACAACCAGACTAGTGATGGGGATAATCCAGAAATATTTTTTAATAAATATAAGAGTGAGACAAACTCCGCCTAAAAAGGCAAAAATAGAAATTCGGGAAGCAGTCAGAGTCAAAATATGATACGAAGGCAGCCAAACTAAAAGACTGATAATTTTGGTAAACCGATTTTTAGTTAATAGAAAAACTGTGAAAATAATAATAAGAGCGACACTAAGAAAAGCGGCTAAGTCGTAGTGGCCAGCAAAGGTGGAGCTGATACGAGTCCAAATGTTCATTTGTAATAGTTGACCTTTGGAAAATTCGGAATTCATAGTGGAAATGACGGGAAAGTGAAGATATTTTTGACCATAGCCGTAAAAAGAAATCAAACTGGTGGCGACTAGAAAAAAATAATAAATGAATTTAAAATCGGTAAACGATTTAACAGCATCAAGGGTAATAAAAAATAAAGACATATATTCAAAACGTCGGAAAAGATGGAGAAGTAGAATGTTGACGGGTTCGGTTTGGTAGATAAGGTAAGCGTGAATAAAACTGACAAAAATGGCTAAAAAATAAAGGAAAAACAGTTTAGTTATTTTTTGTTTTAAAAAGGGAAAACCAAGACTGATTTGATAGATAAACCAAATCGAAACTGCCAGAGCGACGACAATATCGTCTAAACGAATAGCCACATAGGTATTGGGGACATTAAATAGAGGAAACTTGGGATAAAGAGGAATAAAAACTAGTAAAATAGCGATAATGGATTTGATAAGGTTTATATTTTTGAACATGCCTGAAGATAGACGGGTGAAAAATGAATAATTGAGCGGATGAGAGCATTGATTTTGAGCAAAACTTTGACGAGAGGATATTGCCATTTGGGTTTGTGTTTTTTGAAAAATGAAAGGAAGCCTTTATATTCATTGAGAATCGGGTCAAGTTTTTTGACGGCTGAAGCCCGACCAAAATGAATTATTTGCGGACCGATAAGGTACCAAACTTGGTTGTTGGGAGTGATTTGATGAATTCGATAAGCCAGTTCCAATTCTTCGCCATACATAAAATAATTTTCATCGAAACCGTTGACTTTGTCCAACAGTGGTTTGCGAGTGAGAAAAAAAGCGCCGGTAACCCAATCTTGGCGGTGATCTGAGAGATAAAATTTGTCTTTGGTATAAAACTGGGGAGTGTGGGGATGAATTGGTTTAATGATTTTATTGACCAAAGGAAGGTCGTCAAGGCTGAGACACCAAGTGAAAATATTGGCAAGATTGGGAAAAAATCCACCTGATGCTTGGATGGTTTTGTCGTGATTTAAAAGTTGGGCGGTGCAAATGGAACTTTCGGGATGAGAACAAAGCCAATCAAGTGATTGGCTGATGGCGGAGTGAAGAATGAGAGTATCGGAGTTGAGAAATAAAATGTAATTGCCGGAAGCGATTTTTAAGCCTTGATTGTTGGCTTTACCAAAGCCATGATTGGTCTTGTTGATAATGAGTTTTAGGGAGATGTTTTTTTTGGATTTGATATCAGTTTTGAATTGATTGATTTTGGTTAGACTGTCGTCGGAGGAGTTGTTGTCAACAACAATAATTTCATAGTCAATTTGAGCTAAACCCTTATCTTGGATAATCGATTTGAGACAATTTAAGGTCAGATCGGCGGTATTGTAGGAGACGATGATAATGGATAGGATAGGATTGGTCATTTTTTAACAAAGGATTTGAGGACTAATATAATGGTGATTAAGGAGATTTCGGTAGCAAAAAAAGTGATGAGGCGGTTGGGAACACTGACAGGAAAACGACGGAGAGTGATTTTGGCGTGATATTCTTTATCTTCGTAGATAAGTTTATTTTTGATGCGGTTTTCGGGTTTAGTGAAAACATCTTGTTCCCATTCAAAACCGTTGATATAAAGAGATTCTTTGAAAGGAAGGACAATCTCTTCAAGATAATAACTGGGGATGGTATTGACAATAATTTCTTTGGCCTTTTCGGGAGGGTGATTTAAATTAATTCGGAAAAGTCCGGTATAGTAGGCTTTGTAAAAATTCATAACTTCGGTTCGGCTCATATTGGTGTAATAGGCGGTGACATGGCTGATTTGGGTGGTGTCGCCGGGAAGATTTGATTTGACACTATTTGGGAGATCAGGGAGGGTGGGGGTAGGAGAAATTAGATAGATGATGGCAAGGAGATTGAAAATTATAAGGAGGAATGGATAAATTTTTCGGGTCATTATTGAAACCACATGGCTCTTCCAAGCTGATAATTTGGTTTAGTTATCTTTCGGTCAGAAATTTTTTTGGCCGGAACTCCACCCCAAATTTCGAATTCAGGAACATTTTTGGTGACGACGGCGCCAGCAGCGATAACGGCGCCGTTGCCAATGGTGATATTGGGTAAAATTATGGCTCGGGGACCGATAAAAACATAATCACCGATAGTGACTGGTCCAAATGAGTTACTATATTCGGGAGAATTGATGTCATGTTCGTCGTTGTAAATTAGTACTTGACTAGCAATACCGACGTGGTTGCCAATTTTAAGAGGTGCTCGACCGTCCAAAAAACAATGATCACCGATAATGGTGTCTTGACCAATGGTAATGTTGGTAGGTTTAAAAAAATTAGCGCCAATATGAATAGTTGAATTCCAAGGCATATTGATACCGGAGAGGATATAAAAAATTTTACGGACAGTATGGATGGGGATGTAACCGACAAATCGGAGAATCATTAGCCAGAACTCTAAAAAAGTAGTGGAAATTCTAGTGATTGTTTTTTGGATGATTTGATTGGGAGAAAGTTTCTTACCGGTACGGTCTTTCATAGACAGATTATAGTTAAATTGTTGGCTTTATGCCAGTAGCGGGATTAGAGGTTTTCAAAAACTTTGATAACTGAGGTGGCGGTGTTATGCCAACTGAATTTATCGGCTTGGGTTTTGCCAAGTTTTGAATAACGCTGATGAGTTTTTTTGTCGGTAATTTTTATCATTTTTTGACAGAGGTCGGATTCGTTGGTGGGATTTACAAATAAACCGTTGGTTTGGACGACTTCTTTGAAAGGAGGAATGTTGGAGACGATAACCGGAGTGCCAACTTTCATAGACTCGATGGCGGGAATACCAAAGCCTTCGTAGGTGCTAGGTAAAATTGAGGCAGTGGCGTGTCGGTAGAGAGTCCATTTTTGATCTTCGGTGACAAAATCGGTAAAAATAACTCGGTCTGTAATTCCCTGCTGTTTGACGGTGGCAAAAATTTCATCAAAAAGCCAGCCTTTTTTACCGGCAATGACTAGTTTGGGAGTTGAACGGTAGTTGGTAGATTTTAGGAATAAAGCAAAGGATTTGACCAGGAAAGGAATATTTTTGTTGGGTTTGAGAGTTCCTAAATAAAGGAAATAGTTGCCAGGTTGGAGTTGATAGGTTTTTAGGATTTTTTGTTGAGCCAAACGATTTATTTTTGGCGGCGAATTGACTCCATTGTAAGCAATGGTGATTTTGTCGGGGTTGAGATGATAGGTTTTAATGATTTCGTCTTTGGAAAATTGAGAAACAGTGATGATGTGTTTGGCGTGTCGAAGAGACTGTTTGGTCCAATGAATTAGTTGGTGCAAATCTTTTCGATTGAATTGGTCTTGAAATTGAAGGTAGCCGATATCGTGAATGGTAGGAATGGTGGGAAATTTGGAAAAAATTGGTGAATAATGACTGGGGGAGAAAAACAAGTCCAAAGGAATTTTATCGATAAAAAGATGTAAAGGCAGAGCAAATCGAGTCCAGAGTTTGGCAGGACCGAAAACACGATATTGCCAATTTGATCGGGTCGGTGGCAGATCGGTGGCGGGTTGATCTTTGAGGTAGATAAGATAATTATTTTTTTTATCTAATTGGTAAAGATGCCAGAGAAGTTGAAAAGCATATTGACCGACACCGACTTTGTTGGCAATATTGGCTTCGTTGCCGTCGATTCCAATTAACATAGAGAAGTGTAAACCATTAAAGTTTGTTTGGCGGCGGTTTGCCAACTGAACTTTTTGGCAATTTCGATGCCTCGGCGACTAAGTTGCTGGCGAAGTTTTTTGGAGTGGACAATTTTTTCGATAGCCTTGGCAATACTTTCAGTAGAATTAGGATCAACTAGAATAGCGGCTCCTTGGGAAATTTCTATAAGCGAGGAATTGTGGCTGGTGATGACAGGAACGCCGACTTTGAGTGATTTGACTACCGGTAGGCCAAAGCCTTCATAAAGTGAGGGATAAGCTAGACAGATAGCACTGGCGTGGAGGCCAACCATATCTTTTTCTGGAATAAATCCAAGTATTTTTATACTTGGGTCTTTGGTGGTGACATCTTGACCCCAACCATATTTACCAGTAATTGCCAATTGAACTCTAGTTTTGGGATATTTTTGCTTAAACTTAAGAAAGGCATCAATAAGTCGGTTGAGGTTTTTGCGGGGTTCTCTGGTTCCTTGGGCTAAAATAAAATTATTTAAACCGTATTGTTTTTTGATGACAGATTTTTTCTTGGCTTGAGCGGCGGCGGGTAGTTTTAGAAATTGGCTGTATTTGGTTTCGGCAGATTCGTAGATAACACTGGTTTTGGCTGGGTCGACTTGAGGAAAAAGTTTAAACAAATCGGATTGAGTGTTTTGGGAAACACAAATCAAGTGGCAACATTTTTTGACGGCATGGCGCATTTTATTTTGATGAGCTTTGATGACCTTAGGGTGATGCCATTGAGGATACAAAAATGGGGTAAGATCGTGGATGGTGGCGATGGTTTTGGCAGAAATGGTTGGTGGTTGAGTCCAGTCGGAAGTGTGAAAAATGTCGCATTTGCCAATAAAAAGTTCGATGGGTAAAATTCGAAGACGGTTCCAGAGAATTTCAAGCAAGGTTGGCGGTAGACGGTGGTGATAGATAGTGACGTGGGGTTTTTTGCCAAGAACTTTGATGGATTCGGGTAGAGGCATTCGGAGGGAGGAATAAAAGAGTTTGTAGTGATTGGTTTTGTCGAGATTGATGAGATTTTTGACAATATTGAGAGTATAGTTGCTGACGCCGGTTTGGTAGCAAACAGAGGAAACATCGATGCCAATAATCATAAGTGTGTAGATTTAATGACTATATTTTATCATTTTTTGGATGTGACGGCGTTTTTGGATCATGGTTGGAAAATTGATGATAACTTCGCCGTAGGTGCGGATAATATCAAAAGGAAGGTAAAAAATTGATTTTAAACGGTAAATTTTTAGAGTTTGTTTAATAAGGTACGATAAGTTTCTTAATCTTTCAACGAAAATTGACCAAAAATTTTTTTGGATTTCTTTTGAGGAGTAATTTTTGATGATGATGTAAATCCAGTTTTTGGCGTCCATGCGATGACGGAAGTTTCCCATTGATTTGCTGGTAGCGCCACCCCAATGATAAGAAATGGCTTGAGGAACATAAATTGTTTGATAACCGAGTTTGTGAAAACGGAGAGCCATGTCAACATCTTCTTCATAAGCAAAGAAATCAGAATCGAAAAGACCAACAGATTGGATAATTTTTTTGGGGTAAACTGCTAAGGCGGCGGAAGCACCCCAGACAACTTGAGGGTTTTGAGGAAGTTTTGAAGTCAGATATTTTTGGCCGTTGGCAAGATTGTGACACCGTCCGTTTGGATAAAATTTCAGGCCTTGAGATTCAAATCGAGTACCGTCACGAGTGAGGATGGTACCAAAAAAGGTGGAAACTTTTGGGGTTTTGTTTTTGACAATAACTTTGGAAACAATTTGAAACCAATCGGGTTTGATGACAATATCGTTGTTGGTGACAACCACATAAGGGCAAGCAGCGTGATTGATACCATAGTTAATAGCAGCGGCAAAACCGGTGTTTGATTGTTGATAGTAAACAGCGGATTGAAGATGGGAGAGTTTGTTTTGAGAAAAGAAATCTTTAAAAATGGACGGACTATGGTCATGAGAGTTGTTGTCGACCAAGATGATTTCAAATTGGTTTTGGGGACAGTTTTTGACGGCAGCAAAAATAGATTTAAGACAATCTGGAATAAAAGCGGAACCGTTGTAGTTGGGAATGATGATGGAATAGTTTGGAGTCGGTGTCATTTTATTTATGATTCACCGGTGATATTTGACAGTTGGATGGTATCGCCTTTTTTTAGATTAAGTTTAAAAACTTCGTTGGCATTGAGTTCGATGACATACATAGCCGGTTGGCTGTTGGCAAAGCTTTTGATGGAATCGGTTTCGGTGGCAGTGACAAAATCGACAACTTCAAATTTGGAATTGAGCCAGATAATATCAAGAGGAATTTTAGTGTCTTTCATCCAAAAGGGATGTTTACCTTCCCGATCAAAAACAAAAAGCATGCCACAATTGGAACAAAGCTGGGTGCGATGAGAAAGTCCGGTTTGTCGGGTAGAGTAAGTTTTGGCAACTTCCAAATAATAAGGAGTGTCTTTGATAACAGCGCTGACATTATCACCAAAATTTTCGGGTTTAGGGTGAGGGTGGGAAACAAAATAAAATATAGCGACGGCAATAAGAATGAGGATTAGGAGAGTGATTTTGGGCATATTTTTTGTCAGATCTTGGTCCATAGATAATTATTTTTAACATATTTTTTGCCGTTTTGCCCGAGTTTAAAAGTGGTGGTTTGAGGGAATTAAAGATAAATTTTAAGGTCGATGAAAGCGGTGATAAATAGGAAGGTGAAAAAATATGGCTGATGGGCAAATTGATCATGTTTATTTGAATTTATTATACGTGCTATCCTAATGAATAATCATGTTTAAGAAAATAATAAATTCAAAATTGGTTAAGTTGTCGGTTTCATTAGTGTTGATTTATTTTGCTTTTAAAAAGGTGGATGTGGCAGTGTTGGCAAGAGATTTGTCTAAGATAGAGTGGTGGTTTTTGGTAGCGAATATCGTAATAAGTTTGATATTATCGTGTTTGGTTTCTTGGCGGTGGAGTTTGCTGTTGATCAAAAAACCGAGGTTTAAAGAAGTGTTATTGTTTTTTAAATCCAGCTTATCAGCCTCTTTTTACGGTTTGTTTTTACCGTCGTCGGCGGTAGCCGGGGATGCGTTGAAATGGATTATTATTGATGAGAAATATCCAGAAATTCCAAAATCAAAATTGTTAGGATCGATATTATTGGACAGATTTGTAGGTTTGACGGTATTTGTGGTTTTAGGGTCAGTAATGATTTTTTTGGCAGGAACCAGAGGGATAGAAATACCTTTGATTTTGCAAATAGTTTTTGTGGGATTATTGGTAGGGTGCGTAGTATTTTATGTGATAGTTATTTTTTTTGATATTAAAAAAATTTTAAAGTTTAAGTGGTTGAACAAATTTAGCGGAGTTTTAGATTTGGTGGATCGGGGAAATTTGGGTCAGATAGCGAAATCGTTGGGAGTGTCGTTGATTAGTGATATTTTTTGGGTGCTACAGATGTGGTTTATCGGTTGGTATTTTGGAACTGGTTTGTCATTTGCTTTAATTTTGATTTTTTTACCGGTAATTTCAACTATATTAACTTTACCGATATCTTTTGCCGGTTTTGGCGCCAGAGAACAGTTGTTTTTGTATTTTTTTGCCGCGGAGGCAGGGTCGGTGGAAAGCGTGTTATTAATGTCGACTTTTGCCGGTATTTTGGGGGTAATAAATTCTTTAGTAGGGGGATTGGTGACTTTGACGCCAGATTTTAAACGAAGTCGGGAAAAATGATTTTGGTTTTGACATTTAAGAAAAAGTGATAGAATCAATTTAATTGTTAAGAGTCCTGGCGTGAGTCAGCGACAGCAACCGAGGCTTTGATAAGTTCGCGGTGCTTTCCCATTTAGGGAGACAAGCCTTTATTAATTTAAAAAAGGAAAAATATGAATTATCCTGTGTTTGTATCGGAGTCGGTTTGCGCTGGACATCCGGATAAAATTTGTGATCAAGTGTCGGATGGGATTTTGGATGAAGCGTTATCAAAAGACAAAAATGCTAGAGTGGCGGTAGAGACTTTGGTGACGGTTAATAAGTTGGTGATGGCGGGAGAGGTTAGTTGTCGGGGAGAGATTGATTATAAATCGATAGCCAAAAAGATAGTGGCTGATTTGGGATATACCGATGAAAGTTTTGGTTTTTGGCACGAAAGTCCGATAGAGGTTTGGGTGCATCAACAATCGGAAGATATTGCAGTGGGGGTGGACAATGAAGGCGCTGGGGATCAAGGAATGATGTATGGATATGCTTGTAGAGAGACACCGGAGTTAATGCCACTGCCAATAATGCTGTCTCATACCATTTGTCGAAAAATGGATGAATTGATGAAAAAAATTCCTCATTTGAGACCTGATGGTAAGGCTGAAGTGAGTGTTGTTTATGAAAATGGTAAGCCGGTGGCGGTGGAAAAAATAGTCTTAGCAAAACCGCACAGTGAAGATATTTCGGGAACCGAGGTTAAGAAAGAATTGTTGGAGTTGGTGATTTGGCCGGCGCTTGATAAATTTAAACTGAATAAAATTGCCGAAGATAAAATTATTTTTAATGGCACTGGTGCTTGGAGATTGGGTGGCCCGGCCAGTGACACCGGAGTGACGGGGCGGAAAATTGTGGTGGATACTTACGGAGGTATGGGAAGAATTGGTGGCGGTTGTTTTTCGGGCAAGGATCCGACCAAGGTGGACAGAAGCGGAGCTTATGCAGCTAGATATGTGGCTAAAAATATTGTGGCGGCAGGATTGGCGGAGAGATGCGAGGTGCAATTGGCTTATGCTATTGGTAAAAAAGAGCCAGTGGCTAAATCAATAGAAACTTTTGGGACTGCCAAAAAAAGCAACCGAGAGATTGAGAGTTTTAGTTGGGGATTGATGGATTTGTCGGTTGGCGGAATTATCAATAAATTTGATTTAAAACGACCGATATATCAAAAAACAGCCAGGTACGGACATTTTGGTAATATTGATTATCCGTGGGAAAAGTTGACTGAGACTAGATGATAAAATGGTTTAGTTATTAGTTTTACTAAACTATGATTTTAATTGTCGGCGGGGCCGGATATATCGGTTCCACAGTTAACAAAGAATTGACTAAAAAAGGTTATCAAACGGTAGTTTTTGACAACTTAGCCACGGGTAAAAGAGAATTGGTAAAGTGGGGAGAATTTTTTGAGGGTGATTTGGGGAAAATTAATGATATTAGAGCAGTGTTTAAAAAATATTCGATTGAAGCGGTATTGCATTTTGCTGCATTTAAGGCGGTGGGAGAATCGGTGACCGATCCGCAAAAATATTATAAAAACAATGTGGCCAACACTTTGAATTTGTTTGAAGTGATGAAAGAAAATGGGGTTGATAAATTTATTTTTTCATCGTCGGCGGCGACATTTGGAGAACCAAAATATATGCCGATTGATGAAAATCACCCACAGAATCCGATTAATCCATATGGAGAAACTAAATTGATTGTGGAACATATTATGCGAGATTACAATCGGGCTTATGGGCTTAAATTTGTGTCACTTCGCTATTTTAACGCCTGTGGGGCTGAGCCGGAGGGTGAAGTGGGAGAATGGCAAGGAACCAGCTCAAATTTGATTCCATTAACTTTGGATGCAGCTATTGGCGCCAGACCGGAAATTGGAATTTTTGGGACTGATTATGAGACACCTGATGGTACGTGTATTCGTGATTATATTCATGTGGTCGATTTAGCGACAGCTCATGTGTTGGCGTTGGAATATTTGTTAAAGGGAGGCGAGAGTGATTATTTCAATTTAGGTAATGGTCAAGGATTTTCAGTAAAAGAAGTTATAAATATGGCCAAAAAAGTTACTGGGATTGATTTTAAGGTGACAGAAAAGGAGCGACGAGTGGGTGATCCGCCGATATTGATTGCTGATGCCAGCAAAGCCAAAAAAGTATTAGGATGGCAACCAAAATATTTTGAGTTGGAAACGATAATGAAAGATGCTTGGAATTGGCATAAAAGATTTAAAAAAGATTAACGACCGACAGAGATGTAATTAAAGCCGAGTTCCTTCATTTTGGCGGGGTTGAAAATATTGCGACCGTCAACGATGTTTGGTTTATTGAGGAGTTGTTTGACTTTGGTCAGATCGACATTTTGAAATTGAGACCATTCGGTAACAATAACCAAACAATCGGCATCTTTGACTGATTTAAAAAGATCGGTTTCGTAGTTGATTTGACCGTCAAAAATTTGTTTAAAATTGTCGATAGCGATAGGATCGACGGCAGTAACTTTGGCTCCCCTATCGATAAGTTGTTTGATAATAACTTGTGAGGGAGCTTCGCGGACATCGTCGGTTTTGGGTTTGAAGGCCAACCCCCAAACAGTAATTTTTTGGTTATTCAAGTCTTTGCCAATCAAGGTTTGAATTTTGGGCAATAAGGATTGTTTTTGGGCCAAATTAGTATCCTCAACGGCATCGAGAATATCAAAACGAACTCGATTTTCGTGAGCAATTTGAATAAGACCTTTGACGTCTTTAGGAAAACAACTGCCACCATAACCAACTCCAGCAGACAAGAAGGCTTTTTGTCCGATTCGGGGGTCAAGTTTCATCCCTTTAGCAACATCATTGACGTCAGCGCCGATTTTTTCACAGATATTAGCAACAGAGTTGATAAAAGAAATTTGGGTGGCCAAAAAGGCGTTGGAAGCATATTTAATCATTTCGGCGGTTTTGACATCGGTGTTGACAATGGGTGAATCTTGAGATGAATAAAGTTTGTTGACAATATCACTGGCTTTTTTGGAGTCACTGCCGATAACAATTCGGTCGGGATTCATAAAATCGTAAACAGCGCTTCCTTCTCGCAAAAATTCAGGGTTGGAAACAACATCAAAGTCTCCTTTGTAGAATTGTTTGATAATATTTTTAACAACGTTGCCAGTGCCGACAGGAACGGTAGATTTATTGATAATGACTTTATAACTGTTTATGGTTTTACCAATGGATTCGGAGGCAGATTTAACATAACTTAAATCGACACTGCCGTCGGGAAGTGAAGGAGTACCGACAGCAATGAAAATAATATCGGAAGATTTAACGGCTTTTTTGACGTCGGTAGTAAAAGAGAGTTTGCTGGCTTGTTGATTTTGTTTAACCAATTCAGTCAAGCCTTCTTCAAAAATGGGAATAATGTTTTTTTGGAGATTGGCAATTTTTTTCTGGTCGATGTCGACACCAACCACTTGATTGCCAAGTTCGGCAAAACAAGTACTGGTGACCAAACCGACATAACCGACTCCGATGACAGCGATTTTGTTCATATGAGAATAATATAACATGATTATGCATATAGTTTCCTTTTACTACTAAATATTTTTTTGAGATAAAATGGGTTATGGTTCAATTTTTGAACAGATTTGGTTTTTGGATTTCTTTAGTAATTTGTTTTTTGGTTTATTTAGCTTTGGCTTACAAAAATCCATTTAAAGAAAATAACTTGATTTCAAATTTGGAGCCGTCACCGGATGTTTTTTATTATTCGGTACCAGCGTGGAATTTTATTCAAGGATATGGTTTTAAAATGATGGCGTTTGGTAAGGAAATCAGTCAATTGACAACACCTTTTTATGGAATTTATTTACTGCCTTTTTTTGTCATTTTTAAGGATGTGAGGTCATACTATTTTGCTAATTTACTTTTGGGTTTTTTAAGTATTGTTTTATTTTTTAAATTGGTAAAGAACTTATTTGGTAAAGATAAATTGTTTTTAAATTTTGCTTTAGGTTTGATTTTAGTAACAAATTTTTATTTTTATAATTTGCCAACATTATTAATGGCAGAAAATATCTTGATTCCTCTTACATTGGCGGCTGTTATTTTAATGTTCAAAGAAATCAATTTATATAATTTATTTTTGAATTTATTAGTAATAATATTGTTGGCTTTCAGTAAAGTGTCGAGTTTTCCAGTAATTTTTGTCCAATGCATTGTTTTGTTGATTAAGGTAATTCAATCCAATTTTTGGAAAATATTAAGAAAAAAAACTTTTTTATTGACGATAATAATTTCTTTGGGTTTATTTCTACTAGGTTTTTTTAAAATTGCTTTACCTTTGATTAAAGTTTTACCGGGAGTGTCGGATATCTTTTCTTTGAAACACATACCAAAAACACTTTCAGTTTACTTAAGAGAGTTTTTAGGTGTTGATGGTAGTTATTTGTGGTATAACAATCAACATATCGAAATGGTTGTAGTTGTTGTTTCTTTGATCGGTTTAATTTTAGGATTATTTTCAAAGAAATTTAGAAAAAAAGTATGACCGGTACCCCTTAAACTAGACCAGTTAGCGAAAATGGTTTAATAGTTTTAGGAGGTACCAAATGAGCACAATTAACAATGAAGTTAAACAAGAAATCCTGGGAAAGGTTAAAGCCGGAGAGG
>JAGOQF010000002.1 GCA_017991615.1 Candidatus Shapirobacteria bacterium
TTTACAACCCGAGGGCCGTCATCCCACACGCGATGTCGCTGCGTCAGACTTTCGTCCATTGCGCAAAATTCCTAACTGCTGCCTTCCGTAGAAGTATGGGCCGTGTCTCAGTCCCATTGTGCCGGACCCTCCGCTAAGAGCCGGTAGCCGTCATAGCCTTGGTGAGCCATTACCTCACCAACAAGCTGGTAGCGAGTACACCACTCCCTTCGCGACTTGCGTCTTTATCCACCTATTGGTGGAACTATAGGAAATTACCCCGCCTTTCGGCGGACTATGTCCTACAAAGGGGTATGTCTGTACTTATTACTCACCCGTTCGCCGCTAATCGAGCGCTCCGCACTTTAAGTTTGAAAGTTTGTTAAGTTATAAAGTTTATTAATATCTTTAATAACTGCTTTGCAAACTCAAGGTGCGAAGCACTAGACTCGCTCGACTTGCATGTCTTAGGCACATCGCCAGCGTTCACCCTGAGCCACGATCAAACTCTTAGTACTAACATCCCGATAAATCGAGATATGATTGATCAAATATCAATCGAAAAATTTTGAATTATCCTGCAAAAGCAGGAGTTCGCTTTCTGGTACTAACAGTTTTGGCTCTAAATGAATGCATTGAAATTTTAAAGAACAACTCTGCCTGAAATCAGGCAGTGTGGTTATTATAATACACAATTTGAAGTTTTGCACTAAGCGAGTTTAATTATCTTGGCAGTATCAAGAATTTTAAGACTATCCGATTCAGCAGAAGTAAAGATGGTTTGATATTGGCGGCAAACTTTGACAACTAATTGCTGATGTTGACTATCAAGTTCAGAAAAAATATCATCAAGCAAAAGAATAGGTTTATCTTGATAAGTGATTTCCAAAAAATTTATTTGACCCAGGCGGAGAGCCAAAACAGCGAGGCGTTGTTGTCCCCGACTGCCCCAAAAAGCCAAATTTTTGTCGGCTGAAGGAAAAGAAGAATTGTCAAAACTAAAATCATCCCGGTGAGGGCCGGCTTGGGTATGACCGCGTTCAAGATCAAGAGGATAATTTTTTTTAAGCTTATCTTCGGTAAGAATTGAAGGTCGATAATTAAGACTGAGAGTGTTGATTTGAGAATCGGAGTGACTGACAAAAAATTCATTGACAGATTTAATAAATTTAAGACGGAAGTTATGAATAATATTGGAATTTTTGACTAGGACTTGATCCCAATAAAAAAGCTCACTTGGTTGAGCAAAATTAAGTCTGATTTGATCCAAAAGTCGATTGCGATGCTTGAGAGCCCGACTATATTGTGACAAAGCGGAAGTATAGCGCCATTCAGTTTGAGAAAAAATTTCATCTAAAAAATCGCGGCGGCGATTGGGCGAGCCGGTAACTAAACGAATATCTTCTGGTTGAAAAACAACATTTTTGACAACACCAAGATATTTTTTTCGCGGTTTGGCGACCTGATTAATAAAAAATTTACGAGAAATACTGTTGTTGGGAGAATTGATATCCTTGATAAGTTTGATTTCTATTTTGGATTCATCGCCCTGGTTGTCGACTAAAACAGCTCTGACAGAAGCAAAGTTTTGATACCAGTTAATTAGTTTTGACTGACCGGTAGATCGAAAACTTTTGCCAGATGAAAGGAAAAAAATTGATTCCAAAATATTGGTTTTACCTGAACCGTTGGGACCTAGGATGAGATTAAATTTGGAGTCGAATTCAAAAATTTGACTATCGTAGGAACGAAAATTTTGGAGTAAAAGTTTGGAAAGATACACAAGAGTATTGTAACAGTTTAAAGAAAAATTTTAAGAATGGTGGTTTTAAATAACCGTTTTTTTGGTTGATAAAACTGGTCGTATTCAAAGTGTTTAATTAATTTTGTGTTATTTAAAATTAAATTAATTAGAGTCAATTTGTTGTTGAAGACGGGTATCAAGGTCCGAATAGGTTTGATGTTCTAAAAATTCGGTTTCAATTAGTTCAAAAACACCAAAATTTTTAATATCCTCAAAGTTAACTCGACGAGAATCGGCGATTGCCCCCAGTTTTTTTAATTCTTCGTCGGTCATTAAAGCAACGACAATAGGTGGGTCATATTTTTGAAGTTGAGGAATGTGATCAATACAGTTGTAAACAGATTTAATTGTTTCAGCTAAAGCCTGTCGATTTAATTTCTTCTCATAGTAAGAGTACATAATATCTTTAACTTGTCTAAATTTAACGGCAGTATTAGAGTCACTGAAAGAAACTTTGCCACTAGTGGCACTTTCGCGGATTAAAGCAAAAATACACTGATTAATTCGATCACGCTGAGTGCCGGGAAAATAAGAATCAATTAAACGATAGTCTGATTCTGAAATCAGATCGAACCGACGGAGGTCGTTGATATCAGAAAAAATAGAAGTGATTTTGTCACTATACATAATCACTAAATTTTCATTAATAGATTTATTATTATGATAAAGTTCACCGGAACCACGGGAGTGTTCAAGAATTCCATTAATTGTTTCTTTGGTCAGATTGAGACCACTACCATTCCTTTCAATAAAGGTACTGATAATACCACTAAATCTTTCGTGGAAAAATTCAATTCCCAATTCGTGACTAACTTGTTCAAACATATGACCACCAGGACCATGCCCCAAATCATGACCTAAAGCTGAAGCTTTGATAAGTTCAGTATTTAAACCTAAAGACTGACCAATAGTATTAGCAGTAGCCGTAACTTCATGGGTATGACTAAGGCGATTGCGAACATGAGGATTGTTGATATCAAAAAAAACTTGAGTTTTGTCAGTCAACCGACGAATAGATTTACTACAAAGAATTTTATTTTGATCCATCTCAAAAGGGTCGACGGCTGAAGAAAATTTAAGGTCAGAATCAGAAATATTGGGAACAAGTGAAATACGTGTAACCACCTCTGGTTGATAACGTTGTTGTTTGAGACAGTGAAAAGGGATAGATTCCGGACTCATATATTTGAAAAACTAAAAAAAATGATTTTTGGTTAGAAAAAATCTTTATATTATATATAATAATATTATATTATAACATAATATAACTTGCTTTACAAAAAGAAATGTCCAGCAGGTTGGAGTTGAACCAACTTACGACAGTTTTACAGACTGTTGCCTAACCGTCCGGCTCCTGCTGGGTTATAGTGGTTAAGATTATACCAAAATTTAAATCTTAACTACTTGCATAAGTAATAATTAAAAGAATATGATGAATACAGATGCAGGAAAGACTGGGATTGAGAATCCCAGATTTGGAAACTAAAAATAGAGCAGTTAATCCAAATACGGGAGCATTGATGCCTCATAGTGTATCTAGTCATAGAAATGGTGTTTTTAGAGAAAATGGTAATAGATTTGGACAAGGGACATTGTTTCCTACACACATAAAATCGGGAGATATAACTAAAATTGAAAGGATGGTAGCTTTGGAATATTATAAATTTCGAAAAGGTCGGGAATCAAAAATTTTAAGCTGTCAGAATGCCGGTGGAGCGGACAGAATTACTATGAATTTGAACCGATTTGGGGTGAAAATAATTGGTTCATTTGTAAGAAGAGGTAGTTTGTGTACAGTTTTTCCTGAAGAGAGTAAAGAACGAATTTAATTTGTTATGATTTCTTATGACGGAAATTAAAATCATTTCATGGAACGTAGCTGGGATCAGAGCCGGAATTAGAAAGGGGTTGTGGCAAAAGATGAGAGATATGGGAGCAGATATTTATTGTTTTCAGGAAACTAAAGCTAGAAAAGACCAAGTGCCTATGGGGGTGGAATATCCTCAAGAATACAAAGATTTTTGGAATCCGGCCGAAAAAGCGGGTTATTCGGGAGTAGCCACTTTTTCTAAATTGGAACCGAAAAAAGTGATAGTTGGCGATAAAGACAATGATTGGGATGACGAAGGTCGGGTAATAATCACAAAATTTGATGAATTTAGTTTGCTAAATGTTTATTTTCCCAACGGCAAAAGAGATAAAGGAAGATTGATGTACAAGATGGAATTTTATGAATATTTTTTGAAGTATATAAATAATTTAAGAGACAAAGGAGAAAGGGTGATTTTTTGTGGCGATGTCAACACGGCTCATACTGAAATTGATTTGGCACGCCCCAAAGAAAATGCCAAAACATCAGGGTTTTTGGAAATAGAACGACAATGGATAGATAAATTGATAGCTAACGACTGGGTGGATACTTTTAGGGAATTCAACCAAGAAGGCGGTCACTACAGTTGGTGGGATCAATATACCCGAGCCAAAGAAAGAAACGTAGGCTGGCGGATTGATTATTTTTTTATCGACCGGACACTGAGAAAAAATTTAAAATCGGCTTTTATTTTGCCAGAAGTGGAAGGATCGGATCATTGTCCGGTAGGAATTACAATAGATTTATAAATTAAAATAGAAATAACTTAGTCCCCTCTCGTTTGAGCCAGAGATTGTTGGCTTTGGCGTTGAGATCGTATTGAGTTAATTGATGCCAAAATTTGGAAGAGTGATTTTTGATATCAAGGTGAGTCAATTCATGGAGAAGAAGATGACGGAATTTGTCGGGAGGAAAAAAGATAATTTGCCAATTAAAACTAAGATTACCCTGGGAGGAGCAGGAGCCAAAACGGGAGGATTGATTGCGAACAGTGACGCGACCGTAGTCAAAACCAAACTGACGTTTAAGTAAAAGAAGTTGATTTTTGATAAGCGATAAAGCTAACGGACGAAGCTTTTTTTCAAGTACTTTTTTAATGTAAGAATCGGTATTTTTTGATATATTTGCATAAATCTTTTTTTCATTTTGGTAGACAATCACAGAGTCGGATTGAGTGGGGATAAAAATCAAATCAAAAACTTCGCCAAGAATTGATAATTTATTTAAATTGGAAATTGAGCGACGGGGAGGAATTTTTTGGGCATGGGATAGAATCCAACTACTATTTTGATTAATAAATCGATTAATAACAAATTCTGGGGTGAATCTGGGGACAGAAACTACAAAAGAACGACGGGATTGGAGACGAAGCCGAAGGGAAGCAATATTTTTTCTGACAATTTGATAGGAGAATTTAGTGCCGCCGAGAAGAATTGAAGCCATGTAGATATATTTTAAAGCAAAAATGTTATATTTAATTATGAGAGAAGTGATAATGGGGGCTGATCATCGAGGGTTTGAATTGAAGGAAAAAATTAAAAAACACCTAAGAAAGGAGGGTTGGAATATTAGTGATTTGAATCCGAAGTTTAAAGCGGGCGATGATTATCCAGATATTGCTTTTGAGGTGGGTGAAGAGGTGGTTAGAGTTAACGGAGTGGGAATTTTGATTTGCGGTTCAGGAGCGGGAGTCTGTGTGGCGGCCAACAAAGTTAGTGGGGTCAGAGCGGCAATAGCTATAAATCCGCGACAAACCAGAAAAATGAAAGAAGATGATGATATTAACGTGGTGTGTTTGGCCAGTGATTTTGTAGGTGAAGAAGAAAATATGGAAATGGTTGATGAATTTTTGAAGGCAATTTTTATGACCGAAGAACGGTTTATCAGAAGAGTCCAAAAAATTAAACAATATGAAAAACTTAAGGTCAGTTGAAGAAATTGGCACAGGACTAAATGTAGCGCTCCGGATAGATACGGATTTACCGATAGATAACGGGGTAATTTTAGATAATAGTCGATTGATGAAATCAATTCCGACCATCAGGTGGTTGTTGGAAAAAAATTGCCGGTTGATGATTTTAGGACACAGAGGTCGACCGCAAGGGAGGGATGAAAATTTATCGCTGAGAGGAGTTTATCTAGAATTGATGAATTTGTTGGAAAATGACCAAAATATAATTGAAAGTGTCTTTATAGATGATATTGAAGATGAGCAAAAAATAGCTGAAGCGTTGGTAAACAATCAGATAATTTTTGGGGAAAATCTGAGATTTTGGAGCGAAGAAGAAAGAGGAGAGACGGTCATGTTTGAAGCTATTAAAAGACGATTTGGGGTCTTGGTTAATGACGCTTTTGCGGTGGCGCATCGAAGAAACGCATCAGTGATTTTGCACCGGGAAATGGAAACATATTATGGTTTCAGTTTTATAGAAGAGGCTGAAAAAATAAGCCAAATTTTAGAAAGAAAACAACGACCGATAATGGTGATATTGGGCGGAGCCAAGGAAGATAAATTGAAATATCTGCCAGAACTAGCAACAATAACTGACTATATTTTGATAGGAGGCAAATTACCAAAATTGATGAGTGAATCGGTGATAATTAATAATGAAAAAATCATAATAGCTGAGTTGAGAGAGGATGGACTGGATTTAAGTGAGACTGATATTAAAAAATTCAGAGAGAAAATAAGAGAGAGTCGGACGATTGTTTGGGCGGGAGCAATGGGAATGTATGAAGCAGAAAATTGTCGTCGGGGGACAAATGAGATAGCTAAGGCAGTGGCAGAGATTGAAGGTTATAAAATAATTGCCGGAGGCGATACGGGGGCGTCGATAAAAAATTTAGGACTAAAAAATAAAATTGATTTTATTTGTTCGGGTGGCGGGGTGATGTTGGAGATGTTGACTAAGGGTGATTTGCCAGCATGGAATTAAGTTAGATCTTAGATCGTAGATGATAGATCGTAGATTGTTAAGTTAAAAGTTCATCAAGTTCATAAAGTTCATCAAGTTCGTCAAGTTGTAAGTTTATAAAGATCTCAGTTGGTCAGATCTCAGATCTCAGGAAAACAATAAAACAGATTTGAGATGACAGATAATGGATTGTCGGTGGGAGATGGGATAGAATTATTTTATGAAGAAAGATAAAAAAATAAGAATCGGGATTAATGGTTTTGGCAGAATCGGGAGTGTGGCTTTGAGAGCGGTATTGATGGAAAAGTATGATGTGGAAGTGGTGGCAATCAATACAATTAAGTATGAAATGGAAACTTTTGCAATGCAGTTTAAATATGACTCAGTTTATGGTAGATTTCCGGCAAGAATAGGTTTTTTGGACCCGGAGAGAGCCGGTGAAATCGGCAGATTGGAAGTCGGCGATAAAGTTATTCCTTTTTTAAGCGAAATGGAGCCGGCCAAAATCGGTTGGAAGAATTATGATGTGGATGTAGTTTTGGAATGCACCGGAGCTTTTACTGATAGTAAGGCGATGGCTCATATCAAAGCTGGAGCTAAAAAAGTTATAATTTCAGCGCCAGCTAAGGATCCAAAGATTCCAACTTATATTTTGGGAGTAAACGATAAAAACTATAAGGGAGAAAAACTAATATCCAATGGCTCATGCACCACTAATTGCGTAGCGCCAGTAGTCAAATTAATTGATGAAAAAATTGGTTTTGAGGAAGGAACACTAACAACGATTCATGCCTATACCACTAATCAAAATATTGTTGATGGCAATGGCAAGGATCCAAGACGAGCCAGAGCAGCGGCAATAAACATAGTGCCGACAACTACCGGAGCGGCAGAAGCAGTGATTGCGGTATACCCGGAGGCTGAAGGAAGATTTGGAGGGACAGCCATCAGAGTTCCAGTGGTCTGCGGCAGTTACTCTGACTTAACCTTTAAACTGGTGAGAAAAACTACAGTGGAGGAAGTGAATTCAATTTTTAGTGATGCCAGTGTCAGCCGAGAGTTGGTGAGCAAATTAAAAGTATCTTATGAACCATTAGTGTCATCAGATATTTTAGGAAATAGTGCCTCATGTGTAATTGATGCTCGAATGACAAAGGTAATTTCGGATGATATGGTGAGTATTGGGGCTTGGTACGATAATGAATATGGGTACAGCTGTCGGTTAGTAGAAAATGCGATAGCAATATGCAAATAATTCCGACAATTTTAGAAAAGGAGTTTGACAGAGCCAAGGAGAAAATTTTGGCAGTAAAGGAGTGGGTAAAGATGATTCAGATTGATGTAATTGATGGACAGTTTACTTTTGGAAAAACTTTTGAACTGGAACTAATAAATAAAATTGAAGGGGTGGAAGATGTTTTATGGGAAACTCATTTAATGGTCAAAGAACCGATAAACTGGATCGAAAAGTCAATTTTTATCGGCAGTCACAGGATAGTGGGGCAAGTGGAACAAATGAGTAGCCGAGAGCGGTTTGTGGAAGCGGTTAAAGAGACGGGAGCAGAGGCTGGATTAGCTTGGGATATTGAGACTAAGATTGGGGAGATACCGACGGAAACTGATATAGTGTTATTATTAGGACGAAAAGCAGGGTTTGGTGACCGAAAATTTGATGAAAAAGTATGGCAAAAAGTAGGAAAACTGAATAAGTTGAAACAAAATTCAGATTATAATTTTAAAATTGCTCTGGACGGAGGAGTGAATGCAACTAATATTATCAAAGCAAAAGAGATGGGTGTAGAAATCGCGTATTGCGGTAAATCGGTGTTTGATGGTAAGGTTAAAGATAATTTAGATAAATTGATTTATGCTGGTAAAAACTAAAAGAAATATTAAACGGGTAGCTATATTTGGCGATTCGGAGGCAAAAAAAACCGACCGTCATTTTATTGAGGCTTACAATGTGGCTAAATTATTAGGACAAAAGGGCTATATTATTTTAAACGGTGGTGGACCAGGGGTGATGTTGGCGGCGACTTTGGGAGGGAAAGTTGGTGGGGGTAAAGTGGAAGTGGTAGTGATTGAGGCAAAAAAAAGGTTAAAAAACTATGAGGGGTCAAGTGAAGATAATTGCAATATGGCGGATAAAATTGTATATACAAGAAATTACTTGGAAAGGATAGATAAACTAATAAAAATGGCTGATGCCTACATTTTTCTTAAAGGTGGAGTGGGAACATTGTCGGAGATAGGCTTGGCATGGCAAATGGCAAAATTTGATTATGGTCGACACAAACCAATGGTTTTTTTAGGAAAGGAAATAAGCCAAACAATTGAAGAAATGGTACATCGACTAGAATTTGATCAAATAGAAGTTGATTTATATCAACAGACAATGACTCCAGAGGAAGCAGTAGAAGTAATTAAAAATAAGGAAGGTGTAAAAGAAAATGGTGGGCTAATGGAGAGATTATTAAGGTTGTTTGATTAGTTCGGGTCGAGAATTAAACTTGATAATCAGAGGATAGTCTTTGGTAGTGATAATTTCATCTCGAGTGACAGTAAGCAGAGTCAGTTGAGAAAGAGAAGTTTCTTGGGACCAGTTTTGATCAAAAATAAAATTTCCCAGAGAATAAAAAATTGGTTTATCGCAATAAATTTCGACTTCTTGAAGAACATGGGGATGGTGACCATGAATGATATCGGCGCCAGCGTCAACTAATTGATGAGCTAAAGTACGCCGCCAGGTTTCGGCTTGAGGTAAATACTCATTGCCCCAATGAAGAGAAACAATCAACCAATCAACCTGGGAATTATATTGAGAAACCAAATCAATAATTTTTTGATGATCAAACCGAGGATAAGTAATGAGGTCAAAGCCTAAAAATCCAAAAGAAATATTGTTGATAGTAGTGTGATAAAACTCAGAGTCGGAGGTCTGAGAGTGAAAATAACCAATCTGATTTTGAGAGAGAAAAGTTTGGGTTTGACGAAAGCCGTCCTGACCATAATTGTAAATATGATTGTTGGCAAGATTAAAAATAAATTTGTTTTGTTTGAGATGAGGTAAAAAACGGCTATCGCCACAAAAAGTAAAAGTGCCAGTTTTGCCTTCGGGACAATCATTGATAATTGGACTTTCAAGATTGGCGAGGTTAAAATCAGCAGATTGAAGCAAATCGGCAACACCAGAAAAACTCCAAGAAAAATCATTTTTTGATCTGGCGGTAGCAGTGATAAAACGACCCAAACCAAGATCACCAACCAAACCAAAAGTAACGGTAGAAACGGGGGTAGGAGTTGGTGAGAGTGTCGGAGTGAAAGAAAATTGCCAGGAAGGAGTAAGTAAACCGGATTGGGATTGGGAGCGAAAGAAAAAAAGAAGGCTAAGGCCAAAAATAAATATAAAAAACAAAAAAATAATTAAATGTTTTTTTAGTTTCATAAGTAATTTAGGTAACAGAGTTTGATAAACTAAAAGCACACCATGAAGAATAGATGGAAACAATTAGTTTTAATAATTATATCAAGCCTATTTTTAGGTGGATGTGTGGTGTCGACAAAAAGGTCAGCGGTAGAGATAAATAGTTATCCGGTAGCTAAAGTCTATATTGATGGCAAAGAAATGGGATTGACTCCATATCGAAATCGACAACTGAAACCGGGTGAAATTGAAGTCAAGCTAATAACCAGTGAAGCGGAGTGGTCAAAGAGAATTAAATTACAAAATAATATTAGTACGGTGGTAGATTGGGAATTCGGTAAAACAGAGGATGAATCAGGGGGGTATATATTATATTTAGAAAAAACCGGAGATAAAAAAAATGCAGGTTTAATGGTTAATACTAACCCTAATAAAAGTACCATAACGATTGATAACGAAGTTAAGGGTTTGTCGCCAATAAAAATAAATAATATTGGACAAGGAGACAGGCATTTAGCCTTAAGTTTTCCAGCGCATAAAACAATGGATGTATTTGTTAAGTCATTAAATGAATATCAACTGATAGTGGATGCAGTACTTAAAAAAGACAAAGTTGAAGTTAAACCGGAAGAAGAGGTAAAAATAGACAATGCTGATTTACTAGAAAAACCGGTAATAGTCAATATTAGGATCAAACCAACAGAAACTGGTTGGTTGAGAGTCAGAGAACAAGATTTTGCGGGAGCAAAAGAGATTGGTAGGGTAACTCCGGGAGAAACCTATCCCTTGCTGGAGGAAAAACCAGAGTGGTATAAAATTGATTTAGGTGATAACAAGAGTGGGTGGATTTCGGCTAGTTACGGCGAGAAAAGCGAAACAGAAAACTAAAAAAGAGAAGAGCAAAACCAATAAAAACATAGGCTTTTTGGGAACTGTTGAGAAATAAGGAAATTAACCCCAAAACTAAACTAAATGCCCAATAAATCAGAGCAATGGAACGGCGACTGAAACCATGTTTGAGAAGTTGATGATGGAAATGTTGACCGTCACCAAGATAAATAGGTCGGCGTTGAATTAAGCGACGGATAATGGTGTAGACAGCATCTATCATAGGGATAGCCAGTAAAAAGAGAAGGGTGGCCATTTTGGCGCCGGAGAGGATGGAAAGAACCGCTAAAAAAAATCCGGCTAAACTTTTGCCACTGTAACCGGGCATAATGCTTTGAGGGAAGAAATTAAAAGGCAAGAAACCGAGGTAAGCACCACAAACAGCTCCGGAAAGAATAATCACCGGCCATTGAGTAATGTCGGCAGAATAGCGAAAACCAATTAAACCAATAAAGAAGGCAGAAATAGCGGTAAAACCGGGTAATTGACCGTCGACACCGGTAGCCCAACCAACAATATTCATACACCAAACAATCCAAATAATGGCAATTAAATCAGAAATGACCCAAATGCTATGATTACCCAGAAAATTAAAATTAATTTTCAGAAAAGAAAGATCAAAAACTCCACCACTTATAGGATTGGAGATATAAGCGATACCAATACCAGAGCCAACAACAATGAGAGCAGTGAGAATGTTAGCTAAAAATCGGAATAAAGGGCTAATATCTTTGATATCATCCCAGACACCAACAATTAGACTAACAAGGGCGGCAATTAAAATACCGATAAGATGTTTGTCTAAAGGTAAAAGTAGTAAAGAGGTAATAGTAACGGCAATAAAAATAGGAATTCCACCACCTCGAGGAACAGCGGAAATAGCGGTAGCGTTGTGAGTTTTTTTGTCTTTAACAACTGGATCTTCAATCCAACCACGAGAAATAAAAAAATTTCTGACTACTGGGGTTAAAATAAAAGAAATAACGAAAGCAATTAAGATAGAAATGAAGAAAAAAGTCATATCAGGAAATCAGATAAACTATTTTGACTAGGGTGACGAGAAAGAAAAATGAAACAGCCAGAGAGGCAAAGATAAGAAGACGAGAAAGAAGAGTATTAGTGGTAGCCAGACTGATAGAAAAAAGATTATTAATCAACAGAATAACTAAAGAAAAGGTAGGTAATAAAAACAGAGCTGAGGCGGAGGCAAGTTGGATTTCACCCCAAGGCAGGGAATAATAGAGAGGGACTTGTGAAGGTAAGTTGGTAAACCGCCAAACTAAGACTGAAATTTGAAGGATAATAAAAAAAAGATTCCATCTAAAAATAGAACTATTGGCTTTTTCCTGCCAAAAATGACCAAGACGAGCAAGAGGTTGAATAACAGAATTAAAAAATGACATAGTTATCTTTTTTTGAAAATCAAAGCGGAATCAAAGCTTTGATCAAGAGAATAATAACGGCTTAAAAATAAATCCAGTTCAGGGAAAGGCCGCGACGGCATGGAAGAATAGACAATAAATTTAGGTAGGCGGGCTTTGAGACTATCAAGAGTTTCTTGATGACCATTAAAGTCGACGATATGATAAGCGACAGTATAACGTCCTGGAGGGAGTCGATCAGAGAGCGCATAAATATAAGGATGATCACCCCAAACAAAAATCCGATCGTCGGTAAGAGAGTTTTGACGGATATAATTGGATATCTGGGTAACATCAGCCACATAACTACCAAAAAAATTATGGAAATAAGGAATACCTTTGAAAGAATAAAATTGGCGGTAATAAGAAACAGTGGGGTAAAAATAAAATTTATATTTAATAATTGAGACAACCACTACTAAAAGTCCCAAAATTAAGGTAAAAGACAATTTAGGATTGATTTTGGTAAAAAATAAACCGATCAAAAGACAGAACGGAGGTAGAAGCTGGATAAGGTAGTGAGGGTAGGGTCGGCCGGAAAGCAGAGATCCAAAAACAGTGGCCATCAGCCAAATTAAAATAAAAGTTGCTTTGAGAGATAAATAGCGACGGCGATAAGCAAAATAAATAAGAGACCAAAGAACTAACAGAATAAGAAAACGATAAATCAAACCACCACTAAGGGCAGAACTTGATTGATTACCAGTAGCCCAAGAAGAAAGATAAGAAAAGTTTTGGAGAAGAGTTGAAGAGAGAAAAGGTTTAAGAGTGTCGACAGACAAAAAATATAAAAAGTAAATGAAAGTAGGAATGAGAAACCCAAGTCCAATAAGAAATCCGGGAAAAAGTGAGGAAAGATGGCGGCGAACTGATAGTTTTTGTAAAGAAATCCAAAGAATAAGGAAACCGGCTTCAATGAAAACAGGGATTTTGATAGTAAAGGCTAAGCCTAAAAGAAAACCTAAACATAAATAGTCGAGAGGTTTTTTGGCCTGAGTAAAGAAATAAAAGGCTAAGACAGTGGGGAAAAGCATAAAAACTTCAGCATTGGCAATATTACCCTCAAGAGTAGGAAGCGAGGTAAGAATAACAAAAAATAGAAGAGAAATTCTGGCAGATTTGGGAGTAAGAAAATAAAGACAAAGACGATAGAAAAAATAAACAGTCGGGATCATAACCAGGGTGAGTAGGAGGCGAAATCCAAAAACAGTTTGGCTGAGGGCAGCAAGATAATAAAGAGTAGGAGGTTTATTATCATGAATCTGACGATAAAGGATCTCCCCTTTTCTAATAGCCTGACCAAGAGTTAGATAAATACCCTCATCACCATACCAATAGGGTTCAAAAAGGGACGGTAGACGAAGAAAAATAAACAAAATAATGACAAAAACCCAGTATTTGTGCCGGGATAAAAATTTAGTCATTGATAAATGATAGCTTATTTAGCAGCTTTTTTGTTAGTGGTTTTGTAATCAAGGCGACGGCCCAAAAAGAGTCGGGTATGAGAATGAAGACCTGGGAGAACTGACATGGTCAGGGTAGCAATAGGCATAAGTGGCCACTGGAGAATATTTTTGACAATGTTTAAGAAACCTTTCTTTTGACGGGGAGGTCGAAGTTTCCAATCTAAAATAATAAGAATAGCCAAGGGAATAAGACAAATAGTTAGGATAATATTAGAAATACGGGGAAGATTGAAACCGAAAGTGGTTTGGAAAAATTTAGGGTTGAGAATAACCGGCAAAGAGGTACCTAGAGTTAGGATAAACCAATTACTAGACCAAATAAAGTGAGTTTGAATAAGTTTAAAAATACGCAAGGCTCGGGTAATAAAAGGGATTTCAGGATGTTGACGAGATTGTTCAATGGCATAAGGAATATCAATAGCTCCCCAGGCATGACGAACACATTGGGTATAGCGGTTTTTGAGAGCGTCAAAATAGTTTTTACCGTCGGGAGCATCAACAACGGTAGGTAAAAAAATAGGTTCAACCAAAGCTTTGCCAGAGGTGGCAAAAAAAGCTTGGAGGAAAATATGCCAGTCTTCAGGGATCATATCTGGATCCCAATAACCGCTATAATCGATAAGGTGAAAAGATGAAGAGTAGCAAGAATAATTGAAAAAGAGACCGTCTGGTTCTTGAATATTGGCGATATGAATAACGTTACCGAGAATTCCGGTTATTCGAATCAGCGAAGGAACCTGATTGATATTGTTGTGCCAAAAAATAGGTGATTGCCAAAAACGATAGTAACGAGAGGAATTGGAAGCAAAATTGTAAGTGAGAGCAGAAAAATATTTGGGGTGAAAAATAGTATCAACGTCACAGCTGGTGAGAGTCAAATGTTTAATGTCATACTTGCCAGTATCAATATATTCCTTTTTGAAGTATTTGGCGGCAAAACGTTCGTTACTATGTTTACCGGCAGTTTCACCAGGAATATCTGGAGGGTGTTCTGTGAAAATTAAATCTCCAAAAACTCCACGATATTTTTTGGAAAAATAATCAATAGTTTTTTGATTATTTTCCTGACCGGCCCGTTGTTCTTGGGCTAAAATAACATGAAGTTTTTTGAGATCAATATCAATTTGAGCGGCAAGACTACCGATGGCCATTTCAATAACTTCAACCGGTTCTTTATAAGAAGAAATGATAATAACATGGTGAATTTGGGCATATTTTAGCCAAGAAGCTAAAAATTTATCTTTGAATAATTCCAACCAGTTGGTTTTGGTGGCGCGTCTAATTTTAAAATAACCTATTAGGGCAAGAATGGCCGATTTGAATGATTGATAAAGCCAATAAAGAAGAAAAGCGATAACAAAATAGGCAACAGCCTTAGGGAAAAAGATAGCTCCCCAAATAGGAAAAAGAATTGTCATCCAGGCAAAGAATCCGGGAATCATTTCCCAGAGACGATAACGCCAGGTATTTTTGTTAACCATGGTCTTGTAATTATATCAAGAGAGATTGATTTTGGGATAAAATAAGATGAATGAGGGTGGAAACAGCAGTTAAAAAAACTATCGATTATGCGGCTGGATTTGGGAGTCATATCAATAGGAAAGAAATTGGACAAAGACTGTTGTCGGCGGAAAAATTTTCTAAAAAAGAAATAGATCAAGTATTAAAAAAAATTGGCTGGGTAAATAAAAAAAATAAGTGGTATCAAGACAAGGTGGAAGTGGCAAAAAAAATGGCTCAAAAAATTGAGGATGAATTTGGAGAAATTTATTTTTTGGGAATAAGCGGATCGGTGGCTTCGGGTCATCCAAAAAAAGAGGATGATATTGATATGCTGATTATTACTAAAAATAATAAACTATGGAAAAATCGGTTTAAGTTAAGATGGTGGATGAAAAAAAATCGACTCCCCTATCGAGATCGATTGGGTAAAAGAAAAGAAAATTGTTTTTGTTTTAATTTGTGGTTGGATGAATCAGGACTTAAAATGCCTTTAAAAAAACAAAATTTAAGAAACGCTATAGATTTGATTTTGTTAAAACCACTAATAAATAAATACTATGTTTATGAAAGATTTTTGAAAGAAAACGGTTGGGTAAGAAAATATTCGGCACCGGGTTATGATAGATTGATAAAAAAAAATAAATTAAACAAGATAAAAATAAAAAAGAGTAAAGGTGGTGTTTTGGGCAATATAATTTATTTTTGGCCTCAATATTGGTATATGAAACCAAAAATAACTAACGAAAAAGTGGGGTTACATCAGGCGTTTTTCCACAAGTCAGATGGTAAAATAGAGTCATGAAATTATGGCTAAAGATATTGATGGTGGCGATGTCATTGATAATACTTTATGTGTCATTTGCGAGAGCAGGATTGGAAAAAGTAAGTCATGATGAAAGGTATGATCAATTAAGAAAAATATCAATTGCTTACCACCAAGGAAATGAGTGTTATAGACTGCCAGAGAGCCGAACACTGCCGGATAGTCCATTTTATTTTTTAAAGAAGATAAGGGATGATTTATGGATTCATTTTACTAATAATCCTGTAGATAAGATCAGAATTGGTTTACTAGTAGCGGACAAAAAAATGACGGAGGTAATTATGATGCAGAGGCTAGGGAAAACAGAGATAGAATGGAAAGATAATTTAATGGAGGCAGAGGCTAAAATATTGAAATTAAGACAGAAAATTGCTGATCTTAATCCAGAAAATATTGAAGTTCAAGAATTAGACGACAAAATTAATCGAGCCAATTCTTTTTATGAGGATATAATCGAACAATTATTAAAAAATGAAACTATCAGGGAATGCTATGAGTAATCTCAAAAAAAATAAGAAAAAAGGAAATAAAGGTCGGTGGCTGGGAATTATATTTATAGGGATAGTGGTAGTAGGAATAGGGATAGTAGTGTTTACTTTGTTCAACGTCCCTAGTCCGAAGAAATTGTCCAGTGGTGATTATCCCCAATCATCACAGATTTTTGATCGAAATGGAGAACTGCTGTATGAAATTTATGCAGAAAAAAGAAGATTGCCAGTAAAGCTGGAAGAAGTGCCAGACAGCTTAAAAAAAGCTACCTTGGCAATTGAGGATGCTAATTTTTATAGACACGGTGGTTTTGATATCCGAGGATTAATTAGAGGTCTGTACAGAACAGTTGTAGAAAAAAGACTGCAGGGAGGATCAACCTTAACCCAACAATTAGTTAAAAATGGGCTATTGACACCAGAAAGGACATTATCAAGAAAATTTAAGGAAGCAGTATTGACAGTAGCGACAGAAATAATGTATTCAAAGGATGAAATTTTGGAGATGTATTTCAATCAAACCCCGTATGGAGGGACACTATGGGGAGTACAATCAGCCGCCAACGGAATATTTAACAAAGAAGTTAAAGATCTAACTTTGGCCGAATCGGCGCTATTAGCGGGATTACCGGCATCTCCAACTAGATACTCCCCTTTTTCCTATCCTGAGGCGGCGAAAGCCAGACAAATGTTAGTGCTTGATCGGATGAGGGAATTGAAAATGATTAGCCAGGAGGAATATGATCAAGCCAAAGAAGAGCATCTAAATTATCATGTTAATAAAGCTCAAATTAAAGCGCCACATTTTGTATTTTGGGTAAAAAATTTACTGACACAAAAATATGGAATTAAAAAAGTAACTGAGGGCGGACTTAAAATTACAACAACTTTAGATGTTAATATTCAAAAAATGGCCGAAGCGACAGTATCGGCAGAGTTGACTAAACTGGAAAAGTACAAAGTCAGTAACGGGGCGGCGTTGGTCACTGAACCAAAAACAGGACAAATTTTGGCAATGGTAGGGTCGGTGGATTATTTTTCGGAAAAGATTGATGGTAAATATAACGTAACCACAGCTTTAAGACAACCAGGTTCATCAATCAAACCATTGAATTACGCAGTAGGAATAGAAACTGGCAAAATAACGGCGGCATCAGTGATTTATGATGGACCAACTTGCTTTGCTCAGTCGGGACAGAAAAATTATTGTCCGACAAATTATGGTGGAGCTTATTATGGATTACAAAATGTAAGAACATCTTTGGCAAGCTCGCTGAATATTGCAGCGGTGAAAGTATTAAAAATAAATGGACTGGAAACTTTTGTAGCTTCAGCGTCAGCGATGGGGTTAACTACTTTTAAAAATGCTTCTGATTATGGTTTATCACTGACTTTGGGTGGCGGTGAGGTAATGATGACGGATATGGCAACGGCTTTTGGAGTACTAGCAAATATGGGGATTAAACAAGATTTGAATCCGGTAATGAAAGTAGTGGATAAAAACGGAAAAATTTTGGAAGAATATACCCATAATCCAGGACCGAGAGTATTGTCACGAGAGACAAGTTATATTATTCAACAAATTTTGTCGGATGACGGCGCCAGAGCGATGGTATTTGGAAGAGGATCGATGTTAAACATTAAAGGTCATCCGGAAGTAGCGGTAAAAACTGGGACGACAAATGATATGAGAGATAACTGGACAATTGGTTATACTCAGGATTATGTGGTGGCTACTTGGGTGGGAAATAATGACAATTCAAGAATGGGAAACTTGGTATCAGGAACAACGGGGGCGGCACCAATTTGGAATAAGATTATGACTCAGCTGTTGGCAGAAAAAGAAATTAAACAACCAACCAGACCGGCAGGAATTGTAGGAATGAACGTGTGTAATATGACCGGGATGGCAATTCCAGAAGGTGGATGTGAATCTCATTATGAATACTTCAAAAAAGAATTTGTGCCTGGTAAACAAACTCCGGTAAGACAGACAGTTGTGATTAATAAAGATACGGGACGAATGGTAGTGGACAATGAGGAAGCGCCAAATGCTGAGTGGCAAGAACATTTAGTAATACAAGATGCGGCTGGAGTCAAAATTTGTTTGGATTGTCAGTCAATTGAGGAAGATCAAAATATAAAAGTCCCTGCCGCCTTAGTCAGATGATGATAGCAGAGTCGGTAATAAAATTTCTAATTAAATTAGGCCAACCATTGGTAGAGATAGTAAAGTTTTTAACATTGGGAATAAAAAAGATAATTTTATGGATAAAAACTTTTCAAATTAAGTCACTAAGGATAAATCTAAAAACAAAATCAATAAGATTAAGACAGCCCAAAATTAAATTTAAGCCGAAACTAAAAACAAAGGAACGACAAAGAAAAGAAACAAAACCAAAAAAGATTAAGAAGATTAGATGGGGAAAAATATTGGCGATGGGGGTGATAGTGAGTGGAGTGGTAATAATTGGTTGGTGGGGATGGATAAATATTTTTAAAGATTTACCAAATGTAAATTTAATTTATAATCCCCCAAAATTATCAACTATAATCACTGACAGAAACGGACGAGTACTATATAAGTTTTATGAAGGCGAAAACAGAACTTGGGTACCACTTGAGAAAATGCCAAAAGATTTGATTGAAGCTACCTTGGCAATTGAGGACAAAAAATTTTATAAACACCATGGTTTGTCGTTTAAAGGGTTGATAGTGGCCATTAGATATAACTTAAAGAAAGAAACTAGCGACAAGCCGAGAGGAGGATCAACAATTACTCAACAATTAGTTAAAAATGTTTTTTTAGGTAATGAAAAAACTCTCTTAAGAAAAATAAAGGAGGTAATTCTGACACTGATGGTGGAACAGAAATTAAGTAAAGATGAAATATTGGAACGATATTTAAATCAAGTTTCTTATGGAGGCGAGGCTTATGGAGCAGAAGCGGCAGCACAGAAATATTTTGGTAAAAGTGTGACTAGAATTAACACCATTGAGGCAGCTTATTTGGCAGGATTGCCAGCAGCACCAAGTTCTTATTCACCTTACGGTAATAATCCAGAATTGGGTTTGTTGAGAGCCAAAAAAGTGATTGAAGAAATGGTAGCTAATAAATATTTAACTGAAGTTCAGGCAGAAAAATGGCTAAGTAAAAAAATAAACATCAAAAATAATAATAAACAAATTCTGGCACCACATTTTGTGTTTTATATAAAAAATTTAATGGAGGAAAAGTATGGATTTACTAATATTGAAAGGCGGGGATTGATAATAAAAACAACTCTAGACTTAGAGATTCAGAAAATGGTTGACAAAATAATTAGTCAAGAAATAAATAGTATTGCCAAACTTAATGTTAGCAATGGGGCGGCAGTGGTGGTAGGAGTAAGAGAGGGAGAAATTTTGGCGATGGCAGGATCAAAGGATTATCAAGCAAAAGATATTGATGGTAAATATAATGTGACAACAGCCTTAAGACAACCAGGATCATCGATTAAACCAATAAATTACTTATTAGCATTGGAGAATGGCTACAGTATGGCATCAAGAATTGAAGATACGCCGGTAACTTACCAAATTAAAGGTCAGAAGCCATACAGTCCACAAAATTATAATGGTAAATATATGGGGTCAGTCAGTTTGCGGACAGCGTTGGGATCGTCTTTGAATATTCCTTCGGTAAAACTGCTAGAAAAAAACGGGGTAGAAAAAATGATTGACTTGGGAGAAAAAATGGGAATAAATTCATGGAAAGACAGAAAAAGATTTGGATTATCATTGGCTTTGGGCAGCGGTGAAGTAAAAATGACAGAAATGGCTCAGGCTTACAGTATATTCGCCAATTTAGGAGAAAAAATAGAAATAAATCCGATATTAGAAATTGATAATTATTTGGGAGAGAAAATTTATATCAAAGAGATAGAAAAAGAAAGAGTAACCAAAGCAGAGTATGCTTATATTATTAATGACGTTTTGAGTGATAATCAAGCAAGAACGCCGATTTTTGGGGCTAATTCAAAGTTAATTATAAATGGTAAAACGGTGGCAGTAAAAACAGGAACGACAAATAATTTGAAAGATAATTGGTGTATCGGGTGGACACCAACTTATTTAGTAGCCACCTGGGTGGGAAACAATGACAGTCGACCGATGAGTTGGGTGGCTTCAGGAGTAACTGGAGCTACACCAATTTGGAATAAAATCATGACAAATTTGCTTGAAGAAAAAGAAAATGAGATATGGGAAGTACCAGAAGGGTTGGTAAAAAAGAGAATCTGTGGCAAGGAAGAGTGGATGATTGAAGGCAGTGAGATTAAAGTTAACTGCCCGATGGTGACACCAACACCAATTAATTAAGATGTTTGACAGAATACCAGTAAAGAGAGTTGACTAAATCAGAAAGTTGGGGTTTGATTGAATCTAAATTGTCTACCCGAGGGATAAATATGGAAATAAGAAGGGTATTAGTGGGAAGAGAAATGAGAGTTTGATAAGTTAGACCAGAGTCAGTAGTAATTTTTTCTTTGAAAGAAAGTCCTTGAGGAAGATTAGTGTCAATAAGAGAAGATAAAGACGGTTTAAGGGAGGAAAGGCTGGCAAGAGTCTGGTCAAAATTAAAATTATGGTAGTTGTGGGAAAAAATAGGAGAGTTGGGATTGGATTTAGTAAGAGAAATAATCGACCAATCTGACTGTGAGGATGAAACAGTAAAAATATCGGAATTGATAGAAATATTGGAATTGGACTTTTGGGGAAGATTTAATCGGGGCAATTTAAAATTGAACCGAAGCGGCTGGTTGATAAATTTTTGAGTGGCGCGAAAACTCCAAAAGATAAAACTAAGACCAGCGGTCATAAGAAGAGAAATTAAAATAAGACGGCGTTTGAGAAGCAGACGTTTTTGAGAAATTTCAGCTTCAGATTCAGTTGAATTATCATCTTTATCTGATAGATTAGGAATTTTTTTAGATTTTTCAGGTTTGGGTAACATATTAAGATTTAATTTGTTTAAGCGTCAAAAGACCAGCTTTGGCGCCGAGACGAGTGACGACGGAAGCAGAATTTTTAATGGCCCAAAAAAGGGCTTCTTGAGGAGATTTTTGATAAATAGTAGCGGCAACAAAAGCAGAACCAAAAGAGTCACCAGCGCCGGTTTCATCGACAGGAATAGTACTAATAATGGGAGAAAAATATTGACGGTGATCATTGATTAGATAAGCTCCATTTCGGCCATCAGTGACAGCGATTAAAGGCGACTTAAGATAGTGGAGCTGATTAAAGAATTCAGCGTCAGAAAAAGATAAATCCAAAAGAGTTTCAGCTTCAGTTCGATTGAGAAGTAAAAAATCAACGTATTTAAGAAGAGAAGTTAGTTGGCGGCGACGGGACAATTCCCGATTGCCAGGATTGAGAGCTAGATGAATATGATTTTCTTTGGCAAAACCAATAATTTTTTCCAACAAATCTAAATTGCCTTCAAGTGAGGTGATATAAAACCATTTAGTAGTTTTAAGTTGACTCCAGCGGAAGTTTTTATCGGTTAAACCAAATTTACCTCGATTGGTGAGAATAGAACGGCGACCATCTTTGGAAACTAAAATGACCGAGAAATCGGTAGTATCATTTTTGTTTGAACAAATAAATTTATCAACAACCTTCTCGCGTTTGAGATCATCAAAAATATAGTCGTTAAGATAACTGCGACCAATAAGGGAAATGCAGGCAGATTTAAGACCAAGGCGACTGAAGGCGACTGAAGAGTTAGTGGCACCACCACCGCTGCAGATAAGACTATGGCTAATTTCATTTTTAGAGGAGGTTTTAAGACCGATGAAATCGGAAGTAGAGGTAAGAGCGTCTGATTTGATAAAAATATCGACAGTAGCGGCACCAATAGAAATAACATCAAACATAGAATTTTGACTTAATAACTTTAATAAGGTCAGTAATAACCGGGGTTAAAAGTTCATAGACTTTATCGCCAGAGTGACGAGACAAACTGGAAGATAAAGATTTAAAAAATTGACGGCGGAGATCAGTATTAATGTTAATTTTAACAATGCCAAGATTGATGGCGGAGATTAATTGATCAGGACTAATACCAGAGCCACCATGAAGGGTTAAAAATTGGCGAGGTAGAGCAGATTTAATTTGGGAGAGAAGATCAAAATTGATAATCTCGGTTGATTTCTGGCTGACACCATGAAGATTACCAACAGAAACGGCTAATAAATCGGCTTTAGTTTTGGCAATAAATTCAGCGGCTTGAGAAGGATTGGTGAGACTATCTGGAGAAATTTGACTGTCAACTAAGTTGATTTTATTAAACTCAGCTTCGATAAGACAATTGGGGCGAAGTTTTTTAGCTTGGTCAATAAAGGTGACAGTTTGGTTTAAGTTTTGAGAAAAATCCAAATCTGAGCCATCAAAATGAATCATATCAAAACCAAGCTGAACCAAGTGAAGTAGACGATCTGGGTCTTTGCCGTGGTCCATATTAAGATAAATCGGCAAACCGTCGATTCTGGCTTTTTGGACCAAAATAAACAATCTTTCGGCTTGAATAAACTTATCTTCACCGGAAGAGAGTTGAACAATGCAGGGTTTGCCAATATCTTTGACAACGGCTTCAACTGCTTGATAAATCTCAAAAGAATCAATGTTAAAAGCGGGAATAGCCTGACGGTGTTGACGAGCAAAGGTTAAAACTTGATGGAGAGATTTCATAAAAGTTTTTTGGCGGCGGCCATTAAATTTTTAACGCCTAAACCGTAATGATCATAAAGTTGATGATAATCCTTAGCAGAACGACCAAACTGATCTTTGACAGCCAAATGAATAAATTTGGGATGAAGATTAGCTTGGAGCAAGGCGGCAGCAACCAGATGACCCAATCCCCCATTTTGGACGTGATCTTCAAGACAAATAAGACGACCAGTTTTTTTGAGACTACGAAAGATGGTATCAAAATCAAGCGGCTTAAGAGAGGAACAGTTAATAATTTCTAGGGAAATACTGGGTTTCTGAAGAGAAAGTTGAGATTGAGCAGTAAAGGCTTGGTTAAGAACAGGTCCATAACCGATGACAGTAATATGACGACCTTGTTTGAGAAGGTGAGATTTACCGATAGTAAAGTTGTGTTTAGGATTGGACAAAACAGGGGTAGATGGCCGAACCAGACGGAGATAAGCAGGGCGACGGCTACGACTGAGAACGGCGGTAATTTTTTGGGTTTCAAGGGCGTCGACCGGAGCAAAGACTTCCATATGAGGAAGGGTTGACATAAGGGCAACATCTTCCAACATCTGATGAGTGGCACCAAGTTCTCCGGTCATTAGACCGGCATGAGAGCCAACAATTTTAACATCAAGTTGTTGGTAGCAGATTGACTGACGGATAACCGCCCAATTGATTGCCGGCGAGAAACAAGCAAAAGAACATAAAAAGACAGTGTGACCGGATTTAGCCAAACCGGCGGCAACGGCGGCGGCATTGGCTTCAGCAATACCACACTCAATAAAACGGCGGGGATATTTTTTGGCAAATTCGGTCAGATGAAGTGATGATTTTAGATTCATACTGACAACATAAAGGCGGCGATTAGTTTTGGCCAATTTAGTAAGAGTGTCACCGAAAGCTTGACGAATAGAGATAAGGTTAGTAGGATTGGAGGTCATTTTTGGCTTGGAAGTAAAGATTGGGGTCTAAATTTTTAACATCGTGATATTTAGGTTTGTGTTCCATAAAAGAAACTCCTCGACCGAGAACGGTGTTAGCAATAATACAACTGGGGTAACCGGAACGACGGTTATTATAGGCTGAACGGAGAGCTTTAGTCAGCTGATGAAGGTTGTGACCGTTGACAGTAGTGACTGTCCAACCAAATTGAACGTATTTGGCGGCAAGATTACCGAGCGGCATAATTTGATCGACTCGACCATCTATCTGAGTACCATTGGCATCAATAATATTAATTAAATTAGAGAGTTGATATTTTTTGGCAAACATAAGACTTTCCCAAATCTGACCCTCTTGATGCTCACCATCGGTGGTTAGACAGACAATGGTATGAGAGGGATCGCCTAAAGCTAAGCCGGCGGCAAAAGATAAGCCTTGACCAAGAGAACCAGATGAATATTCGACCCCGGGAACATCGGTGGAGACATGACCTTGTAACGAAGAATCAAAATCGGTGTAAGTAGAGAGGAGTTTGACGGGGAAATAACCTTTGGCAGAGAGAACGGTATACAAAGCGCAAGCGAGATGACCGGCAGATAAAATAAAATGATCCTTTTTGAAGTTAAAAATATCAGAAAAATAAATTGCAATCAGAATATCAAGGGAAGATAAACAACCACCAATATGACCACTGCCGGATTCATAGATCATATCTAGAAGTTGGAGACGAAGATCACGACTAAGATGAGAATATGGCAGATTAGGTCTGAGCATTAGTTAAGTATAAAGCAAAGCTGTGACAGTTGCCAATAAAATTGGCAGAATTAGAAATAAAGGGAAATAGGATATAATCAGAGCAATGGAAGATTGTTATAAAAAATACAATTTGGGGATAAAAAAATTTATCCGTCAAAAAATTGATGATGAAGGAGTGGTGGAAGAGATTACTAATGATGTGATGTTAGCGGCGATGAATTCATGGAAAAATTTTAGAGGAGAATGTGCCGAATTTAGTTGGATATGCAGTATTGCTAATCATAAAATTATTGATTATTACCGTAAAAAAAAGATTAAAACTATCTTGTTTTCAGTTAGTCCGGTGTTTGAAGAAATTGCGGATAAAGCCTTGACACCTGAAAGAGATGTATTAAAAAATGAATTAAAAGAAGAGATTAAAAAAACTTTAGCAGATTTAAAAACAGGATATAAAAATTTATTGCGACTTAAGTATATAGAAGGAAAGAAGGTGGTCGAAATTGCCAAAGAAACTAACCTGACCATAAAGGCGGTTGAGTCGAGGTTAATTAGAGCTAAAAAGCAGTTTCGGGAAGCCTGGGTTTATGATAATAAAGAGGATTAAAAAAATTTTTAAGTTGATGGTGTTGATTGCTGCCCGGCAGATATGGAAATTATTGTGCAATTTGTATAATTTGGTTAGAGAACCAGTATTGGTGATAAAGAGTTTAATACAGAGCCGAGACAAATCACAAATATTTTTAGTAGGGTTGGTGTTATTAATGCCAATAATTTCGTATTTTTTAGCGAGAATAGTTTGGGATTATTATCGTTATGGAGTGGTAGTTAAAGAAGTAGGTTGGTGGTTTGGAGGAGCGGTAATAGTTCAGATAGGTTTATTACTGTACATAGGATACTGGGTGTTGAAATCGATAAAAAAATAGCGAAGGAATTTGAGAAAAATGACGACTTAATTATCACTATGATTAGACATAAAATATTAAAATTCAAAACTGAAGAATATTTAGAATTTAGAGATTTAACTGAGGAAATAGAAAGGTTTTTGAAAGAGAGCGGCATAAAAGAGGGGCAAGTGCTGGTTTTTTCGAAACATACCACGGTGGCGGTTTGTATAAACGAGAAGGAAAAAGGAATTGTAAAGGATTTTAAAAACTTACTTAAAAAAATTTTACCAAAGGACGGATATTATTGTCATAATGATTTAAAAATCAGAACAGAGAATTTGGTGTGTCAGTCGGGAGAATCGGATTGTCTTAACGGACATTCACACTGCACCCAATTGATGATGAGAAATTCAGAAGCGATTCCAGTAATAGACGGGAAAATGACTCTGGGAGTATGGCAGAGAATTTTTGCGATTGAGTTGGATTGCTGTCGAGAAAGAGAAATCGTGGTCCAGATTATGGGTGAGTAAGAATTTGGAGACGGTCGATAACAGCATTGAGAATAGTTTCAGGAGTACTAGCCCCAGAGCTAACGACAATGTTTTTGACGCCATTAAACCAGTCAGGTTGGAGGTCAGCGGCGGTATCAACAATGTAGGCAGTAGCACCGGCTAATTCGGCCACTTGACGGAGACTGTTGGAATTAGCGCTGGTAGGCGATCCGACAATAATGACAAACTTATATTTTTTGGCTAATTTAATAATGGCTTGCTGACGATCGGTGGTAGCCTGACAGATATGGGGCAAAATAGTAATATCAGGATATTTGTTTTTAAGATATCTAAAAGCGGCTTTGGTTTCGGTAGTAGAGAGAGTGGTTTGAGTAACGACGACAGTTTGGTCGGGGCGGGAAATAGAATGTTGATAAATATTATCTAGAGTAACTGGGGTAATAAACTTAGGAGCTTCGCCAACAACGCCGACAGTTTCATCATGATCGACTTTGTTACATAAAAAGATAATCGATTTTTTGTTTGAAGCAAGATGACGAACAGTTTGGTGAGATTTTAGGACTAAAGGACAGGAAGCATCAACAATGGTTAATCCCCGACAGCGAAGTTGATTATAAATTTGAGGAGCAGCGCCGTGAGCACGAATGATAACGACCGAATTTTTGGGAATATCGTCGATACTAGCAACGGTTTTAATATTTAAACTTTGCTCCAACCAGTCGACTACATGTTGATTATGAACCAATTCGCCGAGGAAAAAAATTGGTTGATGATATTTTTTGGCAGTATCCTGAGCCAAGGCGATGGCTCGATTGATACCAAAACAAAAACCGTGAGGTTGAGCAACAATAATATTAGTCACGAGAAGATTTGGAAGTTTTTTTTAATTTAGAAACGGGAATACCAGGACAAAACCAATGATCGGCACAACGAGCTTCATAAGTGATCGAAGAATTGTTAAATTGTTGGATAACAACGGTAGGGCTGCGGTAAGGAGCTGGTTGACCATTAATGAGACGTTGAGTCATAGTGGCGGGAGCGCCGCAGGTTTTACCATGATTATTTTTGTAGGTGCAACGAGCAGTCAGAGTTTCGACTTTGGTGGCTAAAGCTAGGAGTGATTCAATAGCTGAAAATGGTTCGCCGCGGAAACTGCGGTTAAGTCCAGAGACAACAACTTCAATATCGTCATAAAGGAGGCATTTAACGACTTCTTTGATATTTTTATCAAAAAATTGGATTTCGTCGATAGCGACCAAATTGGGACGGTGACGATGAGGCAATTTATAAATATCTTTAAAAATAAATAAAGAATCAGCCTGATTGGGTTTAAGTCCGGGAACTGGAATGGCTGACCAGCAACCACCATTGCGGCAACGAATTTCGTGGAGATCAAAGCGGTTATCAAGGGCGGGTTTATAAACTCGGATGGAATAATTGAGGGCATCACGACATTCGGAAAGATGATCAAGTAGACGGCGAGTTTTGCTGGAATTCATAGGGCCGACGAAACAGGTGAGAGGGGCCCGCTGACGAGTCATAGACTCATTTTAGCTTGAGAGGCGAGAATTTAAAAGACAGAAGTTAAAAAAAAGGCAGGGAAAACATTTTTAGGTTAGTAAAAATGCAGTCACCTGCCAGAAAAACAAATTCAGTCAGACCATCCAGCAATCTGATTTAATTTTTGACGATTGGCGCCGTCTAAAACCAGCTGATCACTGAATTTACGAAGGTCCTGGTCAATGATTTGATGGCGTGATGGGTTTTTGGTTTGGTTGCGGGCGGCAACCCAATCTTTGAAGGTATCAATGCCCTCTTGAAGCCCACCAAATTCTTGATAGGAAGTCAAATCGCATTCGGGAATAATGGTACAAGTAGTCATGGGAATTCTCCTTTCTTTGGGAACCGACAAGAAATATTTTTATATTAATGTGATGTTTAACATCACAAGAATATTAAACCCAGGAAATAAATTTGATGTCTTTGACTTCGACACCATATTCTCCGAGTCTTTTTAGTAAGGTATGGTTTACACCAAACCTTACTTCTCCGGTTTCGGGATTATAATCCCAAGGGGTAAACCTTGGGGCCTTGAACCAAAAATCATAACCGGGTATTTGAAAAGCAAACTTCCTGAGCCAAAATAACCATTTGGTGACAAACCATGATTTGAAACTGATTTTGGCATAGATGAAATTGTGGAACTGTTCAATATTTTGACTCAGTTCCAGTCGACATACAACAGCTTTATCGGTAGGGATTTTGATTTTACACAAACGGTTTATTCTCCTTATACCAAAAGGAAAGTAATACAGACCTCTGTAGTAAGCCACATACAACAAGTGTTTGATTTTTTCCAGAATACTCATGATGATAACTCCTTTCCTTATTTTTTACGTTGATTGTTACAGGTGCCAATTTTATTAAATTACCCGCAAAAGGGTGATTAATAAAATTGGATTATTGTACTAAAAACAGGCAGTAAATTCAAGTTATAGGATATACTTAGTTGAGAGTGGCTGACTTTTTTGGATGGAAGTGAAAATTACAACCTAATACTTACCTGCTTTGGAATTAATAAAGAAATTAAATAATAAATAATATAAAATTAGTAAGGTATATGGGTTTAGACAACTTGCCAAAATTAGGCTTATCTCAGACAGTAAAAGAAAAAGAAATAAATATACAAGATATGGATCTTTTTAATAGAGGATCTTTATCTAACCTTAGAAATAGATTGCTTAGTGATGATGCTTCAGAAAGGAGATATATGTTTGATGATTGTATTGATATGATTGGTCAGGTTGTTTCGGCAAATGTGGAACAATTTAAAAATCACCATAATAATAAACAAAATACATTTCATAAAGAGAATCGAGAAATTCAAAGGTTACTATACCTTGAAGGAAATGAATCTGATATTGAAAGTATCTTAAAATTAACGTTTTGGACTAATAAAATGGCAAAAACTTATAATGAAGTCCTCTCTTCTGAAAAAGAAATTCTTGGACAAGAAGAACTTGTTTACTTTGAGAGAGGTGAAACCTGGTCGTATGCTCTAAAGAATGAATTTATGTCGACTCTGATTTATCTTTTGATTAAAGATAATTATTCTGAGGTTAAAAGCTGGGGTTTTAGGAAAGGTAAAAATCCAATTCTAATTATTGATTACCCAGGTTACAACTTTCCTATTTCTTTTCATCTTGGTAAATACCCTGAAAATATTTTACCAAGAGAATTGGGTGAATTGGTTTTTGATAAAACTAAAGATGATTTCAAATATCCGTTTGATATTAAACCAAAAGGGAATTCGGTTAGCCACAAGTTAAATGAACAAGAAAAAACGGATTATCAAAGAGATTTTGACAATGAACAAACTTTTAAATCCCTTGAGAAAATTCAAAAACATCAAATATTGGTTGGGTTAGGAAAAATTAGCGAGTTGGAAACTCTATACTCAATAAAACTACCTTTAGAAGGAAGTTTAAATATAGAGCTTGATAAAAATTTTTTAACTATTAAAGATTTTGAATTTAGAAAAAAATTAGAGGAAATGATTATAAAAAAGAAAGGGGTAATTTATATACAAAAGGGTAATAGGTTGAGTAAACATGCAATAGAATATTCTTTAAATAATTGGTGGAAAGAAAATTACTCTGATCGCAGTGATTTGGAATTTAGGGAAACTAGACCTGGGGAAATTTTTCCTGGTGAAATTAATATAGATAATACAAAAAAGTCTGGTGAACCGTTTCAAATTAGAGAGGACGGAACTATATGTATAGATTCTATAAGAGACAGAAGAATGGGGACTAGATCATCAATACAAAATTTAGCTAGATTAGGTTTTTATTTTCCTCAACAAATAATTGATTATGCTAATAACCCAAAGTTTAGCGAAATGATGATTGATCCAAATTATGGATTTGTATACGCTAATTTTGGTTATTTAAGAGGTAAAAGATTGTTTGATTTTGCTGAAGAAGGTTTATTAGACAAAAAGTTGACTCCTGAAGATTTTCAGCGTTATGGTCTAAAAGAAGCGTATGAAAAACAAAAACAAATTTACGAAACTTCTTTAAAAGAAATTATGGAAAATACGGAATTTTTTGAAGGAAAAGATATAAAAAATGAAAAAATAAAAGTTGCAATTGTTTCTAAGGAGGTTATGAGTGGTTCTTATATTTGCTACTACAAATACGACTGTGATTATTATGTTTCTTTTGAGATTGTGTCTGAAAATAAAGTTAAATTTTCATGTATGGTTAATAGAGAAAAAGGGATAGAAAAGTTACCAGATAAGATGGTCCAGAAAATGAGACTTATTAATGAAAAATTAAAAAGAAATATCAGAAAGGAGGAAATATATATTCAAGAGAATAATCAAATGATTTATATTGGTGGGTACAAAAATCCAAATAATTTACTTTATGTTTCAGATTTATTGGATGTTGATTCAAATACTTATGATTCCAAAGAACTGGCTGGAAAATTAACCGAATTCTTTAAGGAAGGATTTTTTGACACCTGAAGAAGAACCTGTTTTTGAGACCCAAGTGAGAGTCGTCCCGCAGCAGCGGGATTGCAGACCGCTTTGTCTTGAGACCCGGATGGGAGTCGAACCCATCTATACGGTTTTGCAGACCGCTGTCTAACCGCTTGACTACCGGGTCTGATTAGATTTCTAAAGAGTTCTTGATTTGTAATTTTAAACTAATTTTAGCTTTTCCGCCAGACTTTAGATATTTTTCTCTATCTTGAGCATCTTTTTTATCTAAATAAGATTCGTAATAAACTAATTTTAAAGGTAAACACTTGATTGTCGAGTTAGATAAGTAAACCTGTTTAACAAAAACCCGCCGAAGAGGCGGGTTTTGGTCGACTAATCGATTTACCTTATCGACAGATGATTTTTAGATTACATCATACCATCCATACCACCCATGCCGCCCATGCCGGCAGCCGGAGAAGCTGGGGCTGGTTTTTCGGGAGCATCAGTGATTAAGACATCAGTGGTCAAAATCATAGTGCTAACAGAAACAGCGTTGGTTAGAGCCGATTTGGTAACTTTGGCCGGATCAAGAATACCGGATTTGGTCATAGATTCCATTTTGCCAGTGGCGGCATTGTAGCCGTAATCGGACTTAGGATCTTTGGTGACTTCTTTTTTAATCAAATTAAAGATGTAACCAGCATCTTCGCCAGAATTTTGAGCCAAGCGACGAATAGGTTGTTCGAGAGCATATTTTAAGATATTTAGACCAACCTTTTCTTCGTCATTGTCGGGATTGATACTATCAAGAACCAGAGAAGCTTTGAGAAGAGCGACACCGCCACCGGGTAGAATCCCCTCTTCAACAGCGGCTTTGGTAGCATCGATAGCGTCTTTGACTCGCTCAAGTCTTTCTTTCATCTCGACTTCGGTAGCGCCACCAACTTGAAGAACAATAGCGCCGCCAACTAGTTTGGCAATTCTTTCTTGGAACTTTTCTTGATCATAATCAGAATCAGTTTTGGACATTTGAGCACGGAGTTGAGAAACACGATTTTTAACGTCAGCTTCGGAACCGGCACCGCCCAGGATTCTGGTTTTATCTTTGTCGGCAGTGACTGAATCGGCGCGACCACAGTAATCAGTGGGTTCAGCAGTATCAAATTTGATACCTAAATCCTCAGAGATAACCTGACCACCAGTAAGAACAGCAATATCTTCCAACATAGCTTTTCTTCTGTCACCAAAACCAGGAGCTTTAACAGCCAAAACATTGAAAGTGCCACGGATTTTGTTGACAACCAAGGTGGCTAGAGCTTCACCATCGATATCATCGGCAATGATGACAAAGTTTTTGGTGAGTTTAACCAGTTTTTCTAAGAAAGGTAAAATTTCTTGGATAGAGCTGATCTTTTTGTCAGTGATGACAATATAGGGATTGTCGATAATAGCCTCCATAGTTTCAGTATTGGTGGCAAAATAGGGAGACAAAAAGCCTTGATCAAATTCCATACCGGAAGTTTCTTTGGTTTCTAAAAATAAACCTTTGCCTTCTTCGGCGGTAATCAGACCATCGCGACCAACTTTAACCACAGCCTCGGCGATGCGTTTGCCAATTTCAGAATCACCGGCAGAAATAGTGGCAACCTGTTCGATTGATTCTTTATCGTCGGCTTTAATATCTTTTTTCATACCGTCAAGTTCTTTTAAGACAGCAGCTAAACCTTTTTCTAAACCACGACGGACAATCATAGGATTGGCGCCAGCAGCGACGTTTTGCAAACCTTTGTTGGCGATAGCTTGAGCCAAAACAGTGGCAGTGGTAGTGCCGTCACCGGCAACATCGTTGGTTTTAGAAGCGGCTTCTTTAATAAGTTGAGCCCCCATATTTTCATAAGGATTTTCTAATTCGATTTCTTTGGCAACGGAGACACCGTCGTGAATAACGGTGGGACCACCCCATTTTTTGTCGATAGCGACATTGCGACCCTTGGGGCCGAGAGTGGTAATGACGGCATCAGCCAAAGTGTTAATGCCGTTTAATAAAGATTGACGGGCTTCAGCCCCAAATTTTAGTTGTTTTGCCATAGTGTTTAGTTATATTTAATATTTAATTTTAATTTTTAATTGATAAACCCTTTGGTACTTCGTACCACCTTTCCCTTGACAGGGCACTTATTTATTTGATGGTGGCCATGATATCGTCGAATTTGAGGAGCAATAATTCTTGATCGCCAAGTTTATATTCTTTACCACCCCATTCGCGATAGATGACAACATCACCGACACTGCAAGGAGATTTAATTTCGTGACCGTCGTCAAAAATGGAAGCACCGACAGCCAAAACTTTGCCTTGTTGGGGTTTGTCTTGATGATTGTCAGGAAGAACAATACCGGAAGCGGTAGTTTTTTCTTGCTTTTGAGGTTCAATTAACAAATAACCGGGGACAGGATGAATAGTAGTGTTAGTCATAATATGGTGAATTAATAATTATCAGTCTTATTGATCGACTGCTAATATTATAGCCAAGAAAATGGTTTGGTCAAGAGTCTATCTGATAAAAATTAATGCGAAGAAAATAAATTATCAATTTGTATAAAATAAAAAAGATACTGGTTGGGATGATAAAATTAGACAGATTAGAGATTTGAGAATTAAGAAATTAATTAAAAAAATTTTAGGTTTATGAGAATAATTAAATATCCACAATCGTGTTTTTTGATAGAAAGTGAAAATAAAAAGATTTTAATTGATCCAGGACAGTTGTCGTATGAAGATTCATTTTTGGATGATTGGAAAGATGTAGATTTAATTTTGATTACTCATAGGCATGGAGATCATTGTTATACAGAAAAAATTAAAGAAATACTTAAAAATGGAAAAGTAAAAATTTATTCATCAAAAGAAGTTCAAGAAACTAACATAGATTTACCAATTGATGTGGTTAAAATTGGAGACATTTTTAAATTTGGAAAAATAGAAATTGAAGTTGCAGAAGCTGTTCACGGATATACTCCTCTACAAAAAGATGAAATTAATGAAAATATTGGATTTATATTAACTGTTGAAGGAAAAAAAATTTATATCACAGGTGATACCATTTGTTTTAAGAACGATTATAAATGTGACATTTTGGCTTTGCCGGTTTCAGAACATGGGTCGGTTATGGGACCATTTGAAGCAGCTTTGTTTGCTAAAAAAACTGAAGCTAATTTAGTGATTCCCATTCATATGGATAATCCAAAATTCCCTGCTGATTTGGAAAAATTAAAAAATGAATTTGAAAAAATTCAGATAAATTATAAATTAATGAAAACAAGAGAGATCTTGGAGATTTAATATGAATAATAAAGTAAAAATTTTGCTTGAAGGATATGCAAAAGTTTATGATGATTATGAAGATGTATCTTCATCTGTAGTTTTGATTGAAAATGAAAAACACAAGATTATAGTTGACCCAGGTTTTAATCGAAAAAATTTGTTAGAAGCGTTGAAAAAAGAAAATTTAAAAGTTGAAGATATAGATATAGTGCTGTTAACTCATTATCATATGGATCACTCTCCGTTAGCGGGATTGTTTAAAAAGGCAATTTTTATGGATAATGGTGACCAATACCTACAAAATGGAATAATAAAAAGACAAGAAGATGGAATGCTTGGCGATGGAATTGAGATTATCCAAACACCTGGTCACGACCAATTCCATTGTTCTGTAGTTGTAGATTCTAAAGATATGGGAAAAGTAGTAATTGCTGGCGATATATTTTGGTGGATTGATGGAGAAGAACCAGAGAAAAGTTTTGAAAGTTTAATTAATTTAGAAGATCCGTATGTTAAGAATATTGATGATTTAAAAGAAAGTCGTAAAAAAATTTTAAAAATAGCTGATTGGATAATTCCAGGACACGGAAAAATGTTTAAAAACTCTAAAAAATATGAATAAACTTTTTTTGGCTTCACAGTTTAACGTGGTTGGTGGCTTAGTTAAAAGATTTTTTGGTGGGTTGAATTTGGCTGATATTAAAATCGCTTATATACCCAATGCAGAACCAATGAAGGAACCAAAAGACAGAAGTAGTTACAAGACATTGGAATTTTTAGGTTTTAAAGAAATTATAATTACCGATGTTGAAAAACTAGAAAAAGATGAAGTGAAAAATATTTTTGATGAATGTCAGGCGATTTTTGGAGCTGGCGGCGATCCAGTTTATTTGGTTGATAAACTTAGAGAAACTGAGGTTGGCAAACTATTAATTCAAGAGATTAAAAAAGGTAAATTTTATTTGGGTTCTTCGGCCGGTTCGATGATTATGGGAGAAAAAATTAAAACGACTAAATACTTAGGACAAAAAACCACACCAGGTTTTGGATTGATAAAATTTTCCATATTGCCACATTGGGGAAATGAAGATGACAGGGATTATAAGGATAAAAAAGTGGAATTGATTCAAGAAAGTTATGATGAAAAATTGGCGATGATGACTTTGAATGACAATCAGGTGGTGGTGGCTGAAGATAATAAAATAGAAATTTGGAATAAATAAATTGACTAAGAATGTTTTAGATTTATAAGTTTTTTGAGATCTTTGGCGGCTCGATTTTGAATTTCTTCTTGGTGTTTCAAAAAGAGGTTTCTGTTGCCTATTTTTTCGGTTTTATTTGAGTATAAATTTTTTGAAAAAATAACAAATTTATAAGGACTCATATCTTCACCAATATAGGGTTCTTCTATCATGCCAACTTTTCGGTAAAGCTCAGTGGCTACTTTATTGTCTTCAAGATCGGTATATAAACGAAAATTTCTATAGCCTAGTGTCTTTGCTTTATTCATCGTCCATAAAAATATTTTTTTACCATAACCTTTGTCTCTAAATTTAGGTAAAACACCAAACCAACCACACCAGGCATCTTGGGTTTGAGAATATTTAGGATTTGAATAAATACCCGTCATACCAACAAATTCATTATCTTGGTTTTTACACAACCAAAAATCAACAACTTCTTGTTCACCTTCCCCATAAATTTTTTCTATTAGACTTTTGTCGGCAGCGGCTATTAGGTTTAAGGAGCCATCTTCATTTGGAAAAATTGTTTTCTGAATTTTTATAGCCAAATTAATATTTTTGATGGTAACTTTTTCATACCTAAGAGCTGTTTCCGTCATAAGTCGATTATACATATCTTAAATCTGTTTGAGATATAATAAATAACAGTTAAATAAAATTATTGTTTAAAAAAAAATATGTCAAAAATAAAAAATATCTTTGCCCGAGAAATATTGGCTTCAGGTGGGGCGCCGAGTTTGGAAGTAACAGTAACTTTGGAGGGTGGGGCGGTTGGCGAGGCATCGGTAAGTTATGGAGCATCGGCGGGGTCGAAAGAGGCAACGGTATTGCTGGATGGTGACAAGACTCGATACAACGGCAAGGGAATGTTGACAGCAATCAACAATGTCAACACTAAGATCAAAGAGGCGTTGGTGGGAATGGAAGCAACCAATCAGCGAGAAATTGATCAAAAAATGATTAATCTGGATGGAACGATAAACAAAGCGGTGTTGGGGGGAAATGCGATGTTGGGAGTAAGTTTGGCGGTTTGCCGGGCCCAAGCTGGGGAAGAAAAAATGCCGCTTTATAAGTATTTGAGAAAAACTTATCAAATCGGAGAAATTGGTTGGAATTTACCAAAGCCGATGATAGTGATGATTGAAGGCGGTAAGCATGCTGATGAAACTACCGATTTGCAAGAATTTATGGTGGGAGCGATGGGAAACAAGACAGCGGCGGAAAATGTACGAATGGAAATGGAAATATATGAAGCATTAAAAAAGATTTTAAAAGCGGAAAAATTGTCGACCAATGTTGGCAATGAAGGCGCTTTTGCTCCCAACGGAATTTCATCAAATGAAAAACCGATGGAATATTTGGTGGAGGCAATTAAATCGGCAGGTTACAAGCCGGGGGTAGATGCTGGAATAGGAATTGATGCGGCGGCCAGCGAATTTTATGACGAAACCACCAAAAAATATAATTTGAAATTGGAAAACAAAGAATTGACTTCGGCAGAACTAATTGAATACTACAAGCCATGGATTGACAAATATCCGATTGCGACCATGGAGGATATGTTGTCGGAGTTTGATTGGGATAATTGGCCAAAGATGGTGGAAGTGATTGGGGGTAAATTCCCGTTGATTGCCGATGATTTGACAGTGACCAACACTAATTTGTGGAAAAAAGCGATTGAAATGAAAGCAGCCACGGCAATTTTGATTAAACTGAATCAAGCTGGAACTCTGACAGAAACAGTTGATTGTTGTCTACTGGCAAGAGAACACAATTTGATGACGATGCCGTCTCATCGCGGCGGCGGCGAAACCAATGACACTTTTTTGGTGGATTTGGCAGTAGCGGTAGGCTCGGCTTACATAAAAGTGGGGCCGACCAGAGGCGAGAGAGTGTGTAAATACAATCGATTGATGAGAATTGAAGAAGAATTGGCAAGTTTATCAAGTTTGTAAAGTTGAAAGTTTATAAAGTTTATAAAGTATTGAAATATAAAAAAGTAATATTAATAATCAGGGATGGGTGGGGATGGTCGGAAAATCCTTATGGCAACTTGATTATGGAAGCGAAGACGCCGAATGCCGACAGATATGTGACTGAGTACCCAAGCGCGATTTTAAAATGCACTGGTGAGGATGTAGGCAATCCAAGTTCGGCTCAAGGTGGTAGCGAGGTGGGTCATTTGACTTTGGGAGCAGGGCGAATAGTTTGGCAGCCGCAAGAATTAATTAATCGATCAATTGCGGATGGCAGTTTTTTTGAAAATCCAGCATTGATGTTGGCTATAAAAAATTGTCAAAAAAATAATTCGGCACTACATTTGGCGGGATTATTTTCGGACGCCGGAGTCCATTCGGATGTGAATCATTTGTTGGCTTTATTGAAACTGGCTAAAGATAACGGGTTGAGTAATGTTTTTATACATTTAGTACTAGATGGACGGGATGTACCGGAAAAGTCATCAGGAGAATTTGTCGATAAATTGAAGCAAAAAATGACAGAATTGGGAGTGGGTAAAATAGCTTCAATTTGTGGACGGTATTATGCTATGGACAGGGATACAAATTGGGAACGAACCAAGGAAGCTTATGACTTGTGGACGGAAGGTAAGGGTTTTGAGGCTGTGGAGGCAAAAGAGGCAATTTGTGAAGCCTACAAACGAGGTGATGAAACGGATTATTATGTCCGACCGATAGTGATTAAGGAAAATGGAAAGCCGATGGCGGTGGTCAAAGATGAAGACTCATTTATTTGGTTTAATTTTAGGACTGACAGATCACGGCAAATTACAGCGATGTTTACCGGGCAAGAAATGTGTCCACCGGAATTTAGAGGCAATATTAAACCGTTTTGGGTGTGTATGTCGCGTTATGATGACAGTTGGGAGTTGCCAGTAGCTTATTTGCCACAAAAAGTGAAGAATAATTTAGCGGAAGTGTTGGCTAAAAATGGCAAAAATCAGATCAGAATTGCGGAAACGGAAAAATATGCTCATGTGACTTTCTTTTTTAATTCACAAGTAGAGACGCCGGTGGAAAATGAAGATAGAGTTTTGGTAGCTAGCCCCAAAGTCCCCTCTTATGATTTGCAGCCGGAAATGTCGGCACCAGAAGTGGCTCAAAAAGTGTTGGAAAATATTGGTAAATATGATTTTATGTTGGTTAATTTTGCCAATGCTGATTTGGTGGGTCATAGCGGAAAATTTGAGGCTATAAAAAAAGCCTGTGAAGTGGTGGATGAATTAGTGGGGAAAATTGTGGAGGCGGGAGTAGCGGCTGATTATTATGTAATAGTAGGGGCGGATCATGGCAATGCTGAACATAAATTGTATGAAAATGGCGAGGTGGATGTCTCTCATGGGTTTAATCCAGTAAAATATTCGCTGGTGGCTAAAAAAGAAGATTTAGCAGGAATTAAACTGAGAGACGGCGGGTTGAAAGATGTGGCGCCGACAATTTTGGAACTGATGGGGATAAAAAAACCGGCAGAAATGGACGGAGAAAGTCTGATAATAAAATAAATTATCTTGTATAATTTGGTTATGTGGTGGTTGGTATTTTTAGGATGGTTTTTGATTAATCCAAAAACAGGTTTAGCGAAGGATTATTCGATTGATGAGGTTAAAATAATAAACACGGTTAATCGGGATGGGTCGATGGCGGTGGAAGAGAGGCGGGTATACAATTTTGACGGTTCGTATTCGTTTGCTTATCAGTATATAAATGAAAAAGGAGAAAGAGACGAGCCTTATGTGCTGGAGAATTTTGAAATTTGTGATGAAAATAAATGTTACCGGCAGAAAGAGGATGAAAATAATGTCGCTGGAACTTTTTTTGTTAGAAATGAAGCTGACAGATATTATTTAAAATGGTTTTATAAAGCTAACAGTGAGAAAAAGACTTTTAGTTTGAAATATCGGGTAAAAAATGTGGTTGATTTGGGTCAAGATTTGGCTCAAATTTACTGGAAGCCAATAGGAAATGATTGGGGAATAAGTCAAAAAAATGTTGAAATTGAATTTAAATTACCTCCAGGAATAGGAGATAAAGAAATTAACGCCTGGGGTCACGGACCAATTGAAGGAAAAGTATCAATTCCTGATAACCAACTGGTGAAGTTTGAGGTGGAGAGAGTAAAACAAAAAGAAGGGGTGGAAACAAGAATATTGATGCCAAAAAACATTTTTGATAAGGGAGTGGTGATTGATAAGACGACTGAAGAAATAGTTGGCGAAGAAGAAGAATTTATAGCTAAAACCAAAGCAAAAATAGAAAAAGAAAAGATGATGGAGGTGGGAATAATAGTGGCGGGATTGGGATTGTTGGGGTGGCAGATAGTTAAGATCATTAAAAATATGACCCTATTTTTGAAATATGGCAAAGACAAAAAATTGCCTAAGGCGACATTATCGGGAAGATTTTGGGAGCCGCCAAGTGAGATTGATCCGGCTCAAGTGGAACAGTTGATTAACGGGACAGAAAAGTTAAGTCCAAATTCATTTACAGCCACAATTTTGTCGTTGGTAGCGGATGGATTTTATAAAATTGAAAGGAGTAGTCAAAAGGAAGGATTAATTTTTAAGAAATACAGCTATTTTTTGGTACCGATATCAAAGATAAGGAAACCAATGTCATCGATTCAAGTGGCAGTAGTAGATATTTTAAACAAAGTAGGTAAAGAAAAGATAAAACTAGACTCAATTTCCAAGTGGGTAAGAAAACATCAAACAGAGGCGCGAGAATTTTTTACTAAAAAATTTCCTGAAATTGTTAAAAAAGAAAACTTGAATGAAGGGTATTTTGATAAAGAATCAGTAAAACAAATTAAAAAATATGGGATTGGATTGCATTTGACAGTGGTGTTTGGCGGTATAGTTTTGATGTCAATAATGGCAGGAGTGTGGCCAAGGGTAGGAATAATATTGATATTAGTAATAAATTGGATAATAGCGTTTGTAGGGATGATGTTAGCCGGGATTTATAAGAATCTTGGACTGAAAAGAACAGAAAAAGGGCGGATAGAAGCCGCTAACTGGATAGGGTTTAAAAAACACCTCAAAGAATACAATAAAACCGTTAAAGAACCGATTGATTCGATTGTGATTTGGCAAAAATATTTAGTTTACGGGGCGGCACTGGGGATATCTTTGAAAGCTTTGGCAGAAATCCCAATAAAATTGGATCAAAATGACGAGATAATATTGATGAATAATTGGGGTGGGATGATGGGAGCAGACGGCAGAATAGATTTTGACGAAAGTTTAAAATCGATTGGAAAATCACTGGAAAGCGTATCAACCTCAATTAACCAAGGTTACGGAGCGGCGGGAGTCGGTAGTAGTGGCGGATTTAGCGGCGGTGGTGGTGGCGGAGGCGGTGGTGGGGGTGGCGGAGCTGGTTGAAATTTATCGTAAAATAAGTGAATCGGAGAGTGGAAATGAATGAGTTTGAGTGAGAGGGTTATAGGTTTTCTTGGTACAAAGATTGGGAATAGATTCAAAATTGGTGCGATTGTAGTCACATTGAGGATTACCTTTTTGACAGAAACCGTCTTTTTCAAAAAGAGTTAAATTAAACGGTAGATTTTGACAAATTTTAATAGTTAAATCTGACTCGGTTTCGGTCATAAGAAATCGTGAATATTAAATTGATCAACAGTAAAAACTTGATTTTTTAAATTAAAAATAGTGTAGCCGCCGAGAGCGGTTTTGGCATCACGGATATCTTTGTCTGAGGGCTTAAGGGAAGGATTAAGAGAATAAACGGTGTTGCGAACAATACCACCATGAGTGGAAACCAAAATGATGGGTTGAGGAAATTGATTGGCAATATCAATTAAAGTTTGTTTGAATTTGGAAATAGCTTGATTGAAAGTTTGTTTACCTTGGGGTGGTAACCAGTCAGGGTTGATCATTGATTGAGTATAGAGGCGTTCTCGAACATCTTTGGGCTGAGTAAAATCAGTGGTGGGATAAAACTCGGCCAGGTCAGGGTAGACCAAAATTTGACCAATATTAAGAATATTTCTGACAATTTCAGCACTTTGCAAAGAACGAGTGAAGGGACTGGAGAAAATATAAGGATTGTTTTTTAGACTAGGGAAACGAGTCTGAAGGGTATGCCCAAGTTTGGTAATCTGATCAATCCCCTCTAAGGTAAGAGCGTTGTGTTTATCACCAATGGAATTGTTGGTAATGTGAGAAATTTTTTGTTTGTCGCCGTGCCGAAAAAGAATAATCTGGGTCATAGCCAATGATATATTATAAACGAGATTGATGTGGAATTATGGAATAAGTGAGTAAATAATATTTTAAAATAGTACTGTTATAATTTGAGTGGTATGGAATTGTGGGAACGAGGGGGAAATAATTTATTCAAATTGTTAATTCAAGCAGGAATACTGTGGCTGATCGTGTCTCAGATATTTGTCAGATTGGAAGAAAGACTGCCATTTTTTGTAGCAGCGTTGGCAACTTATGTAATTTCAGCATATGTAATACTGCCGTTTTTAGTTCAGTTTTGGTTGCTATTGACCAGGCAAGGCAGAATCCCCCGGTTTACCAAATCTAGAGATGGACTAACGGTGGATCCAGTTAATTTGATTTTGTTAGGAACAATAGATGAATTGGAAGCGGCGTTTAAAAAAATCGATTGGCACAAAGCAGATAAAGTCAATTTAAAAACATCTATAAAAATGATCGATAGATTTATTAGAAATAAGCCATATAAAACGGCACCGTTCAGTTATTTATTTTTATTTGGAAGAAGACAAGATATCGGTTTTCAGAAAGAAATTGGTGACAGTCCTAGAAAAAGACATCATATCAGATTTTGGGGAGCTGACAAGAACAAAGTAATTGATCCGTTTGATGTAAATTACTGGACAAAAAAACAAAAATTTAATCATAAAAAATCAATGATGTGGATTGGGGCGGGTAGTATGGATGTGGGTTTTGGACTGACCAGGTTGACATACAGAATTTCTCATCGAGTAGATCATGATGTTGACAAGGAAAGGGATTTTATTATTAGGGAACTAAAGCAAGCTGGGTGTATTAGTAGAGTTTATTATTACAAACCAGGGGCGTTGAAGGTGGGAAAATACACTTCAGATGGAAGAATTGCAGTGGCAAAAATGATTTAAGACTGACTAATTTTTATGGCTTTACCTTTGATTATGGCAGTAGCAATTTTTTTGTAAGCTTTATCTAAAATCCGTCCAAAAGTGGGTTGTGAGACGTTCATTTTTTTGGCGGCGGCAACCTGGTCTAGTTTGTCGACATCGTGCAATTTTAAGGCCTCCAACTCATCTGGTAACAATTCAACTTCTTCTAAGACTGATAGAGGTACACCCCGGGGTTTAAAATAAAAAACCTCGGGGTTAAACCTTAAACGTCTAGGATTTTTAGGCCTGACCATATTATTTTATTTTGATTCTTGTTGAAGTTTTTTAACATCTTCAAGCTCTTCTTCTAGGGCCTGTCGATAATCTGACAGAGCTTGAGCTTTTTCTTCTTTGGTTTGGGGTTGATTCCAACCAAAAAAACGACCTAATCCGCGACCGAAGCCTCGACCGCAGCCAAATCCAAATCTTCGGCCAAAACCTAAACTTAAACCTTGATCGCCGCAAGGACCAAGACCTCTGCCGGTACCTGGACCTTGACCGGTAGGACCGGTTTTATCTCTATTTGGCATATTGCTTCCTTTAATAAATTTATAATGAATATATATTCATTATAGTTTAACTAATAAATAATGTCAATAGGTAAAACTTTAATAAAATATTTTTAGGCTACTAGACTGTGAATAAATCTGGAATCGTTACTTAAATATTCTCTCAAACGTTTTTCTTCTTTTGGTGTCATATCTTGAACAAGCAATCTGATATTGAACTGGCTGTTTTCATTTTTTTGTTCGATATGAACAATATTTTTATTCATGTCACTAATTTTTTTGATGACATTAGTTAACACCTTGGGTTGATCTGGACCGATAAGTCTAATGGAGGTTATTTTGAGTTTTTCTTTGGTGATGCCAGCTAAATCCAACTCTTGAGACAGATAGTCTGTTTTAATGGAGTCGTTACCAATCATAAAGTAAAGATCGTCAACGCTTTGACAACCTAACTTATAAAGCAATGGATTTACGGAGTCACCAATATCAGACAAGACAATTAACCCTCTTGGGATTAGAATTAGTTCCAATTTTTGTCTACCTTCAGAAATCAATTCATCTCTGCTTTGTAACATCCTTTGTCTTTCAATTATCTTTCTGGTTTGAGGTAGACAAAAATTTTCTAAACCTTCTAATGGGGCTCTTCTAGGTTCATCATTTAAATTAACTCTGACGGTGCTAGCGTTGGGGATAACCACACTTAATGGTCTATCAGTACCGTCAACATTTATTGATTCAGCTTGAGCTAAAACTCGGGGGTTGATGACAGCGGCAAAGTCAACACCAGTAGCGTTTTTTGGAAGGAATCTGACTGTTCCGGTTGGAGTAAAGACTAATTTTAGAACATAATCTTTGGTATCTTGGTGATTGTTGATTAAATTAACGATGCCATTGTTATTGAATTCTTCCATCTCTTTGGTCATTATGGCAATTTCTACTGATCCTTGGGGAAAATTAATTGTAGTTTGTAAAGCTTGATAACCGTTGGCTCGCTTGTTGGCACCAATAAATTCATCAAATCTATCATAGTCAACCATATCTCCAAAATGGTGATGAATTTGGTAGAGCATTTGATAACAATTAGGAATATTGTTTAGTTGAATTCGAAAGCTAATTAAATCATTTATACGATCAAAACTATAGAGATCACTTTTACCTGCCAATGCCATTTTTTCTCTTTTTTCGTTTATTGTCCAACAACCGTTTTTTCTAGTTTCAACTTGACCACTAATATGGTTATCAATAAATAATTGTTCAATTTTACTGGTTAAATAATTGACAAAATTTGGACTGAGTCTTGGATCTGATTCTAAACTGGTTAAAGTTTGTTGATATTTGTCTGGTTCCAAGTATTTAAAACACAAATCTTCTAACTCGGTCTTGGCTTTCCAAAGTCCTAAAGATTCGGCCAATCTGGTATAGACATTCAATGTTTCTTTAGATTTGGAAATTTGTTTCTTGGGTGACATAAACTCCAAAGTCCTCATGTTGTGCAATCTGTCAGCCAGCTTGATTAAAGCGACTCCAGGATTAATGTAACTTTTATCCAAGACATCTTTAAGTGTTTCTCCATCGGTGCTTGATTTAAGTTTGGTGACGCCAATAACTAAATTAGCGGTGGCTTCACCAAATTTATTTTTAAGCTGATCATAGGTGACTCCATCACAATCTTCGATTGTGTCATGAAGCAGGGCAGCAGCTAAGTGAGCTTCCTTTTGACTCCCCATTCATCTTTTAAGATTTTATAAACCGCTTCACAGTGGGAAAAGTAAGGTTCGCCAGATTTTCTAAACTGACCTTCATGAGATTCTTTGGCAAAATTATAGGCTGAGTGGACTAATTCTGAATTAAATATTTCGTCAGTTTTGATTGAATTGACTGATTCTACTGTCATTTCGGTTATTTTACACTTAAATTTAGAAAATCAAAGACATTATAAATAATATATAGGATGTTTTATGATGGAGACAAGAAGATTGGATTGATTTTAGATCTTATTTCTTCAGCTTATTTTCAGTTGTTGACGTCTATAATACTGGTTAAGATGAAAATTTTGGTAGTTGAAGATGAGCATTTGATTGCCACATCTATCAAAAAAGGATTGGAACAAGAAAAATATATTGTTGATGTGGCTTTTGACGGTTTGGAAGGATATGATTTGGCGTCTAGCGGTGACTATGATTTGATTATCTTGGATCTGATGCTTCCTAAAATAGACGGGCTGAGTATCTGTCGTCGAATTCGACAAGAAAAAAATCACACTCCAATTTTAATGTTAACTGCCAAAAGTCAGTTAGAAGATAAAGTTGTTGGTCTTGATTCCGGAGCTGATGATTATTTAACTAAACCTTTTGCTTTTGAGGAACTTCTGGCTCGAATCAGAGCTTTGGCTCGCCGCCCTCAATCGGCTGTCAGTGAAGTCTTGTCTTTTGGGGATTTGTCTTTTGATGTCTCTACTCTCGAAGTCTCTCGTCGGGGCAAAAATATTAAACTCTCTGGTAAAGAATATGCTTTATTAGAATGTTTGATGCGTCATCCCAAACAAATATTGAGCAAAGATCAATTGATCAAACATGTCTGGAGTTATGAATCAAACATTCTTCCTAACACGGTTGAGGTTTATATTCGCAATCTCCGTCAAAAAATTGATAAAAATTACAAAGTAAAATTGATTAAAACTGTTCGTGGTTTTGGTTATAAAATCAGTGATTAACCATGTTTAAACAAGCCCGACTGAAACTGACAATTTGGTATTTACTAATCATTATGGTTATCAGTCTGTCTTTTAGCGGTCTGATTTATAAATTAATTAACTTAGAAATTAATCGTTTTGCTCATTCCCAACGTTTTCGAATTGAACGACGGTTTCAAAATTTTGATAATCCAGGTCCCCCACTACCTATTATTGATGATGATTTAATTGTGGAAAGTCAAAAACGTCTCTTAATAAATTTAACCGTTATTAACGGAGCGATTTTGGTAGTTTCGGGTTCTTTATCTTATTTTTTGGCCGGTCGGACTCTTCGTCCGATTCAAAAAATGACTGAGGAGCAAAAACGTTTTATCAGTGACGCTTCTCACGAATTAAAAACTCCTTTAACCGGACTTAAGACTCTGTTTGAGGTGTCTCTTCGAGATAAAAACCTCAAACTAATTGAGGCTAAAAACGTCATCAAAGAAGGTCTCATTCAAACCAATCAACTCCAACTTTTGTCTGAGTCTTTGTTGGAACTAAACTATCTTGATAGTGTGGTCTTGTTAAATTTACAGCCTGTTTCCATAAAAAAAATAATAAATGAGGCGGTCAAAAAAATTAAACCTAAAGCTGACTCTAAAAAAATTGAAATTAAGACCAAAGCGGTCGCCGACAAAGTCAAAGTTGATCAGTCAAAGATTGAGGAATTGATTTTAATTCTTTTGGATAATGCCATTAAATATAGTCCCCAATCCAGTCAAATTAAATTGACTGCCACCAAAACAGAAAAAAATATAATTTTAAAAGTTATTGATCAAGGTAGGGGTATTTCTGAGAATGACTTACCATATATTTTTGATCGTTTTTATCAAGCCGACCAGGCTCGAACTAAAAACAGTTCTTCGGGGTATGGGCTGGGTCTTTGTATTGCCAAAACAATTGTAAAACAACATGACGGTCAAATTGAGGTTAAGAGTAAACCTAATAAAGGCAGTGAATTTAAGGTGGTTTTGCCGACATAATTTTCAGTTTCTTTTCAGTTTATATTTTCATAATTGGGATTATGAGATTTTTAAATAAAAAGAAATTCTTATCACTGCCTGTGTACTGGAAAATTATTATTTCTGTTGTCTTGCTGGGGTTATTTTATTTGTTAATAAATAAAATATTTTTCTCTTCAACCGCCGAACCTCAATACAAAACCAGTCAAGTTAAAAAAGGAAATATTATTCAAAGTATTTCTGTGACCGGTTCAATTACCAGTGGCAATAATACAAACATCTACACGGGAGCTTCCGGGGTGGTCAGCGCTGTTTATACCAAAAACGGAGATATGGTGAAGCAAGGTCAAAAAATTGCTCAAATCAAGCTTGATCAGGACGGCCAAAAAAAACAAAATACCGCTTGGGCGGCTTATTTGAGCGCTAAAAACGCAGTAGCCTCAGCTGAGCAAAATAAACTGACTTTGGAAAATTCACTGGAGTCATCTAAATTAGCTTTTGACCAAGCCCAAGATGCGCTGAATAAAATTGATGATTTCACTAAAACTGACCTTCAAAAGGAAGTGATTAACACCAACTACAGTACTAGCAAAAGATCTTTGACTTTGGCAGAGCAAAAATATGCCAATGCCGACTCAGCCATCAGTATTGCTAAAACCCAATTGTCAGCAGCTTGGTATGCTTATCAGCAGTCATCAAATATAATTTATGCTCCAGCCAGTGGAGTGTTAACCAATTTTGCCCTTACCGAAGGCATGTCGGTGACAAACTTATCATCAACCAATTCTTCTAGTTCGAATAATGATGCCGCCACCCAATCTGTGGGAATTATTGTTAATCCCGACAATCAAACAACAGCAACCGTTTCTTTGACAGAAATTGATGTCACCAGTGTCAAACCTGATCAAAAGGTGATGTTAACAATGGATGCTTTTCCTGACAAGACCTTTACGGGCAAGGTATTAGCGATTAATACCAACGGTCAAGCAGTAAGTGGAGTTACCTCTTACCCCACTATGATTATTTTTGATAATAGTTTGAGTAATATGTACCCCAACATGTCCGTCAGCGCTGACATTATTGTTGATTCCAAAACTGATGTCTTGATAGTGCCGACGGCTGCGATTTCAAACACCGATGGAGTATCAACTGTCAAAGTCATAAAAGATAATCAAATATCTCAAGTTTCAGTTGAAGTTGGTATTTCTGATAACAGTAACAGTGAAATTATTGCCGGTTTAAACGAGGGGGATGTGGTGATTACTTCTGTAAACAACAGTGAAACAAAAACCAATAAGTCCCCTGCCGCCACTCAATCGGTTTTTGGCGGAAACAGATTTGGCGGGATGGGCGGCGGGATGCGTCCTTAAAAAAAATGAAAAAAACACCAATTATTTCTATTAAAAATCTGTCCAAGATTTACCAAACCGAAGTTTTGAAAACCGTGGCCTTGGATAACGTCTCTTTTGAAGTTCAAAAGGGAGAATATGTTGCCATTATGGGTCCTTCTGGTTCGGGAAAATCCACCTTGATGCATATTATTGGGGCTTTGGATAAGCCAACCGCGGGGACTTATTATCTTGATGGACAAGACGTTTCAGAATTGAATGATGACCAACTGGCAGAAATCCGCAATCAAAAAATAGGTTTTATTTTTCAAGCTTATAATTTATTACCTCGGACAACAACGGTAAAGAATGTCATGTTGCCGATGGCTTATGCTGGAATCGACAAAGAAGAAAGAGAAAACAGAGCCATAAAATATTTAAAATTGGTCGGTCTGGGTGATCATTTAAAACATACCAGCAATCAACTTTCTGGTGGTCAACAGCAAAGAGTCGCCATTGCCAGAGCTTTAAGTATGCAACCTTCGGTTTTGTTGGCCGATGAGCCGACCGGCAATATTGCCACAGCTCAAGCCAAAGAAATTATGGCTATTTTTAAAAAAATCAATGATCAAGGAAACACCATTATTATGATTACTCACGAAGAAGATATTGCCGAACATGCCAAAAGAATCATTATGATTCGAGATGGCAAAATTGTGTCTGACAATTTAAACCGTCAACAAAAAATTAATAAAAAATTATGAAACTTAAAGAATTATTTTTTGAAAGTCTGGGCACTTTGACTATAAATAAAACTCGAACTGCTTTGGCGATATTGGGGATAGTGATTGGGATTGGCAGTGTGATTGCGCTGATGTCTTTGGGTCAAGCGACTCAAAAATCAATTCAAAATCAAATTGAATCTCTGGGGTCAAACTTATTGACGGTTCAACCCGGAGTTTTAAGAAACAATGCTGGAGTTCGAGGAGCGCCAGGCGGTCGGACAAATCTAACTTGGGCTGACGCCAAGGCGATTGAATCTTCAAGTGAAATTACAACCATCAATAAAGTTTCTCCAGAATATGCTTCCCGGGCTCAAATTGTGACCAGTCAAGGCAATTCCAATTCTCAAGTCATAGGAGTGACTCCAAATTATCAAAGTGTTCACAAGATTGCCATTGACGAGGGGGTTTTTATCACTCAAACTGACGTTGACGGTATGAAAAAAGTGGCGGTCATCGGTCCGGATGTAGTGGCCAATCTTTTTCCTGATAACAAAAATCCTCTGGGTCAAAAAATCAGAATTAACGGTCAGAGTTTAACTGTGGTTGGAGTGACAACCGCCAAAGGCGGAACTGGTTTTAACAATCAAGATGATATTGTTTATGTTCCCCTGAGTACGGCTCAAAAACAACTTTTTGGAGTCAATCATTTGAGTTCCATTGCAATGGAGGCTAAAAATGCCGATTTGATGGTAACAGCTCAAGATGAGGTTGGATATTTGCTTTTAAGTCGTCATAAAATCAGTAATGTTTCGGAAGCAGATTTTGTGATTATGTCTCAACAAGATATGATTGAGACTATTAGTTCCACCACCGCCACCTTTACAACTCTTTTGGCGGGAATAGCGGCCATTTCGTTGCTGGTTGGCGGCATTGGGATTATGAATATCATGTTGGTTACTGTCACAGAGAGAACTCGGGAAATAGGCTTAAGAAAAGCCCTGGGAGCCAAAAAGAAAATCATTACGACTCAATTTTTGATTGAAGCGGTAATTTTGACCTTTACTGGGGGTATTATCGGAATTATTTTGGGGGTGATTATTGCCTTGATCATTTCAAAAGCAACCTCTTCCTTATTTATTGTTTCTCCGGCTTCGATTCTTTTGGCTTTCTTAGTATCAACCCTGATCGGAATTTTGTTCGGTTGGTATCCGGCCAACAAGGCGGCTAAATTGGAACCAATTAATGCCCTAAGATATGAATAAAATTTATTTATTATTTAATTTATAAAAAAAATGAAAACTAATAAAACATTTTTAATGGTAGCTCTTTTAGTTATTGTGTCTTTGGGTTCTTTTTTTGTGGGGACGAAATATCAACAAAAAAAGTTGGTGTCCGGTTTTGGGTTACCGGCTAGATTTGGTAATACTCAAGGTCCGGGTCGAAATATGAGACCCAACGATATCAATGATGCCGGAATAAGAAATCGCGGGCAAATGCCTGGTTTTAAGCAAACTTTTGGGGAGATTATTGGTACTGATGACAAATCAATCACGGTTAAATTGGTTGACGGGAGTTCTAAAATCGTCTGGCTTTCTGACTCAACTTTGATTAATCAATCGGTTGAGGCTTCCGTTTCGGATTTGAAAATGGGGGTTAAAGTGGCTGTTAACGGTGAAACTAACAGTGATGGTTCAGTTACAGGTAGAAATATTGAAATAAATCCCGCGTTTGCTGCAACCATGTCTCCGGCTCCTACTAAATAATTTATATTTAACTTTTTGGTGGCGATATAAAATTTACGTAATATATTTAAATGTCTAATAATTCGTGAGGTACAAAGTATCGGAATTAAGAATCCTTCTTCAAGTTAAGACTTGTTTGTAAATATCAACACTGCTAAGCAAGTGTTTGCTTAAACCACCGCTATCTCTTTTTTCTTTCATTTTTAAAATTTTCAATCTATTTGTGTCGTTTAATCTAGATTTCATGAGATTGTCGATTTCTTGATGACTATCTGGTTCTTGATTAAAAAACCAAATTTCTATTTCCCATTTCCTGTCGTGAAAAGGTAAAATCAGATTAAGAATGTAAGATTCTGGTCTTTTATCTCTCTTGAAGGTAACAAAATCACCATATTCATATTTTTGAGCCAATTTAGCTTTAATCACCTTATTTAATGCTTCCAATGAGGATTTCCTGGTATCTGGACAAATAACGGTAATATCGATATCTGCACCCCACATAAGATCATATTTATAACTTCCACCAATAGTAACTTTTCCAAATTTACTGAGAATTTTTATTAAATCGGTTTGATCTAATAAAGCCATAGCATCAGATTTAGTTTTTTGGGAAAACTCTAAAATATCTTTGTCGGTCATATTTAAATTTTACTACTTAGGAGACTGTGGTGACGTTGTTTGGTTTATGTTGTTTATGTTTTATAAACACATAGTGCCGTCGTCGGAGGAGTTTGATTTTTCAGTTGTGTTATCAATCCCTGGTATAGGTTTATAATCTTCCATGGGTTTGGCTGGTTTAGGTTGGACATATTTGACTTCCTTGTTCATCGGAATCTCGGCGTTGGCCAGAGTAATAATTTTCTGATTTTTAAGCCAATTATCAAAATTATTCCACACAATTTTGTCGGAGGACAAAACTCTTTCATACTCTGCCCACCATTCAAGTCGGGTCCCGCCTAAATAAGCATGGGAAACTAAAATCATGTTGGTGGGTTTTTTGAGAATACTATCATCAAGTATTTGTCCGAATTCTATAGCATCAGCACCTCTGGACCACAAACTATAATCGCAAAGTGAACCTCTACCCATGGGCTCACCGACATCTACATTGGTGACTGAAATTACCCTTACCTTATATTCTTTTGGTTGATAAACAATGGCTTCCACATCATTCACCCCACGACCTAAAATATATTCAATCCCTAGAGCGTCAGCCGCCTTGAGAGTGGTTTCATCATAAGCAAAATAACGGCTACCAAAGACTCTCATTTTTTTACCAGTAATTTTTTCCACCAAGTCTTTGGATTCTTTCAAATATTTATATTGCTCGTCATAAGACATGTCCCAAAAGGGTGCCTTATCGTAACCTCCGGCGATTTCGTAACCTTTGTTAGCCAATCTTTTGAAAACTGTGGGATTTTCTTCTAGAACATTATCTTGAACTTTAACTAAAGCTGTTAATCCCCTGCTGTACAATTCTTTTTCCCATTGTTCAATGCCTTCAATTCTTTCAAATTCGATTAACATGAGCATGGTATTAATTTTTGAGCCAATTATAGAAGTTGATTTTGGAGATTTGGAAATTAAAAGTATGACAGAAATGACAATGGCGAGAAATGATCCCAATATTGGCCAAGATATTTTATTGTTTTGATTTTTCTTCATGGTCCTTTTGATTAATTTTTATAGCCTTACCTTTAATTATAGCAATGACCAGTTTTTTGTAGGCTTATAGGAGATACTAAAAGAAGTGCATTATGAAATATTAGGGTCTGGATGTCTTTGAATTCTAAAACTCCGCGCTGATTGTCTTTTTGGATGAGTTAATATTTATATTTTTACCCACCGGTAAAGGAATTTGGGGTGAGGTGTGGCCAAAATCTAAATTTTGGACAATAGGTATGATTTGATTATATTTTCTAACAATTTCTATAACCATGTCTCTTTGACCTATTTTATAAATTTCTTTTTCTTGATCGGTGTTTTGCTTATTAAATTCCCAAGTTTTGGGGCGGCCAATTAAAAGTCCTTGGATATTTTTTAGAATACTTCGCTCCCCTAACGCTCTTAAAACCCGTCTAAAATATTCATGGCTGGGAATTTCTTCGGATGTCTCTAAAAACAAAACAATGTTTTTAAATTGTTCCAAAGTGGGAATAGAAATGTTGTGACGAAGCAATTCGTCGACTGATTCAACACAGCCACCCCAGGTGATACCCTGACTTTCTTTTTGGCCATCCCAAACCCAACCATGGTTGGGTTGATAATGACGGGACTGAGTGAGAGTTTTTGGATCATTCCAATCTAAATCTATATCGTTAAAAATGGGACTTGATTCTAGTTTTTTTTGACCGGTTTCAAAAAAGGCATAATTTAAATATTTGACAGTAAAATCATCCATTTTATTTTGCATGGCAAATTCGGTAAAAAGACTGCCACCGTAAAATGAGGGAATTCCACACAACCAAAGATGGTTTATAAAGTGAGTGTTGTCACTATAACCAAAAAATGGTTTAGGATTGTTAATAAAAGGTTTTTTAGGAAGGTTTTTGATGTAAGTAACCTGATCATTGCCGCCAAGGGAAGCAATAATGGCTTTGATTTCTTTGGTTTCAAAAGCAGCAATCAAATCTTTGGCTCTTTCTTTGCCGGAAGCATCAATTTTTTTGGTGGTAGGAAACTCAACTGGCTGTAGGCCAAAAATATCTTTTAATCTTCGACAGCCTAATTTATATACGTGAGGCCATTTGCCAGGGGCAGCAAAAGAAGGAGAAAGAATAGCCACTTGGTCGCCTTTTTTGAGTTTAGGAAGAGGTTGAAATTTCATGGCAAAATAAGGATTTTGTTTTATATTGTTTTATTTTAACAATTTTTTGTAAAGAAACGAATTTTATGTTAATTTCAAGTTAATGTTAATTTAAAATGTTCACTTTATGAAAACTTTAAAATTCAAAAATGGAAAATATTTTCATGGTAAGTATGAAAATAATGAAAAAACTAGAGGATGGTTCATTGGGTCATTTTTTGAAAAAGGTAATAATTGTAAAACTTCTAAATTAGAAATAATGTACCGTATTCATAAAAAAGGAGATATTATTGAGGCTCATTATCATAAGAAAAAAGTTGAGTTATTAATAATGATTGAAGGAAGTGCTAAATATACTATCAATGACGAGGATATTTTTCTAGAAAAAGGCGATTTTCTTTTCATTGATGTAAATAATTTAATTTCTGGAGAATTTACTAAGTCTTCAAAAATTTTTGCTATTCATTCTCCAAGTATTCCGACTGATAAATTTAAACTACAATAATTATGTTTTATTGTAGTAGATACATATCTATAAAATATTGATTTTCACCTGTCTTGTAGTATAATTTGAGTGAGTGGAATGAAAATAAAAACGAAGCCTGATATTGAAAGTGTTGGTAAATATATGGTTTTTATTGAAAGTTGTAGGTTTCTTTCCGATTTAAATCTTTTTTTGAAAAAAAACAATGGTTTATTTTCTAAGTTTTATATCAATTCGATTTTTGAGAATAAAATCAAAAGTGATTTGAATATAATTTGGCTTGGTAAAAAAGATTTGAAAAAAAATATAAAGAAAATATAATCGTTCCTAAATGGATTTTAGCGGAAGATAATTTTGAAAGAATTATATCTGGAAAATGGAATGAAATAATGCCAATTACGGCCGAATTTACGCCTACTTTAAATTGTAATTTTAGATGTAATCAATGTTCTTACTCTATTCCAAAACAAAAATTGGGTGTGTGGAAAAAAAATAATTCAAAAGAATTTAGTTCTGATTTTAATAGTCACCATGTTCATATGACACTAGAATCAGCAAAAAAAATTATAGATAATTTAAAGTCTGGAGGGGTAAAAAACATTTTATTTACTGGTGGTGGAGAACCATTTGTTAATCCAGATGTAACTATAAAAAGTATGTTTTATGCAAAAGAAAAGGGATTAACTATTGGTCTTTATAGTAATGGGTCTTTATTGAATAAAGAAATAATTAAAGATATTTTTAAAATAAATCCCTTATTTATAAGAATTAGTATTTATGGTAGCAACCCAAAAAGTTTTTCTAAATATACAAACCAATCCCAAAAATTGTATATTCGTATCCTTAAAAATCTTAGATTATTGGCTCAAGAAAAAATAAAAACTAAATCGTCGACCCAAATTGGATTATCTTTTTTACTCCATCCAGATACGATGAATGATTTTAATCAGATTGAAAAATATTTAATAAAAACATTATCTCCAAAAGAGTTAGAAGTAATCAATTCTTGTCGTTTTACTCCAGCTGTTGATTATTTTGGCGGACCACAACATTCAAATGAAATGATGAGAAAATTTTTTGTTTTTATTGAAAAAAATATTAAACCAAAATTAGAGAAATTTGGTATTGATGTCAAGCTATACTTTCATCGATTAAATGATCTTAATAAGAGAAAAACCTATAAAAAGTGTAGAGCTTCGGGGTGGTATTTAGAAATTGGTCCATCTGGAGACGTTTTTATTTGTTGTGAGAAACTTTTTTCAGATACTAGTAAAATTGGTAATTTAAAAAATCAATCTATTAGGGATATTTATGAGAGTGATCTTCGAAGGAAGGTAATTAATACTATCAACTCTTGCGAGTGTGAAAAATGTCCTCCTGTTTGTAAACCCCATGAACTTAATAAAATATTTGATGATATCGATATTTTAATTAGAAAAGGAAATGTAGGTTCTATAAAAAAATGGAGGAATGATATTTTGGAACATGGAAAAAATATTGATCATTTTATTGGTAAATTAAATGATTTTGAGAGTTAAATTTTTAGAAAATGTGAATAAAAAAGGCGGAGAAAATTTTGAAAGTAGTCAACATAGGTTAGTTTTAGAAAAAATTGATAAACAAAGAGAATAATTAGATTTTTTGATCACAACTGAATTAATAAATTTAGATAAGATAATAAGAAAAATATTATTTTGGATCTAATGTTTACGCTTATTGGTAATAATATTACTATTGGCTTGGGGAATTTTTTATCCAAATACAATTATTGAGAAAACAAGGTAATATAGTTATGAAAATGGGTAATAAAAATATTTTTTACCCACAGACTTTTTACTATTGCCAGTGGTTTTGGAATTGAGTCAAATAGGATTAAATTTATCCTTGTAATTAAGAAATAAATTTAATTAAAGGGACAAACATCTCATTTGGACTAGTACCCCCATGGTTACCAATGTGACATTCTTTTTTTTCAGTTAATAAAAAATCTTTTATGATGTAATTTTCTTTCATGACTAGAATATAGTCACCAATCCTATCAATTAAATTTTTATTTGGTTTAAATAAACCGAAAACTCCTTTATCTAAAAGATCAATACTTTTATAAAGCTGACAGCAAAAATCTAAATTATCTTTAATATATTTTTCAAATTGTTGAGTTTTTTGAGGGTGGACATAACAATAAGCAGCTCTGGATTCACCTGATAAGGGCATTGTTAAGGTTTCAACTAGTTTTGGATGATTTTGAAGGAGAATTATTTTTGGTTTTTCAGTAGTATCAATTAATCCATGATCGGCGGTAACAATTAAAGCAGTATTAGTACCTTTTAATGACTTTGAAAGTGATGATATTTTTTTATCCAATTGCCAAAAATGATCATTTACTTTTTTACTAGCACAACCATTTTCATGACACAAAGCATCAAATTTATCCCAATAAACATAAATGTATTTTTTTTTATTTGATGATTTGATGATCTTTGTAACTTGTGAAAATAAATCATTAAGATTTTTGTAACCCAAAAGACTTTTACTTTTTTTATTTACCTTACCATCAATAATATGTTCGGGATAAATAATGAAAGCAGATGATTTGATTTTGTCCACGATTCTTTTTTCTATAAAAATATCTTTTCTTTGAAAATTATCTTCTGTAAAGTTTTGACCGCCATATCTTGATTTAAAAGGTAAAATTTTGGTTAAAACTCCAATTTCTTTTAAGAACATAAACCAGCCGGTAATACCATGTTGTTGAGGAGCCACTCCAGTTTCTAGTGTAGTGGTTGCACTGGCGGTAGTACTTGGAAAAACAGAAGTTATTTTATTAAGACAATGTTTACTTAATTCCGAACCTTGACCATATTCTTGAATATATTCATAACCCAAACCATCAATTAGTAAGAGAATGATGTTCTTATATTTCTTTAAATCACCAAGCTCTTTTAACGGAATGTAATGTGAATTAATGTTAAAGGCTTTCAAAATTGAACTAGTTAAATTGACAATACTGTGTTTGTAGTCTGGATAAATCATCTTAATCGAATTATATCTCAATATGGGCCGTAATATCGAAAATACTGTCTTATAAAGAAGATTTAGAATTTACAATAATTGTATTAAAATAGGTATCTGGCGGAAGGAGAGGGACTCGAACCCTCATGCCATTTCTGACGCAGGTTTAGCAAACCTGTGGCTTACCATTCGCCGCATCCTTCCTAAACTAGATCGTAGATTGTAGATCGTAGATATATTAGTGGATAAGTATACCAAATTTTAGGTTTTTGCTTTATTATTAAGATAGGATGGAAAAAGAAAAAACAAAAGAAAAAGAACTAACTTTAGAAGAAAGAGATTGGCATGAGGAAAAAGTATTATTTGAGTGGGAGGCGCCGGAGAGGTCTTATCAAAAAAAAGATCGAGATTTTTGGATTACGGCAATTTCAATATTAGTGTTAGTATCGGTGATTTTGTTTTTTGTTAAGGAGTTCTTTTTAATAATCGCTTTGGTGTCGGTATTGTTTTTGTATTATGTATTATCGACGGTGCCGCCGCAAAATGTGAAATATAAAATTACCAACCGCGGAATTTATTTTGGTGAAGATAGATATCAATGGGATCTGTTTAGTAGATTTTGGATTAAGAAAAGTTTAAGTAATGAAACCATCAATTTTGAGACAATCTTGAGGTTTCCTCGGCAAATATCACTGGTAATAAACGAGAGTGACAAAGAAAAAATCAAGGAATTAGTGGTCAAGAGACTGCCGTTGGTAGAAGAGTCACCAAATTTTGTAGACAAACTGACAAAATGGTTTGTAAATAAACTGCCGTTGGAAAACCGCGATCCCGAGAAAAAGGCTTAAGTTTGCTATAATTGGCGGACGTACCCGTAGCTCAATTGGATAGAGCATTGGTTTGCGGAACCAAAGGTTGGAGGTTCGATCCCTCTCGGGTACACCCAGGGAGGGTTGGCCGAGTGGTTTATGGCGCACGCCTCGAAAGCGTGTGGGCGAAAGTCCGCAGAGGTTCAAATCCTCTACCCTCCGCCAAGTTTAAAATTGATTTATGGTGTAAGTTATGGTATAATTATGGTATATGGAGAGAGAAAAGAGAGTGTAAATATGGATGAAGTCAAGGCAAGAAAAATGAGGATAATTTGAAGTAGAATAAAGCATGAAACTAACAAAGTGGTGGATTATTGCAATAAGCCTGTTGATGGTGGCAATTAGACCGGTATGGGCACAGGAAAACAAGAATTTTGAAGCTAGAATTGTTAGAGTGGTTGAAGAAAAGGAAATTGAGGTCGATGGTCATAAACAAACGTATCAAAAACTGGAATTAAAATTAACCAACGGACTAAATCAGGGAAAAATAATCACGGTAGAAAATGGCGACCAACCATTAGTAAACGTGATTGTCTATGAAGAAGGAGACCGAGTGGTGGTTTCAATGGGAGAAGATCTGGAAGGAAAAGAAATTTATACAATAACCGATTATGTAAGGAAGGATGGGTTAATTTTATTAGTGATAATTTTTGTGGCATTGACGTTGGCGGTGGCCAGATTGAAAGGATTGATGTCAATTTTGAGTATGGGATTTACTTTTGGAGTGGTGTTTATTTATATCCTGCCACAATTGTCGCTGGGGAAAAATCCGGTGATGGTGGCAACCTTGGCGACAGTGATAATTATTCCAATTTCTTTTTATATGGCACATGGAATTAATCAGAAAACAACGGTGGCGGTAATCAGCTCAATGATAGCTTTGGGAGTAACGACAGGATTGGCGATATTATTTATCAAATTAGGACGACTAACAGGGCTGGCGTCGGAAGAAGCGGGGATGTTGTTAATTCAGAGAGCAGGGAATTTTGATATGAAAGGGCTATTATTATCAGGAATAATTATTGGATCTTTGGGTATACTGGATGATATTACAATTGCTCAGGCAGGAGTAGTCAGCGAGTTGATTAAAAACGAAAAGAAAGTTAATAAAATTAAAGTTTACGAACAAGCGATGAACGTAGGCAGAGATCATATTTCTTCGATGATAAACACGTTAATACTGGCTTATGCGGGAGCGTCGATGCCATTGTTGTTGATTTTTGTTGACAACCCTCATCCTTGGGGAGAAATTATTAATTACGAATTTTTGGCAGAAGAGATAATCAGGACTTTGGTGGGCAGTATCGGATTAATTTTGGCAGTGCCAATAACAACAGCTATAGCGGTTAATTGGATTAGGGGCGAAAAATGAAGCTGAAATTAGTGATATTAACAGTTGAGATGTTAATGTTGGCTTGGCTGTGGCAGAAAAATGGAGAGAAGGTTAAAAATATTATCAGTCCGATTGGTAAAAAAATAGTCAGAGTAACTCCCTTGCCGATAGCAATACCAACAATAGAGCCGGAAGTAAGATTGTCACCGACAGCAATTGAAATGCCAACGTTGACACCGATGCCGACCAAAAAAGTCATAAATGAAGCGGTGTCTCAAAAAGATGACCGACCCTGGGGAGTGGCTCAACAAGTTGATGAAGTTACCTGGACATTGAGAGTCGGCGATGACGAAAAAATGGCAACGGCGGGAGAAATTTTGACAGCGCTAAATGATTACCGACAAAGATACGGGTCACAAATATTGACCTGGGATAACAAATTAGCTGAATTGGCTCAAAAAAGAGCCAAGGATATAAATACAACCAGAACTACGGACAAACATGAGGGGTTTAAAAATTTTATGGAAAATGAGGATGGATTTAATAAACTGGGATTTAGCTCGGTGGGAGAAAATATTGCCTGGGGATATCGACTAAACGGGGTTCATACTATTGAATGGATGTACGGCGGCGATGAAGCTCACAACAACAATCAATTGGATAATAAGTGGAATTATGTGGGGATTGGAGTGGAAGGATTGGCAAGTTGTTTGATTTTTGGAACCGGTAAATTTTAGGTAAATGTGATAGGATACTGGTATGACAAAAACACAAGAAAATCTCCTAAAAGCGTTTGCCGGTGAGAGTCAAGCTCGAAACCGATATACTCAATTTGCCAAAATGGCTCGAAAACAAAATTTTGAGTGGATTGCCAGAGTATTTGAAGAAACGGCTGATCAAGAAAGAGTTCACGCTGAGGAAGAATATGAAATGATTACCGGGATAGTAACAGTGAAAGATGATTTATCAATCAAACCTTACAGTAAAGAAACATTGGAAAATTTAAAATATGCGGCTGAGGGAGAAAATTACGAATGGACAAAAATGTACCCAGCGTTTGAAGAGCAAGCAAAAATTGATGGGGATAAAGAAGCTGAAAGGCTGTTTAGAGAAATTAAAGAAGTTGAAGAAAAACATGAAGAGAGATATTTGATCTTGGCTAAACATATGGATGAAGGAACTTTGTATAATCAGGAAAAAGAATTGGAATGGAAATGTTTAAATTGCGGTTATATTCACAAAGGTAAAACACCGCCAACAACTTGTCCGGTGTGCAAGAAACCGTTCACTTGGTACGCGGCTTTGGGTCTAATCCGATAAGATTTTGATAAAATAAGTCTGATTTTGGTTTCCGTAGTTCAATGGATAGAATTCTCCCCTCCGAAGGGAGTGATGTGAGTTCGATTCTCACCGGAAACACAGACTAAGGGGTTTGATAATCAGGATTTTTTAAGTTACTTTGAATTTTTTCCAAAAATTGAGTGTAGTCTTGAAAGACAATATCTTGAGGTGGGACAAAGTCGGCATCGGAGACAGTGGCGGGAGAACATTGACCCTGATAAACGGTATCCAAATTACCGTCAGTGATTTTTAGCTTGTTAAAATTGGAATCCTGATTATTGGGTTGATTAAAATCCATTTTAAATTTAATACCGTCTTTGGTATCGGTGCCGACTTCCCAGGTATAAAAATATTGACCGTCGCTAAGACTGTTGACTTGAACATCTTTGGTTTCAGCTTTGGTATTGATAACTTGTTTAAATTTAGGACCATGGATAATCACCTCGCCTTCAAAATTCTCGGGTCGGTTTTGACTGGAAAAAAGACATTTTTGAGGGGTGTTTTGGGCAATAAGATCGCGAAGAGAAAAATCTTTGGTAGATTGGGAGACAGGAGAACTATCAGTATCAGCGGGAGGAGAATTTTTGGGGCCAACGCAAGCGGATAAAAGCAAAGAACTGACGATAATTAGGCTAAAAGCAGTTAATTTTTTCATAAAAAAGCGAATAATATTTAATTAATATTAGCATTTCAGGATATAATCATTTACCAATGAGAAATGAAGCTATAAAAATTAAAGACAATTTGTATTACGACGAGAGATCGGCGGGAGGAATTGTGTTTAAAGAGGAAAACGGGAAAATTTATTGGCTGATAATCAGGACGATTTCCGGATTTAAGCCTAAAAAGAAACGAGTAAAAAAGTCGGTTTATAAGTTTCCCAAAGGGCATTTAAAGAAAGGTGAGTTTTTGAAACAAGCGGCCCTAAGAGAAGTGGAAGAGGAAGGACAAATTAAGGCTAAAATTTTGTCAAAAGTTGGGTCAAACAATTATATTTTGTGGAATGGGGAGAAAAAGGAAAAAATAATCAAAAAAGTGACTTTCTTTTTGATGGAATATATCGGGCCAAGCAATTTAAAGTATTTTGATGATGAAATTGTGATTGAGCGGGGGTGGTTTAGTTTTGAAGAAGCGAGTGAAAAATTGGAATATGACAATGAAAAAGTGTTGTTGAGAAAGGCAAAAATGAAATTGGACAATTTAATGAGAAATAGATAATTGTTTTTGTTAAAATAGGACACTTTTGCACTTTGTAAACATGGAGGAGTCGCCCCCGCCAAAAGCTTAGCATTTAGGCGGGCAAGTAGTTGGGGTGATTTTTCAAACTTTTGGAGGAGTCGCCTAGTGGTTTATGGCGCACGCCTGGAAAGCGTGTGTTCGAAAGGACTCGTGGGTTCGAATCCCACCTCCTCCGCCAAGAAAGTCTCTATAAAACTTTGGTGATTTAGTAAAATAGAGTTATGAAGGGAATTATTTATATAATGACGACGGCTGTTTCTGGTCTAATAAAAATAGGTCAAACTGGCAGTGCTAATTTTCAAGAACGGATGCGATTTCTTGAGGCAAATGGTTATTATAACGTTTCTGGCCTTAAAAGATTTTTTGCGATTGAACTTAAAGATTATGTCGACAAAGAAAATCTTTTAAAGGAAATTTTTAATAAACATCGTGTTGGAGATAGTGAACTATTTGCCCTCGATTATGATTTAGTGCAACAACTTTTGCTGTCGTTTGACGGTAAAGTGATTTATCCTAAAAATGTAAACAAGGAAAAGGAATTTGATAAAGTTTCAAAAGCTAGAGAGCAAGGGGCAAAATTTAGTTTTTATAAAAAAGGAATCAAGGATGGAGAAAAAATTATTTTTGTAGCTGATAAAGAAATTATTACAAAAGTGACTGGTGAACGTGAGGTGGAGTATGATAAACAGATTTGGAAACTTTCGCCGTTGACCTATAAAATATATGAACAAAAAGGGAAGTTAAATGATAGTGGAACATATCGAGGAGCGGCTCATTGGCAATATAAAGGAAAGAAATTAATAGATTTGCCTGATATTAATTATAATCATGACAAATAATATTAAGCTGAGTTTATGAATTGATTATGCCAGTTTTTAATGATTTAAATTTAGACAAGTGGAAAGAATCGGAAATTTTGACTGATAGTCTTTGGATAATTCCAGAAAGAGATAAAACAGGAAAGCATAATGGTTTTTATCACGGAAATTTTATTCCACAAATTCCTCATCAAGTAATTTTAAGATATACAAAGAAAAATGATATTGTACTTGATCCGTTTTTAGGAAGTGGAACAACTGCTTACGAAGCAGAAAGATTAAATAGAAATTTTATTGGAATTGATATCCAGAAAAAGCTTATTGATTATGTTAGTAAAAATATTGAACCAAAAGATAATTTTTCGGAATTAATTACTGGCGATAGTACAAAAAATGAAACTTTTGAAGGAATAAAAAGGATTTTAAAAAATTATAAAAAGAAAAATGTTCAACTAGCAATTCTACATCCGCCTTATGCTGATATCATAAAATTTAGTGATTTGAAAGATGATTTATCAAATGCAAAATCCCTAAAAGATTTTTTGAATAAATTTGCAGAGGTTTTAAAAAATACAATAGATATTTTGGAAAATGGCAGATATTTAGTGATTGTTATTGGTGACAAATATTCTGCTGGGCAATGGATTCCTTTGGGGTTTTATTGTATGAATGAAGCTCAAAAATTAAGACTAACTTTAAAAAGCATTATAATAAAGAATGTGACTGGTAATCGTGGTAAACAAAATAAGGAAGCAATTTGGCGATATAGAGCACTTACGAGTGATTATTACATTTTTAAGCACGAGTATATTTTAATTTTTAAAAAATAATTATGGAATACATTAAATCAAAATTATCTGATGATTTAGCTAAAAAAATTATCGGAAATCAAGATAATGCGATTAAATATTTATTGTGCTTGAATGATATAAAGCCAATCAAAAGTTTGAAATTCAAAACTATCACTCGCGGGCAAAATGCTGGTAAAAAAGTTTTGAATATGAAAACGAGTGAACTTTGGAAAGCTATTGTCGACAGTTGGGATTATGAAGAAAGTAAAAAAATTATCAGAGATATTTTTAAGCAAACTGAAAAATATAAAAGTGGAAAAGAAGCTGACAAAGCAATGGATATTCTTATCAAAGAATGGCAGTCTTTAAAATTAGGCAATATAGCATGGCCTTTTTCACAGGGTGCTTTTGATGAGTTTGTACAAAGAATAAACTCTGAAAAAGAAAATGGTTTTATAAGAGATGAAAAAGTAAAAGTTGCAGCGGTGAAGTACAGAAGGATAAAAGAAATTAACACTGTTAGAAACGATTTTATAGAAACTTTAATTTTTGAAAAAAATAATAATATTTTACCAACACTTAATCATAGACGCGGTGTTGATTTTTTTATAAATGGAATTTCTTTTGATCAAAAGGTTGCTAAAAGTCCGACAGGCGAATTCAAAAGGCATTTTAAAGATAATTGGCGAGAAACTGCAATCAAAAAACCGGAGCTGGTTGCAAAATATCTTTATAAATACCAAGATGAGGGTAGATTTGGAGCCGATCCAAGATTATTGGTTGTTTACATTGATGAGGATGTTTCAATAGATAAAATCAGGAAGATTATAAACAAGACTGATTTAAACAATCCGATTGAAATAAATTTTACTTATAAACACAAGATTCAAGGCGAGAAAAATTATAAAGTGCCTTGTTTTGTAATTTTATTGCACAACTAAAATCATGAATTATATTGGTAGCAAATTATCACTATTAGAATTTCTGGAAGAGTCAATTAATAAAGTGATTGATAAAAACTGTCATACTTTTTGCGATTTATTTGCAGGGACTGGAATTGTTGGAAGTTATTTTAAAAAAAAAGGTTATAGAGTAATTGCTAATGATATTCAATATTACAGTTATGTTTTAAACAGACATTATATTGGAAATCATAAGGAATTAAAGTTTAAAAAACTAATAAAGGAAATTCCTGATTTAAAAAATATTGATATAAAAAACAGAAAAGGTTTTGTTTGTAACTATTTATCAAATTTAAAAGGAATAAAAGGATTTATTTACAAAAATTATTGTTTTGGTGGGACTAGAAATAAAAAAGAATCAAGACAATATTTTTCAGATAAAAACGGGATGCGCTGTGATGCTGTCCGTCAGAAAATTGAAAAGTGGAAAAAGCAAGATTTAATTTCTGATGATGAATATTATTTTTTGATTGCTAGCTTAATCGAATCAATTGATAAATATGCAAATACAGCTTCTGTATACGGGGCTTTTTTGAAAAAAATAAAAAAGATGGCTCAAAATAATTTTGTCTTAAAACCTGTTACTTTAATAATAAATAACCAGAATCATAAGGTTTTTAACGAAGATATAAACAAAATAATAGAAAAGGTTAGTGGTGATATTTTATATTTAGACCCACCATATAATCAAAGACAGTACGCAACTAATTATCATATACTTGAAACTATCGCAAGGTATGATAATCCTAAAATTCACGGAAAAACTGGCTTACGAGAATATCAAAACCAAAAGTCGCTTTATTGTTCAAAAACACAAGTAAAAAATGTATTTAAAGATTTAATTTTAAAAGCAAAAGCAAGATATATTTTTTTAAGCTATAACAATGAAGGTTTGATGACATTAGATGATATTAAGGAGATAATGAGTCTACGAGGTAAATATGGATATTTTATGAAAAAACACAATCGTTTTAGGGCAGACAAATCAAAAAATAGAAATTATACGGCCAATAAAACAACCGAATATTTACATTATGTAATTTGTGATAAGTGTTAAGATTGCTTAATGTGGGGAAAAATAGTTGATTTTGCTTATATCGTTTACGGTAAAATCCGTCGCTATTTTCATTTGGGGAATTTTAGAAAAAAGCATATTTTTTTTAGATTTGCAGACGATAAACTTCAAATAGCTAGTGTTGATCATCATGATTTTGTTTCGGGAGTTCAAAAGAAAATAAATAAATTAGCCAACGGTTCTGACCGGGAAAAATTTATCAAAATGGCATTGATTCGGGCTTTGGACGGCTGCAATTTTATAATATTTTCAGTGGTGGGAGAGAGTAATAAATTTATTCAATTTTGGACTGGGGAACATGAACTTAAATATAATTTTTTTGCTAATGATGCCAACAGACTTAAAAATTGTTTTTTGTCGGTAATTGGGTTATTAAGCGAAATGGGGTTTGTTAATGATTCGGTGGCGGAGTATAAAGGTCGAATGACTTTTAAGATTGATAAAGGTAGAGACTATATTTCGGTTGATGCCAATTTTAGAAAAGATTTGAATTTGGCTACTGATTTTGTCTATATTGTCTTTAAACAGATTTATAAAACCAAGGGTAATAAATTAGTGGCAAAGGTGGGATAGTAGTCTCTGCTGGTATCGTAACGATTAGTTTTGATTGTTATAATCGACTATGAAAAATAAACATATAGTGGTGGCGGGGGTGGTGGTTGAAAAAGACAGCAAATATCTTTTAGTTCAAGAAAAGAAAGAGTTAGTTTATGGACTGTGGAATTTACCTGCCGGAAAGGTGGATGAAGGAGAAACAGTGGAAGAAGCAGCGGTAAGAGAAGCCAAGGAAGAAGTTGGTTACAAAGTGAGATTAATTAAAAAAATCTATGTAGATCAAAAACCTATACATGTGTTTTCGGCAGAAATTGTTGGTGGAAAATTTGAATTTCCCAAAGATGAAATTTTGGATGCTAAGTGGTTTACTTTTGAAGAAATTAGGAAGATGAAAGATAAATTGCGAGGAAATTGGATTATCGAGTCAATAAATGCTTTTAAGAAAGGTTGATGAGTTTGGAGTTGATTTCGGCGGCAGAGTAAGTGTTGTTTAAGATAACAAAAAATGTTTTAAAGTAGTTTTAATGATATAAATGACTTTATGGGCAAAAAGAAGTGGCTTAAGTTTGATTTGCATATGCACAGCAATCATAGCGACGGGGTGAGTAGTGTCAAAAAAATGATTTTGACGGCCAAAAAGAAGGGGTTGGATGTGATTGCAATTACAGACCATAATCAGTCAGTAGAAATTGAGACGGAGAAGATATATGAAAAGTATGGTATTTATGTGATTCCCGGCTGTGAATTGTCGTTTTTTCGAGGACATTTTTTGGTGTTGGGATTGGAACCGAAAATTGTCAATAAAAAGATTAAAGAAGCAAAAATAAAAAAGACAACATCAACAACAATGAGTGGCAGAAAAAAGATAGAAGATCTGTTAAGGTTTTTTGTTGAAAAAGGAGCGTTGGTGATTGTGGCTCATCCGGAAATACCGACCGGAATTATATCAACTCGGAAAAGTTTTTTGGTCAAATTGTACGAAAAAGGTCTGATTCACGGGGCCGAAACTCACAATGGTGATCTGGAAAGAAAATTTGGCAGAAAAGTTTATTGGATATGGCATAAAATAGCCAAAAAAACGATGATAAAGTTAAATATACCACCGTATGCTGACAGTGATGCTCATATTGCCAGTCGGGTGGGATATCGGTTTAATATGGTGAAAATGACTGATCCAAGAAAATTATTGGAAACTTTAAAAATAGGTAAAATTGAAATCAAGCACGGAACGGGAGGAAGTTTAAAACCGGTTAAGGAAAAGGTTTAATTTTTGCCCCAGAGATAGTAAAATTGTTTAAGATGAAAAAACTAATCAAGAAAGCAGAAAAATTAGAAGCAAACGAGCTGACGAAAATGTTGGCTGATTTAGAGAAAATATTAAATGAAACTTTTGGGAAAAAGGCACCAAAAATGCCACAATCGATGGTTGATTTTTTGGTTAAGTACGGACCTTATTTGGTGATATTTGGAGTAGTGTTGACGACAATTGGGATTTTTCAGACAATTGGCTTAGTTAACGGATTGGCGCCGATAGGAAGATGGGGTATCTACAATTATGGCTTTGGACCGGGATTTTGGATAATGGAAATATTGTTATTAATCCCATTGGCAATAGAGGCAATGGCGATATCACCACTGATGAAAAAAGAAATAAAAGGTTGGAGATTATTGTTTTATGCCTCACTAATAAGCACGGTTATAGGGATTTTTAGGCTAAAATTAGGGATAACTTTGGTGGAGGCGGTGATCAGTTGGTATATTCTGTTTCAGGTCAGAAAAGAATATAAATAGTGACAGTGGAGAGACGATATAGCCAGAAAACTTCGGAGTTAGTGGAAATAGGATTAAGTTCGACTCGATTTTTGACCAAAGAGGGAGGAAAAATAGTTTCGCAAGCATTGGTAGTGGAGTACAAAAATCAAGTGTCGGTGCCGTTTGGATATGTGGTTTACATCAATACTCAATTGAATCAAAGGGGGTTAGGATTAGGACGAGAAATTCTTGGAAGAATAAATAAATTTTTGGAGGTAAACAAATTGACAGGAGTGTTGGAAAATAAAATTGGTGAAGGTATTCCAGGCAATGATTGGTATCAAAAACACGGCTGGAGAGAATCTATAAAATATTTAGGATGGATGACATACGGCGATATGGCAGAAGAGTCACAAAAAGATGAAATGATTGAATATTTGATTAATCAACAGATTGAAACAACTTATGATTTTGAGATAGAAGGAATTGATATTGACAGACAATCGTAGAAAAAGAGTGAGTTTGAGCTTATAATCTAGATTATGGAAGTTAAAGAAAAATTAAATTTAATCACCCGAAACTGCGAAGAGGTTTTGACTGAGATAGATTTAGAAAAATTGATTAAAAGTGGAACGGAATTGAGACATTATATCGGTTTTGAGATATCGGGATTGGTTCATTTGGGAACTGGGTTGATGTCGATGGGTAAAATTGCTGATTTTTTGAAGGCGGGAGTGAAGTGTAAAATATTGTTGGCTGACTTTCATTCGTATTTAAACAACAAATTGGGAGGAAATTGGGATAATATCCGAGTAGCCACCGAAGGTTACTTTAAAAGCGGTTTGGTGGCATCATTGAAGTGTTTTGGAGTCGAGTTGGGAGAAGTGGAATTTATTACCGGTCAAAATCTATACAAGAATAATCTGACTCATTGGGAAACATTTATGGAAGTTGGGAAACATGTGACTTTGTCACGAAATTTAAGATCGATTTCAATTATGGGCAAAAGTCAGGGAAAAGAGGTGGATATGGCAACGTTGTTTTATCCCCCACTGCAAGTGGCGGATATTTTTACCTTAGGAGCAAACTTGGCTCATGCAGGCATGGATCAACGCAAGGCTCACGTGATTGCCAAGGATGTGGCCAAAAAACTAACAATTAATCCTCTAAAAAATTCCCAAGGAGAGGTAATTTCACCAATTGCGATTCACCATAAATTGATTGCTGGATTGACCGGGCCGGAAAAAGATGAAAATGATAATGAATCCTTAAAGATGAGTAAGTCAAAACCAAACAGCGCTATTTTTATTCATGACACTCCTGACGAAATCAGAAACAAAATCAGAAAAGCCTACGGACCACCGAAAGAGATTGAATTTAATCCGTTGATAAATTGGGTGGAAACATTGGTGTTTTGGGGTGAAAAAACCGGTGAGTTTAAAATCAGTCGACCGGAAAGATATGGTGGAGATGTTGTTTACACTGAAATAGACAAATTGATAGCTGACTACAAGTCGGAAAAACTGTATCCGATGGATTTGAAAAACGGATTGGCGGAGTGGTTGATTGAAAAGTTGGCGCCGGCAAGAAAATATTTTGAAAAACCGGAGGCAAAAGAAAACTTGGAGAAAATGAGAGAATTTTTGGCAAAAAAATGAGACTTTTAGTGCATAGTTGTTGTGCCGATTGTTTAGTGAAGCTGACGAAGGTTTTAGAGGGAGAAAAATTGGAAATAACGGCTTATTTTTATAATCCCAATATCCATCCGAGAGCGGAATACTTATCGAGATTAAAAGCGATTCAACAAATTGCTGATGAAAATAAAGTTAAATTGACGGTGGCAGACTGGAGTCCGAAAGAATGGTTTGAAGTCAATAAAAATAATTTCAAAAAGCCAGAAAGGTGTTGGAGATGTTGGCAATTGAGGCTTAAAAAAAGTTTTGAATATGCTAAAAAATATGGGTTTGAAGCGGTGACGACTACCCTACTAACAAGTCATTATCAGGATAGAGATAAAATCGAAGAGATTGGAAAAAACTTGGAGAAAAAATATAAAATAAAGTTTTTAGCGCCAAAAAATATAGTTACCAATATAAAAACCAAAGGGTTTTATAAACAAAACTATTGTGGTTGTTGTTTTTCACTGACAGAGGCATGGAAAATTAAATTTAGTAAGATATGAGCCATTATAAAACTGCTAAAATAGACTTATGAAAAACAAAAAAGTATATCGAAATCAAGATGATGAATTGGTGGCTGGGGTGTGTAGCGGACTGGCGGAATATTTTGAAATAGATGCTACTTTAATCAGGATTATTTTTATAGTTTTGGGAATAAGTGGTGGAAGTGGAATTTTGATTTATTTGATTTTGTGGTTATTGATTCCTAGAAAAGATAAGATAAAAATAGAAAAAGAAATAGAAGGTAAGGCAGAAATAATAGCTAAAAAAATTAAAAAAGAAGTTAAAACCGAAAAAAGATCAGGTAATTTTTTTGGAATGATTTTGGTGATAATCGGTGGAGCCTTGCTTATAGAAGAAGTAGCACCTAAATTTATTAACTGGGACTATTTTTGGCCAGTGACGCTGATGACTCTGGGTTTTTATCTAATTTTTCGGAAAAGATAATTATTCCCGACAACAATCAAGAATTTTATTGATAACATTGCTAATGGAACTGAGGAGGTCTTTTCGAGGGAGGGGTTTGTCGGCAGATTTGAATTTGGGTTTGACAGTGGATTGGTCAACTAAACCGAGATTAAGACCCCAAAAAAGGTTATAAAGATCAAAAGATTTTTTGAAGTAAGAATTGGCTTCTTTTTTATCACCTTTGGTGAGGTGCTTAGTGCCAACCTCCATCAATCTCATAGAAGCGGCCAACAAATGTTTACTGATACACCAGACTTCGCCTTGACCTTCTTTGACAATTTTTTTCATCAGTTCTTTTCGCATTTCCCGGGCGGTGTTAAGAATGTCGAGGTATTTAACTTGACCCAACTTTTGGGAAGTAAAGAACATATGTTCTTCAATGCTAATGAGGTTCATAATGGCCATGGATAAATCTTCACCGGAAGAAAGATCCATAAGATGGCCTTTTTCTAAATCTTTGGCTTTGTTGATAAATTTTTGGATGTCTTGATTGGTAACCATAGTAATAAAAAATTTATAATTTAAAAATTAATTTAAAAATAAGGGTAAAAAAGGCTAAAATGCCAAGAGGAAAGATAACTTTTTGGAATTGAAAAAGAATTTTACCACCGTTGAGAAGCCGACTGCGGCGGTCAATAAAAATACCTAAACCCCAAATAAATAAACCTAAGGTCTGACCTAAAATAACTTTGTCAATTCCTAAAATTTTATTATTGATACCGCCGGTTTGACCGGTAAAAATAAAATAAAACAAGGTGAGAAGATATATGAGCAAGGAAAGAATAATAGGACTGCCAAAAACTCTGTGCTTAATTTTGCCAGCCAACCAGAAGGAAATGGCGGTATTAAAACCAGAAATCCATAAAGAAACCAAAAAATCGTCAATACCAAGTTTTTGGGCTAAAAGCATACCACCACCGACAGTAATAATACAGACAGGACACTGAGCATAGGCGGCTTTGACAAAAATCATAGTTTATTTTAACAAAAGAGGTTGACAGCGCGGACAATAAAAAGTCCCCCGACCCCCAAGACTAATCCTAACAATTGGAGTGTGGCAAACTGAACAAGGTTTGTTTTGACGTTGATAAACACGAAAATGATATTGATGTCGACCAAAACTGCCGTCGGGACGGATATATTTATTATCCTTGGCAGTGGAGCCACCGTGACGAATAGATTCTTTGATGAGCTTGATAAGATTTTTGTGAAGATTTTTAGCCTGAGAGAAGGTAAGTTGATTGGCTGGAGTTTGAGGATGGATTTGACTGAGAAACAGAGCATCGTTGGCGTAAATATTGCCAGTACCGGCAAATTTTTGTTGATCAAGAAGAACAACTTTAATGGGACGACGAGATAATTGAAGCTGGTTAAAAAAATAGGTCGAGGTAAATTTGGAATCTAGGAGATCGAGACCAACAGATTGTTGAAATTGAGCTAATTTTTTGGGGGTAAATAATTTAGCCCAACCGAATTTGCGTTGGTCGTTGAAATACATAATGGTGCCGTCGGAAAAAGTAAAGACAAGACGGGTAGATTTATTGGGAAGATGGGATTTATCTTCCTTGGGAGTAGGATGACCCAAAACCGAGTCACCAAAAATGATTTGACCGGTCATTTTGAGATGAAAAAGAAGGATGAGATTATTTTTAAGATGAAGGGAAAGTTGCTTACCTAAACGAGAGGTACCAACAATGGTTTGATGTTTAAGCTGTTGAGGTTGACCGATAAAAGATTTGGGGGTAAGAACCTCGAGACTGGTAATGGTTTTACCGACGATATTTTGGTCTAAAAACTGACGGACAACTTCAACTTCAGGGAGTTCAGGCATGGAGATAGTTTATCAAGTTTGTCAAGTTCATCAAGTTTGTCAAGTTCATCAAGTTATAAAGTATAGGAAATATTTTGGATTTTTTAGGGATTGGATTAGATGAGGTCGTCAAGGTCGATGGTGGAGAGGTGTTTGTTTTTGGCTAAATGATCGACAGCCACAGTCATATCGGCGAGATTGTCTTTGATTTCAGAAAAAGAATTGAGATAGGTTTGAAGAGAACTAGCATAACCCATAACTAAAACGACATCGGAAATTTGCCAAATGTGGGAGTAAACCGAGATGGCACTGTAGGCGAGAATAAGGGAATAAAAAAAGACGGCGACATTTTGGATAGAAAACCACTCAACAAAGCTCCAGTTGCAGATGCGAGTAAAATGACGAACATAAGCTTTTTGTTCTAGTTCAACATCGTTAGATTCTTGAAATTTACTGTAATAATTTTCAATTTTAGTGTTTTGAATATCCTTGAGTTTGATGTAACGCTGAGTAGTGTAATAGTCGACAATAAAATAAACCAAAATATAACTAATAAAGAGAACTAGAACCCTAATATCAACAAAATAAAGAATAATAGGGATCGTCACCAGAGAAACTATAGAATCAATTCCAGGCTGACGAAAAAGAGTTAAAGTCATTTTGCTGGCATCGGCAAAATTGCGGATAGCTTGGATAGTTTGGTTACGTTCTTCTTTGTTTTTAGTGTGAATATCTTGGGAAAAAAAATTATGAATATCGAAACCAATATTACTGATGCATTGATTTAAAGCTTCAAGAGATTTAAGGCGAACAAAATTATCTAAGAGACGAACAATGAAAATCAAAAGAATAAGAAAAAAAACTGAACTAAAAATAACCTGTTTTTCGACTTGATCAATAACCTGAGAATAAAGATAAATGGTCAAAAGTGGCAAAAGAGCTGATAAAAAACGAATAAAAACCCAAAATAAAAATCGTTTTTTATCCTGAATGATTTTAAAAATAAGGAATAGAGTAATTTTAGTTTTTTTGATCATGACCTAATAAAATATTAGAGTAAAGGCTAAAAAAGTAAAGCTAATAGGATGCTAAAATGGAGTCATGACAGAAAATAAACAAATTTTAGATACATTGATAATCGGGTCGGGTCCGGCAGGACTGACAGCGGCAATTTATAACTCAAGAGCGAATTTAAAAACAATGGTGATTGCTGGCAATCAACCAGGAGGACAGCTAACCATTACAACCTTGGTGGATAATTATCCTGGCTTCCCTACCGGTGTGGGTGGATTGAAATTGATGATGGATATGCAACAACAGGTGAAGAATTTTGGGGTGGAAATAAAACAAGGGGTGGTGACGGCGATTAACAAGATTGACGGCTCAGCAAACTTTAGAGTAAAACTGGAAAGCGGAGAAGAAATAGAAACAAAAACAGTGATTGTAACTACCGGAGCGGCAGTTAAATGGTTGGGGTTGCCTGGGGAAAAAGAATTGATCGGTCGAGGAATCAGCGGTTGCGCTACCTGCGATGGGATGTTTTTTAGAGGCAAAACAGTGGCGGTGGTTGGTGGAGGAGATACAGCCTGCGAAGAAGCTGATTTTTTGGCGAAAATATGTCAAAAAGTTTATTTAATTCACCGACGAGACGAATTGAGAGCTTCGGCAACAGAGCAAAAAAAAGTGTTAAACAATCCTAAAATAGAAATTTGGTGGAACAGCGAAGTAAAAGGCTTAAAAGGAAAAGAAAAATTGGAGGCAGTGGAGGTGATTAATAATAAAACTCAAGAAAAAAAGGAATTGATTTTGGACGGGTTGTTTGTGGCCATCGGCAGTCAACCGGCAACAGAATTTTTGAAAGGATTGGTAGAACTAAGCCCAACAGGACAGGTATTAACTGGGGGTGATAAAAATTGGGTGACTATGACCAGTGTGCCGGGGATTTTTGCTGGCGGAGATTGTGTTAACAACCGTCATAAACAGGCAATTGTGGCAGCAGGAGAAGGTTGCCGGGCGGCTTTGGATGCAGAAAATTGGTTGAATAGCTAGTATCTGGTATTTAGTATTTGGTATTTAGTATAAAACTAACAATTAGAGTTTTTTGAATTCTTAAAGGTTAGTTGATTTTTTGAAACAAGTTTTTTGATTTTTTGAATAAAGGTTTGGGTGGAGAACTTGGCGGCGCGGGAAATGCAATCAGACGGGTTGATGTTTAATTTTTGAAATTTTTGGATAGCTTGGGCGCAAGACTGAGGGGTAAGTTGGTCAAAAAAGACACCAGTTTTGCCGTCAATAACGGTTTCAGTGACTCCGCCGCTACGGTAAGCAATAACCGGGCAACCATAACTCATTGATTCAACCGGGACGATACCAAAATCTTCCTGATCGGCGGAGAAAATAAAGGCTTGAGCGTTACGATAAAGCTGAGATTTAGTCTCTTGATCGACTTCACCAACAAATTCAATGGTGGGTCCGGAAATTTGTTTGAGTTGATTTAAAACTCCGGAAAAATCGCGGCCAAAAATTTTTAATTTCAAATTGAGCTGATTACAAGCATTGATGGCAATATCAAAACGTTTAGCTTGAGCCAAACGACCGCCAGCAAGAAAGTATTTAGTATTTGGTATTAAGTATTTAGTATTTTGAGATTTGGGGAGATCAACGGGGGGATTGATAACGATAGCTTGACGACGATAAAACTTTTGGATACGAGCGGCGGTAGTGCGAGAATTAGCGATATATTGGTCAACATTTTGGGAATGATGAAAATCGCGAAGACGAAGGAAGTGATTTAAAATATTAATAAAAAATTTAACGATAGGGTTTTGGGTAAAACGACGGGCGGTAGGCAGACCGTAGAGATAACGAGGCGGAGTGTGACAATAACAAATAAGTTTGGCTGATTTTTTGTTTAGAGAATTGGGAAAATAAGCGCCGGTGGCAGAGGTAATAATAATATCAAAATCAGAAAAATCAAAAGATTTGAAAGCTAACGGAGAAATCAAACGGAGCGGACTGATGATTTTGTGAGCAAAGGGAATAAATTTAAAAAAACTTTGATGAATTCGATGATCCCATTTTTGACGAAGACGAGATTGATGAGGACCAAGAGAAGCGGGATGATAGATGGATGTAAAAATGGGAGCTTTTGGAAAAATATCAGAAAGAGTTTCTAAAACACTTTCGGCGCCGCCGAACTCTTTGATATAGTCTTGAACTAGAGCAATTTTAGGAGAAGACATAATTAAAAAAGGCTTGACTGGCGGGGCTGATTGATTTGATCCAGCCGAGCCACCAAGGATTTAAAATTATAACCAGCAAGAGTTTGTCGGAGACTGATAAGCAATTTTTTATCCCAAATAGAGTCTTTAAACTTGAATTTAAGAGGGATATTATCAATCAGAAAAGCCAGTTTTTGAGATAAATAAGCATTATCTTTGTCACGAGTTAATTTTTGGCGAAGGGAAGGTTTAATCTCGTCGAGATGTTGATAAATAGAGTCGAGACTGTCATAGGTAGAAAGAAGGTCAGAGGCGGCTTTGGGACCGATACCGGCAACGCCGGGATAATTGTCGGACATATCCCCCATCAAAGCTTTGAGATCAACAACTTGGTGGGGATAAACACCGAGTTTATCAAAGACATCCTGAGGTTGAAATAATTTAGTTTCTGATAAACCACGAAGAGGCATTAAAAGAGAGGTTTTGGTGTCAACTAGTTGGAGCAGGTCTTTGTCGCCGGTAATAATAATGGTTTGGCTAACAAATTTTTTGTTTTGGGCACGACGAGAAACAGTGGCAATTAAATCATCGGCTTCGTAGCCGCCAAAGGAAAAAGTAGTGATGTTGGCATCGGCTAGAGAGGAAGCTAAAAGTGGCAATTGGGAAACCAAGGAATGGTCGGCAGGTTTGCGTTTGGCACGGTAACCAACAAACTCCGATTGACGGAAAGTGGGACCGGGAGAATCAAGACAGACAATAAGATATCTGGGGTTAAGTTGAGTGAGAGCAGAAATCAACATGGAATAGAAACCGTAAAGAGCATTAACAGGTTGACCGTTAAAATCTAAGTCGGGAATGGAGTGGTAGGCTCGATGAATAATGGCGTGACCGTCAATAAGTAAGAGTTTAGACATAAGCTAGTTTACCAAAGACGTTTTAGCTAGAAACTGATAGAATTTAGTATGGAACAACATCCAATTCCACAGCAAATTTCGTCCTACGAATTTAAGCTGGTGGGAGAAATGACATTAAAACAATTTTTAAAAGCAGCGGGTGGAATTTTGCTGGCAGTATTGATAAATTCGACTAAAATAGTGGCGTTTATAAAATGGCCATTGATGTTGTTTTTTGGAGGATTAGGATTATTGTTGGCATTTGTACCGTTTGAAGATAGACCACTAGAAACTTGGATTACAGCCTTTATTAAATCAATTTATTCACCGACGATATTTTTATACAAGAAAAAAAATGATAATAGCTGGTTAGAATTTGAAACCAAGCAGACAGGAACAGATGAGAATGAACCTGAAGAAGCAGTTGAAAGTAGGGATTTATTTGTGTCAGCGGTTAAGGATACAAATCTGGCTAAGGAAAGGTTTATCAGGGAAAAATTTCGTTTGGGGAGAAAAAATAAAAGATTGGCCGGAGAAACAGAAAAAGATACAGTTGAAGAAGCAACAGCAACGGTGTTAAAAACAACGGAGCCGACAGTGACGGAAAAAACTTTGGCACAGTCAACAAAAAAAGAGGAGGAAAGAACGACTGATTGGAGGGATGAAAAAGCTAACTTAAATTTAAAAACAGAAAAATTGAAAGCAACAGGAAAAGCGGTTTTTGGGTCAATTCCAATGCCGGACAGACCAGATACTGCTAATGTGATTGTAGGGATGGCAACAACTTCTGAAGGAAAAATTATTGACGGAGTAATTGTAGAAATCCAAGACAGCCATGGCAACCCAGCAAGAGTTATAAAGACTAACCTATTGGGACAATTTAAAATTTCAACTCCACTTAGTAATGGTAGATATTTGATTATTGCTGAAAAAGATGGTTATGAATTTAACCGAGTTAATATTGATTTAACGGGTAAAATAGTCGATCCAATTAGGATTATTGCTAATAATTAGTTTATGATTAATAAAGATGACCACTGATCCATTAAAAATAGCTATAAAAGGGAGTACTCAAGACCATTTACCGATTGAAGATATTGTTGACGGAGTGGTGATAATGAAAGACGGATCATGCGCTTCGATTATGCAGATATCATCGGTAAATTTTGATCTATTGTCGGAAAAAGAACAATCGGCGTTGGTGGCGGCTTATGGGGGAATTTTAAACTCTTTAAATTTTCCGATTCAGATTGTAGTTAAGTCCAGTACTAAGGATGTGGGAGTTTACTTAAAAAGATTATTAGAAGCGGAAAAAAAACAGACTAATAAGTTACTTAAGGAAAGAATTAAAAACTATCGAAAATTTATTGATGAAACAGTAAAGAAAAATGATGTCTTATCAAAGACTTTTTATATAGTAATTAAATTTTCTTCATTGGAATTGGGAATAAAAACAGCGGGAGTTCAAACTATTACCAATTTGTTTAACAAAAAGGTTACTAGTCTACCCTACCCTAAGGCAGAAATTTTGGAAAAAGCTAAAGCTAGTCTAGAACCAAAGAGAGATCATTTAGTAAGATTATTTTCTAGGTTGGGGTTAGAAATAATCCCGCTGACAAATAGACAATCGATTGAGTTGTTCTATAAAATATATAATGAGGAAGTGGCGACCAATCAAAAAATGGAAACAATTAATTATCAAAACCCAATAGTTACAACAAAATAATATGTTATTTGGCAAAAAAAATAAAAAAACAACTGAACCGACAGTGGGACAAAAACTGACGGGAACAGATAATAGGCCAGAAACTGAAGGGAAAAAACCATTTAATGAAGGTTTGGTATCAACAAAGGATATTATTGCGCCAGCGTCGTTGGAGGTGGATTTTAATCATATCAGAATTGACAATAAGTACTATCGGACATTATTTGTAGCCTCATATCCGCGATTTGTGGGAATAAACTGGTTGTCATCCCTGATTAATTTTGATGCCACTTTGAGTGTATCAATGTATATTTATCCAACTGATGGTAAGGCGATTTTGGACGATTTGAGAAGGAAGATCACTGAGATGGAGGCTGAGATTAGTACTGATATCCAAAGAGGGCGGATAGTTAATCCAGCAACTCAAGCAAAATTGGAAGATGCGCTGAATTTGCAAGCAGATCTGGTTAAGGGAGAGGAAAGATTTTTTCAATTTGGATTATATATTACTATTTCAGCAGACACTAAGGAAGAATTGGATAAGATTAATAAAAATCTAGAAGCAACGTTAGGATCACTTTTAATGGTAAGTAAAAGGGCAACTTTACAAATGGAAGATGGATTTATTACTGGACTACCAGTAGGTGACGACAGATTGAATATTACCAGAAATATGGATACGACTTCGCTGGCAACTACTTTTCCATTTGTATCTTCAGATCTATCGGATGATAAGGGAATAATGTATGGAATTAACATTCATAATAGTTCATTGGTAATTTTTGACCGATTCTCAATGCAGAACTATAACTCAGTAGTTTTTGCAACAGCTGGTGCTGGTAAGTCTTATATGATTAAATTGGAAGTGTTGAGATCACTAATGTTGGGGACGGAGATTATTGTAATTGATCCAGAAAATGAATATCGGGATTTAGCAGAAGCAGTGGGAGGTCAATACATTGCTTTTGGTTATGGTGAAGGGTCAAAAATAAATCCATTTGATTTGTCACTGGTAGAAGAAGAGGGAGAAAATGCTCTAAACAGCAAGGTGTTGTCGATTCACCGATTGATGAAAATTATGTTAGGAAATATGGATCCAATGGAAGAGTCAATTCTAGATCAGGCAATGATGGATGCTTATAAAATGAAAGGAATAACTCCGGATCCGACAACTCAAGATAGAGAACCACCATTAATTGAGGATGTTTATAAATCATTAATTGGGATGGAAGAAGAAAAAGCTAAAATGCTGGCGGCGAGAATGGAAAAATATATTAAAGGTTCATTTGCAGGCATTTTCAATCAAAAAACAACAATTAATTTAGTAAATCCGTTTGTAGTCTTTGGAATTAAGAATTTAGAGGATAGTTTACGACCGGTAGCTATGAACATAATTTTGGACTATATTTGGACGGTAGTTAAAAAGAGTTTAAAGAAAAGAATTTTAGTGGTGGATGAGGCTTGGTATTTGATGCAATATGATGACTCAGCGGCATTTTTGAGAGGGATTGTAAAACGGGGTCGAAAATATTATCTGGGGGTGACGACAATTACCCAAGATGTAGATGATTTTTTGAAAACTGATTATGGTAAAGAAATTGTAACTAACAGCGCTATTCAAATTTTATTAAAACAACACGCGGCGGCGATTGATCAAATTGGAGAAGTATTTTATTTAAGTCAAGGAGAAAAACAATTATTATTGACGGCCGACAAAGGTCAAGGAATATTTTTCGCCGGACAAAATCATGTGGCAATTCAAGTAATCTCTTCTGAAGAAGAACATAACTTAATTACCTCCAACCCAGAAGAAGTATTAAATAAGAGAAAAATAGCTACAGAAAAACCAGTAAGACCGGATTTAAAAGAAGAAAAGAAGAATATTACCTCGACCCCCCTACCACCGAAACCTGAACCAGTGATGGAAAAAATGGTTGAATCAAAAAAAGAGGCAAATAATGAAATGGATGTAGAAACAATTTTACAAAGGAAAATTGAAAATTTGGAACAAAAAGAAAATGAGTTATTGCAAGAAAAAATACCAAAGGGAAAATTTGAAGGAGAAATAAAAATTAATCAATCAAAACCAGAACCAGTTAGGTTTGTACCACCACTCAAGCCGGAAATAGTTAAACCTGAGGAAAAACAAAAACCAATATTTATTGCTGGAGAAGAAACAAAAGTACCACAACCACCACAATTAATTAAAAAACCAACACCGGTTTTTGAAGACAAAAAAGATAAAAATCAATCAGAGGGAGAAAAAAGCGGATTAAATTATGATGATTTGTTTGATAATGGGATTGTATAATCCTTTGGGTAAAGATTGATATAATTTTGGGTAATAGTGCGATATTAAAAAAAATAAAAAAACAAGGTTAGAGACAAAAGCAAAATGAAATCAGATATTTTAAATCGGCAGACAGAAAAGAAAGAAGTTAATTATGTTAAAAAAACAATTGATCAATTAAGTGAAGGTATCAATGAACGGTTAGGAGGTAACGAAGAGTCAAAAGAAAAATTAAAAACGGAAATAATAAAAATAATTAATCAAGGTGATTTTAGAAATCAAGCTGAAGAAGTATTAGACCTAGCTGAGGCGTTACCTAAAAATGGGGATAATCAAACAGAGGCGGTAATAACAGCTAAAGAAATTAAGATATCTTTGGATAAATGGCAAGAAGAACATATTGATGAAGTTAGGAGTTACAGAAAGCAAATATTTGAAGAAAACTTTGAAAAGGAAACTAAAAAATTGAACCCAGAAATAAACAGTGAGGAAATAGAGGCGATTAAGACAAAGTCTAGTTTGATAGCCGAGATTTATTTTGGTAGTGGCGGGATAGAAAATCAAAAAGATAAGGTGGTTGAGGCAAATAAAGAAATGTCTGTAGGGAAACTGAAAAATTCATGGATGGAAGTTCAAGCATTGGTAGGATTAATGCGAAAAAATTCATCAGAAATAGAAGAAACGGTGAAAAAAAATGATGAAGTAGACACTAAATTAAATGGAATAAAAATACCTTATGAGACAATACCTCAAGCGAGAGCTTATGATGACGTAATTGATAATTTCAGACAGCCTGAGGTAAGACAAACATTTGAATCAATTAGAAGTGGGATAGGAATGGTTAATAAAATTAGTCAGATAACTGGTGGTTGGATGGAAAAAGGAGTAGTAAAAATAGCTAATAATTTTACCTCTAAAATCGGCAATCAAGCAGCGTCAGATTTTGTAAAAAATTCGGTGGGAATACTGGCAAAAGAAGGATTGAATGGTGGAATTAAAACGATTTTAAAAGGCTTAGCAAGTGGCGGAGTTAAAGCGGTTGCAAGCGGAGGAGTAGCTACTGGGGCAGGAATAGCGGCTGGAGTGGCTGGTGGGCCGCCAGGATGGATAATAGCGGCGGTAACACTAGTTAAGAAAATAATCGGAAAAGTGGCTGATAAGCTAGGAGTTAATTTTGTAGGAAAAATGAAAGAGGCGATAGCAGTAACTGGCAATAAAGTGATTGATGGAACAATTCAAGGAGCTGAAGCATTGGTAACAATACCAACAATGGCAACAGGGACAACGACAGTAACAGTAGGAGGAGTGATAGTAGCGGTGATAGCTGGTTTGATCATTTATCAAACACTACAGTCGAATATAGTGTCAAGTCTAGTACCTGAAGTGGAAATAGAAAAAACTGGAAGTGGTGGTGGAAGTAGTGGCGGTGGAGGTGGTAGTAGCAATATAGAGGTAGATATGAATCCAGTGTTAATACCTTCACAGACGGTTCAGTGTCGATCAGAAATGACATCTTATCAAAATGAATTAATGACGAAAGTTAATAGTGCAGGTTATAGAACCAGAGCAGGAGTAGTAGCAGCGGCTTATTATCTGGCGGCTGAATTTCCATACAAAGTTCCTTATTTCTTTAGTGGAGGTCATTCTTGGAGATCAGATTTTGATAGAGATGGTGGTTTTGTTTTGGAATCAGAAAATTCTTATATAACGGAATGGGGTTGTCCTAAAACTGAACCATCAAAAGGAGAAGAAAAACCTCCGACTTCTAATATACCTTTTGGATTAGATTGTTCTGGATTTGTAGACTGGGCTTATTTAACGGCTGGATTTAAAAATTTTGAACCTAATAGAGAATATCGCTATGGAGAGGACGGAAACTATTTAAGAATGTATTTTGAACCAAAAAACTGTGAATATATTAAAGAAAATATAAAACCAGGTGATGTTTTAAAAAAATGGGAAGGAGGAGCTCATACTGGGGTGATAGTTCAGATATCTGGTGACAAGATTAAATATGCTCAATCTTCGCCACGTGGGGTAAATATTGAATTTATTGATATTTGTACTGGACAAAAAATAGATGGGTCTAAGAATAGTTTTGAAGCGGTTGATTTAATGGATGGATATTTTAATAAATTTGGTTCAAATTAAATAATATGTTTATTAAATTAATAAATTTAATTAAAAAATTTAAAGTAATAATTATTTTAGTATTAATAATATTTTTATTATTGATAATAAAGATAAATACTAAAGATGTTTATATTGAAAACAACAACTTAGATTTGATTAAAAATTCACTCACTCCATCTGGAGTAAATAAAAAAGAAACTATAACTAGTCAGGATAAATTTAAAATAAAAGGATTAAATTTAGACGAGATAATGAATTTAAATTCAGGGGAGTATAGTAGTTTTATAAAAGGTTTAACAGAAAAAGAATTAGATATGTTGCCAGGAAAATATGATATTTCAGAATATATATCATTTGAAACTAACAATTTTATTATTAACGATTATGATTTAGACACGAAAGAGCTAAAAATTAAATCAAAAACAAATAATCAGGCATTTGATGAGGAAAATTTCGAATATTGGTATAAAAATTCAGTAGAAAATAATAGAAATGAAATTAAAGTAATATGGTCAAAATAATAAAAATTATTTGGAAAGAGTGAAATTTATCAGAAAATATGCTTTGGTGATATTTTTGAGTGCGATGGCAATATCAATGATAGTTTATAAACTGTGGCAAAGTTAATCCTGGAGACGGACGGGCATAATTATATGAGTGAAAGAAGGGTCGGATTGGTCGTGAAAAAAGACAGGGGTAAGATTTTCATTAAGTTTGATCAAAATTTCTTGACTTTTACAGACATTAAGAAAGTCGCTTAAGAACTTATAGTTAAAAGCAACTTCGAGATTTTCACCTTCGGTTTTGGTTTCAATTTCAATTCGATTCTGACCGACTTGAGGAGCATTGGCAGTAAGTTCAACTGAATTATTTTTAATATTCATTTTAACAACATTAGCGGATTCACGAGCAAAGACAGAAGCTAGTTTGACTGATTGAAAAAATTCGTCGCGATTGATAAAGACTTTGGTTTGATATGATTCAGGAATAAGTTTTTTGTAGTCGGGAAACTCCCCTTCTATAAGTCGAGAAACTAGCTCTATATCGTCTAGAACAAACATTACTTGATGTTCGTCTTGAGTAAGACCAATCTTTATTTTTTGATTCGTTTTAGCGAGTTTAGTGACTTCAATTAAACTCCGAGCAGGAATTAAAAAAGTAACTGGTTTGTCAGTTTTTAAATTAAGAGAATTAACTAATTTAATTTCTTTGAAAGAAAGTCTAAAACCGTCGGTAGAAACCAAGGTAAGTAGATTTTGAGAAAAAGAACATAAAATACCGGTTAAAATCGGTCGAGTATCGTCAGTGGCGGCGGAAAAAGCCATTTGAGAAATAGCTTGACTTAAAATATCTAAATCAATTTCAAAAACAGTATCAGGATTGATTTGAGGAAATTCAGGAAAATCAGTGGCAGGAGAAGTAGTAAAATCGGATTCAATTTTTGCGGAAGAAACTGAGAGAAGATTATTTTCTTTGAGAGATAAATCAATTTTACCGGTAGGGAGATAAGAGATAAATTCAGTAATTTCTTTTGAAGGGATAGTAATACTCCCCTCTTGATCAATTTTAGCACCAATCCAATAATTAATACTTAATTCTAAATTGGTGGCCGATAATTTGAGTCGACCTTGATCAGTGGAGATTAAAATATTTCCTAAAATAGGTAATTGATTTTTAGAAGAGACAAAACGGGAAACGTTGGTTAAGGCAAGGTTTAAGTTTTCCTGGAGAAGAGAAAGTTTCATTAATCTAATTATATAAAATTAATAATAAAATAGTAGTTGTAGTTAGTAGTAATGGTTAATAAGTGAATAAATTTAAAATTAAAGGTAATGATAGGTTAAAGATAAATTTAATGGATGTTGAAAGAGATAATTAGGTGAAAAATTGAGGGTTTTTTTGAAATTTTGGCTTATAAGTTGAATTGAGATTAGGGTTAGTTTCGGTGGGAAAGATAAAAAATAAATGTGGAAAAGTTGGTGGATAAGTGAGATAATTTTGTGGATAAATAAAATAAGTTTAAAAAGATGATTTTATTTGGTTGATAAGTTTAGTAGTTTGTGGATTAGTGGATAAATCTTGGTGGATTTTGTCACGAGCATGCATAATACTAGTATGATCACGACCACCTAAAAGTCGACCAACTTCTTCCAAGGAAAGATTAGCTTCAGTGAGGAGAATATAAGCGGTTAGATGACGAGCATAGACCAAATCTTTTTTTCGACTGCGACCACAGAGGTCACTAGTTTTAATGTTGAAAGTTTTAGCACAAACAGAAATAAGATGGCGAGGATTAATTTTGGAGCTAGAAAATGGATTTAAAGAGGAATTTTTGTCAGGATTAAGAAAATTTTGAACAAAACTTAAATCAATGGGAATAATTTTTTGAGCGCTGGATTGGATTAAAATTTGTTTAAGCTTACCTTCGATTTCGCGGATATTTGATTCGATATTAGTAGCTAGAAAAGAAATAGCTTCAGGAGTAATTTGAATTTGAAATTCTTCAGTTTTTTGTTTGATAACAGCGACTCTCATTTCATAATCAGGAAGTTGGATATCAACTGTTAGTCCGCCCATAAATCGAGAAACTAGCCGATCTTCAAGGTGGTCAATTTCACTAGGTTTACGATCAGAGGTGAGAATAATTTGTTTACCTTTCATATGAAGGGCATTGAAGGTGTGAAAAAATTCTTCTTGGGTATATTCTTTGCCAGCTAAAAATTGAACATCATCGACTAGAATACAGTCTAGATTACGATATTTATCTTTAAACTGATTCATAGTTTTGGACTTAAGAGAAGCTACAAGTTCGTTACTGAAGGTTTCGGCGGGAAAATATTTAATTTTAAATTGAGGATTGTTTTTGAGAAGTTCATGACCGACAGCTTGCATAAGATGGGTTTTACCAACTCCTACCCCACCCCAGATAAAAAGTGGGTTATAAGAGAGACCGGGATTTTTGATAATACCCTGGGCGGCGGCATAGGCAAAATTGTTACTATTGCCAACAATGAGGGTGTCAAAGGTGAATTTAGGGTGAAGATTATGTTGAAAGGAAGTATTTTTTGGAGTGTATTCAAATAAAGGAGAGTTAATAGGTGAAGGATTAATTAAAGGTTCTTGAACAATAAATTCAAGAGTATTTTGAGTTTTGGTTTGGTTATCTAGGGCATCTTTAAAAATTTGGTAGTAGCGTTTTTTGTTGATATCGACCAAATAGGAATTGGGACAGGCTAAAACAGCTTTATTATTTTGGAGGCTGATGAGTTCAGTTTTACTAACAAAAGTTTGGAAAACCGCTGGCGCCAAGACAATTTTTAATTCTTCTTGTGTGTTTTTCCAAAGGCGGTTAATATCCATGAAACTTAAGAAAGTAAATTAGTAAATGGGTGGCAGAGAATAAAATTTCGGGGAGGAAATTAAGTTATCCACATAATAATAAATGAGTTTTCCACAAAAGAAAAGAAGAAGATAAAAAGGAAATAAAGATTGGGCGTTATTTAGCCAAGTAAATTAAAATTGTGATAAAATTTGACTTATGACAAAAAGAACATATCAACCAAAAAATAAAAAACGAAGTCGGGTTCACGGATTTTTAAAAAGAATGAAGAGTGTGTCTGGAAGAAATATTCTTAAAAGGAGAAAAAATAAGGGTCGAAAAAAAATTACGGTTTAATCGGAATAAGGAATGTTTTGGGCTATAATGGGTTGTGATTAAAAAGAAATATCGTTTTTCGGGTAGAAGTGAGTTTTTGGAGGTAAAAAATAAAGGAGGGGTAGTATTTGACTGTCCCCTGTTTGGGGTAGTGGGTTTTAAAAAAGAAGATAAAGAAATTAAATTAGGATGGATAATTTCTAAAAAGATTTCTAAAAAGGCAGTAGAGAGGAATAAAATTAAAAGACGACTTTCGGTAGCATTGGAGTCAAAAATTGATAGTTTGGCTGCGGGAACAAGAATAATTTTTTTGGTGAAAAAAGAAATTTTGGGGAAGAGTGTTAAGGAAATAGAGATGGAAGTTGATAAATTGGTGGTTAAAATGGGTAAGTGATAAGGCGAATAGTGTTGAAATTGTTGGTGGGATATAAGAAATATATTTCTCGGGGAGAAAATTGTCGATTTATACCTAGTTGTTCGGAATATACTTATGAGGCGGTTAAAAAATATGGGACAGTAAAAGGGTTGGTTTTAGGAATAGCTAGGATTTGGCGGTGCCGTCCGGGAGGAAAAAGTGGAATAGATTTGCTAAAATGAGTCTTAGTCTATGAATTTATTTATAGCACCGTTTGTCAATGCTTTGTTTGGGTTTTATTATTGGTGGGGAAATTTTGGGTGGTCAATTGTAGCGGTAACAGTAATGATTAAGTTAATATTGTTACCGTTGATATTGCCGAGTTTAAAGTCGGCTAAGAAAATTCGAGGTTTGCAACCAAAACTAAATTCTTTAAAAGAAAAATATGGTAATGATAAGCAAGCTTTGGCTAAAGCCCAGATGGATTTGTACAAACAAGAAGGGATTAATCCGATGTCAGGATGTTTGCCGCAAATTTTGCAGATAGTGGTGTTATTGTTGTTTTTTTCAGCTTTTAATATGGTGGTTAATTTCGCTCAAGGAAAAGGAAGTTTGGAAGAAATTAACAACCAATTGATTCAACCGTTTAAAGTAGGAGAAGAATTTAAATTTGATTTAGGTTTTTTGGGAGGAAATTTGGCAGAGACACCGGCTAAAATTTTTAAGGATGGAATTGGAATAAAAGCAGTGTTGCCGATAGTCTTATTGTTTGGGTCAGGGTTTTTACAATATTTGGGAGCTAGGGTGATGATGCCAAATCCAAAAGTGGCAGAAGATGTGGCTAAAGAAACAGAAGATAAAGAGGATGATATGATGGCAGCAATGAGAACTCAATCGTTGTATATGATGCCGGCGATGACTATATTTTTGGGATGGAATTTTTCAATGGGGATTTTGTTGTATTGGTTTACTAATTCGGCAATGATGGTTATTCAACAATTGTTAGTGGCTAGATCGGGAAAATAGGCTTAATTTTTGTGTTAAAATAGCGACTATGAATAATAAAAAAAGAAATGAAAAAATTCTAAAAATCGCTTGTGATTTTCTGGAAAAAATAAATTTTGAAGTAGAAAAAGCTTTTGTGGAGGATGTGGAGGGAGAAGAAAATCAGGTGTTGGTGGGAGTGACAGTAACTAACCCGGCAGGGTTGATTGGATTTAAAGGTAAAAATTTGGTATCGGTACAGTTAATTTTGGGATTGATGGTTAGAAATCAGGTGGGAGAAAATATTAGGGTATTGTTGGATGTAAATAATTATCGAGTGGAACAACGGGAAAGGTTGGAAAAAACTGTCAGAGGATTGGCGGAGAAATGTTTGTTAAGTCACAGAAATGTAGCTTTGGCGAACATGAGTTCTTATGAGAGAAGAATTTGTCACATGATTGTTTCGGAGATAAGCGGAGTGGTGAGTGAATCGGAAGGAGAAGGCGAAGAGCGGCATGTGGTGATAAAGCCGAAAAGGGATTAATTAAGTTGAAAGTTTGTCAAGTTTATAAAGTTTATCAAGTTCATCAAGTTGAAAGTTCATCAAGTTTATAAAGTTTGTCAAGTTCATAAAGATCTCAGTTTTTCAGATCTTAGATCCGCCGGTGGGCGGATAGGTCTTAGAAAAATATTTTAGCTTGACAACATTTTTGTCGTCCTCGCACCTTCGCCAGAAGGCCTCAGCGGCTTGCGGGCGAAAAAATATTGTCGGCGCTAAAATTAGATTTCAGTTTTTCAGATCTCAGATATCAGGAAAACAATAAAAAAGATTTAAGATTTAAGATGTAAGAATCCGTTGGTGGGCGGATGGGTAAAACGATAGTTGACTCCCCTGCTGGTGGTGTTTGGGTAGGTTTAGGGGATTTTGTGGTAAGATTGGGGTGTGAAAGAAGGTTTGGAAAAAATTAGTAAAATAATTCTGTTTTGGTTGTTGTTGTTGATACCAACTCAGTTGGGTAAGCATTTTTGGTTTGATTGGAGCTTGGTTTGGGGAATGAGAGTGGATTATTTTTCACCGACGGTTTATGTGATAGATATTTTGTTTTTAGGATTGTTTTTGATTGAAATATATCGACAAGGAGTAGATTGGAAATCAATAAAAAAGAATTGGTGGATAGTAGGGTTGGTAGTAGTTAATTTGTTGATAGCCAGTAATAGATGGGTGGCAGGGTATCGATGGTTGAGGTGGGGTCAATTGATGTGGTTTGGAGGGTATGTAATTAAAAATAAAAGGTGGGTAGAAATTTATTTGGGAAAGGTGATCCCCTACTGGTTGATAGTGGAGGGTTTTTTGGTGTTGGCGCAAATTGCCAAAGGGGGAAGTTTGAATGGAATATGGTGGTGGCTGGGTGAAAGAAAATTTGATTTTAGTACTATTGGGGTGGCACAAATGTCGGTGGCCAATGTGGGATTGGTGCGAGGATATGGAACTTTTTCTCATCCGAACAGTTTGGCAGGGTTTTTGTTGGTGAGTTTATTGTGGTGGTTGAAATATTATCGACAGTTATTTTTAATAAGTTGGGGAAAATTGAAATGGTGGATAGTGTTTTGGTCGGGGTTGATGGGGATATTATTGTCAGGAAGTCGGACAATTTGGTTACTGACTTTGGTGGCGATATTGATGTGGTGGAGATTTAATTATCGTAATAGTAAAGAAAGAATAGTTTTTTGGTTGTTGGTGGGAGTGGGATTATTTTTAGGATTAGAAATGATTGATTTTAATTATCCGTTGGCAAATTTTTTGTCAGGGTGGGATGAAAACGGAATGATTAAAAGAGGTCAATTAAATTTGGCGGCAGTGGAGATGATTAAGAGTTCACCATGGTTTGGGGTGGGTTTGGGTAATTTTTTGGTAAAATTGCCTCAATTTCAGAAAAATAATCAGATTTTTTGGTTTCAACCGGTTCATAATGTGATACTACTGTTGGTATCAGAAACGGGATTGTTGGGATTGGTGGCAGTAATTTGGGGATTAAGAAAAAAAATAGATTGGCAAAATTGGAGCAAATTAACATGGTTAATATTGGGAGTGATATTTATTAGTGGAATGGTAGATCATTATTGGTTGACTTTACCTCAAAATATGTGGTTGTTGACGTTGGTGATAGCGTTAATTTAGTCTAGGGTGAGATAATAGATTTATGTTAAAAGGACCAATAGTTAATACCGGGTTTCAAATATTGGGTAAAGTGGTGACAGTGGGATTGAGTTTGGTGACAACGGCGGTGTTGACCAGAAAATTAGGTTCGAGTGCTTATGGAAATTATTTGTTAATTACTTCGGTATGGTTACTTTTGGACGCGGTGGCTGATTTTGGTAGTCGAGTAATAGGGGTTAGAGAAGCGGCAATAGAGACGGGAGAAAAGAAGAATTGGGTGTATATTCAGATAGCTTGGTTTAGATTGATGGCGGCATTGGTGGGTTTGATAATTGGTTTGGGAATAATTTGGTGGTGGCCGGGATTTGATGGAATTGAAATAGAAGCATTGGTAGCGTTATTAATGATCGGATTGACGTCGATAGCGGGAAGTTTGGAAATTATTTTTCAAACAGAGATGAAAATGGGTCGGAAAGTATGGATGGACATTTTATTTCCGTTATTATTTACAGTGGTATTATTGACGACTGAGGAGATAAATTTATTATGGGTTTGCAGTATGTATTTGATGGCGAGAGTGGTGAGTTTGGGGATTGGTTTTGGTTTGGTTGGAAAAATAGTTGGAAAAATAAAATTATACCAACCGAATATAAAATACTTGGGTAAATTTATAAAATTAACCTGGCCGATGGGATTGTATATGATATTGTTTTCGGGTTACGATCGGGCAGTAGATTCAGCATTGATTAAAGGTTTAATTGGAGCTGGAGATTTGGCATTTTACGGTTTGGCCTACAAAATTTATGGGAATTTAGTTCAGCCAGCATATTTTTTGGTTAATAGTGTTTTTCCATTGATGTCGAGAAAAAATGGGGATAAAAAGAGCTTGTTTTGGCAAACAGCTGGATTGATGTTGATGGGAGCGGTGGTGGTAGGAGTAGTGACCTATGGATTGGCACCGTGGATGATAAAAGTTTTGGGAGGAGAAGGTTATGAACCAGCAATAAGAGTGTTGAGAATTTTGATATTGGCGATGGTGGCATCATATATGGGACATTTGGTGGGTTTTACTTTGATTGCTAGGGGTGGGCAGAAACAAATGTTGATGATAGGAATATTGTCATTAGTAATAAATATTGTGGGTAATTTAATATTTATACCAAGGTTAGGGATAAATGGAGCGGCTTGGGTGACGGTGGCAACAGAAACGGTGGCAAGTTTATTGATGATAGGATTTTTGAAAAGAGATTTGAGATAGGTTTTTGATATATTTTTAGGTTTTAAATCAGAACAGATTTTTAGTAATTTTTGGCGGTTAAAAACAGTTATCAGAACAAATTTTTAGGAATAAATAAAAAATATTAGCTTGGAAATTTGAGTAAAAACTTTTTTATTGGATAAAAATTACAGTAAAAACCTATTTATAAGTTATGACATTTTTTCACGTTTTGACCACTGAGTTTGATATAGTCAGAACTGATTTGTGAAATAATTACCGTAAAATAACCGAAAATAAACCGCAGCTACTAGGATGTTTAGTTAAGGTCGTAGATTGAATAAATTTAGTTTAAAATTGATATATGGGTGTGGGATTGCCATCAGCATTAATAATAGGAATTGATCATTTTGTAGCTAAGAAATTAGCTAAAGAATTAGTGAATAAAGATATTCAAGTGACTGGAGTGGGGCAATTAACTTTGGGTTTTGAGGAAGTAAAAAATTTTGAATGGAAGGAAAATATAGAAGAAGTGACAGGGGAGTTTAATTATGTGTTTGATTTTGAAGGGGATAAACAAATATGGCAAAGACTGACAGCAGATAAATTTACGTTAATATCGGTTAATAATGAGGTAAGAAGTAATTATCTAGCTAGAGAAGTGACGGGTTGGGAGGCTGATTGGCGGGTGGTGGATGCTAAAGAAGTTTATGGGGAAGGGATGGAAGAAAATAGTTTATTGGGAAAAACGTTGATGAGGGCAGTGTTAAACAAAAATTTGGAATTACCAAGTCCAGAGACGAAAATTAGATTATTGGCAGTAAATGACTTGGTGGAAGCAATTTTAAGAGCTTGTTTTTTGTCAGGGACGGAGAGGGAGTATTTTTTGGTGCTGGGGAAAGAAATTAGGGTTGAGGAAATGGCAAAAATTTTGATGGATAAGGCGAAAATGACCAGATTTAAAGTAATGGAGACAGGGGTAAAAATTGATCAAGGAAATGAAAAGTTGGCGGAAGTTAGTGAATCTCAACTAAGATGGCGGGCAGAAATTCCTTTTGAAAAAGGAATAGTGACGACGTTGCAGTATTTCTTTTCTAAGGCGGATGAAGAAAATCGGCGGGGTAAAAAAACTAAACCAATACCTCAGAAATCGGTAAAAGAAGTTAGACGACGACCGTTTGCGGTGGTGGTGGAGGAGAAAGAGACGGAAGTGGAAGAAGAAGTAGTGCCGGAGATATTAAAGGAAGATAATAGTAAGATATTAGAGACAAAAGTGACAGTATTTAAAGAGGAGGAGGAAGAGGAATTTGAGATTCCAAGATTAATTGAGAATAAACAGAAACAGATAGATGAAGTTAAAGAGGATGAGACTTATATTGAAGAGGAGAGTGAAGATTTAGTGAGAATGGAGACGAAAGAAGTGAATATAAAGGAAGAAGGACAAGATAAACTTAAAGTAAGAAATAAAAAGGTGGGTCGATGGTGGTGGTTGGTAGTGGTAATTTTGGGATTATTGATTTTAGTCTGGCCAATAAAACAGTTGTGGATAGTTCGGTCAACAATTGGAGTGATTACTAAAGCACCAGAGTTGATTAGAAATAAAAAATATAACCAAGTGGAGGTGGTGGCAGACACAAAAATAAAGGAATTATCGGCGATTGATGAGAAAATAAATGAGTGGGGGTTAAATAGTTTGGAAATGGTGAGAAATTATCAAACGGGGATAAGAGTATTAATAGATTTTTTAACAACAGAAAAACAGTCTTTGAATTTAATTAGGACTATGGATGAGATGAGTGAAGCGGTGTTTGGTGAGAGGGAAATTAATTGGGAAGATCAATTGATAGCCATAGATAGTGGTTTGTTGGAGACGGAAAATAATTTGGGAATTTTGCAAGCAAGATTGTCAGGTGGGTCGGGGTGGATACCTCGGAAATGGCGAGGGATAATTCAAGAGGGTTTAAAAACAGTTGAGGAGTTAAAAAAGCAATTGAGTTTAGGGAGGGAAGTGATAAAAATAGCGCCAGAGATGTTGGGTTTGGATGGAAGAAAACGGGAGTATATGGTGTTATTTCAGAATGAATCGGAAATCAGGCCGACAGGGGGATTTATTGGCAATTATGGGTTGATTAGTTTTCAAAAAGGCAAGTTGATTGGATTTGAAGTTAAAGATATTTATGAAGCAGATGGTCAGCTTAAGGGCCATGTGGAACCACCTTGGGAGATTAAGACTTATTTAGGGGAAGCTAATTGGTATATGAGAGATGCTAACTGGAACCCTGATTTTGTGAAGACGAGTGCTGATATTCAGTGGTTTTTGGAAAAAACGACTCAGAAAAAAGTAGATGGAGTGATTGGAATTGATTTGGCGGTAGTAAGATCGATGTTAAAAGTGACTGGACCAGTAAAGGTGACTGATTTTAAGGAAACAATTGATGAAAATAATTTGTATGAGCAAGCAGAATTTTATGCCGAGACAAAATTTTTTCCGGGTTCGGGACAAAAAGCAAGTTTTTTGGGAACTTTAGGGAAACAGTTGTTTGAGGAAATTAAGCTGTTGAACACAGAAAAGAAAATGAAGCTTTATCAGGGGTTGATGGAAATGTTGGAGAGTAATGAGATGCAAATGGCAATAAATAATACAGAAACAGCTAAGGTTATAAATGAGTTGGGTTGGGATGGAAAAATTTATAATGGTAAGTGTGTTGGAGAAGGTTGTATAACGGATTATTGGTATGTGGTGGAGGCTAATGTAGGGGTTAATAAGGCTAATTATTTTTTGAGAAAAAATATTGAGGAAGGAGTAGAGTTTGGTGGGGAATCGCTTAATCGGGTAATAAAGATAAATTATGAAAATACAGCCAAAAATACAAATTGGCCGGGAGGGGATTATAAAAATTATTTAAGAATTTATTTGCCGAAAGAAGTGGTATTGTCACAGGTTAGTGTGGCTGACGGTCATGATACGACAATTAAAAAAGTTTACAACAGTGAAGAAATCAGGATTAGGGAAGTTGATGGGAAGAAAGAGGTTGGTTTTTTGGTGATGGTACCGGTGACTAAAAAGCGGATAGTGGAAATAAAATATAGCAGTAAAATTAGTTTAGGGGATAAAAAAGAGTTTACTTATATGAAATATATTCAGAAACAACCAGGGACAGGCGAAACAGGGCTGGTGAGTTTGGTGTCGTTTGGAGAGGAGTGGCAACCGATACAAGTAGAGCCGGTGGCGAGCTTGGTGGGAGGAAAATTGTTGTTTAATCAAAAGTTGAATCGAGATATAAAGATGGGAGTGGTGCTGGGGAGGTGAGTTTATCAAGTTGAAAGTTTGTCAAGTTTGTCAAGTTCATCAAGTTGTAAGTTTATTTTAGCTTGACAACATTTTTGTCGTCCTCGCACCTTCGTAAAATCCACTCAGCGGCTTGCGGGCGAAAAAACATTGTCGGCGCTAAAATTAGATGTTAGATTTCAGATCTCAGGAAAACATTAAAAAAAGATTCAAGATTCATGATTTAAGAATCAAGAATAAAACAAATCAAGATTAAGTTTTATAAACAGGATAAATTGATATAGAAATAAGAGAATATGTTAAATTAGGAGAAGATGAAAAAAGTGATGGAAAATTTTAAATGCGAGGTGTGTGGGGCGGAAGTTGAAGGAGACGGGACAACGGATCATTGTCCAAAATGTTTGTGGGGTAAACATGTAGATGAAGAGGTTCCTGGTGATAGGGCGAGTATGTGCAAAGGGTTAATGAAACCGATTAGAAGTGAATATAGAAATGGCCAGTTTAGGATTTATTACAAGTGTCAGAGTTGTAACCATGATTTTTGGGTGAGAGAGGGAGAGGAAGATAATCGGGAAATGTTGGTGGAACTAACTAAATACTAGTTTCAATTTCATTCCCGATATCGACTGTCGTCTCATCGGGATTGGATTTTAAGGCAAAATTATGTCATTTCATTCCAAATTTTGACCTAAAAATCTCAAAAAGATTCAAGATTTATGATTTAAGATTTAAGAATAGGATATTACTTTATTTTTGTGAAACGGGGAACCATTTCACCATTAATTTCTGCAGGGGTTAACCAACCATCTTTGCTTTCTAAGGAACGAATCCAGATGATATGTTCTGGGTGATTCAATTCTTCATATATTACAACGATAGATTCATTGTCTTCTCTAATACCTAAATCTTTGACTAAATATTGACCCCCAGTTTTAGTGTGCTGATATTTAGCACCGACTTCGACTAATTGAGTTGCTTGAGTTAGTTTTTGTTGTAGAGTTTTTCTTTCGGTATGAGCCACATTTGATTTTATCACCTAATATAGTTGCGGAGTAAATGAGGAGATTGTGCGGTAATTTGAGAGGAGAGGTGTAATAGAGAGATGATATAATCAAAGGATGAAAATAAGTGAAATGTGGACTAAAAAAAGGAAACCAGATGAGAAGAAGGAACTGGATAAAAAGAATAAAATTGATGAGGAAATATTTAAGAATTTGCCGCCAGGGGTGAAGATAAAGAAAATAGAAATAGGTCCTAAAAATATAATTAAATGGTTGATTTATATATTTTTGTTTTTGGGATTAATGTCTTTTTTGGGAGAAGTAATAATGGGATCGACGGTTGATCAGGTGTCGATGTCGGAGTTTATCGATAAAGTGAAAAAAGATGAGGTTAAAAAGGTGATGGTGTCGGATAATGAGATTGTAGCTGAGTTGAATGACGAACAAAAAAAGTTATTAGTGACTTCAAAAGAGCCAAATATTTCTTTAACAGAGATATTGCAAAAAGAAGGAGTAGATTTGGCGAGTGTAGATTTGGAAGTTAATAATCGTCAGGGGTGGAAAATGATAGGAGAAATATTGGGATTAGTGTTGAGTGTAGGAGTACCGATTTTGTTTATCATTTGGATTTTGAAAAGGCAAAGTGGTGGTGGGGCTGGGGGGATGTTTGGGTTCGGTAAGTCGACAGCCAAATTGTTTGTCAAAGGTAAACAAAGTGTGACGTTTAAAGATGTGGCTGGAGTTAAAGAAGCTAAAGATGATTTGATGGAAGTGGTAGATTTTTTGAAACATCCAGAAAAATATCGAAAAATGGGGGCCAGAGCGCCGAAAGGTGTTTTGTTGGTGGGGCCAAGCGGGGTAGGAAAAACATTGTTGGCTAAGGCAGTGGCAGGGGAGGCGAATGTACCGTTTTATTCAATGGCAGGGAGTGAATTTATGGAGATGTTGGTAGGAGTGGGAGCTTCAAGAGTCAGAGATTTGTTTGGGACGGCTAAAAAAGCCGGTAAGGCGATTATTTTTATTGATGAAATTGATGCGATTGGACGGATGAGAGGAGGAATTGATGGTGGTCACGGGGAAAGGGAACAAACTTTGAATCAAATTTTGGTAGAAATGGATGGATTTGAAGCAAATACGGCGGTGGTAGTGTTGGCGGCGACCAATAGGGGTGATTTGTTGGATCCGGCATTGTTGAGACCAGGAAGGTTTGATCGAAGAGTGGTGTTAGAGATGCCTGATTTGGAAGCCAGGAGGGATATTTTAGCGATTCATGCTAAAGGGAAACCATTTGAGGAAGAAGTAAATTGGGAGTCAGTGGCGAAAGGTACAGTAGGGTTTTCGGGGGCGGATTTGGAAAATATGTTGAATGAAGCAGCGATTGCGGCGGCTAGAGCCAATAAAGAAAAAATTAGTCGAGCGGATATTGATGAGGCGGGATTGAAGGTAAAACTGGGGTCAGAAAAGAAAAGAAATCAGAGCGAGGAGGATAAATTGATGACGGCTTATCATGAGGCAGGACACGCAATTGTAAATTTTGTAGAAGAGTTGGATCCGGTATCAAAGATATCGATTGTGTCTCGGGGAATGGCATTGGGGTTTACCTTGGTGCCGCCACAAAAAGATGTGATTCATAAGACAAAGGGAAAATTGATTAAACAAATGGCGATGGCGATGGGGGGTCGAGCGGCGGAGGAGATTGTGTTTGGGGATATCACCACTGGAGCGGCATCAGATATTTCTCATGTAACTAATATAGCCAGAAATATGGTGGTGGAGTGGGGAATGAGTGATTTGGGGCCGGTGAATTTGGGGCCACAAATTGATATTAACGATTTTGGACGAGCTTATATGGAACCAAGTAAGGTGTCGGATAAAATGCAGGCATTGGTAGATGAGGAGATTAGGAAATTGGTGGCAAAAGCCTATGATGAGGCTAAAAAAGTGTTGGTAAAAAATAGAAAAAAGCTAGATAAAGTAGCAAAAGTATTGGTGGAAAAGGAAAGTTTGGGACAGGAAGAGTTTGAGGAGTTGATGAAGTAGATAACTATCAAGGTTAGATGTTATCATTAGCCATGAATTTTGTGGCATGGCATTATTTGAGAGGGTGGGAGTGGTATTGGGGTCGGGTGATCTTGAGGATAAAGAAGATTTTTCATTTTTTTTCTTTATCAATTTTAGTAAAAACTTTGTTTAAACCATGGAAAAGATTGGTAGTTGATTATGAAGGGAGTTTTGATATAGGAAAGTTCTTTGAGAGAGTATCGTTTAATTTAATTTCATCGGCTATTGGATTTGTAGTAAGGATTAGCTTAGTAGGTTTTTGTATGTTGATAACAGTTGGGTATTTAATATTGGCGGTAGTGTGGTTTGGAGTGTGGTGGTTGATACCAGTATTTGGGTGGAGAGAGTATGTTAATGACAAAAAAAGGTCAAAAATTTCGTTGGAGAAATTAAAAACTAAAATAAGAAATAATCCTGAGGAGGCAGGTAAATATTTGGTCGAAAGTGAGATGGGGAGATTTATGTTGGGAAAAATAGAAAAAAATGTGTCGGAAGTACTTAGGGCAGTAAAACTAAAGAAAGGAGACATGTTTATTTTGGAAATAGACAGTTTGGAAGGATTGATTAGTTGGTTAATAAATCAAAGTGAGAATATAAAGGTGGGGTTTCAAAAGTTGAATGTATCTGAAGATGAATTGGTTTTGGCAGCGAGATGGTGGGATAAAAAGCAGAAAGATAGTCTGTTGGATAGTAGAGACAGTTTGGGTCGGCCAGGAATAGGTTGGGGTCTGATGTTTGGTTATACACCAACTTTAGATAAATATAGTGAAGATTTAAGTATGGGTCAGTTTTTTTCTGGTAATTTAGTGGGAAGGGAAGAGGTAATAAAAAAGATGGGAGTGGCATTGGATAGTGGTAAAAGTATTTTATTAGTGGGTGATCCTGGGGTAGGGAAAATGACGGTAGTTTACGAATTTGCTGAGAGAGCGATTACAGGAAGATTGGGTCGATCTTTGGCTTATAAAAAACTGTTATGGTTGGATTATCAGGCGGCAGTGGCGGGGGTGGATGATAAGGATACTAAAAAAACGATATTTAAAAAATTATTGGTGGAAGCAGAGAGGGCAGGAAATGTAATCTTGGTAATAAAGGATTTATTTAGAATAACGAATGCGGAAGTAGAAGGTAATGATTATACAGATGTGTTTAGTTGGGCATTGGAAAAGGGAGTAAGGGTAATTGCGGTGTCGGATAAATGGGAGTATGAGAAGTTTTTGGCTAGAGATTTGAGAATTTTGAAGGATTTTGAGATGGTGGAGGTGGTACCACCGACAAAGGATGAGGCAATGTTGATATTGATTGAAGCGGTGGAAAAGCTGGAGAAAAATAATAAAGTTAGAGTAACGGTGGGGGCATTAAAACAAATATTAGATGGAAGTGACAAGTATATAACCGAGACGCCATTTCCAGAAAAAGCAGTGGAATTATTGGGGATGGCGGTATCAAAATGGTCGGGGTCGAATAAAATTATTGGGGTAGAAGAGGCAAACCAAGTATTGTCGGAAAAGACGGGTTTACCGATAGGAATATTATCAGAAGAGGAAAAGGATAAATTAAAAAATTTGGAAGCAATAATGAGTGAAAAATTGATTGGTCAGAAAACAGCAGTTGATTTGATAGCCAAGAGTTTGAGAAGTAGATTGGCGGGGGGTAAGAGTGAGGAAAGACCGGTAGGATCATTTTTGTTTTTAGGGCCGACAGGAGTTGGAAAAACTCAGGCGGCTAAAGTGTTGGCTAATATTTATTTTGGATCGGAAAAAAATATTTTAAGGTTTGATATGGCAGAGTATTCTGAATCGGAATCTATTGGTAAATTGGTAGGGATATCAAGTCAGAATCAGCCAGGACTGATGACGACAGCAATAAGAAATAAACCAGCAAGTTTATTGTTGTTGGATGAAATCGAGAAAGCTGATAGTAAGGTATACAACTTGTTTTTGACATTGCTAGATGAGGGTTATATAAACGATGAGTTAGGTAAAAAAGTAATCGGGAAGCATTTGTTTGTAGTAGCAACATCGAATGCGGCGGCGGGATATATTCGAGAGGAAGTAAAAAACGGAGTTAGAGGAGAGGAATTGAGAAAAAAAGTTTTAAATTATGTTCAAGAACAGGGGATGTTTTCACCAGAGTTTTTGAATAGATTTGATGGGGTGGTAGTGTTTGAGCCATTGGAAAAAGAGAGTTTGATGTTGGTGGCGGAGTTGATGTTGACAGAATTAAAAGAAAGTTTATTAAAGAGAAATATTAATTTGAAATTTGACGGTGGGGTGGTGGAGAAAATAGTTAGAGATGGTTATAGTTTAGAGTTGGGGGCAAGGCAAATGCGACGGGTAATAGAATTGGATTTGGGGGATGCGATTGGACAGGCGGTGATAAATGGTAAGATTGGTTCGGGAGATGAAGTGGTGATAGGAGTGGGTACAATAAATGATAAGTTTGTAGTAGGAAAAGAAACTATTTAACTTGTTCAAGGTTGATGATTCGTTGGAGGATGGCGAGGGAGCCGAGGGTAACGGGTTCGATACCACTTAGACCAAGATTAGAATCACCAAGATTTTGAACAGAAGAAAAAGGGGTGTCGGAAGTGTAGTTGATAATACCAACGTCGTAAGGAGCGGAATTGAGATCAACAATGGTATTTTTGGGGGCTTGTTGATCGTAAGTACCTTCGGTGATGGCAGAGAGATAGGGACCGGATTCCATTTCGATAACGGTAATATTGTTTTTGAGATAAAAATTGACTAAAGCTCGATTTTGGAGGAAGGTGCCAAGGACAGAAACGGCTCGTTGATTGGTTAGAATTGAACCTTGATGGTTGACAAAAGGAAAAAAGTTGTTGAAACAATTTTTGAAAAGATAGGAGTTTTGGGTGTGTTCGTCGAAAATTAGACGAGGAATTTGAATATCGCCAATTTCGCTGTTGAGAGTGGCGGCTTTGCCAAGTATGTAGACACCATTGACATGGCGGACATTTTGCATGACTTCGCTAAGAATGTGATAGGCGGCAAAACCAAGAGGATAGTCAATATTGAAAATAAGAGCGGGGGATTTTTTGAGTTGAGAAGGACGGGTAATTTTGAGACGGGAATCAAGATGGGGGGAGGCAGGAATATTTTTGATAGGAATTATTTGGACGGTAATGTCGAGATATTCTTGATTGGGGATAGTAATAATGCCAAGTTGGCGTTGGAGCTTTTGATAGGCAGATTGATATTTAGGTTGATGGAGAAGATAACGAGAAGCATAGTAAAGAAAGTCGGTGAGATTAAGGCGGGTGTTGCCATCAATAATTTTTTGCCAGTGGTGGTAGAGATGAGGATGATGTTGGTGGATAAAATCAATAATTTGGGATTGGTGGGTGGTAGGAAAGCCGGTGATGGCATTGATAAGACTGTGAGTGTTGCTGGAAACAAAATAGATTTCTTGACGAGAAATGTGAAAAGTGGAAGAGACAGTAGCGGCGATATTTTTCCACCATCTTTGGGAGGTTTTGGTGTAATTAAGCCAGGAAGCAGATAGAAGTTGGATTTTTAGATCAAGAGGAGAGTGGTAGATATAACCAAGTTCTTGTTTCCAGTCGAAGCCAAGGGAGGTGAAAAATTTTTGCCAGGTATCGGAGGTGAGTTTGAATTTGTCCAAAAAAGCTGGGGTGTGAAAATCTTTAAGAAGAAGATTGAAAGATGAATAGTGTTTATGAAGAAGATGATTAAATTTGTTCCATTCAGTTTGGAAGGCAATAAGAATATTGACAAGGTCATCAATATCGGAGACAGAGGCAATGAGATAGGCAAGAGTTTTAGTTTTGGAATTGAAGTAAGCGACACGACGGCGGCTGTGAGCTTGGACTATTTGCCAAGAAAGGAGGTTGGCGTAACCGGCATCGGCATAAATTTCCGGGCTTTGACCAAGAACGATTTTGGAGATTTTGGCGGTAACTTGAGGAAGTCGATTGAGACAATAAATTAGGGCGGAAAAATCGATCTCATCTGGGTCGGAAGCGAGAGGGTGAAGGAGTGATTTGAGGCGGAGGTAAGAAGGTTTGAGAGAGTGAATAGTGATTTCAAGATTGGATTTGAGAGCGGAACGGTAGGAACGGATATGGTTGGTAAGGGAATTAGTACCGGCTGAAGTCATAGATGATTAATTTTAGCAGAAGCTATAGATTAGTAAAAAAGTTGGGAAATTGGTATAATTTGGGGTATGACAGAACGACCATCAGCAATTGAATTTATCAAACAGGCTAGTCAAGAGGCTAGACAGAAGGAAAATAATCAGAGAGTGGGTAGGATTGCTGAATTGTTGGTGAATAATGCGGGAGTGTTGGGAAGAACAATTGAGAAAGAAAAATCAGATCAGGTATGTGAAGCGGTGTTGGGAGTGTTTGGGGCAGGGTATAAATCAGTAGAGGAGATGAGCAATACTTTGAAAAATCCGAGCGCAACCGACAGGCAGAAGGAAATGGCAAAAGAGAATTTGGAAGTTTTAGGAAAGGGGATTTTTGTAGCAATGAACAGAACTTTTGCCAACTTTTCGGAAGAAGCCACAGAGACGATTACGTCTCAGATGACTGGAGAACAGATAGATGAGTTTGTATTACCGGATCAGTTAAAAGGGGCAGGAAAGTATGTGGTGGAGGCTGATGGAAAGGCGACAGATGAGGAAAAAAAGAAAGCTAAAGAGCTGGTTAGAAGTGGAGGAGGTAGGCGGAGAGATGGTTACTCACCACCATTTGTAGGTAGCGAGGATGATCAAAACAAAGAAGTAAGGTCGTGGCAAATATCGCCTGAATATGCGGCTGAGGCAATGAAAAACATGGATCAAATGTATTGGCAATCTTATACACCTCCAGAGTGGATGAAAGGTTTAGATTCGGAAACTCAGGCGAGAATTGAATGCATGATTGATATAAATATGGGGGCTGTTATTTTGGGTAAAGCTGGTAAGGATTTGGAAAGGATAAAGTTTAATGATATGTATTTTAAGTTTAATAATGAGAGATTGACGAAGTTATTTAATCCTAATTTTAAGCTGGCTTTGAGTAAAATGTTGAATGATTTATGTGAGCTTTATAAGGATCGGAATGGACATATGTGTCTTAGATATAAGGAGGGAAAAGATAAAGATGGGAAGCCGGGGATATCGGAAGAAGTGTTAAGTAAGTTAAGAAATATTGCGAAATATAAGGAAGATTTGGCTAAATTTTTGGCTGAACAGGATAAAGGGAAGAAAGAACCACCTTATATTTATAGGATGAATGCTTATACGGCTTGGAATTTGTTTTATATGTTTGGAGACTCAAGTGTGGCTGATAGAAGAAGGTCGTTGCCAACTTATGGGGGGATAATAAGCGATGCTCTAAGAACTCTTAATCCAGAATATAAGGCTTTGGGGAAATGGAAAGTTTCGAAAAATGATGTTCCAGAATCTAGCTTGGAAGCGGCGGAGTGGTTTGGAGGACCATTAGGGACTTACGTGCAGACGGTAATGCAGTTGGAGAGAAGTTTGGGAAGGCCATTGGATGGAACCAAGACGTTGAGAGAAAAGATTATAAGTGGTGATTTGCCAATATTGAAAGCCAAGACTTTTTATGGTTTCTTTGACTTTGTGGCTGGTGATAAGAATTTGTTTGATAAGAATGGGGTTAATTTCATTAATAAAGGAAGAAAAGAAACTTTGGCTTCTTTGTTGATGTATTATGCTTTTGATAAGGATGGAAATTTTATATCAGATGAGAATAAACGGGAGGATTTTAGTTTTGGTCATAACCAGGTTGATTTTTTGAATTTATATAGAGATCAGATGGAAGCGGCGGTTTTGACATTTAAGGCGATGACGGGTAAATTGGATACTAAAGATATCGGCGGTTATGTGTCGGATATAAGAACTGCTTTTGGGATGGTTGATGGGATTAGTGTAAATGGAGATCATCTTTATAAATACACAAAGGATTGGGGAACGTGGGGAAGTATGTTGTTGGGGTCTTTTGGGGTGGATATGCAGAAGTTATCAACCGATTTTATTTATTTAAGAGTGACGCGACCTGAAGCTTATAGTATTAATGTTGGTGATTTTTTATATAAGGATTTGGGGTTGATGGGAAGTGATGTTGATTTGACAAAATTGATGAGATTTTTAGGAGTTGATATTAGAGATGGGGAAAGGTATGATGGTTTGGGGGTATCTACGAGAACTGGAAAGAAGCGAATAGAGATAGAGAGAAGGACAAATATTCTTTATAGAAGAATTAGGCAAAAATAGATTTTTTATTATGGTGGTGATGGTCCGCCTCCGCGTTCTCTATCTGTTCTATCACCTGCATGTTTGCCTCCGAGCATTCTGTTGGTGATACTAATTGCTCTTCTATATAGATTACTACCACTACCGCCTCCAACCTTTTGGTTGGCATAATCAATACCAGCTCTGATACCGGATGAAGCAGTGCTTTTGGTAAATTTACCAAGACCGGCATAACTTTCACCGATAGCAGAGCCGAAGGCGTCGGGTTTGAGTTTAAAGATGGCTTCAGGGACAAGTTTGGGAAGGTTGGAAATCATGGCTAGTCCGGCGAGACCAATGCCGGCGGCAACAACACCCATAGGGTAACCAGCGATATCACCGGTAATGGTGATGAGATCAATCTGGCTGGGAATCCAAAGAGTTCCACCGCGGACAATTTCGGTAAGATAATTGAGAGCGACAATAAACAGACTAACTATAGGAAAGACAGAGATATTGGCAATAAGATCAATAATCCAAGAGGAAAAGCCTTGTTTGGCGGTTGGGAAAGCGCCGAGACCGATTTGGATAGGGCTGATAATGATTTTGAAAATAACAACAATATAACTTTTGAGAAGACCAAAATAGAGTCTAATCATCCAGATAACCATAAGAACAGCCATGATGAGAGGAAATGAAAGCCAGCCGGCAATTCCGCCGACAACATCGCCAACTACAGCGCCAACTGTACCAACAACTCGACTGCCCAGTTGACCCAAAGCCGCTCCACCAATACCACCAAGAATGGTCCCGAGGAAGATTTGACCGGCAACTTCTCCAAGCATGAAGCCATAAATTGCAGGAATGGCTTGATTACTTAGTTCATAAATGGTGCCGAAGCTCATTCGGGATAGATTCTCCAGATTAGTGGGATGATGATTAAAAAGACCAGCAATAGCTTCAATTCCTGCCCAGATTAGATCACCAATCCAAGTAAGCGGATTATTATTACTAATATCTATTGTGGTGGGAAATAAATTACTGTTAAAATCGGCGTTACCCCTAGCGTTAAAGAAGACGGAGATACCGAGGGAAAGGACTAGTTTACTTAAATCGATGATTAGTCCGGCGATAGCGTAAGAAAAAGTAACTAAAATTAGAGTGGTAATGACTTTGGGGATGGTATTTTGAATGTTAACAACAGTTTGGGGATTAACTTTGACTCGAAGCATAATCATAATACCAATAGTGACGAAAAATATAGAAATTAAAGCATAAACAAAATTGCGAATAGTACGCCAGAGAGGGAGGATGGGTTGAAGTCCTTGGAAACCGGTATTTTGAGCGTAAGCAGGTTTACCAAGAAATTCGTTTTTGACTTGAGCTAGATATTCAACACCAGAAACCGGTTGGTAGTAAAGGCTGCTGATCATATTATTGGTAGTGCCAATAACTCCACCAGGGATGTAACCAGTGAAATTTATAGAACCGTCTTCTTGAAAAGGGATACCTCCGGTAAGCGAACCAAGAATACTAACTATATTACTGGCAAGTGAAGAATCAAGCCAAGCTTCTTGGTTGTTACCTTTTTTGATGGCATCTTGTTTTTGTTTGATTAAATTTTGAGGGGTGTTAGTTTGATTTTGGTTGGTGGGGGTGTTGGTAATTTCGCTGGCGGTGATGGTTTTGATGGAAAGAAAGAGACTAAAACCAGAGATGATTATTAGGAAAGCGGTGAAAAAGAATTTTTTGGAAGGGATGAGGCGGGTGGAGCGGAGGTTGAGATGATGGAGTAGTTGTTTGAAGGTCATAAGTTAGATTAATTTTAGCAAAATTAATTATAAAAACATAATTATTTATAGTTGACAGTAATTCGGTCGAGTTGGTCGACACCGTTTTGAGCAAGCCAAGCTTGAGCTTCTTGTTTGGCAAGATCGGTTTGGTCTTCGTGGTAAACAATAATCTCGAGGTTATTGGCGCCGATATAACGTTGGGCACGAAAATATTTGCCTTGATAAGGGAGAAATTTGGCCAGAGGAATTTGATAATTGACTTCGGTAATTTGATCGGAGGGGGAAGATTGAGGGTTGGTTGGGGAGGAGTTGTTGGAAGTGTTGGGTTGAGAATTATTTGGTTGAGAAATGGGATTTTGGTTGGTTTGTTGAGGAGCTAATTGACCGGGTTGGGTGGTGTCAAAATTGTCAGGTGAAGTGGTGGAAGAATGAGAAGAGGAGAGTTTGATGATGGTAAGAGCAATGACAATAACAGTTAAAATAATGAGATATTTATTTTTAGCAAGAGTTTTCATATTTTAAGGATTGTAATCCCAGTGTTCGGGTTCAAGTTGATGATTGTAAAAACCATACTGGTGAGCATTGGCAGTGAGCCATTTGTAAGCGGAGGAACTGGAAGTGAGTTTGCCGTTTTTGTCGGCAAAATCGATGGCGCGGCCGGTGTGGTGGGGCGAAGTGCCAGGATAATTGATTTGACTGATAGTTTGATATTGGTCGCCGTTGTTTTGGGCGAGGTTTTCTTGCCAAAGGTCGGTTTGTTGGTTTAGACTTCGGTAGCAACTAAAAAAGGAGAGTTGGTTGTCGGGATTGTCGGTATTGAAGGCGGAAATCATTTGGTTAAGGCTGGAAAAGATGCGTTCGTCGAGTTGACAATTACCCTGGTAGGTTTTGAGATATTTCCCGCCGTCAATTTGGGCGAGATCGTAAACTTGATTAATTCGACCAGGTGAAGAGTTATTGGAGAATGAAATTAAACCTTGAGAATTGGTATTGGTAGAAATATTGGTAATACTGGGAAGGGTATAACCGATACCTTCGAAGCAAATACCATTGATGGCCCCTCCATTAGCGTCGAAGGCGTAGGAAATTTTTTCGTATTTAAGGCCATCAAATTTAGGATTGTAAGAACCAGGACCGCAAAAAGCACTGCGAGCGGTAGTGTGGAGACGTTGGCGGCTGTTTTGGTCGACGACATATTCACCACGAGTAAGTTCGACGGCGGCGCCTTGATTGGTAATAACCTCTTTGCCATTGATAATTTTAGGTTGGTTGAGAGAGACTTGATCACAACGAAAAGCTTGGTCTTTGTTGTTATTCCAAAGGAAACCTTTATCTCCGTTTTGGATAGCGGTATGGCGATGGGTGAGGGTAAGAGCTTTTTGAGCTTCGATATGCCAATTGCGGGGAACTTCGGCAACACCTAGAAGGTAGGTATAGAGATCTGGAACAGTGACAACAGGATAACAAATACCTTCGAGGCGATAGGGCGGGGATGAGGGATTGTCTGGGTCAGTGACGGGGATTTTGACATATTTATCACAGGGGGTTTTACCGTCTTCGTTGACACCGCCACTGCCTTGGTAAAGATCAACTTTATCGTAGTTTTGGTCACCAACAAGATTGGGGCAAGTAATATCGCTGTCACCACCGTAGTCTTCGATAATAACGACTTTTATGGGTCCTTTGTCATCGTCACCTTGTCGTTCGGTGTCGATACCACCACCGTGATAAATATTGATAATTTCCTTGTAATTGTAGCCGCTGAGAGCTAAACCATGGGTACCACGTTGACTAAGACCAGGTCCATTTTTGACAGTGTATTCTTCATCACATTGAATTTGGTCGGTGTTGATAAGATTGCCTAGAGCGCCACATTTAGAGTTATTCCAGCCATTGGGAGTAAGGTGACAGGCGAAACTTTGACGAAGATTTTCACGATTAAAATCAGCATTGTTGTTACAGGCAATTTGGTCGTGAACTGGTTCGGAAAGTAGACCTAAAAGCATATTTTGTTCTTGTTTGTCACTATCTTCGGCAACTTTTTTGGCTTGTTGAGGATTGTCATTGCTGGGAGGGGCATTTTCACCTTGGAAATTGCGAGGCATAACATTTCTAATAGTGTCATTGAGTTGGAGACTGGTAATAGGGGCGGCATCGGCTTCGTTCATGAAGAGACCTTGAGGGACGTCTTGAATATTGTTGTAAGCGTTGAGATAACAGGAAAGAGGATGTTTGATTTCGAAACGAAATTGATTCATAAGATTGGGGTCATATTCAAGCGGTTGGTCGGGATTACCTTGCTGATAGAGAATTTTTTGGTTTTGTTGGTACATGACATAGGCAATATCAGAGATTTTCATGTCGGGACAGATATCTTGATCACTTTTGATGGTTTCATTTTTGTATTTGTGAGGTTTAGTCAGTACCTCATAAAACCAAACGCCTTTGCGGTATCTTTTGACTGATTCAGGAATGGCGCGGGAGGCAATATCTTTGTCGTCTCGAGTATAGTCGTTGGTGAGATGACGAGTATCCTTGGTGGAAGCTTGGTAATCCTCGGAAACATATTGAATACCAAAGATGAGGTAGTTAAAAAATCTGGTGATAGCTTCCCAGATAGTTTGAAAAAATCCGGGAGATGATTGTTCTTGGGGGGGGTTGCCGGATGGAGGATCTGATTGAGCAGTGACAGTTGTGGGGGTGAGCCAAAACAAGGAGAAAAAACTGATAATGAGAACAATTTTTTTGATCATTTAATTAGAGTCGATTTTGAATATGGTGACATCGATACCGGTAAATTCTTTGATGAAAAGAAGGATTAACCAGGAAACAATGATGCCAATAATACCAATGACAGCGTAGGTGAGGGTGGTGGAAGCGGCAGCAACTTTTTTGGGGTCGCCGCCAGAGGTGAGATATTTGAAACCGCCGACGATGAGCATGGCTAAGGAGACGAAGCCGGCAAGGCTGACAATGACAGTAATGATGTTTTGAAAAAGACATTCAAGGCCTTTGATGGTGGCGACACCGTCGGAAACACAATTGCCAGACCAGGCTTTAGTTTGGGCTAGTGCGGGGTGAGGTAAAAAAAATTTGATGATTGAATTCATAAATTAATTATACAATAGACCAACAAAAAACCCGCCGGAGAGGCGGGTTTTAAAAGATAACTAATTTTATTTGAAAGTGGGAATAGTTAGACCCTTGAGAATGTCAATACCAAAGATGGTACCGATAAGTTTCATAATGGCCCAAGCGGCAAAGACGATAGCCAAACCAATGAGAGCGTTGGTAATTTGAGCGCGGGCTTCGCCGACCTTTTTTTCATCACCGCCAGAAGTAACCCATTTAAGACCGCCCCAAACTAAAATGAAGAAGAAAACTAAAGCGACTACAATTAGAACCAAACTGACAGCACCAGAAACAATACCGCCAACAGTAAGGTCACTAAGAGGTTTAAAATCTTGAGTTTTTGACTCTATTTTAAGAGTCTCTTGGGCGTAAATAGGGGCAGCAATAGCTGCGTATTGGATTTGTTGTTTGAGTTTGTTGAGCATATTTTAATTATAATAATTAATTAATTAATAATAACAGTTTTCTAAAAATATTAAAGAGAAGGCCAAACTAATTGAAGATTTTGGAGATTAGGAATACCAAAGACAACACCAACAAATTTAAGAATGGCGAAAATGGCAAAGACTAGAATTAGACCGATAAAAGCATAAAGAATTGAACTTTGAGCTTGCTTCCATTTGTCGGGATTGCCTTGAGAAGCAATCATATGATAAGCATACATAATAAAGTGCCAGATGAAGTAGAGAACAGCGACGATGAAAAAAATAGAAATAATGCTTTGAATAGCATTATTGACATAATTAGAGGGATTAGAAACAATGCTGTTAGAGTCGGGGAGAACAGGATTATTAATTTGAGCAAAAATAGGTGGGATAATTTTAATCATATTAAGGTTGATTTTTAGGCATAATATTTTGGATACTAAGCGGATCTTTGATACCTAGAAGACTGGCAATGAAAGCGCCAACACCAAGAGCGACAACGATAATGGTCAGGCCAAGAATACCGTTGGTAAGACGACTACGGGCGGCTTCAATTTTATCTTTGTTTCCTTGGGCGGAAATAAATGAATAACCAGCAAAAATAACCTGAATAATGAAGTAAATAACAGCAACGATAGTCAGAATTCCAATGATTTGACTGAGAAAACCTTCAAGAGGTTTGGCAGGATTACTTAAATCTGGTTTGAGACCAGGACCTTCAAGTTTGTAAGTAGTATCAGCAATCAAGGGTTTAGTTAGGACCATAAATGATGGGTTCAATAATGTTAATGTTAAGAATTGAGCCAACGACACTGGTAAGAATGAAAGCTCCGGCAACAATAATTAGACCGATAAGACTTTGGGTGATTTTATTCAAGGCGGCTTCAGTTTTTTTGGGATCACCACTACTGGAAAGATAGCCGTAACCAGCTATAATTAATTGGGCCACAAAGAAAAGACCGGCAATAACACCGGCCAGTTTGAAAATATTGGATAAGAGAAGAAATAATCCAGAACCGCCTTGACTGTTGTAATTGGTTGGATTGGAGATGCTACCAAAGATTGCGAGCATAAGTTATTATAAACCAGAATCAAGAATTTTGACGCCAGTAACCAAACTAATAATTTGAATGATAAAATAAGCAGAAAAAACGACGGCAAAACCGATAAGAGCACTACTGATGGCCTGTTGAGCTTGGGCGGTTTTTTTAGAATCAGCGGAACCGGCGTTGATAATCATGCTGATGCCACCAAAAATAAGCAAACAAAGAAAAATAATTCCGGCTAAGGTAAGAGAGTTTTTGAGAAGAGAGTTGATTAGGGGGCTAGCGGTGTTATATTTAGGACCGACGGCGGTGCCACTGTTGTCAAGAAGATTGTTGCCGATATTGACTTGAGCTAAAAGAGATGATGTCATTGGCAAAATTATACCCTAAAGAAGAAAAAAAATGAATTGATGACAATAAGGGTTGATTTGGTTAAACTAGTGCTATAATACGGCACTTTAATAAACTTTTGTGAAGTTTAAGTTTATAAGGTTTTAAAGTAGAATTAAAATATGAAAAAAATAACTGCCCTATTATATATAGTATTAAGCATAAGTTTTTTAGGTTTGGTAATGAAGGTTGAGGCAAGGAAATCGGAAAGGTTGATAACATCAACAGAGGTGATGGTAAAAAGTTTGAGTTTGAGTCCGATGCCGACAGGAATGGTAGCAACTGAGACAGCTGAAGTGATTGAAGTGGTGCCAACTTTGGCGTCGGTAGTAAACATTAAAGAAGAACCAAAAGCAAATGAGTTGGATTATAAGTCGGAAAAATGGAATGGTTTAAACACTTTGAAGGTGGCGATTGGTTGGGCGGTGACTAGGGGGATTTCGACTAACACATTGGTACTATTGTTGTTATTACCGTTGGTGGCAACATTGGTGTCATTCTTGCATTATGTAGTAGGGTTATCAGGATATGGGATTTTTATGCCGACAATGGTGGCAGTAACATTTTTGGCGACGGGAATTCCGGGGGGATTGGTGTTGTTTGGGGTAATTTTACTATTATCATTAGCGAGCAAATCAGTTTTAAGAAGGTTGAAACTTCATTTTTGGCCGGCGAGATCGATAGGGTTGATAATAATTTCGATAGGGACATTTGTGTTTATGGTGTGGTCGTCGTTTCTAAGTGATATTGATATAAGTCAGGTGTCAATTTTCCCGATTACGTTTATGATTTTGTTGGCAGAGGAGTTTACTCGAACTCAACTGATAAAGAGTAAAAAAGAAGCCAAAAAACTAATGATGGGGACAATTATTTTGGCATTGGCGGGAGCAGTAATGATGGATTCGGCTTGGATTCAGAACTTGGTTTTGAGATACCCCGATTTAATATTGGTTTTGATATTAGTGGCAAACTTGGCGATAGGAAATTATAGCGGAATTAGATGGTCGGAAATAGCTCGGTTTAAGAAAGGGATTAGGGAAAGGAAGTAGTTGATAATTTTTTAAAAACTTTATGTTTAGTTTAAAAAAATATCATCGATTTTTGACAAAGAACGAAAGGAATAAGGTATATTTGCGTAAAAATACGGCTGTTGGCAAGGCAATTGCCGATAGCAAATATAGAACTAAAAAAAAGTTGATGGCGGCGGGAGTATCGGTACCGACATTGATAGCTAGATTTAAGAATCAAGATGATTTAAATAATTTTAGGTGGGAAAAACTGGAGGGTAATTTTGTGATTAAACCGGAATCAGGATATGGTGGTGAGGGGATTTTGATTATTAGAAAAAGAGGTAAGTGGGCGGGGGAATGGTTGAGAATGAATGGTGAAATGTTGACAACGGCTGATTTGCAAAGGCATTGTCAGGATATATTGGTAGGAAAATACAGTTTACACAATATACCAGATACAGTGTTGGTGGAAGAGCGGATAAAAATTCATCCATTGTTTTTGGCGTTAACTAAGTCGGGAACCCCGGATATTAGAGTGATTGTTTATAACCGAGTGCCAGTAATGGCCATGTTTCGGATTCCGACGGAAAAGTCTGGGGGTAAGGCTAATCTCCACCAAGGGGCGATGGGATTGGGAGTGGATTTGGCGACAGGAATAACCACTTTTGGAATTGAGGGCGGGGGAGTGCCAGTGACTCGGATTTATGATTTTAATAAAAAGAAAAAAAGAAAAGTTAATGGGATAAAGATTCCATTTTGGCGGGAGATTTTAGAAACGGCAGTAAAATGTCAGATAGCCTTGCCAGAGTTGGGATATATGGGGGTAGATGTGGTATTGGACAAAGAGAAAGGTCCGGAAGTGTTGGAGGTAAATGCCAGACCAGGATTATCGATTCAACTGTGTAATCGGGCAGGGTTGAGAGCGAGATTGGAAAAGGTGGATGAGATAGAAGTAAGGAGTGTGGATCATGCGATAACTTTGGCAAAATATTTGTTTGGAGAGAGATTCTTTGAGAAAGTGGATGAGAAAGAAAAAAATCGTTTGATTGAAGCGGTGGAAAATATCAAGATAAAGATTCCCAAGGGATTTAAGCCAGAGTTTGATAAAAGCAAGATTTTGAAGAAAGGGAAACATCGGATGATTGAAGTAAAAGCTAAGGTGGATACCGGAGCATTGAGAAGTTCGATAGATCGAAAATTGGCTGAACAGTTGGGGTTGTTGACTGAGGAAAGAATTTTGTATTATCGTCATTATCGGTCGGCGTTGGGCAAGGCGCATGAAAGACCGGTGGTTTGGTTGACTTTTTGGCTTAAGGGTAAAAAGATTTCAACAGCGGCAAATGTGGCCAATCGGGAAGGGTTAAGTTCTCAGTTTTTGATTGGAAGAAGGGATTTAACTGGATTTTTAATTAAAAATTAATAAATAAGATGAATAAAATTGCAGTTTTTGGAGGCAATGTAAATGGAAGTAAATTTTTGGAACTTAAAGCGGCGGCAGAAAAATTGAGGGTGGAATTGGATTTGATTTCGTTTAAAGAATTGACGTTTGAAACCGAAACTGGAAGGGTATTTTTTAGAAACCATGAAATTGGAGGTTACGATGTTTATTTTTTTAGAAATAATAAAACTTATTGGGAAGAAACCAGCTTAATTTTGGATCAGTTGGATGAGAGTAAAATAATTTTGGATCCGGTTATTAAAAGATGTCGACAGAGTGATGTTTGTAAAGCACATCAAATGGTAGTTTTGAGCCAAGCGGGATTGCCGGTGCCAAAAACTGTTTATGGGAGTTTGAAATTTTTAAAAAAGGAAGATTTGAGTAAATTTGAATTTCCGTTGATTATTAAAGGAAGTCGGGGAGACAGGAGAAGGCAAGTATTTAAAGTATATGGTCAAAAGGATTTAACAGAGAGAATCAGGGAAATAAAAGAGATAGAAAAGAGAGGTGAAAATAAATATATGTTGCAGGAATATATTGTGAATACCAGGGATTATCGAGTGATGGTGGTGGGAGGAGAGGTATTGGGAGTGATGGTGAGAGCGATTGGTGATAACCCTAGGTTGAAGAATGTGTTTGAGAAAAGTGATTTGCCGGAGGAGGTAAAGAAAATGGCGGTGGAGGCGGCCAGAGTGTGTGGGATAACGGTGGCGGGGGTGGATGTGGTGTTTAGGGATGATGAAATAACCAAACCGCTTTTGTTTGAGGTGAATAAGACCCCGAACTACACTAGATTTGAGGAAGTAATGGGAATAAGTGTGGCAGAAGTGGTGGTAAAATTTTTGGCAAAGGTTAGAAATGAGGGTGTTTAATTTTGACTGGGATGTTGGTAGAATAGGATTACTTTTGAGGGTGATTAGCTCAGTTGGTTAGAGCACCGTCCTGATAAGACGGGGGTCGGAGATTCGAGTTCTCCATCACCCACAAGTTGAGTTGAAAGTTTATCAAGTTCATCAAGTTTATAAAGATCTCAGATCTCAGATCCGTCGGTGGGCGGACAGGTATCAGATAATAACATTTTAGCTTGACAACATTTTTACCATCATTCAACCTCCATAAAATCCACTCAGCGTTGCGGGGGGAAAATATTGTCGGCGCTAAAATTAGATGTCAGTTTGTCAGATGTCAGTTTCTTGGATCTCAGGAAAACATTGATATAAAGGATGGGTATGGTTGGGTGGTAGAATTGTCTAATGAAAGAGAGGAATATATATAAAGAAATGTTTTATATTTTAGCGGGAGTGGTGATAGTGATGGGGATGTTGATGTTAATAGAGGAAATAAAGGAGAGAAGTAGGTTGCGTGAGATGGAGATGAATAAGCCAGTTGAAATAGTATCGAAGCCAACATCAATAGTATCTTTTGAGAATAAAAGGGAGCGGTTTTATATGAGTGAATTTAATGACTTGGATAAAAATAAAAAATTGTTAGTAGTGGGAGAGTTGTCTTTCTTATTGCCAAAAACAAGTTATATTATTGATACTAAAACTAATTTGATTTCGGTAGGTAATCGGTTATATAAAATTCAAGTAGATACGACTCAGGGATTGTGTGATGACCCATGTTTTTATACTGATGATGAAGATGTTGAGAATATGGATGTTTTAAGATTGTGGAAGGTGGGGGAAGGGGTTTTGGCAATTAATCCCCAGAATATAAAAACTGAGGAAGGTGGTTGGGTGAGTATGATTATTCAGAAGTTAGAGACAAATATACCTTTGGGGAAATATGTTTTTTTTACAGATAATGAGATTAAAGAGTGGACAGAGATATTGAGTCAGCCAATTTTTTGGGGAAACAGAAGGTAGTTTTTGTAAAAGAATAAAGAGTGGGTGGTAGAATTGTCTAATGAAAAGGAGAAAAAAATCATTGGGATTAGTGAGGGTTTTAATAATTATAGGAGCTGGGGTGGTAGTGGTTTTTGGAAGTTTAAGGAATTTAATGAGAACGATTAAATTGGCGATTAAAAGATTTTAGATGAAAAAAATATTTCAGATAATAGTGTTTTTGGTGTTGGTGGGGTGGATGGTGTTGGTGTGGTTAGGAGAGAAAGGAGAAGTTTTGAGTCCATTGTCTTTGAATCGACAAAAACATAATAGTGACAAAAAAATGGTAACGTTTGGGTTTTTACCAACTTGGATGGTGGGTAAGACCAGAAATTATGGTAAAGAAATCAGTCATTTAATATTTTTGGGGGTAGAGACGGAGGAAACAGGAAAGTTGATTTGGGATTTTCAGTCAAACAAGATTAATGATAAGGCCTTTTTAGGGCAAAAAGAGGAAACAAAAAGGCATGGAGGTAAAAATATTTTGGGGGTTAAATTGTTTAAAGACGAAAAACTGGAAAAATTGTTAACGAACAAAAGTTATCGAGATAATTTGGTAGAGGAGATAAAACAGGTGGTAAAGGAAAAAGGATTTGATGGGGTTAATATAGATTTTGAATATCAGAGTGATCCAACCAAAATTTTGGAAGAAGATTTTTTGGTGTTTTTGGAGGAGGTTAAAACGGCAGATTTGGGAGAAATAAGTGTGGATGTGTTTGCTAACACGATTATTAAAGGTGGTGGGGAGGAAATAAGAAAGTTGGTGGATAGAGTTGATTATGTGGTGGTGATGGCTTATGATTTTCATCGACCGGGGGTGGATTATGCAGGGTCGGTAGCGCCGTTGGGGTCGAGGGTAGGAGAGAGAAATATTACTGAAGTAGTGGAAAGGTATATGGGTTTGAATTTAGATAAAGATAAACTAGTATTGGCTTATCCTTTGTATGGTTATGAGTGGAAGACTTATACTAGTGAGTTTGGATCGCAGATAAAAAGAGGTTGGTATCAGATGGCGAGTTGGAATCGGGTAAAAAAGTTGATTAAAGAGAAGAATTTGGAGGTAAAATGGGATGAATTGTCAATGACACCATGGTTATCCTTTGAAGAAGACGGTGAGATCAGACAGATATATTTTGAAAATGATCAGAGCTTAAGGGTTAAAATTGACTTGGTTAGACAAAATAAATTGGCGGGATATGGTTTTTGGGCGTTAGGCTATGAAGGAGAGGATAAAAGTATTTGGGGTTATTAACTGTTCTTTTTGAGCCATTTTTCCCGTTTGAGAAAAAGGAAACCAAGAATAAGAAAAGCGCCGATAATGGTAAGAAAGCTTTCGATTTTATCTAAACCGTGAGCCAATCCAGCAAAGGCTTCGCCCATGTTAAAACCAATATAACCAAGGATTATAGAGCGGATAATTAAGGCTAAAAACATCATCGGATAAAATTTTTGAGGTTTGATGCGAAAACCGCCGCAAAAAGCGGAGATTAGGGAGACGGGAACGACAGGAATACAAACAGAAATGAAAATAAAAAGTTCGTCTTTGATGGTTTTTTGGAAATCAGCTTTGACTCTTTCGATAAGATGCCAGCTAATACCGATATATTTACCAAATTTATCAATAAGAGGTCGACCACCGAAATAAGCGATTAAATAGACAAAACTAGTACCAATGATAGCTCCTAAGGAATATGGCAGAGAGACTTGAGTGATAATTTCCCAAATGGTTTGAAAAATAGGTAAGCCGGTAGGAATAAGGAAAGCGCCACCAGACATAGTGATAATTGGTGAAGGGATAGGGACAATGATTTGTTCGACAACACCACCGATAAACATAGCTAAAAGACCATGGGTTTTGACCATGTCGAGGATTGATTGAAGTATTTGAGTCATAAGAATTAGTATACCTTATTGTAGTTAAACAAGTTGGTGGTTAAGATTTAGATAAAGCAAACCGATTAAGTAGGTGTAGATATTAATGTTTTTTAAATTTTTTTGTTAAAGTTAACGTATGGATGGTGAGAAGAATCGGATATTTATAATTAGAGGATTGATATTGGGGGGATTGATAATTCTTTTAGTAATCTTTTTATTAATAAATAAATCAGATAAAAATAAGGTTAATTTATCAAAAACAAATCAACGTGACTTTGTGACCAAGGAAATAACACCAACTGTATTACCAACCAGAGTAGTAACATTAATACCAACTCAAGTGGCAATGATTGAACCAACAGTAGCTTTGAGACCGACATCAATTCCAACAGCAACGAAAGCACCAGTAAGGGTATTAACGGTAATACCAACAATTAAGCCAACAGCGATTCCGACCTCAATTTATACAACAGGAGTAAGTTTAAGTGCGGTATTAGCTAATCTTTACCCTGGAGAACGACAACAAATAACAGCTAAGGTAGAACCGGATAATGCAATTAATAAAACGGTTGCTTGGGCAAGTAGTGATGAAAATGTGGCGAGTGTAACTGATAATGGATTGATCATAGCTAATGATGTTGGTATAGCCATAATTACAGCAACAACAAGTAATAAAAAAACAACTAGAGTGGAGGTGGTGGTGAGAGAAAAACCAATTGAAACTGAAACATCAATATCAATTAATGAAACAATTTATCCAATGTTGATTAGCTTGAATGTAAAAAATGTTTTGATAAAGAAAGGAAGAACATTTAATATAAAATACAATTTTGTACCAGTAAATACTAATCAAAGAGAAGTGATTTGGAGTAGTAGCGATATGACAGTGGCAACTGTGGATAGTAGTGGAGTAGTAACGGCTAAAAGCCCAGGAAAAACAACAATTACAGCTAAGACAGTTAATAACAGGATAGCAGTAGCGGAATTTACGGTTGAAGGAGAAGGAACAACTTCGATAGTCAAACCGACTAATATACCAACGATAACACCGATACCAACAACTAGACCTTTAATACCAACTAAAACACCAACGCCAGTTAAAAAAATGATTTATATATTTAAATATGATGAAAATAACAGAAAGCCCATGATGAAGTGTGATACATATACAGCTCAAGATAGGGTTTATTTGGAAAAATTGTTGGAGCAAACAGTGAATGAGGCTGGTAGAGGAACTAGGGCTGGAGTAGTGGCGGCAGCAAGGTTTTTAGTAGGAGGGTTAGACTATAAAGTACCTTATTTAGGGCAAAAAAGAGTTGATTCAACTTTGGGAATATATAATAAATTAGGTTTAAATATTGGTAATTCTAAAGCTTGGGGTTGTTTGGTGAGTGGTTGGACTCAAGGTTTGGATTGTACCCATTTTGTCTCTTGGGCGTTAGTTAACGGTGGTTTAAGTTGGAGTGAGGTGAGACCTCAATTGGGGGCAGTACCTTTGAGAGAGAATGTATCGAGAGTTCGTCCGGGAGATTTTCTACTAACATTGTCGGATGGATCGGTATCGTGGACATATTCCCATACGAGTATTGTAATTGCTGTGGATAGTGATTATATATATGTGGCAGAGGAAAAAGAGATTGGTTTGGTAGTTTCAAAGGTATCTAAGAGTGATTTACCTTCGAGGAGTAGTAATTTAGGGATGGTATCTTTTGGAAAATATCCGAGTGATGGTAAGATGACAAATATGTGGAATGAGTAAATTTTTTACTTGTTGACGAGGTAATTTGATTTAGGTACAATATATCCACTTAAATAATGCTAAGGATTAAATTCAACATATTCAAACAAAATCAAAGGAGGATTGCCGGGCGAGGTTGAGGGGAGGAAAGGTTGAATATAGCCGAAGGCATTGTACTTTCGGCCAGCCTGCCGGTTGGCAGGTTTTTTTTATAATTATTTAAGGTACATTTAATTTTCTGGGCCTGTGGCTCAGTTGGTTAGAGCACTTCATTTGCAATGAAGGGGTCGGGAGTTCGAATCTCCCCAGGTCCACCGGCTGGGTATTGATGGGATGAAGGGGTCGTCTCGCAGTTGCGGGACCAGGTCCACACTCTAAGTTTATAAAGTTGAAAGTTTCAGATTTATAAAGATTTAGAAATAAGAAGACAATTTTGATTGTCTTCTTAAACTGAATCAAGAACATTAACAATTTATCGAATCGAAGTAATTTTATTTTCAATTTCGTTTTTTTTCTTGGCAGCTAAATTGAGCTGCTAACCCCGCATTGGCGGGGATATATTGAGTAAAATTTTAATAAAGCAAATGGCGGATGCCTTGGTTGCTAAAGCCGAAGAAGGACGCGGAAGACTGCGAAAATTGTTGGGGAGTCGTCAACAGACTTTGATCCAACGATATCCTAATGGGGAAACCCCGGTCTGAGAAATTAGACTGATCCCGACGCAAGTTGAGGAGGGTAAGTCAGGGAACTGAAACATCTAAGTACCTGGAAGAAAAGAAATCGTAAGAGATTCCGTTAGTAGCGGTGAGCGAAACCGGAAGAGCCTAAATCCCGATTTATCGGGAGGTTGCAGGGTCTGATATAAGAATAGGAAAAATTAGAAAAACACTCTGGAATGAGTGACCAAAGAAGGTGAAAGTCCTGTATTTTAAAATTGAGTACTGTTTGATTAGATACCTAAGTACCACAGGACACGTGAAATGTTGTGGGAATCTAGGGAGACCAATCCCTAAGGCTAAATACTTTAGCGGACCGATAGTGAACTAGTACCGTGAGGGAAAGGTGAAAAACACCCTAAGTAAGGGAATGAAATAGATCTGAAACCATTTGCTAACAAACAGACAAAGCTGGTGCTTCGCACCCGCAGTTTATAAAGTTGAAAGTTTTTCTCCCGATATCGACTGATTGTCAATTGGGATTAGATTTTAAGGCAAAATTGTGTCATTTTATTCCAAATTTTGACCTAAAAATCTTAAAAGTTTATAAAGTAAATACAAAAATACTTTATGAACTTTATAACTTGATAGACTTTTGAACTTCGAGCGCGGAGCGCGAGTGATGTCGTGCCTATTGAAGAATGAGCCTGTGAGTGTTTCTAGTCATCAAGTTTAAGTCTGATAATCAGACGGAGGCGTAGCGAAAGCGAGTGCGAAAAGCGCGATTAGATGGCTGGATATGACCCGAAACCAGTTGAGCTAACCTTGAGCAGGGTGAATTCTGGTGAAAGCCAGGAGGAGGCCCGAACCGGTTACTGCTGCAAAAGTATCGGATGACTTGAGGTTAGGGGTAATATGCCAATCGAAACTGGAGATAGCTGGTTCTCTCCGAAATATATATAGGTATAGCGTCAAGTGTTGAGATGCGGGGGTAAAGCTACTGGATGAATGTTTGTGGAGCAATC
>JAGOQF010000007.1 GCA_017991615.1 Candidatus Shapirobacteria bacterium
ATCTTAAACCTTCCGATAGGGGAGAAATAGAAATTACCGACATCAACCGGATTTATTTAGAAAAAGGTCAATTGCAGGTCAACGTTTTTGATTCTTTATGGGAAGATGCTGGCACTTTTGACAGCCTGCTTCATGTCAGTAATATTATGGCCGAAAAAGAACGAGCTAAACAGTCACAAGGCTAATATCGCTGGTTGAACCGCTTTCCATCCAATTGTTACCATGGATAACTAACAAGTTATCGCCACGTTTAATTAGGTCATTATTTACTAATTCTTCAATCAGTTTTTTTGGCATTTTAAAAGAGGTTTTACCAAATTTCTTTAATATCGGCTTTACTCCGTAACTGATCATCATCCCTTTTAGACTATCTTTTTTATCAGTTACTGCCACCACTGGCAAATTTAGCCTATATCTTGAAAAAATCCTTGCTGTATTACCTGATTGAGTAAAGATTATCACCGCTCCAATTTTTAAATTTTTATTATTATTAACAATTTTTACCGCCGCATCCACCAAAACTTCGGTAGCATTATTGGCTTCAATCTCCAGTTGTCTGACAATATCAGTATTTTCTGAAAAATAGGCTATATCTTTCATTTCTTTTATAACCTTGATTGGGTGTTTACCTATTGAAGTTTCCTCAGATAACATCAATGCATCAGTTCCGTCAAAGATAGCATTAGAAACATCTGTTGCTTCTGCTCGACTGGGACGGTTATTTTTTACCATTGATATCAACATTTGAGTGGCCACAATTACTGGTTTACTGTCTATCCGGCACAGATCGATAATTTTTTTCTGCCAAAAAGCTAATTCTCTGGTTGGCACTTCAATTCCCAAATCACCTCTGGCAATCATAATCCCATCACTGGCACTAATAATTTCATCAATATATTTAATCGCCCTCATATTTTCTATCTTACCGATCACTTTAATCGGTAAATTCATCTTTTTAAGCAATTCTTTCAGTACTTCTATATCTCTCCTGTCTCTGACAAAAGACAAGGCAATATAATCCGGTTTAATTTCGTCTATTCTTACCATAGCTTCCTTATCCCTGTCTGCTAGTATTGGTAATCTAATTTCCTCAGACAACAAATTTAAACTTTTTCTGTTTTTAACCACAAAATCAGACTCGGCTCTAACTTTGGCTCCATACAAATCTTTCTTAATCACTGTTAGCTCCACATCCCCATCATTTAAAAATATTTTTTCACCCTTCTTAATAAATTTAACCACCGATGTCGGATTAGCTTTAATAATTATTTTATTGTCTCTAAATCTGGATCCAATCCAAAAATAGTCTCCTTTTTTAATCTCCACATCCTCGCCATCCTTGGTTTCCACCCTTATTTCCGGCCCTTGAAAGTCCACCATCACCGCTACTCTTTTCTTTATTTTTTTTGCCACTTCCCTCAACCGTTTAATCGTATTTCTGTGCCACTCAAAACTATTATGTTTTAAATTAAATCTAAAAATATCCACTCCTTGAATTATCATTTGCTCCAATACCGCTTCCGAATCTGATGCCGGTCCGACAGTGGCAATTATTTTAGTTTTTTTGTCCATCTATAAAATAATAACATTATTCTTTTACTCTATTTAACCCCTTTACCTTTTGAAATAAATGTTTTATCCTATAACCACTTTCATCCTGAAAGTAACAGGAACATTAAAAAGAAAAGAAAGTGGTGATTCCGTTGGTGTAGTTGTTTAAAAACTATCTATATCTAATTTTAAAGGAAGAGGTGATGTAGTGTTCGATCTAAAAATTATTTTCCATCCTAAGCTGGCTTTTGCTGGCACTGTTGTGGAAGAAGATCGGGCCCTCATAGTGTCTGATAACCATAAGAACTCAGACACTTTTCATCACCCGATACCACCCTAAATGGTATTTGGGTGAAGGGACATAAAAACCGAGTTTCGACGAACTGACAGTCACAAAGCGTGACCCCAATTAATCCCACCCCAAAACACATTTCTTTTTTTTCTACCTGTTAACCGACTGGCCTGGAGCTAGATTTTTGCATCTTGCAACTATCTTTCTTCCAGGCCTTTTTACTTAATTATTCCTGATTCAACCAAGTAATTAGCTATACAAGTCTCAATTGAAATCTCAATTAGTGGTTTTCTAGTTTTCAAAACCATCCCTAAATAATAGTTCGGCAAACTAGGATTTTTTTGTAAAAATTCATCTACATATTCACTCAAATACTTACCACTATTCAATATCTCTTTATGAAATTTCGGTAAAATCAATTGGTGAGATTTTGCTGACACTACTTTTATATTTTTATCTACAATAGTTGTCCAACAAAATGTTTTAATCACTCCATTTTGATAACGGTTGTAACCCACTTCAATTCCCATTCCAATATCACTATCATCTACTAGTTCCAAAGCATTTTTAGCCCGATTTATTGACCCTAATTTAGTTTCTTTACTTGACATTGGTTGAGCCGAAACCCCGCTTGAAACTTCCACACTATTTATTGTTGTCTTTAAACCAAATTTCTTTATAACTTCATCAAGTACTTCTAATTTATTTCTAGACGTTGTCCCCACCGCTATTTTCATCACAAATATTATATCTCAAAGTGTTATCTTACATCACACTAATTAAAAACAAACCATAGTTTTTCCTTCTCTACATTCATATTATTAAAAATAAATTTATTCTGTATAAATACAAAAATCTAAGCCCTAATCAAACATTTTTTGCAATTCTTCTTTTTTAAACCTACTTAATTACAAATTTATTATCACCTTCCACGTCTACCATCAAAGTATTAATCTCTTGAACAGGCCCACTTATCATCGCATTTCCAAATCTTGACCCGTCAAACTCAACAGAAACTTTTATTGGTAAACCAGATGGTTGAATAATTGACACATCTTTAATACTCCCACCAGAGTTTAAAGCCAAACACATACCCAACGCTGTAGTCCCACTTCCACAAGCAGTTTCATAAAAAATAGTATTTATATCTCTCACATAAACTACAGGTGAAATTTCAAAACCTTCTTGATTCTTAGATACAAATATTACACCAGCAGCAGGATAATTATCTATCTTCTTTTCCTTTATAATACTCATACCTAATGACTTAACCTCTTCATTATTCAATCCATCAATTTTGTTACTATCAAAATCTATATAATGAACAATCCCTTCCATTTTGACTAAACAATTCTTGGTATTAGGAGCATCAAAAACTATATTTGAAACTTCAGAATATATTGGCATTTGAGCAAAAGCCTCCAGATTTTCCGTAACACCTGCTTTTAATTTTTTATCTACCCCTGAAACTTTTATATCTATTGTTCCAGGTTTACCTCCCAAGATTATCCAAGCAGAACTCCTAGTTGCATTTCCACAAAATTCTCCACCAGCCATTGTCAATTCAGCATTATTGATATCAGTATTTATAAAACCAACCTGTTCAATATTTGGATAACATTCCATTAAAAAATCATTTAGTTTTTTTCTTTCATCCAAAGACTCAACATTTTTAATACACAATGCTGTATCATTTCCCCCAGACCTAATACAAACCACCTTTATAGACGAACAATTTTTCATTCCTTTTAATTATAAAATTTATTTGACAAAAATAATGAATTTGCTATCATCAGCGTAATGATACAACAAACAAGATTACAAAGACATCATCACGCCAACTAATTGGCGGGTCTTTTCTTGTTTATTTATACCCGCCATTGGCGGGTTTTTTAGTATCAAAATATGGTGGTATTAGCTCAATTGGTTAGAGCGCAGCTCTGTGAAAGCTGAGGTTGACGGTTCAAATCCGTTATACCACCCTAAAAGTCATTAAGCTTGTGAAAAATACAGATTGGAGTTATAAGGTCGGCTACTGACCTTAAATACTCAAAAATAGCCAATAAATATTTGGTTCACAAAAAAGATTGGTTATTGGTGTAAAAACACCTCAAGAAGCAGTTACTAAAGTTATAATTAAAGCTAAAGAATATATTCAAAAATATGGATAAAAACCCCACCATAATCATCTTAAAAAATCTAATCAAAGTTCCTTCTTATTACGAAGATGATTGTAATGAATCAGCGTTGATCGATTTTATTCTTAATTTTATTAAACAAAATACTAAATACAAATATGTCGTTCAAAAAGTTGATGGTGACAGAAAGAATATTTTGGTTTTTAACAAACCCAATCCTAAAATAGCTTTGTTTGGCCACATGGACACGGTTTTACCAAAAGCTGACACTAAAAATCCTTTTACTCCAAGAATAATTGGTAATAAAATCTATGGCTTAGGTGCCGTCGATATGAAAAGTGGTTTGGCAATTATGCTCAACTTAGCCCAAGAAATTAGTAATGATGATTTAGCCTTTATTTTTTCAGTGGACGAAGAATATGAATTTAAAGGTGCTCAAAAACTTAAAAATTATTCCAATTTTAAACCTAAATTTATTATAAATCTTGAGCCGACTGATAATAAAATCCTCAATGGCTGTCGGGGAATTACTGAATTTAGTTTTATTGTTCACGGTAAATCAGTTCACGCCGGTCGAAAAATATTTGGTATTAATGCTATTGAAAAATCGGTCGAGCTAATAAATCTTTTTCAAAAAGAATTAACTAAAATTGATTTGCCTAATGCTGGTAAAACTTCAGTAAATTTATCATATATACATGGAGGTACTCTTAAAGTTACTCAAAATGGTCAAGAAATTAGTGGTTTAGGTATGATAGTTCCAAATTATGCTGAAATTAATTGTGAAATTAGAGTTGGTAACCCTAAAATCACCCCAAAATATATTCAAAATCAACTAAATCAAATTGCTAAAAACATTGGTATTAAAGTAAATAACTTTAATTTTAAATTTTATTTGGGTTCTATGTTAACTCCAAAATCAAAATTAAAAAATTTTGAAAACACTTTAAAAGATTTGAAACAAAAAGTTGAATATGCCGATATTAGTTTATCTGGTTTTTATGAAGTTCAACTTTTGCAAGAAAAATGGAATAGTGATTGTCTGATTTTTGGACCTGGTCCAATAGCTATGTCTCACGCAGTTGACGAATATGCTGATATTGATTCAATTGTCCAAGCCGAAAAAGTTATTAAAAGATACATAGAAAAAACTGTTTAGATTTTGTTTTGATCTTATTTTTGTTGCCCCGCATGGATTCGAACCACAATTACTACGTTCAGAGCGTAGTGTCCTACCATTAGACGACGGGGCAAGGTTTATTCTAGACTGTATTTTATCTTATCTTTCAAAACTTCTCCATCAATTTGCCTCAAAAATACCAGTCGCCTCTTCGGCGACCTGCCGATGAGGCAGGACGACGGGGTAGTTGTCCATATTATACGACAAATGGTATAATTTTAACCAATGCAGACTATCGAAGAACTGATCGCCGATTTAAACCTGACTCCCGATCAAGCTGAAGGGGTCAAAGAATATATTAACAATCTTTTGGTGGAATTGTTGGAAAGCATCAAGCAGGATCATATTAACAACTTTGACGAAACCATCCATAATCTCAAAACTAGCTAACATCCAATACATATCTCGGTTTTTCATCTCCGATAGTGGTTTTCTCTCCATGACCCGACAATACCATTGTCTCTTCTGGCAGTTTCATCAATCTTTTTAAACTGTCATATATTTTCTTGGTTGATCCGTAAGCAAAGTCGGTTCTGCCTCTAAATTGTTTGAATAAAGTGTCACCTGAAAATAATATTTTATCTTTTTGAGAATATAAGCACACTGACCCTGGTGTGTGTCCTGGCGTTTTGATGACTTCCAGTTTTTCTTTTCCAATCCAAACTTCCTTAATTTTTGACAAGTCTTTGTCTATGGTCACTATATTTGGCGTCTCTATTTTTGTTTTTAGAAAATGTTTGGCAGTTGAGTTTTGCCTTTCTAACAAAAATTTATCCTCACTGCTGACAAATATTGGTACCTGATACATCAGTTTCAAATCCAACGCCGCCAAGCAGTGATCAAAATGACCGTGTGTCATCACTATCCCCATCAATTCAATTTGTCTGGCTGTTATTTCCTCAGAAATTGCCACTCCATCATCTGCCGGGTCAATTACTATGCCTTTTTTAGTCTTTTCCTCCCAAACCAAATAACAATTTGTTTCCAATTGTCCCAAAATCAATACTTCATACTTCATCATAGTATAATAACTCATATTTATGAACCAAACCAAACCCGCATCTAAACGACTGTTTGTCGGTAGTTTGCCTTATCGGTTTACCGAGGGGGAACTCCTTAATCTGTTCATTTCTGAGGGCAAGATTGTTTCCATTAGAATTATGCACAACCGTTGGGGTAAAAGCCGAGGTTTGGGTTACGTTGAATATGAAAATTTAGATGATGCCATTAGCGCCAAGCAAAAATATCATAATTATAAAATTGCCGATAGAACCATCATTGTTGATTATGCTCAACCTGATCCGTTTCTGACCCCCGAAGGTCAAGCCCGTCACCAAGAAGCTCTCAAAAAACATCCCCATCGTCACCAAGCTCCAGCCTATTTTGATTTTCCGAAATCATCAAATTATTCAAAAAAAGATTCCAAAGATCAATCTAAATGTAAATCCAAAGGCGGTAAACCAATTTTTAATTCATTAGGTAAATCACTCAACCACAATACTACCGGTGAATATATCCCCAAATTTTTCTTCAAAAATACTTCCCCAAAAACCAAAAAATATCGTCCCAAGCCCGGACAAAAACCGGAATACAAGTCCAATCACCCTTTGCATGTTAGATCCAGTGTTTTTAAGCAAAGAAATTTTGGCGCTCGCTCTGGAGCTAAGTTTGCTGCTAGAAGCCGCCAAAAGTCATCATGAGTTTTTTAAATACTTCTCAACCCATTATTGGTCTGGCACCTATGGATGGTGTCACCGACGAAGCTTTTCGTTTGGTTCAAACCCAAATCGCCAAACCGGATATTATTTTTACCGAATTTGTTAGTGCCGAAGGTATTTCTCGAGGCGGAGTTAAACTCTACGATACTCTTCTTTTTTCACCACAAGAAAGACCGATTGTTGGTCAACTGTTTGGCAAAGACCTCGACAGTTTTTATAAATCGGCTATTATTTTGTCAGAACTTGGTTTTGACGGCATTGATATTAATATGGGTTGTCCCGCTAAAACTGTAACTCATCACGGTAGTGGTGCCGCTTTGATTGATAAACCTGATCTTGCCGTCAAAATTATTCAATCAGTCAAGCAGGGGATTGATGATTGGTTTACCGGCAAAACCAAAATTACCGATCTTAAACTCAATCAAAAGACCCTGGATGTTATCAAACGCAATCAAAAATATTCTCAATTATCTAAAAATAGTCATTTACGACCCACTATTTCTGTCAAAACCCGTTTAGGTGTCAATGAATCTGTTATTGATTCTTGGGCCGAAATTTTACTCAAACAAAATTTGGATTTTTTAACTATTCATGGTCGCACCCTAAAACAAGCTTATGCTGGTCAGGCCGACTGGTCTGATATCAAAAAAGTTGTTGATATTGCCAAACATACTTCCATTAAAATTTTTGGCAACGGTGATATTAAAAATCGTCGTCAGGGTATGGATTATTGCCAAAAATACGGTGTGGATGGTGTTCTTATCGGTCGAGCCGCCGGGGGCAATCCTTGGTGCTTTTCTAATCATCTTGCCACTCCTTCAGAAAAATTTTCTGCCATGTTGCTTCATGCTCAAATTTTTTCCCAAGTTTTTCCTCGACGTTGTTTTGACAGTCTCCGTAAACATTTTTTGCTTTATACCGCCGATTTTCCTCATGCTAAATCGCTCAGACTAAAACTAGTTAGATTAAACTCAGTCAAAGAATTATTATCTCTTGAATCAGAATTCCATAGCTGATAGAGTAGAGAATATGCCAGACGAAAATCAAGTTCAAAATCTAATCAATATTGAATCTTTGATCAATACTGCCAACAGTCGGATTGAAGAACTCACCCGCCAGCTTAAAGAACAAAAAGGGATGATTGATGAATTGTTATTAAATGACTCTCAATACCAGCAAGTCGATGAGGCCACCAAAAAACAAGCTAAAATCAAAAATTCCGCTCGTCAAAATATTCTCAATTCCGTCGAGGCCAAACCGGTTTTAGAAAAGATCAAAGACAATCAACAACAACTGAAAGAACTAAAAATTGCTCTATCTGATTATTTGTCTCAATATGTTAAACTCTCTGGCACCAATCAAATTGAAGGACCAGATGGAGTTGTTCGCCAAATTATTTACACCGCCAAACTGGTCAAATCAAAATAATAGTTTACAATCCACTTATGGCCAAACAAATCAATCAAACTGATTTTCAATCAGAAGTTATCGATTACCAAGGTAAAGTTCTTGTCGACTTTTGGGCTCCTTGGTGCGGTCCTTGTCAAATGCTTGGGCCTGTTATCGAAGAAATTTCTCAAGAAGTTAAAGATACTAAAGTCGTCAAAGTTAATGTTGACGAGTCCCAAGATATCGCTGTCAAATACAATATTGTTTCAATTCCCACTGTTATTCTTTTCAAAGACGGTCAAATAGTCGACACTCTCATTGGTTTTAGGCAAAAACAGGAATATCTGAACGCTATCAACAAAGCCTAATTTTTCACGAATTAGTTTTATCGGTAGATTGGTTTATAATATCTCATGACTTTAATCGATGAAGTCCGGATTACTATCAAAGGTGGCGATGGTGGTGATGGTCTGGTTCATTTTTATACCGATGCTTCCCGAAGTAAAGGTGGCCCTGACGGTGGTAACGGCGGTAATGGTGGCTCAGTTTATTTTGAAGGTGTTTCTGATATCACCAAACTCAATCAATTCCGCCATTCCAAAGTTTATAGCGCCCAAAATGGTCAACCCGGTGGACGCAACCAACGAAGTGGTAAAAAGGGCAACGATTTAATTATTCCTGTTCCTGTCGGCACTGTTGTTAACTACGATAATGGTTCCTCTGTAGAAGTGCTTAAAGTTGGTCAAAAAATTCTTATGGCTAAAGGTGGCAGCGGCGGCCGGGGAAATTTTGTTTTCAGATCTGCCACCAACCAAACTCCTAAACAAGCTGAACCTGGATTTAAATGTCAACCTAAAAAACTTTTTCTTCAATTAAAATTAATCGCTCAAATTGGTTTGATTGGCTTGCCAAATGCTGGTAAAACCAGTCTTCTTAACGAACTTACTCGCGCCAACGCCAAAGTCGCCAATTATGCTTTTACTACCTTAGAGCCAAACCTAGGTATCAGTCGCAGTGGTCATGTTATCGCTGATATTCCGGGATTAATTGAAGGTGCCGCTGTCGGTCGTGGTTTGGGAGTAAAATTTCTCAAACATATTGAACGGACCAAACTTCTAGTTCATTGTGTTTCTGTTGAATCCTCAAACCCTCTTAAAGATTATCAAACCGTTCGGACAGAATTGGCAAATTACAGCTCTACTTTGGCTCAAAAACCGGAAATTATCGTTTTAACCAAATCTGATTTGATTGATATCAACACTCTCAATCGTCTCCAAAAACAAATCGGCGCCGACGTGGTCACTTCCATCATCGACACCGACAGTATCAAACAGCTCAGCGATTTTATTTCTCAAAAATTAGATTAAAGCTTTTTTGACTTTTCCCCAATCTTTTTTCAATTGAGCCGTCAGCTTAGTCAAACCGTCTTTAGTCGCCCTCAAATCGCCCTTAAATTCCGAAACTACGTCTTCCACAATCAAAGCATACTTGCTTTTATCTATTTCTTTACCGGCTGTTTTCACTTCCGCAATTTTATTCATCACCGCCGACTTAATTTCATTGTATTTTTTAATCGTTTCTTCGGTGGCTTCACCAAATACTTCTTTCACTTTGGTTTTAGTGTCCATCACGTTGGTTTTAACTTCTTTATTGAGTTTTGCCGCCAGTTTTTTTAGATCTTCCCTAGTTTCTTTACCGGATTTTGGCGCAAAGAGCAACCCTCCTATCGCCCCAGCCGCCGCCGCCAATAAACCTGTTAAAAAAAATTTTCCACCATTGGATTTTTGTGTCATATTTTGTCAAATTTAAATTAAATAACAATTCAGTCTAAATTAAATTCCTATCACTGTCAATAAATTTTACCTGTTTATCTCTCTTTCCGGCCAGTGTTTGTCCACTTCCACTTTCAACTCCAAATATATCTTTCTTTCCGACATTAACTCCAATTCTTTTCTGGCATTGTAACCAATTTCTCTTATTTTTTTGCCTCCCCGACCAATTATCATTTTTTTATATCTCTCCGCAGTCGTCAAAATAGTTGCTTTTATCAAAATCAATTTTCTTTTATCTATTACACTGTCCACTTCCACATTTATTGAATAGGGGACTTCTTTTCTTAAAAATAAATAAGCTTTTTCTCTGATTATTTCCGCAATATACTCTTTTGAGTTTAATCCTATTTTAGGCTTGTTTTTCTCTTCTGCCAATTCAATATTATATTTGGTTTCTTGATCAATTTTATCCGGCAATAATTCAAAAATAAGATTAATCAAACCTTTTATGTTCTTTTCTTTGGTGGCGCTGACTTCAATTGTTCGGTCAAATTCATCTTCCAAATAATTATATTCCGCTAAATGATCTTTTGATCCTTTGGCAACATCTATTTTATTATAAACCAATATTTTTTTAACTTTTACCTTTCTTAACAAACCGATAACCTTATTTTCTTCTTCATTTTTAGGTCGAGATATATCCACCACACATAAAATCACATCTGCTTGGTTTAATTCTTTTGGGGCTTCTTTATTGATTCTCCTACCAATCAGATCGTCAATTTTGGCCATAATTCCCGGAGTGTCAGAAAAAATTATTTTTCCTCTCTGGTCACTATAAATCACCCGACTGTTTTTTCTGGTTGTTTGTGGCAGTGGCGAAGTTATAGCCACTTTTTGTGCCATCATAGCGTTGAGCAAACTTGATTTACCAGTGTTTGGTCTGCCAATCAAAACAACTTTGCCCATCTTTATTTGTTTTTTGTTTTTGTCTGTCACCAGTGTATTTTACACTAAATCCTGTTTTATTGATTGACACTTAGCAATCAAAATGTTAGACTGCTAAATATGCCATCAGAATCAACTCAAACCAGCGCTGTTCAGCCAGTTCGTAAGGTCCTACCGCTGATTCCTCTCAGGAATATAGTCCTTTTTCCTTCAGTCGAAACTTCGCTTTTTTTTGGTCGTAAAGAATCAATGAATTCTTTACTCCATGCCTATGATAATACTAATAGACTGGTCATTATTACCACCCAAAAAGACGGTCGGATTGACAACCCTGGTTTTAATGATCTTTATAATGTCGGCGTTTTGGCCAAAATTGAACATATTCTTCAAACTGATGGCAATCTTCACGCCATTATCAAAGGTATTTCTCGGGTTAACATTGTCAATTTAGTCAAAACCGACCCCTTCTTTTTAGCCGAATACGTTGATTTACCGATCATTCCTGAACCTGTCTCCGAAGTTCAGCAATCTGCTGAAACTCTTCTAAGTCAGCTCAAAAAAGCTTTTGCTATGGGTCGTCAGTTTGACCTGCCGGCCATGATGCAGCTAAGCACCGGTGTTTCCAGCAGTGACTTAGCCGACCAGGTCAGTTTCTCTATCAACGCTAAATTATCCGAAAAACAGGGATTATTAGAGACACTTATTGTTAGTCAACGTCTGCGGGCGGCTACAGAATATTTAATTCAAGAAATGAAAATTGCCGAACTGGAAAAATCTATCGAAGAAAAAACTCAGGAAAAATTTAACACTGGCATCAAAAAAAATGTTCTTGAAGAACGCAAGCGTCAAATTGAAAAAGAACTCAAACGTCTTGGTCAAAGCAGTGGTGGTGAATTTGACGAACTTGAAGCCAAAATCAAAAAAATTGATCTGCCCAAAAATATCCGCAAAAAACTTCTTAAAGAACTTGATCGCTTGATTGAAATGGGTCCTATGGCCCCCGAATCAAGTTATATCAAAACTTATCTAGAAACAGTTATTGAACTGCCTTGGGGTAAATATGACCAATCTAAAGTCAGTTTGTCCAAAGCTTCACAGATTCTTGAAGCCGACCATTATGGTATCAAGGATGTTAAAGAAAGAATTTTAGAATATCTGGCCGTTATTCAACTCAAAAACAAATCCGCTTCCAAAAAAAATCAAGACAATTCTGGCACTGCCAACATTTTATGTTTTATCGGTCCTCCTGGAGTTGGTAAAACTTCCTTAGGAAAATCTATTGCCAAAGCCTTGGGTCGGGGATTTGTCCGCGCTTCTTTAGGTGGTATTAGAGATGAAGCTGAAATTCGCGGTCACCGTCGCACTTATGTTGGCGCTATGCCCGGTCGGATTATCAAAGGTCTTAAAGAAGCCAAGTCTATGAATCCGGTTTTTATGTTGGATGAAGTTGATAAAATCGGCTCGGATTATCGCGGCGATCCTTCCTCAGCTCTTCTCGAAACCTTAGATCCAGAACAAAACCACGAATTCTCCGATCATTATATTGATTTTCCTGTTGATCTTTCTAAAGTCTTTTTTATTCTCACCGGCAATGATTTGTCCACTATTCCCGGACCTCTCCGTGATCGTCTCGAAATCATCAACTTTTCCGGCTACACTCTCGATGAAAAATTTCATATCGCCAAAAAATATCTCATCAAAAAAGAACTTGCCGCCAATGGTCTTACTTCTAAAAATATTGTTCCCTTAAAAGATGAAACCATCAGATATATCATCGAAAAATATACTCGAGAAGCCGGTGTCAGAGGTTTAGACAGAATTATTTCTTCTTTGTTCAGAAAAGTTGCCAAGAAAATTGTTACCAAGAAAGTCAATCAAGTCGATCTCAATAATCAAACCACTTTAAGAAAGTTTTTAGGACCTGAAAAGTTTTCCGCCACTCTTAGGGGTAAAAAAAGTGAAGTTGGTGTTTCCACCGGTCTTGCCTGGACTTCAGTCGGCGGTGATATTCTCTTTGTTGAGGTCAATATCATGCCTGGCAAAGGTCAGTTGATTCTTACCGGTAAATTAGGTTCGGTTATGAAAGAATCTTGTCAAGCGGCTCTTTCTTTTGTCCGCAGTCAATCAAAAAAGTTTGGTATCAATCAAAACTTTCATAAAATCGATATTCATATTCATGTTCCTGAAGGTGCCACTCCCAAAGATGGTCCTTCCGCCGGCGGCGCTATCACCACTGCCTTAATTTCTGCTCTCAAAAATGTACCTGTTCCCAAAGATGTCGGTATGACTGGAGAAATTACTCTCAGGGGAAACATTTTAGAAATCGGTGGTCTCAAAGAGAAATCTATCGCCGCTCATCGAGCCGGTTTAAAAACTATTTTTATTCCCAAGGAAAATCAAAAGTCGTTAGTTGATGTTCCCAAAGAAGTCAAAAAAGACATTAAATTTATTCCTATTTCTCACTATTCTGAAATTTACCAACACCTTTTTGCCTAGCTCTAATATCTAATTCAGTTTCTCGACAGGCCAATATCTCAAAAATTTCTCCCGCTAAGTTGTCCGATTCAATCTGTTTTTTTACTCTCCTAACCCCTAAAGTATCATAGGATAGACTTAAAAATCCATCATTATCTGTTAAATCAATTTTAATAAATCCGCCATCTTCATATCGGCCAGGCGTTACTCCATCAAACAGAATACTTACTGACCCAAAATTACTACCAATATTAATTATTGCCGGATCATATTGAATTATTTTGTCACCACTATCACCAGATTCATTTTTTCTTTGGTACAATACATGTCCATCTCTTAACTCAGACAAAATTCTAACCGCCCCACTATTAACTAGTCTCTTAAAATTTGTCCTTTCCTCATTGGTTACTGGTTTTCTAAATTCCGACACTAATCTTTTATCCGGCGGGCAGTCATAAACTCTGATATTTTCATTCATGAGCAGATTATAGCATTACATTTTTTCCACGGTTTGTATTCCCAACAGATCCAGTCCAGTTTCAATCAGACTGGCGGTTGTCCGTGTCAAAAACACCCGCCAAACTTCTTCTTTTTGATTGATTATCCAGTTTTTGGCGTAAAACTCATTATATTTTCTAGCTACCCCCAAAATATATTCTGCTATCACCGACGGTGAAAATCTTTCTGCCGCTTCTATAATTTTTTCTTCAAATTTATAAAGTTCCCTGATTAAATTCATCTCCGATTTATCAATCTTTTCCGGAATTTTATTGATGTTTTTTTGTTCTTTCACTTTAGTTTTCTCCAGGACACTTTTGCATCGAGCATAAGTATATTGCAAATACGGTCCCGAATCTCCTTCCAAACTCATCACTTTATCCCAATCAAAAATTATGTCTTTTTTAGGATCACTCAAAAGATCACTGAATTTTATTGCTCCAATTGCCACTGTTTTTATCATTTCCTCTTTTTCAGTCGCCGTTAGTTTCTTGTCCACTTCGCTTTTGTCGGCAATTTTTTTTGCCTCCGCCATGGCCTTTTCAATTACCTCCGACAAGTGGATCGTCTCTCCTTTTCTGGTCGAAAATTTTCCTGTCGGCCATCTGATCAATCCATGAGCCACATGAACCAACTGATTTTTATCAAACCAACCCATCAGTTCTGCTGCCGCAAACACTTGTTCAAAATGCAGTTGCTGATCCGAACCAACTTCATAAACAATCAAATCTGGATTCCATTTTTCTTTTCGGTACTTAATTGCCGCCATATCTCTGGCAAAATAGGTCGTGGTGCCGTTGGATTTTTTTAACATCGCCGGTGGCAATTTCCCCAGTTCCACTATCACTGCCCCTTGACTTTTTTTGGTTATTTTCTTGGCTTCAATTTCTTTAACTATTTTTGGAATCATTTTTTGATAAAAAGATTCTCCATGAACAAAATCAATTTTTACCCCCAACAGTTGATAAACCTTTTCAAATTCCATCAAAGAAATATTCACGCATTTTTGCCAGATACTTTTAGCCTCTTTATTTCCTTGTTCCAGTTTGGCAAACCAGTTCCGTCCTTCATCTGTCAAACTGTCATCTTTTTCCGCTTCTTGATGAAATCTGACATACAATTTTTCCAAATCATCGATTGTTAGCTTATCTAAACTGATTTTTGAATCATCGATCAAAAATCGAGAATCACCGTCTAAAGCATGTCGAATTGCCGCCATCAGTTTGCCATACTGAGTTCCCCAATCACCGATATGATTATCACCAATACACCGCCACCCCAATATTTGATAAATATTGTAAATCGACTGACCAATATTAGTCGATCTCAAATGACCGATTCCAAATGGTTTGGCAATATTTGGTGACGAATAATCTATCACCATTGTTTTACCATCAAAATTTCGTCCCAATTTTCTTCTAAACTCAATATCATAATTAATTATTTCCGCCTCTTTAATCAAATCATCTAGATTTAAATAAAAATTGATAAAACCCGCCCCAGCCGTTTCTACTTTTTCAATCAAACCTATTTTATTTTTAAAAACATAATTATTAATCTGATCTAAAAATTCCTTTGCCAGTTGCTGTGGATTCTTCCCTAATTTTTTAGCCATCACCATGGCAATATTGGTCGAATAATCACCAAATTGATTATCGTTTGGATGTTCTATTTTTATTTCCACCGAATCTATTTTTATCTCTATCGCATCCAAAATAATTATTTTTAATTGATCCGCTATTTTCATATTTTTAAAATACTTTTGACCCTGCCGGCAAATCATTTTCCGGAAACAATAACACTACCTCTTCTTCTATTATTCCTTTATCATTTAGTGTCTCATTTGAGGCGGCAAATATCATTGCTTCCGAAAGTTCCCCCATAATTTTTCTTGGTTCAATATTAGTCACAAATACCGTCTTTTTGTTAATCAAATCTTTAGGTTGGTACCACTTTTTAATCCCCGAAAACACCACTCGCAGTTCATCTTCCCCAAAATCCACTCTCATTCGCAATAGTTTTTCCGAACCTTCAACTGCCACCACCTCTGTTATTTTTCCAATCTTAAACTCCACTTTAGCAAAATCATCATATTTTATTTGATCCATAATTAATTTTACCAAAAATTTATGCCAAAAATTAGACAACCAACCACCAAAATGATATTCTTTGACTAATCTTTACTGGTTAATTTATCCATGAATATTGACACTTCCATTTTTAAATCTTACGATATCCGCGGCATTTATCCCGATCAAGCCGACGAAAAATTAGCCGAAAGTGTCGGTCGCGGTTTTGCTAAATACTTAAATTTCCCCGCCAAGGTTATTGTCGCTCGTGACGGTCGAATTTCTGGACCCTCCATGAAACAAGCCTTGATTGAAGGTTTAACCAAGGTTGGTGTCAGTGTTATCGATATTGATCAAGCTTCTACCGATATGTTTTATTATGCTTGCAAAACCAGAGATTTACCTGGAATTTCCGTCACTGCTAGTCATAACCCCAAAGAATATACTGGTTTTAAAATGGTCAAAAAGATTCCGGAATTGCTATCCGGTGAAGCTGGTATCAAAGAAATAAAAGATTGGATTGTTACCGATAGTCTACCGGCTGATACCGTCAATATCGGTCAGGTTGAAAAGTTAAGCATTATGGATGAATTTATTGACTATATTTTAGGTTTAGTTGACACTTCCCAATTCAAAAATTTCAAAGTTGTTGCCGATCCCGCTAATGGTATGGTTGGACCCATTTTAGAAAAATTGCAATCCAAACTGCCAACCATCAGTTTTGTCCCGATGTATTGGGAAGTCGACGGCAATTTTCCCAATCACGGTGGCGACCCACTTTTGGAACCAAATCGGGTTGATATTCAGGCCAGAGTTCCTGTTGAAAATGCTGATATGGGGATTATGTTTGATCCCGACGGTGATCGTTTTTTTGTCATCGATAGTCGAGGTAAATTTATTTCTGGCGATTTTTTAACTGCCATTTTGTCTCAATATTTTCTCAGACAATACCCCGGCTGCAGCATTGTCTACGACATTAGAGCTTCAAAAGCGGTTCGAGAAACCATCACCTCTCTCGGAGGTAAAGCTCTTGCCAACCGGGTTGGTCACACTCACATTAAAGCTCGAATGAAAGCTGAAAACGCTTATTTTGGCGGTGAAATTTCTGGTCATTATTATTTCAAAGACTTTTTCCTCTGTGATAGCGGGATCACCACCTTTATTTATTTATTGGATTTTCTTTCCAATTCCAGTGAACCTCTGACTCGTTTGGTTGATCAACTCAATTCCAAATATTTCATCTCCGGTGAAATCAATAACAAAGTAGCCGACGTTCCTGCGGTTATGTCCAAAATTGAATCAACCTACGCCCCTCAAGCCATTTCTCCGGTCGAAAAAATGGATGGTCTGACTTTTGAAATGGGGGATTGGCGTTTTAATCTCCGTTCTTCCAATACTGAACCTCTACTTCGTCTCAATCTGGAAGCTGACTCGGAAGAATTGATGATTCAAAAGCGAGATGAAGTTTTAAGCATTATTCGCGCCTAATATGTACCAGCCTTCTCAAAAAATTCTAAAAAATTATGCCGATGTTTTAGTTAATTTTGCTCTTAATAGTGGTCGGGGAGTTAGACCGGGTGAAGTTGTTTTTCTTCAAGTCCCCGAATCAGCCAAACCACTTTTGATTGCTCTGTATCGCACCGTTCTCAAAAGTGGCGCTCATGCTCTTATTCAATATTTGCCCAACGAGCTAGATCGAGATTTTTTTGAATTGGCCAACCAAAGTCAATTAACCTTTTTTCCCACCGCTCTTCTTAAAGGTCGAGTTCGTCAAGCTGATCATTTTTTAATGATTTTAGGTGAAACCAACTTGCACCAACTCGAAGGTATTGATCCTCAAAAAATTATGGATCGAAATCAAGTTTTCAAACCCTACAAAGATTGGCGCGATTCCAAAGAAAATAAAGGTAAACTCACTTGGACTATCGGTCTTTATCCCACTCCGGCTATGGCCAAAGAAGCCAATTTGACTCTCGGTCAAGCCTGGCAACAAGTTATCAAAGCTTGTTATCTGACTCATTCTCGTCCGGTTGAGAAATGGCGTTCAGTTCAACAAAAAATTGAAAAGTTACGACAAAAATTAAACAAACTCAATATTGTTAATCTTAATATTAAAGCCAAAGATACCGATCTTAATATTGGTCTCGGAAAACATCGTCAATGGCTTGGTGGCGGCGGTCGCAACATTCCCAGTTTTGAAATTTTTACTTCTCCTGATTGGCGTCATACCAGCGGTTACATCTTTTTTGATCAGCCGCTTTATCGTAGCGGCAACTTAATCAAAAATATTCACCTGACTTTCAAAGACGGTCTTGTTGTCGATACCAAAGCCGGTTATGGTCAAAACTTTTTAAACCAATTAATCAAAGTTACCAATTCAGATAAAATCGGTGAATTTTCTTTAACTGACAAACGCTTTTCTAAAATCAACAAATTTATGGCAGAAACTTTATATGATGAAAATTTTGGCGGTCAATTTGGTAACACTCATTTAGCTCTTGGCTCGGCCTACAAAGACACTTATTTTGGTGATTCTAAAAAATTATCTCCCACTGATTGGAATAATTTGGGTTTCAACGATTCTTCGGTTCATACCGACATTATTGCCACCACCGACCGCATTGTCACTGCTACTCTTGCCGACGGTTCCAAAAAAGTTATCTATCAATCCGGTCAGTTTACTCTCTGAAAAATTTTCTATTCAATTTTGACCTTCAATTATTGCCGATGATGTTGCTATCCCTTTATTTTCAATAAATTTATGGACTTCTTCCCAATTATTCTCTCCCAATTTGGGTTGCAGAATAAATTGACCCGTGGTCGCCACTCCGTGAGTTAGCACATTTTTATCCGTCAGAGTCAGCGATATTATTTTATATTCCGATAGTTGAGGTAATCTAATCACCAATTCGTTCATAGTAGTAAAGTCAATATCGGTCATAATATGGCGGGATAGAATTTTGACTGTTGGCACAATTTTAGAAATAAATCCAATATTGATTACTCTGTCTTTAACTGCATTTGCCACCAATTTTTGCCTCTCTGCTCGGTTGAAATCACCCCCGTCTGTTGGCGAGTGTCGTGATCGTGCAAATTTTAGTGCTGTCGTTCCATCCATATGTTGCCAACCTCTGTCGAAATGTAAATTTTCATACCGACAGGGGAATTGATCTTCCAACTTTTCTCCCGACATGGTGGCTGTTAATACTGTTACTTCCTCATCAGTTTTGCCACAAGTATCATTAATGTTGGCTTCTATTGGATATTTGGGATCATCAAAAGTTTTAGATACTTTTATTTTAATTCCTCCCAAATTGTCAATTATTTTTATAAACCCGTCAAAGTCGATTGAAGCAAAATAATCAATCTTAAATCCCAATACTTCCCCAATAACTTTTTTAGCCAGTTCACCACCACCAGCTCTACCGGTAAATTCCACTTTTTTGTTAGAATATCTTTTGTCATCCATCCCGATATAAAAAACTTCGTTTATTTTTTTATTAATACTTTCCTCGTCGTTCAGGGGTATTTTAACCCACAAATCTCTGGGGACTGATATTAAATCTATCTCCTCGTCTCTTGGTCTGATTTTAGCCACCATAATCGAATCGGTCAGAAATCCACCCTCATGACCGGCTCCACCATAACCTAGCAATAATATCGAATACGGCGCTAACGGATCTGGTGTCGGTGTTGCTGTCGGCAAAAGTAAACTCTCTGTTTGCGGTTTGTTTGGTTTGACCACCATTCTGCTGTAACTGATATATCCAACTATCAAAGCCACCAAAATCAAACCCAATATCCCAGCCAAAACCCACCAAAAAATTTCTCTTTTTTGCATAAGTCAAAGTATATACCTCTTATCGGCAATTTTACCATTTACTATTTTATATCCCATTTTCCTCTATAAGTCCAACAAAATTCATATCCGATTATCTAAAGAATCGCACTAAATACAAAAACACTGTTAATAGAATTAGATTAAGATTTAATATAAAATTTAGTTATTATTAGCTCGGTAGTTATGAGTAAAAAGATTATTAATACTAAAAATTCTCAAGAATTTTTTAATGAAAGTTATATAAATTTAAGTATTACAGACTCCCCACTAGATTTTTCAGTACCCAATAAAAAAATTCAAAGTAATTTGATCTCTATGGTTAAGAGAAGTAGGTCTATTATTGATTTAGGATGTGGGCAAGGTATTACTTTAAGAATATTTAGAAAATTGAATAAAAATGCCCTATTAACAGGAATAGATTTCTCTAACGTCGCCTTAGAACACGCCAGAAAAAGAATGAAAAAAGATAAAAAAATTAAATTAATCAATAATGATTTAAATAATATAGATTTAACAAAAGAAAAATATGATTTAGTTTATTGTTCTCAAGTTCTCGAACATTTATCTCAGTCACAGAAATTCTTAAATAATATTTACAAATCACTAAAACCAAATGGATCATTAATTTTATGCACCGTTTATAAAAAAAATTGGGCTTGGTACTTCTATAAAAATAAATTTAACCAACCTGCTTTATCACCCGATCATATTAATGAATATAAAAAAATTGATGATCTATTAAATCAATGTAAAAAATCTGGTTTTAAAAAATATCAATATTCCCTAGAACAGTTTAAATATCCGTTAGTTGATCCAATAATTAAATTATCTTTTAAATTTTTTAAAAATAAAAAATTTTTTAACTCTAATTTTATGGCAAAAATTCGTTCTTTAACAATGATCCCTATTTTAGGTTTCTATAATTTTCAGGTAATCTGTAGAAAATAAATAAACACACGTATATATAAATACAAAGTAATTAAAAATGTGATTATTTAACCAAGAGTTGCCAGTTGATATTTCAGAAAAGCGGAAACTTTATAAAAACAACTTTCAAATTAAACCTTATGAGAGACTTTCATTTTAATTTGAAAAAATTCTTGCATTCCTATCTCTCCATATTCTCGACCAATACTAATTCACAAGGTGATATCTATTATCTTTACAGATTCATTCCTAATTCTTTTAGATTTTGATAAATTTATTAAAATCCTTATATAAAAAGATTTTAATTCCCAGACAATCCATACACATTAAATACATATTTAATCTAAACATACATATTTATTGACTTTATGAGTAGATATGATATATTTTGATATGTCAAAAGAATTCGAAGAAATAAAAAGAATTTTAGAACCTTTTAATCAAGAAATTTAAGCGCGACAAGCTAAAGAAGCAGCCGAAAAAAAAAGAAAAGAAGATGAGTTTTGGAAAGAATTCTATGAAGGAATAAGGAGGGATAAAGAAATTTTAGATAAATCAGGTGTTAAAGAGATTTTTGAGGAAATTAGAGATAGTGGTTTAGTGAGGGCAAGTAACGAACCTAATTTTGGACTAGATTATACCCCTGCTTTTATAATTTATAGTGACAATTCGGTGGAAAAAAACTCATTAGATATTGCTTATAAATATATAAGAGTAGTTTCCATATCGTTAATATTTGATGTTTTAGGACCCAATAGCGATGGGAAAGGGGAAGGCAGGTCAGAAGTTAGAATAGCAGTTAAAAATGGTCAATTAAATAAAGTGAGTCGTCCGAAGTTCGACTATTTAGACTTTATTTATACACCCATTAAAGAAGGTGAATTAGGTCAAACGATAGCCGAAGCAATAAAAAATCCAATGAAATGGTAGTAAATGATATAAAGTCTGTGACCCTACGGGGACTCGAACCCCGGTTAGCGGAATGAGAATCCGCTGTCCTAACCGCTAGACGATAGGGCCCTAGTTTTAATTAGTCTTTCAATCGCTTCTCGACTTTTCCAAGATTTAATTTGCTTTTCCCTTTTTCTAGCCAAAGAAAGACTCGAAAACTCTTCAAAGTATATCAAATTCCAAGGTTTTTTAAGTTTAGTATATTTTGACCTGCCTTCATTATGATACTCAATACGATTTTTTAAATTATTAGTTGAACCAATATAGTAAGAGTTATCTTTTACGGATGCTAAAATATAAGTATACGGCATTATCTTAACACCGCTAGTCCCGTCCCGATTTCATCGGGACGAGGATGCTCGACTTCAGTCGGCAACGATAGGGCCAAAAAATGTAGTAAAATAGTTTATATGTATTTTACCAAATATCATCGTCATTTTAAGCTTATTATTCTTACTGTTTTATCTACCATCGGATTTTGGTTGATTTTCTACTTCAATCTCCCCGGCAAAATTGGTTTTGATAACGTTTCTTTGGAGACTATTTTTGCCAATTACGACGGCCCAAATTATATGGTTATTTCCAAATGCGGTTACAACAAAAATTGTATCGGTCCCAATTTTTCTTTACCTCAACCTCTGGAATATTATCCTGCTCATTTTCCCGGTTATCCGGCCTTAATCACCTTTTTTAGTAACTTCACCACCGGTCCCAAGGCTATGATTTTTTCAACCCTTTTGGGTTCAATCTTTTTGAGTCTGATTTTATATGAATTTCTCCAGCTCTATATCAAGGAAAAAAAATCTTTTTGGCTGACAATTGTTTTTTTATTTTTCCCAGCCCGATTTTTTGTCCTCCGCCAAGTCGGCGCCCCTGAAACCTGGTTTTTAGCCACCACCTTGGCTTCAATATTTTTTTATAAAAAAAATAAATTTTGGTGGTCAGCTATTTTTGCCGCTTTGGCAATGACCTTCAAAACGCCGGCTATCCTTCTTTTGGTTTCATACGGCATTATCGCTCTCAAAGGATGGCTCGACACCCGTCATTTTTGGTCAGTCTTTAAAAAATATTTTCCCTACATTTTAGTTCCCATCACCATCGTTTTAATCTTTTATTTTTATTATCTCCAAACCGGCAACTTTTGGGCATATTTTCACAGCGGCGACAACTTTCATCTCAATTTCTTGCCCTATTTGGTTTTTATCAGTACCAAATCTTGGATCAATACTATTTGGTTGGAGGATATTGTTTATATCTTTTTATTTGCTATTTACGGAGTCTATCGTTTAGTCAAAAAATATAAATTTGATATTGTCGCCATTTATCCCTTAGTCTTTACCTTAGCCACTTTGCTGGTGGCTCATCGCGATATTAGCCGTTACATTGCTCCCATTTATCCGTTTATGTTGTTAAGTTATAAAAAGTTTTTTACCAAACGTCCCGTCAAAGTTATTCTTATCCTGCTTATTCCGGCTATAGTTTTGTATGCCATCAACTTCGTTTGTGGCAACACCGCTCCTATTTCTGATTGGACTAATTATCTTTAAGAAATAAAAAACTTTCCTTCTTCCTCTATTAGTAAATCCTTCATTAACATCATCGACAGAGTTGTTGAAATTTCTGTAATTGGTTTTTTAATTTTTTGACAAATTTCATCGCTGTTTAATGGTTCATTTTCCAAAACATCAATAATATTTTTTTCCAAATCACTTAAATTGCTGTAATCTTTGAACAAATTTTCCTGATCCGGCATCGCTATTTTATCTTCAAAAATGTCTATTGGTTCGGTTATCATTTTGGCGGCGCCAGTTTTAATCAACCAATTGGTTCCTTCGGATGTTTTTGAATTTATTGGTCCCGGCACTGCCAAAATTTTTTTCTTTTGTTCTAATCCTAATTTAGCCGTAATTAAACTTCCTGACTTTATCCCCGCCTCTACAATCACTATGCCTATATTTGCCAACCCAGCCACAATTCTATTTCTTTGAGGAAAACTCCATACTGTCGCTCCAAAATCAGCTTCATATTCTGATATCACCACTCCACCGGTGTTTAGTATTTGTGTATAAAGTCGATTGTTTTCTTTTGGATACGGTTGATTCAGGCCACTGCCCAAAACTGCCACCGTTTTTCCGCCATATTCCAAACATCGACTATGAGATTCACTGTCCACTCCGTACATAAACCCAGAAATTACTGTCGTTTTTCTGAAAACAATTTCCGGCATAATTTTGTTGACCGTTTCCCGACCGTATCGAGTCATCTGGCGGCTGCCAACTATACCCACTACCTTATCAAACAATTCACTTTTCCATTCGCCTCGATAATAAAGTTTTTCCGGACACATCCTAATTTCTCTTAATTGCTGTGGCAAATCTTTTTTCTCGATTGTTTTTATCGGCCATTTTGTCCACTCAGTCATATAAATTTTCATAATGATTAATTCTGGTTACAGTCTTATCTTCATTCAAAACTATACAGACGGCATCAAGTCTGTATTTTAAAAAGTTTCTTTTTATTTCCGGGTTTAACATTAAAAAAGATTCCGCTATTCGTCTGATCCGATTTAGTTTATATTTTGAAATCATTTCTTCTGGTGAGCCAAATTTATCACCAACTTTTAGTTTTACTTCCACAAACACCAACACCTCTTTGTTTGACATAATTAGATCTATCTCTCCCAATTTATTGTTGTAATTAGACTCAATCAATCTAAATCCTTTTTGCTCCAAAAATTTTTTGGCGATTTCTTCTCCTTCTTTGCCTTTTTTATAATTTTTTACCTTATTACTCATCATTTTTTACTCGATATTGCAAAGCTTCAGCAATATGATTTTGTTTAATTTCTTTACTTTTGTCCAAATCAGCAATTGTTCTGGCAACTTTAATTAACCTAAAATAAACTCTAGCCGACAGATTAAATTTATTAACCGCCTGTTTTAACAATAAATTGGCTTCCGGATTCAGATTGGCAAATTCCTTCAGATGACGATTTTTCATATCTGAATTACTATGAACTTGAGCCAAATCTTTAAATCGTTGACTTTGAATTTTTCTGGCTTCTACAATCCGTTGTTTAATAGTTTCTGATTTTTCATTACGGTTGATCTCATCCTTGCCTATCATCAAATTATTAACATCTACCGCCGGCACCGTTAGATGAATATCAATCCGGTCCATAATCGGCCCAGATAATTTTTTTCGATAATTTAAAATCTGAAAACTGGTACATTTACATTCTTTTTTAGGATCACCTAAATAGCCGCACGGACAAGGGTTGGCCGCCGCTACCAGCATAAATTGAGCTGGAAATGTTACCGACCCCGCCGCTCGAGAAATATTTACCAATCCGTCTTCCAGTGGCTGTCTTAACGCTTCTAATGAATTTCTGCCAAATTCAGGAAATTCGTCCAAAAAAAGCACCCCTCTGTGCGCCAACGATACCTCGCCCGGACGGGGATTACTTCCACCCCCAATCAATCCTACTTGAGAAGTGGTGTGATGTGGCGATCTAAATGGTCGGTGGCGGATTAACGATCCTCCCGGTGGAATATTGCCGGTAATTGAATAAATTTTTGTCACTTCCAGACTTTCTTTTTCCGTCAAGTTTGGTAAAATCCCCGACACAGCTCTTGATAACATGGTTTTACCTGACCCTGGTGGCCCCATCATAAATATATTATGTCCGCCGGCCGCGGCAATTTCTAAAGCCCTTTTAGCCTGTTCTTGTCCTAAAATTTCTGCAAAATCAAACTCCGGTCTAATATCGCTCAATATCTCATCAGTCTCCACTTTTTTAAGCGGAGTTATCAATTTTTCTCCACTCAAGTGTTTTATCAATCCTTTCAAATTATCCACTGGATAAACCTCAATGCCTTCAATTACGCTAGCTTCATTGGCGCTCATCCTGGGTACAAATATTTTTTTAACCCCTTCTTCTTTTGCTAGCAATGCCAATAAAAATACCCCTCTGGTATGTCTCAAACTTCCGTCCAAAGATAACTCTCCATAAAAATAAGCTTTTTCTTTTGGTAAAACTAATTCTCCTATAGAAGATAATATCCCCACTGATATCGGTAAATCATAACAAGATCCATCTTTGGGCAAATCAGCCGGCGCCAAATTGATAGTCACTTTTGCATTTGGAAACTCAATATCAGAGTTAATTATTGCTGTTTTGACTCTTTCTTTAGCCTCTTCACTCGCTTTACTAGCTAATCCAACAATACTAAATCCTGGAAAACCTTTTTCAGCTACATTGGTTTCAATTTCAACCTCAATCCCTTGCAAGCCTACGCTAACAATTGATAAAACCTTAGTCAACATTATAAAAATCTAACATAAAGTTATATAATTTTTTAGTCTTCTGTTAAACTCAACATATGGATATCATTGATTGGTTTAAAAATGCAAGCCTAGCAGTCAAAGTAATTACTAGTGCTTTGATTTTGATTATTCTTCTCTTGATTTTAAGTATTATTGGTGGTGGTAAATCTAAAAAAACTCAAGTCGTTACCAATAATTCAGGTGGTAAAGATTTTGAAGAAATTCAAATTGAAACCCCGACTCCAGCTCCAACCGTTGTCATTCCCACTGTTATTCCCACTTCCAAACCCACTCTTATTCCCACTAACACCCCTTATCCTACCTCTACTCCACATCCTACCATTACCCCCACCCCCACTCCCACTAATTCCCCTCAATCAACTACCAGAGCCATTAGTACGCCCATTCCTACAATTTATCCTGAAATTCTTCATCTTAGTGCCTATCAAGTTGGACTTTATCCAGGAGAGCAACAAGAAATAAAGGCTTCTATTCTTCCTTTAGGCGTCTTTGATAATACCATTACTTGGACAGTAGAAGACTCAAACATTGCCCGAATTGAAAGTGCTAAAAATAGGCTAATTGTTACCGCCGCTTCTCCAGGTTCCACCAAAATTATTGCCAAAACCGTCAATGATAAAACTGCCGAAATTTCAGTCGCTGTCAAAGATACTGCTATCAAGTCGGCTATTTCTGCCTCTACCATGATTTCTGCTCCCACCTCTGCTCCTATTCCTACCCAAACAGTTATTGAACCATCATCTATTCGTATTGATCAATCAACTTTTTCACTATCAAAAAATAATACTGCTCAATTGACTGTTATTTATACCCCAATTATTACTACCAGGCGTCATCTTAATTGGTCTAGCAGTAATACTAATATTGCTACTGTTGATGTTTCCGGTAAGGTTACTGCCGTTAATCCTGGTAATGTTACCATCACTGCCACTAGTGTCAACGGCCGAACCAGTCGGTCTAATATTACTGTTACTGACACCACTTCTCAGATTATTCCTACTCCAACCACCTCCACCTTCGTTCCTAACGATATTAATCTTAATGCCACTTCTATTAAACTTTATTCTGATGAAATCCAGAAAATATCTGCATCAGTTGTGCCTACAAACGCTACCGACAAATCATTACAATGGTCTAGTAACAATACTACCGTAGCTACCGTTAATAGTTTAGGTTATATCACCGCCAAAAAACCCGGCACTGCTATCGTCACTGTCAAGACCGTTAATAACATCACCAAATCTATTTTGGTTGAAGTCAGTTCAATTTACGCTACATCCAATTTAGATAGAGTGAAAATAAATAAACCACTTTCTTGTGATCTGTCAAATAAAACATTTGCCACCTGGCAATGTGATCCAGCTTGGGCTGACAAAATTTTTGACAAAACATGCCCTGTTGGAAGCAAGGGTTATCAAGCCACTGTTTGTAATACTGGTTGTGGTTTGGCGTCCACTTCGACTATTCTTCGGGCGCAAAACCCACAAAGAACTCCAAATTGGTTGATTGACAATAAATTTGCCGCAAATACCGCATTTTGCCAATACAGAACTAGTTGGACAACTATTAGAAATGCGTTAGTAAAATACTTGGGTAAAGACGCTGTAACCACTCAAGAAGCTTTTCACTGTACATCTGATCAAATTAAAAAGCTTATTTGTAGTGATCATGTCGTTTTAGTACTTTTGGGAGGAGATAGTGGTTATGGTCATTGGGTAACAGCGGTTGCGGTCACTCAAGATGGAGATATTGTCCTAAAAGATCCAGGTTTTGGTAGAGAAACAAGATCGGTAAACTATTTATCAAATGCTTTGAAGGGAGACTACAATAAGTTTGTCAGGAGTTGTTTAGCCGTCAAAGCTTCTTATATTCGTCCGAAAGTTGGTGACGTTGTTATCGATGAACCGCCACCAGGAAAAATTGTTTTACCCAAAGTAACGATTGGTAATGTTTCCAGACAAGATCTGGTAAACACCGCCATGTCTCTAAAAGGAAAAGTTTGGTATTGCAGCGTTAGTGCTAAATGTGGTTGGTATAACCAAATTGGGGTAAACAGAAGGTGGAGTAAAACTGAAATTTTTAAGGGAGTTGATGATCAGGAAAATGTTGGTCTTGATTGTATCGGCTATGTTAGATGGGTTTATTATCAACTAACAGGAAAAGATCTTGGCTGTGAAAATGTTTCTTGTTTATGGAGAAAACTAAATGACCCGAATAGTGGTTGGAAAGAAGTTCCTTTGTCTGAAGTAAAAGCAGGGGACCTGGCTATAAAGGGTAGAGTTGAGGGATCAGAATTAAAAAATGGCCATGTTGCCATGTTCCTAAAATGGGAAAATGGCAAGAACGTTGTTATCGAAGCTGGCGGGTACGGAACAAATATAATTGTAATCAGAGATAAGCCTTTCTTAAAATATATAAGACCACCGGAAAGCTATATTAAATTTAACGATCCTTAATTGTTATTTCTCATTAAGTTGTTATAAAACCCTAATTTCATTAGGTTTGGCTTCACCCAAATAAAACCCAAACATTTTTGCTAAAATAACTGGTATGTCTTTTGATCTCCAATCAGACTACCAACCTTCAGGTGACCAGCCCCAAGCTATCGCCAAACTTTCTTATGGAGTTAAACAAAATATTCCCCATCAAACCCTTTTGGGGGTGACTGGTTCGGGCAAGACTTTTACTATTGCCAATGTCATCCAAAACACTCAGTTACCAACCTTAGTTATTTCTCATAACAAAACTCTAGCTGGTCAGCTTTATCAAGAGTTTAAAGAATTATTCCCTAAAAACAAAGTTTCTTATTTTGTTTCTTACTACGATTATTATCAACCCGAAGCCTATCTTCCTGCCTCTGATACTTATATTGCCAAAGAGGTTGATATTAACGATAAAATCGACCGTCTTCGTTTGGAAGCCACTTCCAATCTCTTGTCGGGTAATGATAACATTGTTGTTGCTTCCGTCAGTTGTATTTACAATATTGGTGACCTCAACGAATTTGAAGCCCTGACCCTAATGCTTCAAGTCGGTCAAAATTATCCCCGCCGTCAATTAATGGAAAATTTTATTTCCTTGTTTTATACCCGGTCTGAACTTGAGTTTAAACGATCCACTTTTCGCGTTCGTGGCAATATTATTGAACTTTGGCCTTCTTATACAGATTCTTTTTTGGTTTTGGAATTCAACGGTGATGATTTGGTTGGTATTATTCAACGTCACCCTTTTACCGCTATCGAAAAAAAACTTGACCAATTCAAACTTTTTCCCGCCAAACAATATGTTGGTGGTTATCAAGATTTAGACAATATTTTTACCCAAATCCGTCGCGACTGTGACCAGCAAGTTGCCTTGTTTAAATCTCAAAACAAAATTTTAGAAGCTCAGCGGATTCGTCAGCGGGTCGAATATGATTTGGAGATGCTCCAAGAAACTGGCTATATCAACGGGATTGAAAATTATTCCATTTATTTTGACAAAGATCGCCAACACGGTGATCCTCCTTATACCTTAGTCGATTATTTTTGCCGTCTTTGGGGTAAAAACTTTTTAACAGTTATTGATGAATCCCATGTTACTGTTCCTCAAATCGGTGGTATGTATGCCGGCGATCTTGCCCGCAAACAAAATCTGATTGATTTTGGTTTTAGATTACCTTCAGCCTTGGACAATCGACCCCTTAAATTTGATGAATTTGAACATCGAGTTTCCAAAATTATTTATGTTTCTGCTACCCCCGCTCCCTATGAATTAAAAAAATCCAAAAATCATGTCGTCGAACAAATTATCCGCCCTACTGGATTGGTTGATCCTGACATTAGTATCCGTTCTACCAAAAATCAAATTCCCAATCTTATTAATGAAATTCAAAAACGGGTTGATAAAAAAGAGCGAACCTTGGTGGTGACTCTCACCAAGAGAATGGCCGAAGATCTTTCAACTTATTTGTCAGACTCCACCAAAACTGGACATAATTTTAAAGTGGCTTATCTTCATTCTGATATTATTACTTTGGAACGTTCCACAATTCTAGACAATCTTCGCTCCGGCGATTACGATGTTTTGGTCGGCATCAATCTTCTTCGTGAAGGTCTTGATTTGCCAGAAGTCAGTTTAGTCGCCATTCTTGATGCTGATCAACAAGGTTTTCTTCGATCTCAATCATCTTTAATTCAAATTATGGGCCGAGCCTCTCGCCATATTTCCGGCAGTGTTATTTTGTATGCCGATACTATGTCCTCAGCTATGACCGGTGCTATCAAAGAAGTCAATCGTCGTCGTCGCATCCAACTCAAATACAATCAAGAGCATCACATTACCCCCAAATCAGTGGTAAAATCAATTCGTCCTCAAATTGTTGAAGCGGTTGTTCCCGAAGAAAAACCGGACTGGTTCAAAATTGATGTTTCCACCTTGACTCCCAATCAACGTCAGAAACAAATTCGTGAACTCAGAAAACAAATGAGAAGCTTAGCTTCAAATCTTGATTTCGAATCCGCTATTAAAATTAGAGACAAAATCCGTGAAATCGAAGATTATTAATTTATTTATAAAATATGTTTAAAATAGAAGGATTTTATATTTGGGTTGATAACTTAGATAAAGCCATCGATTTTTATGAAAAAATATTTAAGAAAAAAATTAGTCATAGAGAAAAAGATAGATGGGCAGATTTTGGAGAAATAGGTCTTTATAATTACACCATTGATGGAGAAAAAGTTGAAAAAGGAAATAATGTAACCCCAGAACTTAGAACTAAAGATATCGAAAGCGAATATAAAAGAATCAAAAAATTAAAACCAAAACATATTTCAAAAATAATTGTTTTAGAAAAACCTGTTCTTTATAAATATTTTCAATTCGAAGATGAATGGGGGAATATTTGGGAAGTTTGTGAGCATTATTACAATAAATTTTAATGAAATATAAAATTTAAAATTATTAATCTAAACTTTTAACTTGATAAACTTTATAACTTTACAAACTCTATGTTAGATAAAATCGTTGTTAAAGGTGCCAGAGAAAACAATCTTAAAAATGTTTCTTTTGAGTTCCCCAAAAATAAATTGGTTGTCTTTACCGGAGTTTCTGGTTCTGGCAAATCCAGTATGGCTTTTGACACTCTTTTTGCCGAAGGTCAACGCCGTTATGTTGAAAGTCTCTCTGCTTATGCTCGACAATTTTTGGGCAATATGAAGCGCCCCGAAGTTGACCTAATTGATGGTTTGTCGCCTTCAATCGCCATCAATCAAAAAGCCATTTCTCACAACCCCAGATCAACTGTCGGTACTATCACTGAAATTTATGATTATCTCCGCTTACTTTTTGCCCGCATTGGTCACCCTCATTGTCCCAAATGCGGTCGAGAAGTTGCTCCTCAAACCAGTCGCCAAATTGTCTCTCAAATCATCAATATTGCCGGCTACCAAATCAAGGGTCTCAATTATTATCGGTTTCTAGTTTTAGCTCCTATTATCCGTGACAAAAAAGGGGATTTTAGAGGTCTGACTGATAATCTCAAAAAACAAGGTTATAAATGGATTCGGGTTGATAACCAAATCATCGATTTATATTCTGATTTTGGCATTGCCAAAACCAACAAACATAATATTGATGTTGTTATTGATCGAATTTCCGTCAACAAAGACACTCTTAAAGAACCCAAACCTCTCACCGATCGTCTTATTGATAGTGTTGAACAGGGGATGAAACTGGCCAATGGTTTGGTGATTATCTCTGAAGTTATCAGTTCCTCTTTTGATTTTCCTGATTTTCCCAAAGATTTTCACGATACTCTCTATTCCGAAAATTTTGCCTGTCCCAACTGCAATATTTCTTTACCAGAAATTGAACCTCGCCTGTTTTCTTTTAACTCACCTCAAGGCGCTTGTCCCGAATGTAAAGGTTTGGGTTCCAAATATCAAATCGATCGTTCTAAATTTCCTGACTGGCGGGCTCGAATGATGGAAAGCCGCTATATTAATTCCGGTTCCGATGCTATTCGTGACGAACTGGAAAAATTTATGACCAAAACCGAATGTCAACTTTGTCATGGCAGCCGTCTCAATCAAGAAGCTCTCTCAATTCATATCTTAGGCGAAAATATTTATCAAATCACTCAATATCCCATCGATAAACTCAGTCATTGGCTGAATAATTTGGATTCAGCTTTGGTAAGCGACAAAGAAAAAGAAATTTTAATTCCTATCAAACAAGAATTGGCTGCCAGAATTGAGTTTTTATTGGCTGTCGGCTTGGATTATCTCAGTCTCGACCGCGAAGCTGGCACTCTCTCCAGTGGCGAATCTCAACGTATCCGTCTCGCCAGTCAAATCGGCACCGGTCTTACTGGGGTTTTATATATTCTTGACGAACCCACTATTGGTCTTCACTCTCGCGATAACAATCGCCTCATTGAAACTCTCAAAAAACTCCGTGACACCGGCAATACCCTGGTTGTTGTCGAACACGATGAAGATGTTATTAGAAATGCCGATTATGTGGTTGATTTTGGTCTTTACGCTGGCAAAAAGGGCGGTCAAATTGTTGCCCAAGGGTCTTTGAAAGATATCAAAACTTCTCCAAATTCTCTGACAGGAAAATATCTTTCCGGTAAGTTAAAAATAAAATCTTCTCCCAATCCTATTTCGGCTCAACTAAAATCAAACAAAATTTCCATCACCAATGCCCAGCAATGGAATCTTAAAAATATCAATGTTGATTTCCCTCTAAACAAACTAGTTTGTGTTACCGGAGTTTCCGGTTCCGGCAAATCGACCTTGGTTCACGATACCCTTTATGGTGGTGTTCGCAAATCAATTTTAGGAAGTTATTATGGCACCATTGGCAAATTTGATCAAATTACCGGTACTGAACATATTTCCGATGTCCTTTTAGTCGATCAATCTCCTATTGGTCGTACTCCTCGGAGCAATCCCGCTACTTATACCAAAATTTTTGATGATATTCGTCAACTTATGTCTCAAACCATTGAAGCCCAACTTCGCGGTTACGACGCTAGTCGTTTTTCTTTCAATGTCAAAAATGGTCGCTGTCCTGTTTGCCAAGGTCAAGGTCAGATCAAAATTGAAATGCAATTTCTTCCCGATATTTATGTTACTTGCGACGAATGCCATGGCAGTCGTTTTAAAGAAGAAACTTTGGAAGTCGAATACAAAGGCAAAAATATCTCCCAAATTTTAGATCTGACTGTCGATGAGGCCATTGATTTTTTTAAAAATATCCCCAAACTAAAACGAAATTTGGAAACTATTCAATCAGTCGGTTTGGGATATTTAGAGTTGGGTCAACCGTCAAACACTCTTTCTGGCGGTGAATCTCAACGTCTTAAAATCAGTCGTGAGTTGGTCAAAAAAGAAAATGGTCGTATACTCTATATTCTTGACGAACCCACCACTGGACTCCACTTTTATGATGTTGACAAACTTATTGCCGTCCTCCGCCGCTTAGTTGATAAAGGCAACACCGTTGTTGTTATCGAACATAATTTAGATATTATCAAGAATGCCGATTGGATTATTGATATGGGTCCCGAAGGCGGGGACAAAGGCGGTGAAATTGTTGCCGTTGGTACTGTCACCGACATCATCAACTCTCCCAAAAGCTACACCGGTCAATATCTCAAAACTCATCTTTAAATCAGCGACATTTTTCTCTGATTTCTATTGCTGTTCTCCATTTTGTTTCCCATTTGTCCGTCATACAATAATCATTAAACTGATTTAACCATTCCAAATAATCATTTTTAACTTCATAAATCAAAGCTATTTTTCCATTTTCGTTTTTTCTGGCATTCTTATAAAATTGATTTTGAGATCTTAGATATTCAGGTACTTCCATTAAGCTGTAAGAAACTTTTTCTGGCATATAGCCATACTTTTTATTGCCATACCACCAATACAAATACTGATTCGGATAATCATAAACCTCTGGCACGTAAGAATAAGCTTCAAATCCGTCCCCAGCCATTTTTTCATATACCCAATCAATATTTTTCATCAAATTAGCTAAGTTCTTTGGATCATCGCTTGATATTCGGTCCATAAATTTAGATTGGTCTTGATAAACCAACCCAAAATTTCTTATTAAAAATATTGCCATCATTAAGGCTATTATTTTTTTGTATCTGCTCAAACTTACTATTCCCATCCCTACCACAAATACATACCAAACTCTAAGGCTTTCCAAATACCACATTTTCAAAGGGTAATGATAAATCGTTATATAAAACCCCAACATTAATATCCAAAAACTCAAAAAATATATCCCAAACTTTCGGTATTTTTTGTTTACTAAAATTAAACACCCTGACATTAATAAAATTATTAACCCCCAACCATAGGGTAAAATAAACTGCCCTTCCATAAACTTTCTCATCGAATTTAAATGACTGACAACAATTTCACCAAGCGGTAATTTATCTCCTAATACCTGATTTTGACCACTAAACATCCCTAACAATAATTTTGTCATCTGAAATTTATTTTTTATTTCCAAAGCTATTTGTGGCAAAAACCAAGGCACAATTCCTACCAAAAAATTTTTCCACCAAGCCGCCTTTTTGTTTACCACTACCACCAAAATCGCAAATAAAATACAAACTATCCCAAAAGCCGCTTCAAATTGAGTTAACAGACCGCTTGTGACTCCCAACCAAAATACTCCTTTTTTGTCTTTCTTTTCCAAAAAATTCCACAATGCCAAATAAAAATAAACGCTCAAATATGTTGCCATATTGGCATTCCAAAAATATTGAGTAATTCCAAACAATTGTGGTGCCATCAAAAACAAACTCGATACAATTAACCCTAAACATACGTCTTTTTTTCTAAAAAATTCAAATATAATCACCCCGGTGATTAAAAATCCTAGTATGTTCCAAATCACTAAAGCTTGAGGATTGCCTTGCCCCAACCAATATGCCGGCAAATTAAAGTAATAATAAAATAGTCCCAATC
>JAGOQF010000017.1 GCA_017991615.1 Candidatus Shapirobacteria bacterium
ATGTTGGTATTTAGGGGAACGGTAGAATGGTTGGCTAAATTTTTGGGGAGAAAAACAGCTATTGGGGTGGGATTTTTGTTGAGTTTGGGTTATTTGGAGATAGTGGGTTGGGAAATACCGGTAGTGAGAGCTTTGATATTGATAGGAGTGATGTATTGGGCACAAATATTGGGGAGAAAATATAATTTGACCAGAGGGTTGATTTTGAGTGTATTAATCATAGTGGCGGCATGGCCAGAGTCGATTAAGGAGGTGAGTTTTTGGTTGAGTTTTTTGGCATTTATAGGGGTGGTGACCAGTCCGTGGAAGGGGACATGGGGGTTGAGTTTGTGGGTGAGTTTGTGGATTAGTCCAGTGATGGGATTGGTGTTTGGGAAAATAAATTTGGTCGGTCCGATAAGTAATTTGTTGGTGCTGTTGACAGTGGAGGTGATAACTGTGGTGGGATTAGTAGGGTCGATGGTGGGATTGATAATACCGATGGTGGGTCGAATAATCTTGTGGACGATTTGGCCGCTGTTGAGATATTTTGGAGAAGTGGTGGGAGTGGTGAGTCAATGGTGGTGGGCGAATTTGGGAGTGAATTTTAATTGGTTGATAGGGTTTGGGTGGTATGTGATATTGATTTGGGGATTGATAAAATTAAAAAATCGGGAGACATAATTGATGAAAAATAAAATTATTTTTTTGTTTGGGTTGGCGGCGGGGTTGGTAGTTTTTTATTTAACCTTGCCGGAGAGTCGAGGCAAGGTGGTTTTTTGTGATGTTGGTCAGGGAGATGCCATACTGGCCAGTTACAAAAATATTCAGATATTGGTGGACACCGGTCCGGACAATAAAAAACTGGGAGAATGTTTGGCCAGACAAATACCGTTTTGGGATAAGACAATTGAGACGGTAATTTTGACTCACGGGGACAGTGATCATATTGGAGGATTAAGGGATTTAATGAAGGCTTACAAAGTGGAGAAATTTTTTAGCAACGGGTTGTTGAGTGATGATATTGAACAAAAAATTTATTCACAAAAATTAAGGCAAAATGATATTATTAGCAATAATTTGTTTGAATTTGAGGTGGTGTCTCCGGGGCAAAATAATATTTATGAGGTGGACGACAATATTAATTCGTTGGCGGGAGTGTTGAGGTATAAACCAACGGGGTGGTCGGTATTGTTGACGGGAGATATTGATATTGAAACTGAACAAAGATTGGTGTGGCGACAAATTTTGGATCAAAAAATTGAGGTATTAAAAGTGTCTCATCATGGATCGGAAAACGGGACCAGTGAGGAATTGTTGGAGGCAATTAAACCAACGACGGCAGTAATTAGCGTCGGTGGGGGAAACCGATTTGGTCACCCTCGGGAGGAAGTGTTGGAAAGATTATCCAAAAGAAATATAGATATTAAAAGGACGGACAAAGAAGGGGATATCATCTTTATGATGGAGAGATGAAATGTTAAAATAGAATATGGTTAATCCGGAAAAATCAGAAGCTATCCGTGAAAGTTTGAGAAAAAGGGGTTTTGGGGTATCAGAAGAAGGAATGAAGATAATTAGTAATCGAGATGAAACTGGTGAAGAAATAAAAAAGCCGGTTAAAAGAGGAATAACTCAGGAGAGGTATGCGGTGGGGACGGATAAGGGTATAACCAAGGGTTCATTTATGAGTGAGATGGCAAGATTGGAATTGCGAACATTGACAAATGAAGGACGGGAGGGGCGGTTGATGGAAGAAAAATTTTTAGTAGATAATGAAGTGGCGGGGTAATTATGGATTTTAAATTGATTGAAGATAAGTGGCAGAAGTATTGGGAGGCACACCCGGAGATTTATGAGGCGGGAGAAAAAGGTAAAGATAAAAAAGATAAAAAATATGTGTTGGTAGAGTTTCCGTATCCCAGCGGCAGCGGACTCCATATAGGGCATGCCTTTTCGTTTACTGGCGGGGATGTTCAAGCGAGATTTTGGCGGATGAGAGGTAAGAAAGTTTTGTTTCCGATGGGGTGGGATGCTTTTGGTTTGCCGACGGAGAATTTTGCCATTAGAACCAAGAAAAAACCGCAGACGGTGACGGCGGAAAATACTCAGCGGTTTAAAGAACAAATGAAAAAATTGGCTTATTCGTTTGACTGGAGTCGAGAGATAAATACCACCGATCCTGATTATTACAAATGGACGCAATGGATTTTTATCCAACTATTTAAAAAAGGATTGGCTTATAAAAAAGAGATGCCGATTAATTGGTGTCCGAGTTGTAAAATCGGTTTGGCTAATGAGGAAGTGGTGGATGGGAAATGTGAGCGGTGTGGGGCGGAAGTTAGCCGGAGGAATATATCCCAATGGGTAGTAAAGATAACAGAGTATGCCGATAAACTGATTGAAGGTTTGAAGGAAACTGACTTTATTGACAAAGTTAAACAATCACAGATAAATTGGATTGGAAAGTCGGAAGGAGCTAAAATAAGATTTAAGTTATCAACTGACATCTCGTCAGTTTCTGAATTGGAAGTGTTTACAACCAGGCCGGATACTTTGTTTGGGGCGACATTTATGGTGGTGGCACCGGAACATTCTTTAGTTAAAAGTTTGTCAAGTTCATCAAGTTTGTCAAGTGAAAAGAAGGAGGAGATAGAGGCTTATGTAAAAAATGCCAGGAAAAAGAGTGATTTGGAGAGGACGGAGTTAAACAAGGAAAAGACGGGAGTATTTTCGGGTTTATATGTAATCAATCCGGTTAATGGTAAAGAAATCCCGATTTGGATTTCGGATTTTGTGTTGGCCAGTTACGGCACGGGGGCAATTATGTCGGTGCCGGCTCATGATGAGCGGGATTTTGAGTTTGCTAAGAAATTTGGTTTAGAAGTGGTGCCAGTAATAAAACCAAGAGAAAAGTGGAATTTTGATAAACAGGCTTATGTAGGTGATGGGGAATTAATTAATTCGCCGTTGATTGAAGGCATGAATTCAAAGGAAGCGATAGACAAAATGATTAAATGGTTGGAAGAGAAAGGGATTGGGGAGAGGGCGGCGTCGTATCATTTGCGAGATTGGATATTTTCTAGACAACATTATTGGGGAGAGCCGATACCGATGATTAGTTGTAAGAAATGTAGTTGGGTGCCGGTGGATGAGGCGGATTTGCCGGTGGTTTTGCCGGAGGTGGAGGCTTATGAGCCGACAGATGACGGTAGAAGTCCGTTGTCGCAGATAAGCGATTGGGTGAAGGTAAAGTGTCCGATATGCGGTGGCGAGGCGGAACGAGAGACGGATACAATGCCTAATTGGGCGGGAAGCGATTGGTATTTTTTAAGATATACTGATCCTAAGAATCAAAAAGAGTTAGTGAATAAGGAATTGTGGCGATATTGGGGACCGGTAGATATTTATATTGGTGGGGATGAACATAATGTATTGCATTTGTTATATTCACGATTTATTTATCTCTTTTTGAGAGATATTGGAGCGGTACCTTCAGAAATCAAGGAACCATATTTTAGAAGAATCTCTCATGGGGTAATTTTGGGTCCGGATGGTCAGAGAATGAGCAAGTCGCGAGGGAATGTAGTGGTGCCGGAGACGGTGGCGGACAAATATGGTATTGATGTAGTTCGAATGTATTTGATGTTTATGGGGCCATTTGATGCGACGATGGCTTGGAATGAAAAAACACTGATGGGGGTGAAAAGGTTTTTGGAGAGGATGGATAGATTGGTAAGGAGTAAACCCTCCGTCCCCCCGCCGCTGTGGGGGGACACCTCCCTTGACAAGGAGGTATCTAATCAGTCTATATGTAAATCTGATAGCAGTAAGGAGGTTAAAGTGATAATAAATAAATTGATTGTAGGGGTGACTAGGGATATGGAGAGTTTTAAATATAATACGGCGATTGCGAAGATGATGGAGAGTTTGAATAAGATCTCAAATCCGCCAGTTGGCGGACAGGTATCAGATGAGGAAATGAAGACATTGATTAAGTTGATGGCACCGATGGCACCATATATGGCAGAGGAGTGGTGGCAGTTGATGGGTGAAGAAGGATCGGTTCATGCGTCTGCTTGGCCGGAGGCAGAAGAGGAATATTTAGTAGATAAAGAGGTGGTGGTGGCGGCGGCAATTAATGGCAAAGTTAGAGCGGAGATAAGGGTAGGGGCGGATGATGTAGAAAACAGAAATAAAGTGATTGATTTAGCCAAGACAAATGAAAAGATTCAAAAATGGTTAAGTGGTAGTCGGATAGTTAAAGAGATATATGTGCCAGGAAAGATGATAAACTTTGTGGTAGTAACTGAAGGTTAGGATGATACAATGATATAGTTAACAAAATTAACTCAAAATAATATTACAAAAGATATCAAGCAAAATATATAGTTGACTGCTAATGATAAATAGATTGGTTGAAAGACCGGAAAAAAGATGAAAATTAGAATTTCAACTCTAAAAAACGGAATTCGGACGATAATGGTACCGGTTGAGGGTTTAAAATCGGTAACAGTTGAGGTGTTTATTAAGATAGGATCTAAGTATGAATTGAAGGATGAGTTTGGAATGAGTCATTTTTTGGAACATATGGCGTTTAAGGGAACCAAAAAACGACCGACGGCGGCGACGATAAATCAGGAGATTGATGGTAAGGGAGCAGGATATAATGCTGGTACCAGTCATGAAATGACTTCATATCATATTACAACGATTAGAGAGAACATCGGTTGGGCGGTAGAGTTGCTGGCGGATATGTTGAAAAACTCAATTTACGAGGAAAAAGAAGTTTTGAAAGAAAGAGGAGTGATTATGGAAGAGATAAGGATGTATCGAGATAATCCAATGATGGGTTTGTCGGGAGAAATGACCAAGTTTTTGTACGGTGAGTCGGAAATTGGTTGTTGGGATATTGCTGGAGAGATATCGGATATTGAGAAGGTTAACCGACTTAGAGTGGTAAATTTTAGAGATAAACTAATTAATCCTAAGGAGATGGTGGTGGTAGTAGCGGGAAACGTTGACGACAGGGCCGATAATGAAGTCAAAAAATATTTTGAAGATTTTGAAAATAAAAATTATAAAGGTTTACCAGAAGTTAAGGTAAAAATGAATGAAAGTTTAGTTAAGAATATGACTCGGGAAGTGGAACAAGGTCATTTTGCAATGGCATTACCGGCACTAAGGCGAAGTGATGAGAGAAGATATGCTTTTAAGTTAGTAGATGTAGTTTTGGGAGGAAACACTTCATCTCGGCTTTATCAAAGGATTAGAGAAGATATGGGGTTGGCTTATTATGTTTTTTCCATTAGTGACAGTTTTGAGGAGGTGGGTTTTTGGGGAATACAGTCTGGAGTTAAGTTAGACAGATTGGATGAGGCAATATTGGTAGTTAGAGAGGAACTGGAACGGTTGAATAATAAAGGGGTTGGGAAAAAGGAATTGGATCGAGCTAAGGATTATATAGAAGGTAAAACCAAGTTAGCAATGGATAGAAGTAATTATTGGTCAAGTTTTATGGGAACTAAAATGCTTTTGGAGAATGAGGTGGGAGATTTGGATGAAGAGATAAAAAAGAGTCGACAAGTGAGTTTGGAAGAGGTAAATGATTTGGTAAAAGATATCTTTAAAAAAGATAAAATTAGAGTGATGACTATAAGAAACAAGAAAAAATAGGTTCAAATGTTCTAACAGCGGCAAGTAATGACGTTTTAGCAGAAGGATGTTTTGACTGCCAGATAGTAAAAATGATAATGGATATTGGTATTTTAGGGTTAATCTTAATTTAAGATGATTAAACAAAGAGACGGATAAAGAGGGTTGAAAATAGGATTTTAAAGTTTAAAAATGAGGTTAATTGATATAGTAATTTTTGAGGTTTTAAAGGAGGTAGAACAGAGCAATATTTACATATTAGGTATGTAGATATTATTGGTTTTTTGGGTTATAAATTGGAAGTTTTTGGGTTATATAGCTGATTTGCGGTAATAAAGATGGTTAAAGTGTTTAATTGTTATATTTAAGTAAGTTTATTTTAAAAATAAATTTTCGGTAAATAAATTGATTAAACCTGAGATAATTATTGTCGGTTATTGTGCGGATAATAAATAAATTGTGCGGTTAATATATATATTTTATGTATAAAATATGCGGTAATTTGGAGTTTGGTAGAGAATAATGGCTGGAACTGAAGAAATATAAAAATGCTAGTGTTTTTTATATTTTTTGTTTGAAAAGGGAGTTAAAAAAGACGATTTAGGGATAAAAAAGTGATAAAAATGAACAGGTTTTAATTGATATAGATTATGGTTGATTGTATTATTTTGATGATTTTGGCAAAAAATTATTATCAGAGGTAGAGTTTGACTGCTATCTAAGGATGGGTGAGGATATGACCTAATAACGGGGTAAAATATACTATAAATTGTTTTGAGTGTCCTCACTAGGAATTGAACCTAGATTTGCCGCTTAGGAGGCAGCCGTTCTATCCGTTGAACTATGAGGACATTGAGTTGAAAGTTAAAAGTTCATCAAGTTCATCAAGTTTGTCAAGTTCATCAAGTTGAGGGTTCATAAAGTTCATCAAGTAGATTGGAAAATTTATTATTTTTTATTTTTACTTTATAACTTGAAAAACTTTTAACTTGATAAACTGATTTGGTCGGGGATACAGGATTTGAACCTGCAACCTCGCGCACCCGAAGCGCGCGCGCTAGCCAATTGCGCCAATCCCCGTAAATTGTTAATTAGGATTGAACGCTAGCCAATTACCTGCCCGCAACCGCTAAAGCGGTAGCTTTTGCAGGCGGGCGCCAATCCCCGAAAGTATGAGTATTATAGCTTAAAATGGTTAGGTCTAGATAAGTTATAAAAAATAATGAGAGGTATTGATTTTGGTTATGGATTATACTGTTAGTATGTCAGAAATCAGTGGAGCTGAATTTATTGCCAAAACTAATCCTGAAATCCAAAAATATATCGATAATTCAGTTAAACAATATCACCATCAACCAATTGACCCTGAATTGAATTTAAAACCTGATAAGGCTGGTGATCGAGTTGAAGCTCATTTTTTAAGGCTGGAAGAGGCTCTCAGTGATCCTAATCCAAAACGAGCTGAACGCAAACTCAATATTTTCAAAGCTATGGTTTATCCTCAGGTTTTGGTTGATAAAGATAATTTTCCAGAAAGTTATTTTAAATTACAACAACGAATTGCCAAAGAAAGAGG
>JAGOQF010000008.1 GCA_017991615.1 Candidatus Shapirobacteria bacterium
GTTTAACATCTTGGCTAATTCTTGGTGTCTAGAGTTAGTTGGTGGCTTTTTTGCCATATTTTTAAATCTTTAAAATTCATTTTATTTTTTTTCTAAAGCTCTATATATTGTCGGCGAAGACTTTTTCCCGAGATTTAAAATAAGAAAAACCGATAAACAAGGTAATCAAAGAAACTATGAGAGCAATACTTAAGCTGAGATAATTAGGATTGCCGCCGCCTAGAATGGTTTGACGGTAAGCATTGATAATAACTGCCATAGGATTGAGTTGAAAGATGAAACGGTATTGTTCAGGAACCATTTCCATGGGATAGATAACCGGAGTAAGATACATCCAAAGAGTTAGAATTAAACTTAAGAGATACTGGATGTCGCGGTAAAGAAGATTGGCGGCAGAAAAGAATAAAGCCAGACCTAAGGTAAAAATTTGTTGAATCAAAAAGATGGGAATGATCCACAAGACATTTAGATTGATACTGAGGCGATAGATAATTATATAAATAATCAAAATTAGGCTGGCAAAGAGAAAATCAACGATTTTGGCGAGAATAGTGGCAATAACTAAAATAGTTCTGGGAAAATAGACTTTAGTGATCAAGGAGCTGGAGTTGACCAGGGAGGAAGCAGAAGCATTAAGGGAGGTGGCAAACAAATTCCAAGGAAGCAGGGCGGTAAAAAGAAAAATTGAATAAGGGATATTAGCGCTGGAATTGGTAGGAATGCGCAGGATTAGGGAAAAAGCAAAGCTCATAACGATCATTTGAGCTAGAGGGTTTAAAATTACCCAAAAATAGCCAAGAATCGATTGTTTATAACGGGCTTTAATTTCTCTGGCAACCATTTGCCAAAGGAGTTCGCGCCAACGGTAGACAGAGCGGACTTCTTTTATTAGAAGTGAAAACATAATCATAGTTTACCATTTGAGTAGGATATAATGGTTCTGTGAATAAGAATATTAGGATTTGCACTATTGGCGGTGGCACAGCCATGCCGATTATAAACAAATCTTTGGTAAAGTCCGGATTTGAACATGTTGACTCGATAGTGACAACTTTTGACAGTGGTGGTGATACTGGTAGGATTCGGACTGATGAAAGGGGGCAGGTGTTGGCATTTTCTGATTATTGGCGATCATTAATTTCTTTATGGGATGATGGTAATCAAAGGGAAATTTGGGAGGAGATGTTGAGATATAGAGATGGTCGGGGTAGAAATTTTGGTAACATTTTTTTTCAATTTTTATCGGAGAAGAAGGGTAATCTAGGTGAAGTGGATGAACTTTTTTCTCGATTGACCGGGGCGAGGTTGAAAGGTAAAGTGGTTCCGGTAACGTTGGAAGTAGCTAATGTGTGTCAGAAAACTATCAGTGGTAAGGAATATAAGGGAGAGAATTTTGTGGATGAGTTAAGGATGTCTGATGATAGGATTAAAAAAATATGGCTGGAACCAAAGGTAAAAGCCAATAAAAAGGCTATAGAGGCACTGGATAAGGCTGAGGTGATTATTATTGGACCAGGGACGACGTATGGATCGGTATTACCAAATTTTTTACCACAAGGGATGGTGGAGGCTTATAAACAAACAACAGCAAAAAAAATTTTTATAGTAAACATATTTTCGCCGGCAAATGAAGTTAAAAGGCCATCACAATTAGCTTATAAAAAAATATTTAGTCGGTATTTAAAAACAGACTCCCCTTTTGATATGATGGTAATGGCGGATTTGACAGTCTTGGATGAGAAAAAATTAAAGTTGGCGATGAAATATTATAAATTGGAGCATGCCAGATTGGTAAAATATGAAAAAACAACAGATGATGTAGTAGTGGCGGATATTGCCGTAATTGAGGAAAAAAATGTCAGATTGAGGCATAGTGAAGAAAAATTGGGTAAATTTTTTGAGGAACTTAAAATATAAACTGATAAAATAAGCTATGTCACAAAAGAAACAACGTTTAAAAAGGAAGTTGTTGGAAACCTCGGTAGAAAAAAAACCGGAAGTAAAATTTGAGGGAATATGGCGGGTAATATTTAAGAATTGGAAATTTTTACTGATTTTGATTTTAGGAACAACAGCGTTGTATTTTAATTCACTAAACGGAGCCTTTGTATCGGATGACTATGCCACAATTCCCCATAATCCGAAAATAATGGATTTTAGACATGGATTGTCGGGGTGGATGGGTGGATTGATTAATTGGGGAACAGCAGTGGTGTTTGGAATAGAAAATCCCCTTCCCTACCATATAATCAGTTTGTTATTTTATTTGGGAACGATAGTATTGGTGTTTGTATTGACAGAAGTTTTGTTTGATGATGAGAGAATTTCATATATAACTTCGATTTTGTTTGCGGTGATGCCGGTACATGTGGAATCGGTGTCATGGATTTCGGGAAAGCCATATTTATTGAATGCGTTTTTTGTATTGATATCTTTTATATTGTTTATTTGTTTTTCAAAAACTGAAGAAAAAAAATATTTATGGCAATTTTTGATATCTTTATTGTTTAGTTTTGCGGCAGAAAGGGTGAGATTTTTGGCGTTGATATTTTTGATACTGATTTATTGGGTTAGTTTTGAACATGCACTTAAAGATAAATTGAGTTTGAAGAAGTTGATTTTGTGGTTGGGGTTGGCAACGACAATAACATTAATAACACTTTGGCCGCAAATAATGAACAGGATTAATACGGTGAATTCGGGAACTAATGCTTCTGGGAGTGTATTTAGTAATCCTTTTTATCAGTATCCAACTTCGATGGCAAAATATTTGCAATTGCTGGTATTTCCGGTGGATTTGACTCTTTATCATACGATGTATACTTTTCCGGTATGGTTTAACTGGTTGATTTTGCTGGTGTATATAGCTTGTTTGGTTTGGTTTTGGTTTAAAAATAAAAAGTATTTTTTTGCGTTGGCATTTATATTTGCGGCGACGGCACCGTCGATGGCACCAGTTAAGGTTAGTTGGATGGTGGCGGAAAGATATTTGTTTTTAGGGTCGGTAGGGATGGCAATGTTGGGAGGGTTGTTAATTAAAAAAATTTGGAGCAAAAAAGTAGCAACTGTTTTATTGATGACATTTTTGGTATCGGTGTATTCAATTAGGGTTTACCAACGGAATATAGATTGGCAAACGAATCATAATTTATGGGTAAATACTTGTTGGGTGTCACCGAACAGTCACAATGCTTGGAATAATATTGGCGATGACTATGATAAGTTGAATGATCCGGAAAACGCGATCAAGGCTTTTGCTCAATCTTATGCGGTTAAGACTAATTATGCTGATGCTTATCATAATCAAGCAAACATATTTTTTAAGATGGGACGGTTGGATTTGGCGCGGGCAACATACGAAAAAGGGTTGAGTATCAATCCGACAATGTATGCCAGTTATATTGCTTTGATACAAATAGATGTGCAGGAGAAAAATGTGGCGGTCTTAGAGAATGATTTAAAAAGATTGCAGGCGTTGAAACCAAATGATTTGCAGGTGATTTATCTTACAGCTCAAGCGTATGTTCAGGTAGGAAAAATTGACGAGGCAAAAAAAATAGCAGAGATGATGTATAAACAGTTTCCGGCGATACCAGAGATAAAAGCATTGTATGAGCAGGTGAGTAAATTAAATTAGTTTGGTTGGAGTTGAGAAAGGATGTTAAATTCTGTAAGGGCAACTTTACGCCAAGAAAATTGACGGATAAACTTTGTATTATCTTGACCGAGGCGTTGAGCTGTTTTGGGCTTATCAAGTAGTTTAATTATTTGGTGAGAAAATTTTGAATAATTATTCAAAGGTGCGGTGAAAATATGTTGTTGATAGATAGATTTTAGGTTTTTAAGGTTCCAACAGACAACTGGTAGTTGATGAAACATGGCTTCAGCAATGGCAATTCCCCAACCTTCTTCGTGTGAAGGAGTGATAAATATTTGAGAAGAACTTAAAATATGTTTCATTTTTTGGTCGTCTAGATATCCCAAGACATCGATATTTTGTTGAAGGTGATTATTTTTGATTTGAGATTTGAGAGAGGAGATATTGTCTGGGTTGCTGCTACTGCCAATTAGAGCAAGTTTGGCTTGAGGGTAAATTTGACAGACTCGGCGCCAAATAGGAACAAAATCGTTTAATCCTTTGGAATGATCAAGTCGACCAACACAGACAGCTTGATATTTAATTGGATTTTTGGTTACTTTATTTAAATTAATACCATTTGAAGATAAAAATATTTTTTTAGGATCAAAATGATATTGTTTAATTAGTTTTTGTTTGACCAGCGGGTTGATAACAATAATTAAATGGGCGTTTTTGATTAATCTCAGAGAAAATTGTTGGAGATAGAAACCAAAAAAATTATTGAAAAAACTTCCTGGTCGTTTTTTCCAATCGGGATAGAGATGGTGGATAATTTGAACCCAATGATTGTGTTTTCGATTTAAAAAGGCGGGGATGGTTTCCCAAAAAAGATCAGAGGTGGAATAAATAAGATAATTTTTCGGTTTGAGGATGAATAACAGTTTAAAAATATTTATAAGGGCGATGAAGCTGGTAGAAAGATTAGTGTCTGATTTTTGGGAGTTAATTTTTGTAAAATTGAATTTAATTTTGTTTTGTTTGAGTTTTTTGGCAATGTTAGTAGTACCAATTAGAGTTAAATCAAACTTTGATGAAGGAATATTTTTAAGAATATTGATGAAACGAACGTCACTACCACTGATACCATGGTTGGATTTGGTGGGTGGTATTAGTCCAAAAATCAGTAATTTCAATTTAGAATTCATTTTAGATTATATTTTGTAGGTAAAATTGATTTTTTTAATAAATTTAGAATTGATTTTGTTTTTGTACCAATCAACTAGAGGAATTAAAATTTGGGCAGGAATGATGAGAGTCCCTAAAGAAAAAAAATAAAATTGGGGAGAAAATAAATTTTGGGGACGGAATTTGATTAGATAAAGGATTTCTCTAAAAAGATTTTTAAGAGTGGAATAATTTTTGATTTGAACTAAGCCAATATAATTTTTGGCAATAAAATTGGAGATTAAAGAATGTTTTATTTTTTGATATTTAGGTTTATCAAAAATATAATTGACCATTTCAACCCAACTTAAAAGTGGAGATTTTTGATAAATTGAAGACAAAAAGCGAGTTTGACTACTAGCGATACGAACGGCAATAGTGTAATTTTTGAGGAAAACAATGGGGTGATTTTTAAAAATGGAAGCGAAGGGATAAATATGACAAGGAAAAATGTCAGGGTGAAAGGAAACTTTCATAAATTTTTTTCTAAAGGCCAAACCAGAAAGTTGGTCAAGAGTCTCAAAAACTTTGATAACTGTTGAAGGCGAATCGGTAATTTTGACAATAGTATCTTTTTGGGAGTCTAATTGATGTTTGGTTCTAACGGGCAGATTGATTTCTTTATCAAACCAAAAATAGGGACGAGTGACGGCACCAATATCAGGTGATAAATTAAAGGCTTGAATAGTTTCTTTGAGAGCATCTTTAGCCATAATATCGTCTTGACCCATGAGGTAAATATATTTAGCAGTGGCATAACTGCTGGCTCGTTTTAAATTTAGAGAATAACCTAAATTATTTGAATGGGAATAAATTTTTATTTTGGGATGATGAAGTTGACGGATAAGTTTGAGGGTATTGTCGGTGGAAGCATCGTCGCAGACGATAATTTGAAAGTTTTTATATGTTTGATTTAAGATACTTTTGATGGTGGGTAAAATATATTTAGCCCCATTGTAAGTAGGGATTAAAATGTCTATTGTTGCCATTGATTACGATCTAAACCTTTTAATAAGCCTAATTTTTGTTTGAGAGTTGAAGTGGAATAGATAAAAAGAGTAATGAAACAAGCAAAAGGGTGAAAAAACCAAGCAGGATCGGGAGTATGAATAAAACCAATAAACATATCGATAAACATGGGGAGGATTAAAAGAGTGTAAAGGATAAATTTGAGACTGGATTTTTGATTGGTTTGAGACCAATTAAAATGACGTAGTTTTTGATAAGAAAAATAATCAACAATTCGACGGCGTTGTTTTTTGATAAATTTTTTAACAGATGATTCACAAAAAGTATGAATAATCCCCTGTTTGGTTTTGGCAAAAAAAATTGATCTTTTGGAGGATTGTAAGTGGCGGGAAATTATATCGATATCAAAAAAATAATCGGTATCTAAAAACGGTTTTAAAAAAGAGTGTCGAAAAATAGTGCCGTTGGCGCCAATAGTTGGGATTGGTTTTTGGGGTTGTAATTTGATTTTTATATATTTTTCTTTATCGATTTGATCGATTTTTAGCCCAGTCCAGCGATAATTAATATGATTTTGACGGTCATAAACACCGGTAACAAAAGCATAAGGATCGTTAGCACCAATGAGAGCAGAATAACGCTCAATAAAACCAGCATTGGGTCGATAAGTAAAAGAGATTGGTTCGGTGCCAACTAGTTTTGGGTTGGATTCTAAAATATCAATGTTGTTTTGAAGCCAATCTTTGGTGGGGAGAATGTTGTCAGAATCGATTAGGGCAACATATTTAGTGGAGGTTTTTTTGAGAGCCACCATTTTGCCGGCTTCAGCAGTTTTGAGAGGATTTTTGATAACTTTGCAGTTATATTTTCGGGCGATTTGTAAAGTTTTGTCGGTTGAACCACCATCGGCAATAATTATTTGATATTTTTTAAAAGTTTGTTTTTTGATTGATTTAAGACAAGCAGACAAAACTTTTTGAGCATTGAGAGTGGGAATAATGATGGAAAGTTTAGGAAAAGTCATGGAGTTTTTTGAGATATTTAATCGCGTAGGTAGATAAAAATTTAATATCGTCGAAATTTCTAATGGAAGTGACTTTTTTGAGTAAAAATTTTGGAGTCAAAACACCATAAAAAAGTTCTCTGATAATTTTTTTGATTTCTTCATCGGTAAAAGGAGATTTCATAACCGGTTGACGCATATCAAAATTATCCCAATTGTCGGTTAAAAGCCAATTATTGTCTAGGCATTGTTGAAAAAGAGGGGTACCGGGGTAAGGGATGATAATAGTGGCTTGTAAGCTGTCAGCCAAACCATCTTTGAAAAGTTGGCGGGCTTGATTGAGGGTTTTGAAGGCATCTGATTTGGTTTCCCAAGGATAACCAATCATGATGGTTAAATGAGGCTCTAAACCAGCTTTTTTAGCCATAATCAAAGTTTTTTTGGCATCGGCAACTTTGGTGTTTTTGTGGATTCGATCTAAAGTTTTTTGATTGGATGATTCAAGTCCATAAAGAACGAAGCGAAAACCGGCTTGTTTCATAAGGTGATATTGATCTTGATTGAGAGCGCCAAAACGCATATTGCATCCCAAAACAATTTTTTGGTTTAGTTTTTTGTCGATAAGTTGGTGGCAAAGTTCTGTTAACCAAGAACCAACGGGAAGAGTGCCACTGTCGTCAAAAATTTCTCTGACCCCTAAGGAAACCAGATTTTCAATTTCTTTGATGGTATGGTCAACAGAAAAAGTACGAAAAGTACCGGCAGGATGAGTGGTGGTCCAGGAGCAAAAAGTGCAACGTCCCCACCAACAATCACGACCGGACATAATGTAGGCGCCGGGTTTGTATTTAAAATTGGTGTTATTTTGACCATAAAGTTGCCATTTGGTTAGTTGACGGTCGATAATTGGGAGAGTGTCTAAATGGTGATGTTTTAGATTGAACTTACCGGAATTTAGTACTTTAGTATTTTGGAGCTTTGGAACTTTGGAGCGGTAGTAGAAACCGGGTTCGAGTTTGGTGTGATGAACTAAATGCTTGACTAAATTAATCATCATAAAATCATAATCACCACCGGTGATGACATAATCGACTTTAGAATTTGAAAATGACTCTTCAGGTAGGGCGGTAACATGGTCCCCCATCAAAGCAATAATGGAGCGAGGCAGAAATTTTTTAATATGATTGATAATTTGCCAATGTTTTTTGATGACTGGGGTTTTGGTTTCAATAAAAATGATTTTAGGTCTTCTTTTTAGAAGGCGGTGAAACCATTTTTGATAAGAAATTTTTTCAGCAATGGCATCATCCCAATAAACTTTAAAACCCATTTGTTTGAGAGCGGTGGCGCCGTAGGCGGGGATGACCGGTAAAATAACGTTACCGGTATTAGTCCATTGGAATTGTCGATTTTGAGAAAGAAAAGGAATGCCTTTGTCGGAATCAAGCGGTGGAGAAGAAATAGAGATAGTAAAATTTTTGTTAGCCGCCGATGTAGTGACCGGTTTTAGGGTCGACTTGGTGGGCTTTGAAAGAGACGCCTTTTTTGGTGAGACCATGTAGAAATAGTATACCGTAATAAAGGTGAGTGATAGGGATGGTAATGGTGGCCAACAAGACAGTTTGGAGGTGGTGTTTGTCAATAATAAATTTAATTGAGGTTATCAATAATATTGATAAATACAAATATAATGGCAAATAGAAAATTTGTTGATGAAGGGTAAAAAAAATAACAATCAAAAATAAACAATAAATAAAAAAAAGGCTGGGTAAAAAATAACCCAATTTAAGGCTGGTTTGAGGAAATTTTTTGACAAAATAACCTCTTTGAATAGCATAGCGGGTAATTTGTTGAAGATGAGGAATTAAGACCCGGCGGCGGTGGTGATAGACTCTTAGCGACGGATGATAATAAATTTTTTGATGAAGTTTTTTGGTAAGGTTTAAACAAAGAACAGTGTCTTCGCCGGGCCAGTAATTGGTGTCAAATTTGCCGGCGCGATTAAAATCGGTTTTCTTGACAATTAAGTTGACACTGGGATAATCATCGACAAACCTGGCAGAGCTGATTCGATTGCGATAGACACCGGCTCCGCCACTACCCAAATAAGATGACCAAACCAAACCAGAGGCTTGTTGATATAAATCATCTTGTTTGGGAGTCAGACAGGGACCGCAGAAAGCGGCATAATTTGAGTATTTTTTGACTAATTTGGTGGCATTTTTAAAATAGTTGGCGGTGGGAAAGGAATCATCATCAAAAAAAACCAGATATTGGCCACGGGCTTTAGCGGCGCCCAAATTTCTTTTTTGAGAAGGGTTGGCGGTGCCGGAAAGGCGGTCATCAATAACCAAGATTTCAAAATTATGAAGCGATTGAGTTTTTAATTTTGATAGAGTTTCTTGCAAATAAGGATTTGTTTGACGAACAGGAATAATGATGGAGAATAGAGGAGTTGAGGTCATTGTCCGGTATTGATCCGCATAGAAAGTTCCGGATCATAAACCCATTTACGATTATTTTTATCGTCATAATAATGTAGAATTCTGAGACGATAAAAAACGGCCAGAGCGTCAATTAGGGATTGATAAATAATTTTAAGGCCTTTGGCATGGGTCAGACTGTCAAAATCATAATTAAGTTTGATAGGAGCTTCATAAATTTTAGTAAAACCGAGATGATTGGCAACGGAAATAATTTCCAAATCAAAAGCATAACTTTTTATAAGTAGACGGGGTAAAACTTTTTGAAGGACTTTACGTTTGAAAATTTTGAGACCGGCTTGAGTGTCGCGAATATTGATACCCAATAGGTATTTGGCAATTAGATGACCGCCAAAACTGATTATTTTGCGATCGAGAGGATATTTGACTTGGGAGGCGGGATGATGTTTGGAGGCAGCAATAATATCGGCATCATACCACTCCATATGTTCTAAAACCAAAGAAATACCATTGGGATCTATCTCCATACCAGCATCAATAAAGGCGATATAGTCGCCGACAGATCTGGCCATGCCATAGCGGACGGCATAACCTTTGCCGTGATTGTTCGGATAGCCGATGACGGTAATGTTTTTGGATTTAACTTTTTTGGCAAGACGGTAGGAATTGTCAACTTTGATACCGTCGACGACAACAATCAGTTCATAGTCGTAGCGAATTTGGTCAAGGACGTTGATAATATTGGCTAGATCTTTGACAATGGTTTTTTCTTGTTTATAGACAGGAACGATAACAGAAAGGAAATGCTGGTTATTTTTCATGAGCAAGAAGGGATTGATAAACCGCCAGAGTTTGTTTGGCGGTATCAGACCATTTGAACAATTTGGCTCGATTCAAACCCAACTGACGGTATTGATGACGAAGTTTGGGATTCAACCAATATTTTTTGAGCACCGAAGCAATGTCGGGAATGGATCGAGGATTGAAGGATAAACCAGCTTCACCAACAACTTCAGGTAGACTGGTGTCGCGACTAAAAGCAACCGGACAACCTGATTGCATGGCTTGGACCAAAGGCAAGCCAAAACCTTCGGCAAATGAAGGTTGACAATAAATGGTGGCCAGATTGTAGATGACGGGCAAATCCTCGTCGGGGACAAAACCGGTTAAAATTAGAGATTTTGAGTAACGGCGTTTTTTGGCTTGAGTTTGAAGCCAACGGATGTCTTTGGTCCAAGGATGATTAGGAACATCTTTTTTGACAGCTGAAGAACCGACAATAACCAGAGGGTATTTGAGGCGACGACAGGCTTTGACTAAGTTGGGAATATTTTTGTTCCAGTTGATATCACCGACAAAAAGGATAAATTTGTTAGGGAGAGAATATTTATTTTTAACAGTTTTAAGGGTTTTAGTGTGGGTAATGGGTTTGAAACTATTGTCGGCACCTTCGTAGATGGGAAAGATATTTTCTTGGGGATATTTTACAATTTGAGAAATAATTTTTTTAGAGTAGTGAGAGACGGTAATAATACTATCAACTTGCTGGAGAGATCTTTTTTGAATTTGCCATTTTAATTTACCTCTTAGTCCGGGAGGAAACTGATTTTTGAATTGAATTGGAATCAGATCATGGACGGTAACCACTACCGGTTGGGAGGATCGAGGCAAGGTTAGTTTGAAAGGATCAAAATAGGGATAGTGAACTAAATCATATGATTTTTGTTTTAGTTTGGCAGGGTCAGTGACAAGATCGATTTTGAGATGACTGTAAGAGCGGTGTTTTTGAGTGTGTTGTTGAAGAGATTTGACCAGATTTGAAGTATAGTAACCAACACCTCTAACAGCGTTACCATCAACAGTGGGAGAAATATCAATAGCGATTTTGTATTTTTTTGCCATTATTTTTTGTCCCAATCTTGGGATAAATTTATATCCCGATTGGTTTTGGTTAACTCATAATATTTGGTGTAGGCGATAGGAAAACGAAGGGCTGAATAAAAAGAAAAAACGAATCCTGGAAAACCGTCAACGTAACCGCGATGACGGAAATAAGTTTTGAGAAACCAGAAAAGCGGTTTGAATAAATAGTAGTTGATAAAGCTAGTAAACCTAAGAGGAACTTGTTTGGTTTTTAGTTCTTCTGCCAAAAGAGTGGTATAGCGGTTGGCACGAAGCAGATAAAGAGAAAATGAGGTGTCGGCGTAGTGTTCCAGATCATTTTTAAGCCAGCCGACAGGGCCTTTGACGACAGCTTGTTCGTGAACATCTTGACATGGCAAATAAGCAGTACCGTTTTTGTAAAATCTGATGGTGGGATCGGGGTATTGACCGCCTTTGGTAAGGAAAGTACCCAGGAAATAGTTTTTTCGGGGAATCCAAAAACCATTTTCAGGAACAGTGGAAGGATCTTTTTGAAGATAAGATTTGATTTCGGCTTTTAATTTGTCGGTGACAACTTCATCAGCGTCTAATTGAAGAATCCAATCGCCTTTTGATTTGGAAATACCCATTTGTTTGTTAAGATGAAACATGGGTTTGTTGGTAGTGGAGATGACTTTGGCTTGTTTAAACTTTTTAACCAATTCAGCGGTATTATCTTGCGATTGACCATCAACTACAATAATTTCGTCGGCAATATCGGCAATGGCGCTAAGACATCTGACAATATTTTTTGATTCGTTGTAGGTGGCTAGGGTGACTGAGAGAGTGGCAATTTTTTTTGAGGTCATATTTTTTGATAAATTTTGAAGGCGGGCGACCCATTGGAAAAATAAATAATTTTGTCCGGTTGGGTGGGGATATTTTCGTCGGCGGCGACAACCAGAGATCCGAGAGGAATATCATCCCAATTAATTTTACCAAAATGATAGTTGTCGTAACCTAAAACAGTGGAAAAACCAAAATTATCGGGCGGGGTCAGTTGAATTTGAGATTGAATTTTGGCGGGAGGATATTGGGAAAAAAACAAAAATAAAATATAGGGTTGATCATATTTGTTGGTGACATAGATGTTTTGATATTGAGATTTTTGAGATTCCAGATAAGGAACCAATTGATCAAATTGATATTGCCAAGCAAAAGGATAACGTTTGGCGTAATGAAAGAAATAGGCATCAAGATAATAGACAAAGGAAAACAGATAGATAAAGATAAGGAAAACAGATACCAGCTTAGAAATAAAATATTGGCGGCGCAATTTAAATAAATTAAAAAGGCTGTAAATACCAAGAGAAATAAGCATAGAAATAGGAATAACCAAGGGTAGTGATCTAAGAGCCGACGGCGCCTGAAAGGTCAACGATGAGGCAATGGGGGCGATTAGTAAAAAGGAAATAATAAAAGACTTGGTTTTGGAAGAATAAATTTTGGTTTTGAAAAGAAAGATCAGACCCAAAATTAACAAAGGTACTTCTATGAGATAGATTTGACCCATTTCCGGAACCTTGGAACGAGGAACTTCATCACCGTTGATGGCGAGAAAATTTAAGTCAAAATGAGAGGTATATTTTTGGGCCCAAGAAATGAGATAAAGCAAGCGTTTGTTGTGAATAAGGCGATTGGTCAGTTTGACACCTTGGTGTTGGTTTAGAAGTTCGTTTGAACGCCAAATGGGTCCTTGGTCGGCAGTCAAACCAACTCCACCAAATCTGGCAGTACCGCCATTGTGAAGAAAAGAAAATAAGACTGGTAGAGCTAAAATAGCGCCAAAAAAGACAGGAATAAGAATTTGAGGCAGTTTTTTGATTAAAAATTTAAAGTAAATAATGACCAGGGATAGCGCCAAAAGAGGGGCGACCAATCGGACGGAATGATAAAAATAAAGAGACAGGACGTAGAAAAAAACAAATAAAAAGAAATTGGGTAAGAATTTGGATGACTTAATTGACTTGAAAAAATAGTAACTGCCGATAACGATAAAACTAAGAGCAGTTTGACTTTCCCAAGCGCCGCGACTGAAATGAATGTGCCAAGGAGAGATGGCTAGCACGATAGAACTATAGAGCGATAGAGTTTCAGATTTGGAGAGAATCAAAACCAGTTTGTATAAAAACAAAATGGTCAGCAGAGAAAGGATGAGATTGGGGAGTCGAACAGACAAAGGATTGAGACCTAAAAGTTTGATAAAAGGGATGGTCAGATAAACATAGCCGCCGGGTTTGTAGTCGCCAAAGGACTTAAAATGGAGTGGCCAAGAGATACCGTGTTCGTCTTTGCCGGTTTGAATGAGGGAATAGGCATTGTAACCGAGAGCGGCTTCGTCGGGATTGAGAGCTGGGGTGTGAGCCAAATCAATAAATCTGACCAAAAAAGCCAGGATTAAAATAAGATAGAGAGAATATTTAGGGATTTTCATAGGCATAAAAAGTAGAGATTTGACCAATGGGACTTAGGGGGATAAATTGACTAAATTCAGATTTTTGATCGATCCCCTGCCGATAAATTTCTTCTTGAGAAAAGATACCCATGGTGCCGGGATTAGATTTGATAAATTCAAAACTGGGGGTGGAAAATTTGATGTTATCAATAGACTCAACTTTGCCGGTATCTAGAAAAGCTTCAGTCAGATGAGCTTTTTGTTGGTAATTTGTCGGTGAATAATGAGAATAAAAAAGGTAGAAAATATAGGGTTGACCATAAAAATCACTAAAGATAATTTGGTTATATTTTGACTGAGAATTAATAACATAAGAAATGGCTTGTTTGTAACCATAAAGAAAATCATATGGTGATTTTTGGACCATATGGTTAAGATAAAGATCGCTGTAGTAAATGAAGGAAATAAGATAAACAAAAATTGTAAAAGTTAAGATCAGTTTTGAGGGGTATTTTTTTAGAAAGGCAAAAATCCCTAAGGAAATAAAATAAACCAAGGGGATGGAAAGCGACATAGCTCGGACTGACTGGACTGAATCGCGAGTAAGAGCGGAAGGAATAGGAGCGACCAACAACCAAAGAAGAAAAAATAAATTTATGGGAGCGATTTGGGAGCGACTAAAACCAAAAACTAAACCGATAATGAGGAAAATTAAACTAGGATATAAAATAACACCGATGTAAGGAGCAGAGTGGCGCGGGTTTTGCCAATCACCTTCGAAGGCCAAGAATCGAGGTGAGAAATGGTTAAAATATCGGGAAAGAAAATTTCTAATAAAAAATGATGGCTGACTGTGAAAGAGTTGATAATCGAAGCGGTTGGTTTCGTTGATGATAGTTTCGGTTTCAGCTGGAGACCGAGGGTAGGAAAAGAGACTGACAACTTGAAGACGATTGGCGTTACTATTGAAAAATAAGCCGTAAGCTACCGGTAGAGTCATAATACCTAAAGGGATAATAAAACTGAATAAAAGTTTTTTGAATTGAAGAGATTTGAAATTTAAAATAAACAAAATAATGATTAGAAATAAACTAATCATTTTGCCGGCTTGGTAAGTAAAAAGAGATAAACCAAAAATAATGGCGGAGAAAAGGAGATATTTTGATTGTTGGTGGTTTGTATATTTGTAAAAGAAATATGAGGCTAAAATAAGTTCAAAGGTGAGAATATTGGTTTCCCAAGCTCCCCGACTAAAATGGATATTGTAGGGATTGAAGGCACAAACCAAGGCGGCGATATAGGCAATTTTTTTTGATTTAGGAGAAATTTCTATGATTAAAAGAAAAAGTAGAATTGGCGATAGAGCGCCTAGGATAATTGAGGGAAGTCTGACGGAAATTTCATTGAGACCGAATATGGTTACAAAAGGAACAGCCAGATAAACATAGAGTCCGGGTTTATAGTCGCCAAAGGATTTGAAAATAAGTGGCATAAATTGACCATATTCATCTCTGAGGGTTTGAGAAATAGAATAAGCGTTGTAGCCGAGAGCGGCTTCATCCCAGAGGAGAGGGGTTTTTTGCCAAAAGACAAATCGGATTAAAAAACTAACAATAAAGATTGAAAATAAAAATAATTTGGATGAAGTTGATTTAGTCATGGTTTATTTTTAAGAATTTCAAAAACCGGAGAACCGTCTGGATAGTAAACAGTGGTCAAGAGTTGAGTGTTATGTTGATTATAATTGTGGGGAGAAGTAATTAAAAGAATTTTTTGATTTGAAGGTAAAGATTGGATGACAGTTAAAATATCCCAATCGTTGATAAATCGAAATTTATCAAACTTATCGACCCAATACCAGTTGGCGTGGTAATCCCAAACTTTGGTAGGATCGGTGTGGTATTGATGTGGCGACCAGGGCCAATAAAAAAGGAAAAATTCATGGGGTTCACCATATTTTTTGGTAATTAAAATTTGATCATAATCGGAATAGACCGATTTGACATAGTTGACGACTTGTTGATAGCCATACTGCCATGAGGAGGCATAAGTTTGACTGTAGGTAATGTATTTGGGCCAGAATTGGATTTGACTGATAATTAGGACAACAATTAGATAGACGGCAGACAGTTTAGGTTGAAAACGATTGAGGTAAGTAAAGCCAATGGCAGTGATAATAATGACAATGGGGATAAAAATAATACTTCTAAGGACGTGGGGAGCATCGCGGGTGATGGCTGAAGGCAAAGGGGCAACTAACAACCAAAAAAAGAGTAATTGGTATTGAGGATTTTTTTTGAAATGTTTTAGGAGATAAACTAAACCTAGGATTAAAAATGGAATCAATAGAGGTGAGAGAAGGTAAAAATGAGGAATATTAAATTGATAATGAGAACCACCGTGAAAGAAAAGATAAAGAGGATTAAAGTGACTAAGATAATTTTTGCCGGTTTGATAGATAAAAAAAGTAAGTTTGTTGACTAAAATTCGGGGGTAGGTTTGTCGAAGTTCGTTGATGCGGTTGACAGAACCGCTGTCTAGTAAAGATACCCATTGATAACGAGCCTGACCGGACTGGTTTAACATTTGCCAAGCGGTCAAGATGATAAAAATTAAAAATGGTAAAAAATGAAGTAAATTTTTTTTGAGGGGATATTTATTTTTGACCAGAAAATAAATCAAGGAAATAATAAAAAAAGGTAAAAGAGCTCGACTGCTATTGTAAGTAAAAAGGCTTAAACCATAAATGAAGCTGCTAAAAGAATATTTTTTGGTAATTAAAAAATAAAGGCTGAGACAAAAAAGAAAAGCAAACAGATTGGCTTCCAAGGCAATCCGAGATAAAAATAAAGTGCCGGGAGAGAACAAACAAATAAGGGCGGCAAACAAGGGTATTTTGGTATCTTTGGGTAAGATTTTGCCAACAATTAGATAAATTAAAACCGGAAGAAGAGAGCCGGCAACAATGGAAACCAATCTGACGGAAAATGGAGTTAGTCCAAAAATAAGAACTGAAGGAATGGTTAAATAAATATAAAGAGGCAGTTTGTAATCACCATAGGCTCTGAAAATCAGAGGCAAAAAACTCCCCCACTCATCTCGACCGGTTTTAAGGAGAGAATAAGCGTTGTAACCATGAGAAACTTCGTCCCAATTGAGACTGGGAGGAAACTTATCGATATAAATTGATCTGAGAATAAAACCAAAAATAAAGATAAGAATTAATACTAATTTACGGGGCTTCATATTTGGTGTGGTAAATATAAATAGCCGGTTCTTGCTTGGAGTGATTGGGGTAATAAATTATATGATCCGGTTTGATATTTCTAAATTCTTCTGGGCGACCAACGATAATAGTATTGGGAATTTGACTGTCACTGGGAATATTGATTTCTTTAAAAATAAATTTGCCTAGTTTATATTCACCCAATTGATCTAAAAACATAAGATTTTTAATTTCGTAATCAAGCCAATTGGTAGATTCTGATTGGGTAATCTTGGGATTGATTTGATTAAAAAAGGTAACATAGGCTTGAGGTTCGGAAAGTTTTCGAGAATAGATGATTTTGTCTGCGGAGTGTTGGCGGAGGTAATCGTTGGCTTGTTGATGACCATAAAGCATACCGTGAGCCAAGATTTGATTGGATTGATAAAAATATCTGGTTAAGAAAGTACCGGTAGTCAGTCCAAAAATTGCAGTTAGGATTAAAAGGGCACTTTTTGAGAATTTTGATGGAATTTTGGTAAAAAATAAACCCAAGCCGGCGGCTGAAAAAATTTGAATAAAAGGCATCATCAGAGAAACTCTGTTGGCAGAATATTGACCTTTGGCAACAGCGCCGATGGTTGGGGGAATGAGAAAAATAACCAGCAACAGCAGAAGGGGTTTAAATGAGACGGATTTTGGGGAGGATTTGAGAAGATAAATGATACTCAACACCATACCGAGGGTAGGGATAATACCTAAAACTCCATAACCGGGAATCATGCCATAGGTGGTCTCGCCGGCGCCATTGGTGACCAAAAATTGAGGCGAAAGATAGGAAAAATAATTGTGAACAAAAGTTTCGAATAAATAAGTGATTTTGTTGTAAAAAATTCTGGAGAGATGCGGTTGAAGACCGTTTTGGCGAATTTCATATTGACTATTGGAGACAGATTGCCATTTGTCGGTGGGGTTAAAAATAGCAATATCGCCAGTTCGAGCTGATTTGATTTGACTATTGAGGTAAAAATTAAACAAAAAGAAACTACCAAAAACGATTATGAGACCAATAAAATATTTTTGTTGTTTATAAATAGTAAAATAGATTGTTAATATCAGGATTAATAAAGGAGTGAATATTTTGGCGGAGTGATAGGTAAATAAACTTAAACCAAATAAAGCAACAGAAGTTAAAAATAGAAAAAATTGTTTGTCTTTGACGGATTTGATAAATAAAAAAACAGCCAAGCTGATAATAAAAACAACCAAATTGGCTTCTAGGGCAATGCGGGACATAGGTAAGCTCCAAGGAGAAACACTCATAAACAGGCTACTGAGAAGTGAAATAAGAGTGTTGTCAAATAATTGTTGGGCAATAAGATAGGTGATTAAAACAGTGGCAATACCAAAAATGGCATTGGGGAGTCGGACGGCAAACGGAGTCAGACCGAAAATTTTGATGCTGGGAATCATCAGCAAGGTTTGAAGTGGGGGTTTGTAGTCACCAAAAGATCGGAGATTTAGCCAATTTTGACTCCCCCATTCGTCTCGACCGGTTTGAATAATTGAATAGGCAGTATAGCCTTGAGCCAATTCATCGGGAGTATAAGAATTGGGAAGAGAACCTAACTTATATAATCTTAAAAAGGCGGCTAAGATTAGAATTATGGCTAAAAAAAACTTGTTTTTCATATTTTTTGGATGATTTGAGCCAAAATGGTATGGTTGGGGTTGTAAACGGTTTTGACGGTGGTAAAGCCGGAAACCGGTTGTTGAGAAAGATCCATATCACCGGGAATATCTTTGCCTTGAAATAGAACAAAAACATTCTGGCTTTGAGCGTTGGTTTTAATGTCATTAAGATGATCTGGGGATGACCAGTCGTTGATAAAAGTAATTTGATGATTTAAGTTAAATTGAGGACCGTTATCAACCACTTGGTCATTTATAAATTTTTGAGGTGGATATTTTTGATAAAAAAGATAAGGCAGAAGTGAATTGTATTTAGCATTGCTGATGTAAAGATGATTAAAGTCTTTGGGAATATTTTCAAATATTTGCTGATAGCCATAATTCCAATTTTCAAATGAATCTTTGGGATAATGAACAAAATATTCGTGAGCAAAAGCAGCAATTTGGAAGATTAAAATAGCAGTTAAAGGTAAATAAAGAACAGGAGATATTTTTGATTGAAATAATTTAACAATACCTAAGGCAATAAAATAAGCTAAAGGAATTACCATTAAAAATAGTCTGGTGGCATGAGTGCCGCCATTGGTGGTTAAACTTGAGGGCAAAGGGGAAAGAAGCAGCCAAAACAACATTAAATTGTTTAAAGAGTTTTTGAAATCGAGACCAAAGAATCCAAAAATTAAAAACGGCAAAAAAACAATAAAAATTTGACCAAAACCAGGAATAGAGTGGCGAACATTAAGGGTATCTCCGGTTAAAAATAAAAAATCAAGAGAAAAAGATTTGATGTAATTTCTTGAAATTTCGGCTAAATATTTTTGAGGTTTATTATGAAAAACAGATTCAAGTTGAGGATTGGCGGCAGAAAAAGTGGTTCGTTTGATAACAATTTGATCAATTATTTGAGGGTTGTTAATAACACTGAGAGAAGAAAACCTAGTGGCGGCTTGACCATAAAGAATTTCTTTGATAAGGGGTAAAATAAACAACAAAGTCAAACCTGAAGCGGTTAGAAATAATGTTGGTTTAAGTTTGGTTTTAATGGTTTTGAAGTTGGTAAAAATCAAAAAAATAACCAAGAGAGGGACAAATATATTAGCGGTATTGTAGGTATAAAAACTGAGGCCGAAAAATATAATTGAAAGATATAAAAATTTATTTTTGAGATAGCGGACAAATAAATAAAAAAAGTAGGTGCCAGCTAAAATCAAACTAATTAACAAGGTAACTTCGAAAGCGGCGCGGCTATAGTGAAAATGCCAAGGCATCAGGCTTAAAACGGTGGCAGAAATCAAGGATAGCGGTTGAGATTTGGAAAGAAGCAAAACCAGTTTGTAAATCAAATAGATACTAAGAACACCAAACAGGACCGGAGCTAGACGAACTCCAACTTGATTGAGACCAAAAAGGCTAACAAAAGGAACGACGGTATAGATTAGAAACGGAGCTCTGGATTCGGCCAAAGATTGGATATAAAACGGTAAAAAATTACCTTTGTAATCACAACCGGTTTGAGATAAAGAATAAGCTTGGTAACCGACATCAATTTCATCACCAAATAAACTGAGATTGTCCAGTCGCCAAACTCTAACTAAAAAAGATAAAATTATAAGAATAATTATTCCCCAAGAAGCTGGTTTAAGTGTCACTTTTTAGATATTTAACAAAATAATCCAGACAGATTATTAATAGTATAAACGATAACAGTCGACAAGTAAGGAAGTTGAAGCCAATAAGGAAGGATTTGAGCGGGGAAATTAGTGGATAAAACCAAAGATTGTAAAGATTTAAGAAATGAATAAGCGACAAAACCAAAAGATGTTTAAAATTGAAATTTGATTTGGGGAGAAAGATAAGCATAATTAGCAGTGGAAAAACCGGATAAAGATAACGTTCGTGCATATTGGTTAGAAAGATAAAACTACCAAAGGCGGATAACATTAGAGCATAAGAAAGATTGGTTAGAGTTAGCTTGGATTTAATAAATTTAAGCCAAATTGGAAGTAAAAATAACAAATAAAGCAGTCGACCCCACCATTGGTAGGTAAGACCGGCAAATTTAGTAAATTCTGATAAGGATAAATTTATACCAAACAGACCAGCCCAGAGATTAAAGGCGTTACCATTGAGCATACTCCCCTGCCGGACTAAAACTCGGTTGGTATACATATACCAGAGCCATTGGAAGGGATTTTTATCACCAAAAGTGAAAGGGATGGCTAAAAGAAAAATAGCAAGAGTAAAAATAAGCGTTGGGGCGATGAATTTTTTCCAATCAGAAATTCTTTTGAGAAATAAAAGCCCAAAAATAGGCAAGTAAATAATCAAGGATAATTTAAATAAGAATCCGGAAAGGAAAAGAAAAACTCCAGAAAAATATTTTTTTTGATAAACAAGATAAATACCGGCAAGAGCCAAAAGATTTATAAGAGAATCAGTTTGGCCCCAAATAGCGGAATTGTAGATCAAGACAGGATTAAATAAAAACAAAATAGTGGCAAGAAGAGCTTTTTGGGGTCGATATTTTTGGATGATTTTGTAAATCAAATAACCAAGACCAATATCAGCGAGAATAAAAGGCAGTTTGACTAACCAAGGGTGAAGGTTGGTTTCTAAAATGGGAACAATAAAAGATGGAAAAATAGGAATAGTGTGGTTGAGGAAAAGAATAAAATTGAAAAGGAATTTATGAATAACGGCGATGAGAGCAAACAAAAGAATAGATCCAAAAGGTTGATTGGGCCAAGAAACTCCCCAAATACTGTGTTCATAAAAATCACGGGAACCATAAATTAGAAAACGATTACCCCAGTCGGTATGATTGGGAAGGTCGGGGTGCCAACCGGAGATGAGAACCAAAATCAATCTTAAGCCAAAAGCCAGCCAAAGAATGGTTTTTAGATTGATTTTTGAAGTTTTTGCCATTTTTGTCCTGACCAAATTATAAAATTTATAAGGTAATGTTTAAAGCAACCATGAAATTTAATACTGCTGGGGATAAGACGACGCCATTGATGTTGAGAATCGGCAAGATTTTGACCACTAAAACCATGACGATGAATAACTCGACAGTTGGGATAATAATAAACCTGTTTGCTGGCGCGCCGGACAGCGCGACAAAGATCCAAATCCTCATAATAAAAGAAATATTTTTGATTCCAGCCGCCGATTTGATTGAAAAGAGATTTGGAAATTAGCAGAGCGCCACCGGAGATATATTTAACCGGTAAAGGAGAAGTAGATGATGGTAGATATTTGGAATAAGTGTTTTGACCCAACCAAAATTCTTTGAAAGCATTGACGATGGTTTGGGGTGGAAAAACTGAAGCCTGAGGAGTAAGATCGGGATTTAAAAATTTGGGGCCGATGCAACCAATGTGGAGATTTGATTGAAGATAGTCAACCATATCAATAAGACTTGAATCGACAAGTTCCATATCGGAATTTAAAAATAGAAAATAATTGCCTTTGGCCACTTTGGCGCCTTGATTGTTGGCAACAGCAAAGCCTAAATTTTGTTTATTTTTGATAAGGCGAACACCGGTTTTTCCGAGAGATTTGACAGTGTCATCAATGGAACCATTGTCGATAACAATAATTTCGTAGGAATAGTTTTTAAGATGTTTTTTGATAGTTTTGACACACTTGAGGGTGACTTTGGCAGTATTCCAGGTGGGGATGATGATAGAAAGATTCATACCTTTAAATCTTTTTTTAGTAAAAATAGTAAAACAATAGCACTACTAATTGAAAGTATTATATATAAATTAAAATTGGTAGGATAATAAACCAATCTAATTTCATGTTCACCAGGTTCTAATAAAATTGCTTGAAACATGTGATTCGCTTGAAAAATTTCACTAGAACTATTATTTATATATGCTTTCCATCCTGGATAGTAACTGTTGGAAATAAATAGTATTTGTTGATACCTACTGTTTGAACGTAAATGTACACTGTTGTTTTTTTCGCTAATCAAAGTTACGTTTGAATCTTTATCTTCACATGGAGAGATGTTAATCTTTTCGTTGTCTTTGGAGTAGAAAATAGTTGTAGATGAAAAATCTGTATTGGATGCTGTTTTAACAAATTCATTTTTATCATTTACAAATACAATTTTATTTGTAAGTCTATATTTTGGTAATACATCAAGAATTTCTTCTATATATGTGTTTTCTTCATTGGAAATTGTGTGTATTTTTTTTTCTTTCGAAGTTGTCTTGATAGGTTGATTACCTAAAGCAAGATTATATTTGACGGAAAAATTTTGATATAGATTAGAATCTAAATTTGTGAGATAAATTGCTCTGCTAGCACTCTCAGAGAATCGGTTGTTTTCGACAAAAGAAAAGTATTCGTAATTTAAATAAGGAAGGGTGGCATCATAACCGTTGGGAGAAGATAAACCATAGGGTACCCACATATTAGGAGGTATTGTGTTTACAGTACTAACTCGATAGTCATTTGAATTATTTTTTAAAAATTCTATAGAATTGGTTTTTGGAAATAAAAATTCCTTGTTTGAAAAAGGAGTATATTTCAACCCATAATAAATAAGTTCGAAACTACAAGTAAATAGTAATACTAGACTGAAAAGTTTTTTAAAATTCTTAGTTCGTTTATATAAAAAAAATGATAGAAAAATGGGTAGGGAAATTATTACTGAGTATAAGCTGTTTTTAAGAGAAACAGGGGAAAAAATAAAGAAATTATGTTTTGAAAAAATAATAAGTGTGAATTGCCAGACAATAAATAAAATTAATGACTGATAAATTATTTTTTTGTTTATATTCTTAATATTATTAACAATAAAAGCTGTAATAAATGAAAAAGAAAAATTACCTAGCAAAAATATTCTAGTAGCTATACTATTGCCAGCAAAAATAAAACCGAACTTTTCTTTTAAGATTATAGAGATAGGGTTTTTTATAGAAATAATGAAAGATAGGATGATGGTTAATAAGAAAAAGAGAGTTTTGTGGTCTAATTTTTTTTTAATTAATAGGAGTGAGGCAATAATTAAACTAAGAATTGCAATAGAACCAGGAAAAACAGCATTATTGTCATAAAAACCTTCTCCTTGATAATCATAGGTGGCGGGATTACCAAAAAAATTAGGAACTGGTAATGTAAATAAATTTTTAGCTGGTAAAAACCCTTTTGTTTCACCCAATGAACTTTGATCAATAGAATGTATAGATAGTTTGACTAGCTCATATCCTGTCATTAATAAAGGTAAAGTAAGAAATAGACCCAAAATGACATAAATACTAATTGTTTTAATTTTGTTTTTTAGATTTTTATCTTGAAAAAACAAGAAGTATAAACTTGTAAAAATGAGTGTATATATAGAGTATTGTGGGTAGCCACCATAAAATTGAAGAGCTATTAAAAAAGAAATAAAAACTAAAAATTTTGTTTTTTTAGTTTGCCCATATTTTTCAATACATAGAATAATTAATGGCAAAAACGCGGCTACATAGGTATGAATCCCATATTCAAGCCAGACAATACTAAATAAAGAAAAAGAATAAACACAGGAAGCAATTAAAGAAGAAATTTTATTGAAATTAAAAACTCTAAAGCATTGATATGAGGCATATAAGGAAAACAATAATTGCAAGAATACCATTAAAGTCCAACCTATTCCTTGGTCTTTGATTAAAAAAAGCGGAATATTTGTTAAATTAATGAGTGAATTTTGAAAGTTTGCAAACAGAGGCATACCGACAAAATATTGTCTTTGCCAAAATGGGAATGAACCACTTTTTATACTGTTGATTGCCATTATTCTCCATTGATAGATAATTGAAACAATGTCAGACATTAGAGGGTTTTTAACAGGAACGTTTGTTTGATATCCACCCCATTTATAATTTAACCAAGGGTAGTACATACCGACAGTAATATCTGCAGGCATAGCAATTTGTCCTTTCAGAAAAAATTTCCAGAAAAAGATAAAGGTGGAAAAAAGTAAAAATAAATAAGGCCAAATATTTTTTAAAAAACCTATTTTTTTTGATTTATTCATCTTCTTAACTATTTGATCTTAGTGATTTATCGAACAAATTCGATTTGATTAAATGGTTTTGTAAGTTTTCTTTTTTGAACGATAATACCGTTAAAATCCTTTTCTTCAACGACTTTGCTAAAACTGTCTTCATAAGCAATAGCATCCGTAATCAAGGTAGGATAAGTTCTAGTATGCGGTTCAATAATCAAAAAAAAGTTTTCTGGTTCAATTATTGGAGATTTAAGGTAGCTTAGATGACCCGATTGGTCTCGACCATGAAATGAAGGCTGGTACCCATAATTGTTTTGACCATACCATTGATATAAATATGACCATAAAGTATTAATCCAAAAAGGAGTGGTAATGGTGTTTATGGAAAATGAACCGCCTTTGGATTGTTGGTAAGTATAATCAAGTATATTGAGTTGGTTTTTTAAATTTAAAGAGGATGGAATATCATTTAAAATTTGAGTCTTGGGATTGTATTTGATGTCAGTAATAAGAGAAGACAGGACAAGAATAATTACAATTGTAGAAAATAAAATTTTATTACCTTTAAAAAAATTAATTAGAAAATAACTACTGATTATGATAATTGGTAATTGTAACCCTACGTTGATGTAGGGAATATTATTTCCGCCGAAAGGTAAAATCAATATCTGAGAAATTGGAAATGTCCATAAAAAAAGGAGTTGATTTTTTTTAACTTTTTGTTTGATGGAAAATAGAAATGAACTTAAGGTAAAAATAAATGCAAAAAAACTTTTGAAAGGAAAAATATTTCGATAAAAATTTTCTACTAATCGTACAAAAAATAATTTGAGAGTGATAAAAAAATCAACATCTTGACTACTAAATTTGGTTGTACCTTCAAACATATTTTTAATTCCTTCAATAAAGGTAAAACCAAATTTAAAATAAGAAATTATCATAGAACTTAAGATAATAAGACTAATGAAGACAAATATAAATATCTGTTTTGGATTAATTTTATTTTTGGAAACTAAAACTAAAAAAATTATTGGAATTATTAGATAACCTAAAAAAAACTCACTTTGAAAACAAAAAGAATAACCAATTGCAGACAATACTAAACCTAAATTTTTGGATTGGGTAAAAAAATATAGAGAAAGGCCAAAATGTAAAATGACGGAAAATGGTACAGCTAAAGATGGATTACTGAGCCAGTTACTATATTGGATAACATCAAAAGAGATTGTATAAAAAAGCGCTGAAAGTAATCCAACTTTGTCATTGAAAAGAATTTTTCCAGTTAAATAAACTAGTGGTAAAACAGAGATATTTAATATGGAAATAAAAATTATAGGTAAAATAGGATTGCCATGAGAAAGATAATAAGGCAGGGCAATGAAGTAATAATAGAAAACACCATGATAGAAACCACCTATGGAAACAGGAGGACCGAGTATTTTTAAATCACCTTGGGCTATTTCAGAAGCAATATAAGCATCGCGGGCCTGATCATAACCAAAGAGAATATTATTTTGATGCAGATAATAAGTCCTCATTAAAAGTCCTATTATCATTAAAAATAAAATTATAAAAAAATTTTTACTGAATAATTTTTTAGGCATATTATTTCTCAAAAAGATTTAAGATTTCCTGATCGGTGAGTTTGGGAAAGATGATGGGGGCGGGGTGGGTTTTGAGTTTCTTTTTAGCGGCGCGAATAATTTTGAGGTAATTGGGACCAGAAAGAACACGGCCAACGAGGGCAAGTTTATTTTGAACCAAAAGATCAGGATCGGTGATGTTACGCCAAGTACTGAGGAGTCGATTTCTTTCTTTGACATAGTTGAGTAAGGAAAGGGAAAATTTAGACATAGTCGATTCGTGATGATGTTCGACTTGGCTTTTTGGTTCCCAAAGGAGAGTGTAACCTGATTTCCAAGCTCGATAGCCTAAATCCAAATCTTCGGAATAAAAAGGATGGTAAATAGGATCAAAACCGCCTAGTTTTTGAAAAAGACTTTTGCGGATGATAGAACTGCCACCGGAAACCCAACCGGAAATATGGGTTTTGTTTAGACCGGTGGTGCCGGGTTGATGTTGGAGATAGCCCCCTTGCCAAAAAAATCTGGCCCAGTTTTTGTTGTTGGTTTCACAAAAACCGACACCAAAGACCTTGGGATCAGTAAAATGTTTGACAGAGTGAGCAATATAGTTTTTTTGAGGGATAATATCGTTGTTTAATAAAACAACCAAATCACCCTTGGCTTTGGAAACAGCATGGTTAGAATTGGCGCCAAAACCGAGATTGCGAGAATGAGAAATAATTTTGAGATGAGGATATTTTTTTTGAAGAGATTTGGCAAATTTGAGACTGTCGTCTTCAGAAGCATCATCGGCAAGGATAATTTCGGAAGCCTGAGAACTGTGTTTAATAATAGTCTCGAGGTTTTTTTTGAGAAGTTTGAGACCGTTCCAATTGGTAACAATAACGGATATTTTCATATTATTTACCAATAATACCCATCAGTTTTTTCTCAAAATTGGCTTTAGAAAATTGTTGGCAATTGATGAGTGATTGTTGGGACATTAATTTTAAAATTTCCGGATCGTCAATTAATTTTTGGGTTTTGACTACCAATTCATCAATGGTTTTCCATAAAAACCCGCTGACACCGTTGTCGACAATTTCAGGAATACCACCTTGTTCGACTACCACCGGAACTAGACCGGAAGCCATAGCTTCAACAACGGTAATGCCAAAATGTTCAGTATTTTCGGGATGAATGGTTTCGTCAACTTCAAAACCGGCAGCATGCCAATAAATTTTTGAAACCGAATAAAGTTCTTGAAGAATATTGAAAGGCGGGTTAATCATAAATTCAATCGGTAGATTTTTGGCTTGTTTTTGGAGATGTTGAATAAAAGAGTTTTTTTCGGGTTCGGTAATACTGCCACCGGCCAAAACTAGTTTCCAATTGCCCAGGGGCGATTTTTTACTCAATTGACGGAAAGCATCGACTAAAACGTCTTGTTTTTTGGCATTAAGGATATTGTCAAAACGACCGACAGAAAGAATAATATTTTCTTTGCTTTTACTGGCATAAAATTTATCAACATCAACCGGCGGATAAACTACCAAAACTTTATTTTTAACAGCTTGATCTTGATATTTGGCGGTAAATTGAGAATTGCAAATAATGTTGGTAAACAGTTTCGACTTGAGACGGCGGGAAATTTGAGAAGGAAGGTTATAGTGACTAACAAAAGGGACTTGAACGTGAAGATAATTCTTTTTACCAAAAAGAAGAGGAATACTGCCGTCGCTAAGGTAAAAAATCACGTCGTATTGACGGTTATTTTTTATTTTTTTGGAGATGCTGCTGAGCTTAACTTTGAAACGGAGAGGGTCAGCAACCCGGTTGGTGAACTTAGATAAATCATCGTGAGCTTCGAGTAGGTTCAAATTTTGAGGTTTGATACCAAAAATATCGGGGACTATATTTAAATCTTTTAAATCAAGAGAGAAACGTTTTTCAGCTTTTTCAATCAAAGTCTTGTCACCTGACCAAAAAATGTCAACTTTATAGCCGTTTTTGAGGAGAATTTCGGCAACAGTCAGACAATATCTTTCACCGCCGCCCAAAGTATCTAAATAAGGGTCATAAATCGCTGCTTTTTTGATAGCCATCAACTTAATAATACCTTAAATTTTTTGATTTTGCTTTTGTTGAAGTTCCCAGAGACGAGCATAAATAAGAAAAGTGTTGAAAACTTCAAAAATGACGGAAACCCAACCGACTTGACCATCGCGCCACATTTGTTGTTTGATGAGACGCTCCCAAGCTTTGGTGAACATCATTCTAATAAAACGCCACCAGACTACTGGTGGATGATCGGCTTTAAAGAGAGCTTTAGCTTCAGTATCGGTCCAAGCTAAGGTCTTGTTGACCATGGAAGTAAGATCGCGATGAGTGTAATGAAGGAGATCGATGTCGATATAACCTAAATCACCGGAGACAACCGGCTGTTCGTGTAAAACACCTTTGTAGCCGGCAAAAAAATCACGGTTAAATAAACGTTTGACGTAGTCGGGGTAAGATCCGCCATAACGGACTCGTTGACCCAAAAAGTGATTAGCTCGAGAAATGGCAAAATGAGTAAATTGGGATGATTTCGATGAGGTTATTTTAGTAATTTTTTTCCTAAGATTGGGGGTGACTCTTTCGTCGGCATCAACATAAAACAACCAAGGTTGAGTGCTGGACTTGAAACCTAAATTGCGCCATTTACTGAAATTTTTGTTGTATTCATCGTTGGTAACAACAATTTTAACGTGAGGAAAATGCTTTTTGACCAGAGGTACAGTTTGGTCGGAAGAATTGGCGGCAACCAAAACTATTTCCTTGACCCAATCACAGGTTTTGAGACAATCCAAAATCATTGTCTGTTCGTTACCGGCAAGAATAATAATGGAAATTGGGGGTTTGGTTACTGCCATGAGCCTTTATAAAATTTTTTAAGATAAAAATCAATAATGCCGGTTTTTTGCCATTTAGCGACATTTGAGTCAAATAATTTTAGAATTGATTCTTTAAAAAGAGCTAGTTTGGTTTTGAGTGAGGCATAACGAAAACCGAACAATAAACGATTGCGAGTAAGAAAATAATTATGAAGATCACCACCACTGCTAGAAGAACCAGCATTAATATGCCATATTTTTGAATCAGGAATATAGGCTTGACGAAAACCGGCCAATTTGGCTCGGTGACAGAAGTCAACATCTTCAAGATACATAAAATATTTGTCGTCTAAAAGACCGATTTTTTGAAAAACTGAGGCTTTAACCAAAAGACAGCAAGCAGTTAGAAAATCGACTTGAGAATTGATGGTGTCAAACTGACCGGAATCGACTTCGTCAACACCAATATGGCTGCCGTAGATATTGTTCCAATCAAATTGACCGCCGGCCGACCAAATGACTCTACCGCGATCTTTTTTGGCATACCTGTTGGAATGAAATTCAAATCCGGGAGCAAAATAAATTTTGGGGCCTAAAAGGTCATAGTCTTTGGTGTGACGGAGAAGATTGATAAGGAAGTCGGGGTCAACCAAAACATCGTTGTTGATGAGTAAAATATAGTCAAAATTGTTTTTGAGAGCATATTGGATACCGAAATTGTTGCCACCGGCAAAACCTAAGTTGGAATTGGTAGTGATAATTTTTACTTTAGGATGAGTTTGATAGTGTTTATTGAAAATTGCCAAGGAATCATCGGAAGAACCATTGTCGATAATGATTATTTGATAATCAATTTTGCGAGAATTGATTTTAAGAATAGAATTGACTGAATCCAGGGTCAAATCGGGCTTGTTCCAGTTGAGAACCAAAATGGCAGTTTTGTACATAGACTAGAAGTTTTTGGTTAAACGGTTGAGTCGATGTCGAAATTTGATGAGTCCGGTTTTGAAAATTCCGGGTTTGTATTCATTTTTAAAAAATCGAGTAAACCAGTGATCATATTCAAAAACTGATTCCTGACTGGCAGAAACAAAAGATTCTTTGGGCAAAGGTTTGTCTTGAGAACCTTGAAGCTCCCAAAGTTTCATATAGATAAGAGCAATAGCAAACGCCTGGAGAAGACAGAAAATGAGTCCGTGAAGTCCATCTTTGAAGCCTTCACCAAAAAAGAAACGGCTATTGAATTCTTGAACCGGCTTGAGTAAAAAATCGCTAATTTTGACTTTATAATCTTTACTTTTAAGTTCTTCGGCTTGGATACTGCTGTAGCGCAGAGCTCGGAGAACAAACTGATTTATACTTTGATAATTATTGTGTTTGATGGCTAGTTTTTCGGAATCAAGCAAGGTGAGACCGTTGCCTTTGGTGACTGGTTGACTATGAATTTCTTTTTGCCAAGTGACGGCCCCCCTTCTAAAAAAACGAATCAAGTAGTCGGGCCAAGAGTTGGCATGACGAATCCATTTGCCAAAAATCATGTTGGCACGGGGAATTTTAACATAATCAACGTCGGAGCGGAGAGTGATTTTTTTGAGTTCTTTTTTGAGAGTTCTGGAAAGATATTCGTCGGGATCAAGAAGTAAAATCCACTTGCCTTTGGCCTTGGAGAGAGCAAAATTCCTGGCAGGTTCGACATATTTCATGGGTCGATAGGAAAAAACTTTAGCACCATAACTTTTGGCGATATCAACACTATCGTCTTCGGAATGCATATCGACAACAATAATTTCATCGACAAAATCTTTGATAGATTTGAGACATTTGGAGAGATGTTGAGCTTCGTTGCGGACGTTGATAACTGCAGAAATATTTATTTTTAACTTCATAAATTATGATAGTTTATCATTTTCTAACTTTGTAAAGGCGAGTTTGACCATTGTCATAGATTTGATCAATCTGGAGATCTTCAGGACTGAGAGGAAGTTTTTGATCATGAATTAAATAAATATAATCAATGTTATGGTTAACTAAAAAGCCGCGAGCAAAAAATTTATCGTCGGTGGTAAAAAATTTATCAACTTGTTGACGACGATCTTGCCAATTGAAACCGGTGATATCAAGATTCATTTCATCTTCCAAAAATGATTGTTGATGACTGAAAGCGGAGACGTAGGCGGTGGTTTCGTAGGCATAGAGAGGAATGGGGGTGGACAGATTGTCTTTGATGTGGGGATCGTAAGGATAGGTTAAAACAACACCTTGAGGTTGGGTTTTAAGAAAATTTAAGGTTTGGATTTCATAGTGAGGCAAGGAAGCTGGTGGTGGAAAACCAAAATAGTCTTTGAGAGTGGCCAGACTGGTAAGACAAGTGATTATTAATAAAACAAGTGAATAAATTTTGTGTTTTTGCCAAAGATGGGAAATAAAAATAGCCAGATAAAAATTAGCAAAAAAGAGACTATAATAAAAAAATTGAATTGTGTTCCAAGCAGTCCCCTTTTGAACGAAAAATAAAGGAATAATAAAAGCCAGGCCACAAGTTGATAAAGTCAAAAGTTTAAATGAGAATTTATTTTTAAGATGTTTGTGATTTATAGCAAAAAGTCCTAAAACTCTAGTACCTAAATTACCAACTAAAAATATAAAAACCAGACCCAATTCAACAATTAAAGTAACCAATTTGCGGGGTTGATTGTAAAGAAAGGAAGCTAGCTTGGGCCAATAGAATTTGTCAATCGATTCAATCATGGAATGAGTAAACCAAAAAGGTTTAAATTCAATTAGAGAACCGCTTTTGAGAACTCCAAGTAAAGATAAAATAAGTAAAGAAACAAAGGCCATAGTTAAACAAATGATCAAGTTAAATTTGAATTTGGATTTATCAAAAAAGAAACTATAAAAACAAACTAAACTGAAGCTAAGACCAAGCAAAATACCGGCATAAACCTTGACACCGCTTAAAAGTCCAAGAATAAGTCCAATAAAGACGGCATATTGAGGAGATTTGGTTTGATATTTTTGCCATAAAATCAGAGCAATAAGAATTATGATCAAAGACAAGGCAAAAGGAGGATTGAGCAGAGTGGAAACAGATTGCATCGACCAAAAAAGAGATTCTCCGCCAAATTGACGGTTGACTAGCAAGGTGTAGAGCCAACCAAAAGAACCGACAAAATAGTTTAAAATCACAAAAAACAGACTTGTTTGATGGTTTTTAGTGATAACAAAGGCTAATTTGTAAGATAAAACACCGATAAGAACAGCAAAAATGGGAGGTAAAATTTGAAAATATAAAATTGAGGGAGATAAAAAAGTAAGCTTAGAGATAATGGCTACCAGCAGATCAAAACCCCAATGATACTGAGACAGAATAGTGCCAGAAAAAACTGGATTTTTGGGTGGAATACTTTGAGTCAGTTGATTGATAAGACTGAGATGCCAAATGCCGTCGTGACCGTTTGGACCCCAAAAGCCAAGACCAAAATCATATTTTAGACCGCTTTTGATCATGGTGAAACTAAGAATTAGGCTGGAAGTTAAGATAATTGCTAAAGTTACTTTTCTTTTTTTAATTAATTTCATTAACAGTATTGTAGCTGTTAAAACTGAAACAGTTAAATACACTAGAGTTAAGTTAATTTCTTTAGGTGTAAGATTTTGATTTTGCCAAACTTGGGTAGTCCCAATACCAAAAACGTTATCTATTTGGGCTGGTATTCTCCAATAAAGATAATTATCTTTATTTCGGTAGTATTTATATGGATCAACACTGGCTAAGGTATAGTCGCGATAATCAATTAATTTCCAATCAGAATCAGATGACTGAATTAAACCAATTCTTTTGTCGTTTTTATTAATCCATTTAAAATGGAAATTATCATTTAACGGATCAGTTCCCCAAACTTCAGTTTCAGCTGATAATTTTGGAAATTGATTTAGATACCATTTAGCAAACTCGGCGGAATTTACAAATGAATAATTGTGTTTATGGAGAGATAAAACTTGATTAGTAAATTCTGATTTATGTTTGGTGATGTCATTATCGTTTTCTAAACCAATGGTTAGTTGACCAAATTTATTTGAGGTTTGATTAAGATAAATATCAGCTAGTTTATAAAAGTAATTTGTATCTAACCCTAGCTGAAGATAATCGTTGGCTTGAACACTGTATAAACTATTTTTATCTTTACCATAACCATTTACTGGATCTCTAGCTGCCCACCAAATTACAACTGCGTCTAATTTATCGTTTAATGATTGTGCTGGTATAAGTAAGTTATTTTTTGAAGGATAGTAAGGCACTCCCCACCAGCCACCCCAAATTTGGTAACCATCGGTAGAAGTTTGATCGGAGCATATTAAAAAATTATTAATTTTATATTTAGAGACTAAATATTCGGCTGTGTAAGGATCGATATGCCAGGCTCCAACACTTTTAGGATAAAAACCAAAAACCGTTTTAAATTTATTTAGAGCATAATCAATTAACTTAATCCTATCTGGTGGGTTATATCCAGAAAGAAAAATATTTTCGGAGTTGTACCAAGTCAATTTTTGATTGTAATTTACACTGACTTTTTCTGTCCAACTGGGGGTAACTTCTAAAAATATACCAATATCGTCTTTTTGGTAATCTTTCTTGATTAAAATATTTTCAGGATTATCAATAAAATAGTCAGGTCGAACCAACCAAGTAACAGAATAATTATTTTTGGTAGCTAATTCCTTCTGGAAAATTACAAAATCATTAGGATTTTGATGACTTAAATTCCAAAAATCTTTTCCTCTAACAGGATTAGTATTGATGATAAATTTTTCTTTCTCTTGAGCTAGTGAAGTAGATTTGTTTAAAAATAAAAATATTACAAAAAATAAAATTATTTTTTTTGCCTTAAACATATCAGTTGTTGATAAAACCATTTAATTTCGTCTTTGGAAACCAGAAAGTGAAAAATAAGATAGACTGAAACAGAAATAACGACTTTACCAATTAGATTGACCCAACCGTAAAAACCAAAATTCTGGAAAATAAGGCTAAAAATAAGCATTAAAATAGTGGCTAAAAGTGGTTTGGAAATAGCTGACAAAACCCGGACACCAAATATTTTTTGGGCAAAATACCA
>JAGOQF010000018.1 GCA_017991615.1 Candidatus Shapirobacteria bacterium
AGGCTGTCAAAAGTGCCAGCATCTTCCCATAAAGAATCAAAAACGTTGACCTGCAATTGACCTTTTTCTAAATAAATCCGGTTGATGTCGGTAATTTCTATTTCTCCCCTATCGGAAGGTTTAAGATTTTTGGCGATATTAACTACTTGATTATCGTAGGTGTAAAGACCGACAACAGCATAATTACTTTTTGGTTGGGCCGGTTTCTCTTCGATAGAAATGGCTTTCATATTTTGATCAAATTCAACAACACCAAAACGTTCTGGATCGTCAACCTTGCGGGCAAAAATCATGGCTCCAGATTTGAAATTAGTAATTTCTGGTGAAAAATCTTGTTCAAAAATATTGTCACCCAAAATCATAGTCACATTATCATCGCCAATAAAATCTTCGCCGATAATAAAGGCATCGGCCAAACCACGAGGTTCTTTTTGGACAGCAAAACTAAAACGGGCCCCAAATTCTTTACCATCACCTAGAAGATTGAGAAAGTGACCAGAATAGTCGGGAGCAATAATAATTAAAATATCTTTAATACCGGCTTTGATCAGAGTGTCGATAGGATAATAAATCATGGGCTTATTGTAGACAGGCAAGAGTTGTTTGGAGGTAATGGTGGTCAGAGGTCGGAGACGGGTGGCTCGGCCACCGGCAAGAATAATACCTTTCATATGTTTTGTGGTGTAAATAAATTAATTTATAACTAAATGTATTTTACTATAACTTATTTAGTCTTAGTCTTCTTCCAAATGAAAGTGTTGTACATAAACCAATTGTAAGGTAAAACCAAAAAAACGATGATGAATGGTAAGAGTATTTGTCGAGATTGTGGACCGAAAATGCTGACTCCAATATAGCCAGCAATAGTTTGGATGAGTAAGGCCCCAGCTGATGATAAATTGAATTGAGCAAATTTTTTTAAAATGTCACTAATACCAAAAACTGACTGACTCTTAAAAGTCCAAAGATTATTGAGAGTAAAATTACTGATGATAGCCATTTCAGTAGATAACAACCAAGCTAACCATTCAATAGACCAAGTTTTGGAAAATAAATTGAGAAAAAAAGCATTGACTAAGTAACCAATAAAACCGACAGTACCAAATTTGAGAAATTTTTGAGTAAATTCATCTCGCCAGCGGAGTAAGAAGGCAACTCGGAAAATATCTTTGGCGGTACTGGATTCAATTTTTGATTCGCCAGCATTGCGGACATGAAACTGAAGAGGAATTTCCTTGAACTTAGCGCCCATTTGAAGAGTTTCATAAAGGAGTTGGAGCTTATAACCAAAACTACGGGTTAACAGTCGACTATAATCCAGACTCATTTTGTCAATAAAACCTTTGACTCGAGTAACTTTGAGACCAGTGGTTGGATCAGTAACTTTAAAAAAGTTTTTGAAAGGAAAGAACATTATAAAACGGGCGACAAAACCGCCAACCTCAGAAAAGAAGACTCGTTTGAAACCCCAACCTTTGGGATTGGAACCACCTTTGATTTTGCGGGAACCAATGACATAATCATAACCATCTTCCATAGCTTTGAGCATGACAGGGATGGTTTCAGGCGGATGCTGAAAATCGCCATCAAACTCAAAAACAAAATCAGCTTTGAGAGTATCGATGGCATATTTAAAACCTTTAAGATAAGCGGCGCCGATACCGTCTTTGGTGGTCTCAGTGTACAAAAAAGTATTGTTATATTTTTTGGCCGATTTTTCAACAACTTTGCCGGTACCGTCGGGAGAATTAGCATCAACAACCAAAATTTTCATAACCCAGTTTTGAGTTAGATTGTTAGTTTTATTTTTGATGTCAACAAAGGTTTTGGAGTTGAGATACTCAATCATTTTGCCAATATTATCAGCTTCGTTGTAGGTAGGAATCACAATGACAGCAACTGGTTTAGCGGTGGTTTTTGGCTTCATATAAGTTGAGTATAACCCAAAATGATAAAATATCCTCATGAAAATAGATGTTTTGACATTATTCCCAAAGATGTTTGACTCCCCTTTTGGTGAAAGCATTGTCAAAAGAGCCATAAAAAATAAAATTATTGAGCTTAAAATTTATAATTTAAGAGATTGGGCAATTGATAGTTATGGAACTGTCGACGACAAACCTTTTGGCGGCGGGGTGGGTATGCTGATCAGACCAGAACCAGTATATGAGGCATTGAAAAAGATAAAATCAGAAAAAAAGACAAATAAAAGAAAAATAGTTTTAATGTCGGCTAGGGGTAAAAAATTTACCCAGGAAATGGCAGAAAATTGGTCTAAACTGGATAACTTGATCATAATTGCTGGCCACTACGAAGGATTTGATCAAAGAATTGCTGATTTTATGGTAGATGAAGAAATATCGATTGGTGATTATGTGTTGACTGGTGGAGAACTGCCGGCGATGGTGGTGATTGATGCGGTAACCAGATTATTGCCGGGGGTATTAGGGAAAGACGAATCGAGTAGTCAAGAAAGTTGGTCGGAGATAGAAATAGATGGTAAAAAAATTAGAACCAAGGAATATCCACAATATACTCGACCGCGAGAATTTATGGGTAAATCAGTGCCAAAGGTATTGGTAAGCGGTGATCCTAAAAAAATTAAAGCCTGGCAAATAGAACAAATTAAAAAAGAGTTAAAGTAAAGAAAGAGTTAGTAAGGCAATACCAAACAAAGCCATAACCAAATACTCGACAGTAATAGACAGACTTAGGTCACCGCGGCGATAATGGTGAATCAAACTCCAAAAAAGATAGTTGGCAACTAAACAGTAAACGACAACTCGGCGACCGTGAGCAGTAAAAGGACCAAAAAAATAAAGCAAAAGACCGACTAAAAAAATTATGCCCAAAATAATATATTCAATAGGTTTTTGTTTAACTTCTTTTGGAATAATCATTTAAAAAATTACCCCCTGCTGTTGATAAAGAATAAATAAAAGAATGACCAAAAGAAAACCGATTTGGCTGACAGTAGACCCAGTCATACGATTGATGCCTTTTTTGAGAGTAATGTAGCCATCAATGAATAAGGTGACGATAATCAGACCAAAAATAAGAACTCCCAAAATTTTGCTGATTTTAAGAGGATTAATTGGTTTTTCCTGATTTTGAGACAAAACCGAAGTGTCGGGTGAAACAACCGGCTGATTGTCGGCGGTGGTAATAACCTCTTCGGGTTGAAGGGAACTAGGCTCGTCGTTGGTAGAAGGGGTATCTTTGGAGACAACTGGAACAATGGGAGTGCCAAAATGTTGAACCACCAAAGTGGTTTTGATACCACCAAGGGTACCATTGACAACCCCAATACCAATTTCTTGATATTTAGGGTGGATAATATTAGCTTTATGAGTCGGAGAATTCATCCAAGCTTTGAGGAGAGATTCGGTGTCATAAAAGTCTCGAGCTAAATTTTCGCCGGCAACAGAATATTTATAGCCGACAGATTTGAGAAAATCCCAAGGAGTCATACCATCGGGGGCAGTGTGAGCCCAATAATTATCGGCAAACATATCTTTGGCTTTTTTGGCAGCTGATTCTGATAAAACTGAATTGTATTTTAGGGGCGGCAGACCAGCTTTAATTCTTTCATTATTAGTTTGGTCAAAAACTTTTTGAGCAGTGATTTCGGAAGAATAACCTAAAATCCCGGGTCGGGAAATGGTTAAATATTTGATAAATGATTGATTGAGGAGGTAAATACCGACTAATAAAATCAGAAAACCGTTTTTGAGAATATCAGCTCGATAGTTATTTTTTTCCTGAGGAATGAAATAATGAGATAAAGAGAATTTCACAAATAAAGTATAGAGTAATTAAGTTGATTTGGATAGTTTGATTTTTTGAGAGAGAGGGATGATTAAAAATTTAACCACCAAAAAACCGATAAAAATACCAAAAAGGTCGAAAAGAGTATCAGAAAATTTGGCGGTACGCCCGGGAATAAATGATTGATGAATTTCGTCACTAATTCCAAAAATATAGGCAATAATAGCTGAAAGAGAGGGTTGGTTAAATCCTAAAAAAAGCAAAACATATAAAATGGCGTATTCGATAATATGGAAAGATTTGAGAATAATAAATCGAGCCCAATAAGAACTGCCACCAATACCGGTAGTTTGACGAGAGGAAAGATAAAAAATCAATCCCATCCAAAGGAAAGCAGGTATAAACTTTAAATATCTTTTCATGTTTTTTTGAGCTTATTGATGAGTAGAGGTGAGGTTAACAATCCCCCACCAGAAATAATGAATAGTAAAGGTAGGTAATTCCTTTTGGTTTGAGGTTCATCTGTCTCTCCTAAGACTTCACCAGTGGGTTGAGGTAAAGGCGACGGAGTTGGAGTGGGAGGAGAAAGATAAGGGTCTTCGGTTAGAGGTTCGTTTATAGGGACAGGATTATCGTCTTGACTGGAAGTGTATAAATTTGAATCTTCAGGTTTTTGAGTAGGAGTAGAAGTAGGAGCAGTTGTAGATGAAACCGGTTTAGGAGCAGAGGTAGGTTTTTGGTAACAAGTAGCAGCATTTTCTTTACCTTTAGTCTCATCAGCTAAACACCAACTTCCAGACACATTTGAAAATGACTTGCCGGTAGTATATCCGATATTCTTATATTCAGTCTTGAAGACAATCTGGTTTTTATTGTCGACTAAATTAATTGTTTCTTCATTGTCATTTAAAAACCGACTTAAATTATCGTGGACATAAAAATCATGGGCATTGATTATTATTTCTGGAATATCCTTAATATTAGAAGCGGCATCTTTTATTTTCCAATTGACTAATTTAACGGGGAAATTATTAGTATTTTTAATTTCGACCCATTCTATATTGGAATTAGGCATTAATTCATTGATAATGATTCCGGAGGAGGGATTGATAACTAAGTTATTAGGAGTAGGAATGGGCGTTATGGTAGAAGATGGAATAGGAGTTGAAATTTGGGTGGGAATAGGTGTAGGTTGAGGATATTCCAACCTATCAACTTCTTTACCTTCTTTGTCAATTAAATAAATAATATCTCCATCATTATTTAGCCAAGTACTGTTGTTGTGATTAGTAAATTTTTTAAGTGATTTGGCCGGAATAGTATCAGTAGAAGTTAAATAAATATCGTCATTTTTGTTGTTATTATCCTTAATAACCCAACCATCTAAATTGATTTCTTGATCGGTATTATTAGTTAGTTCAACATATTCTGACCCTATAGCTGAATACCCAGTTATTTTGATAATTGGTTCATTGGCATAAACATGACCGCTGAAGAGAAAAAACAAAAAGAATAATATGAAGACCACAAACTATTCTAATAGATTATTGCCCTAATTTGTTAAGGGCAATATTAAGTTTGGCAATGGTTTTATCTTTACCCAGAATTGGCAGAACCTCAACAATAGGAAGAGTGAAAGGTGAACCACAAATTGCAATTCTAAAAACCATGAAAAAATGACCGGTGTGCCAATTATTATCTTTAACCAGATCAAGGAGCTTGGTTTGAAGATAATTAAAAGACCAATCTGATTGACTTTCGAGCATATTTTTAGCAGCAGTCAAGAAATCTTTTGCTTCCGCAAGAACAATCCCTTTTTGAGTAAATAAATCAGGAGAATAGTCGATGTCGGTAGAAATAAACTTAACCAAATCAGCGGCGTTTTTGAGAGTGGAGATGCGATCACGAAGTAAAGGGATAAGTTGAATTAAGGTTTGGTCGTCTAATTCGGGAATAAATGGCTTGATGAGTTTCAAAAGTTCAGGGTCGGTTTTTTGGCGAATATAGTAACCGTTGAAATAATTTAGCTTTTTAGGGTCAAAGATGGGAGATTTTTTGTGAAGACGATTGAGACTAAAAGCTTTAACAAATTCTTCAAGACTGAAAAACTCCCGATCGTCACCAGGATTCCAACCTTGAAGCATTAGAAAGTTAAGCACAGCTTCGGGAAGATAACCTTCATCTAAAAAGGCTTGAGCGTGAGTAGCGCCAGATCGTTTGCTCATTTTTCCCTTACCATCGGCATTTAACAAAACTGTCAGATGGGCAAAAATTGGTGGTTGCCAACCGAAATAGCGATAAAGTAGGATATGTTTAGGGGTAGAAGTGAGCCATTCTTCACCACGAAAGACGTGAGTAATTTTCATAAGGTAATCATCAACAACAACGGCAAAGTGGTAAGTAGGAATACCATTTGATTTGATAAGAACCTGGTCATCAACATCATTAGTATTAAATTTAATCCGGCCACGAATAAGATCGTCACAAACAATAGTTTCATTTTTAGGAATTACCATCCTGATGGTATAAGGAATTTTTTGGTCAAGTTTTTGCTTGATCTCCTCGGGAGATAAGTGAAGACAGTGTTGATCGTAACGAGGGACTTGTTTGGCAGCTTTTTGAGTGGCACGAAGTTGGTCAAGTCGATCTTGAGTACAAAAACAATAATAAGCTAATTTTTTATCTAATAATTGCTTGATGTATTTTTGATAAATATCAAGCCGTTGGGTTTGCACATAAGGACCAAAAGGACCACCAATGTCAGGGCCTTCATCCCAGTTAAGACCATATTTTTTGATGACTTCCATTAATCTCTTTTCGGAACCCTCGACATATCTTTTTTGATCGGTATCTTCAAGACGAAAAATAAGCTGACCATTAGTCTGACGGGCGAGGGCATAATCATACAATAAAGTTCTGAGAGTACCAATGTGAAGTTCGCCGGTAGGACTGGGAGCGATTCGAGTTC
>JAGOQF010000009.1 GCA_017991615.1 Candidatus Shapirobacteria bacterium
GTGGGATGGGGGGAGGGGTGGAAATAGCAAAAATTTTTGGCAGGGAAGGTAGGGTAATGGAGTTTGATATAAAGACACTGGTTGGGGGTCAGGGAGAGATGGCGGTCAGTGAGATAAGTAAAATTTAGAGCTTTAGAGTTATAGAGCTTTAGGGCTTTAGTGAGGGATTTAGGAAAGGAATTGCGGTAGGGGTAGGAGTCTTTGGTAATTAAAAACATAATCCCGATAGGGAAACCAAGTTTCTGAGCTTGTTTGATATATTTGATAGATTTATCAAAGTTACCTTGACCGCGATTTTGGTCGTGGATAGTTTTAGGACCATCCAGAGAAACTAAAATTTGGCAATTATGGGGATTTTTTATGTCTTTTAGATGGTTAATAGTGCCGTTGGTAATGATGGTGATAAATATGTCTAAATCGATCAATTTATTGACTAGTTTGGGGAAATCAGGACGTAAAAAAACTTCACCACCACAAAAGATAATAGATTTAAGATTTAAGAAATAAGATTTATGAATAAATTTGGAATAACGATTGATAAAATTTAGGATTTGTTGATTGGAGAGAGATTGAGGGGTTTTGGTGGTGTAACAATACCGGCAAGATAAATTGCAAGTTTCAAGCGGGGAAATGTAGATATTTTCCAGACTAGAGATTATTTGAGTTTGGTGGATTCTTTGTGTTCGGTCCTTTTTTTGCACCATTTGCAATATTTGACAAATTTAAGTTTGTCGGGAGTGTTGGTTTTATTTTTTTCGGTCAGATAATTTTGAGCGCCGCAAACAGAACAGAGCAGGGCTACCAAAATTCTGGGTGTTTTTTTGGATTTAGACATGGTGATAGTTTATCAATTCCTTCGAGTTTATCAAGTATTTAGCCTAAGCTGTAATTGACTTGATCTTGTTTGTATTTTTTGATTTGTTTTTCGATGGCTTCACGAAGGTCAACGATGGCGGCAGTGAGGTCTTGGTGAGAGGTTTGAGCGAAGATTGGTTTTTTGGAGCCGGGCAGAGACATATCAAATTTAAGAGTATAGTTTTTATATTTTTTGTCTCGGTGAATGGAAAGAGAGGCTTTTTTGAGATTTTGACGGTATTGAGGTAAAATTTGTTCTAATTTGGAGGTGAATTTATCGTTGATAAGACGACGGATTTTGAGGGAAATAATTAAATTGGTACCAGTGAGACGAGTGTTCATAAAAGACCTCCGATAAATCTATAATGGGCAAAATAACTTAGACAATTTATTTTAACATTAATTAATTAGAGATTTGATTTTGACCAGCGGCGCCAGTTGGATTTAGCTTGATAGAATTTAGTTTTGTAGGTTTCAATTCTTTCCGGTAAATCATAGTGATTGAATATGTCTTTGTCCATATCAAAAACTTGGTTAATTAAATATTTATTGTTTTTGAGAAAAGTTTTGACATAAGGGTAATCTTGAGAAACTTGGGCAAGTGAATCAATATGACCCCCCATAGCAACACTATTGGCAATGATTTGAAGTTTTATGGATAAAATCGGGTCGGTTTGAGAAAATTGAGGGGCTTTTTGCCAACACCTAAGACTGGTTTGAAGATAACCAAGTTCTTCAATGGCATGAAAAGCTTGACCGATTTTAGTTTTTTTAGCTTCAGAGCTTAAATAAAAAATAATCTTTTCGGCCAGTTGATTGATTTCGGGAGTATTTCCAAGGACAGAAACAATAGTTGGTTTGAGAACTGAAAGTTCGTCTTGTTCATCTTGACTGGTTTTAAATTCGGCGTTGATATCACCTTTTTTAGTGACTCCTTCGCCCCAGTCGTGAGTTTCGGCCATAAGCAGTAAAAGTGATTGTTCTTCTGGGGTAAATTTAATGGAAGCATCTGATTTGTTTTGAGTGTCAATAAAATTGAGAGCGTTTTGATAAGTGAGGTAACAGTGTTCTAGATTATTGGCATCACGGCCTAAAAGCCTGGGTGATTGCCAGTCATACATAGTGATATGGGATGGTTTGTGACGGCTCCAACGAACTTGTTGATATTTGAGTCGAAAGCCGGCAGGTTCTTCCTTGAAGCGACGATGAATTTCTAAAATAGGGAGTGATTGAGGGTGGTCAAGTTGAAGAGGTAAAAAATTTTCTTTTGACATAAAAATAGAATGAGGGATATTATCAACAAAAAAACTATAAGTCTAGGGTTTATTCGGTGGCGATGGTTTGGATAATATCACAAGGACCTTGGTATTTTTGGGCCAGTTTCATAATGGCATCGATTTCTGGTTCGATGGTGTAGTAAATTTGATCTGATTTACTGCGAAGAGTGACTTTAAGATTGTGTTGTTGAAAAATAGATTTGATATCGCAGTTGGCCATGAGTTGTTCGGCCTGTTCCCATGTAATTTGATGTTCAGGAAGGGTAGAAAGTGAAGAGGGTTGGTTAGAAAAAGTATCAGGGTTAGGTCGGGTTTGAATAAGACGAATAATACTTAAACTTAGACAAATAAAAATTAATCCGAAAGCAAAGCTGTAAACAAGGTAGGGGATTTTTGGCGGTTTTTTAGATTTCAAAGCGAATGGGAATTTCTAATTGGTCGGAGTTTTCAGGTAGATTGGAGGGATTACTTTTTTGAATGATTAGTTTACCCGAACCATAAGGGGGTTTGAATTTGATGGTGGCGGTGAAATCAACAAAATCGTTGGTCATCCAATCTCCTAAGGATTCGGCGGTAGTGGAGGCAATAGTTTTACCATTAGCATCGACCAATTTAATGGGTAAATTTCCTTCAAAAAACCAATTGCCGCGAGCGGATCCAGAAATGGATAAAGGAGAGGCAATTTTTTGACCGGGTCGAGGGGAAGAAACTTTAGCAAGATTTTTTTTGTCAAGTTCATTGCCAATATCTTGAGTAAAGGTTTGACCGGTGTTGGTGGTGCAAGTGGGAGGATAGACGGTTTTGGTGGGAAAAAATCCTTTGTCAACACAGTCTTCGTAGGAGTCGATGGTATTTTTGTCAATTTCAATTTGGGCGAGACGTTGGGATTTTCTTTGGTTATAGATAAAATAGCCAACAGATAAAACAGTAATCAAAGTAAGGATTTTGATAATATTTCTGGCATTCATCTAACTGGGGAATTAATTTTTAAAATTTTAAAAAAACTAGTTAAAATAATGATACTATTTTTTGATGAAAAGGGAAATTTATTATCGATACGGGTAACATTTAGATAGAAACTAAGCTTGTTGAGATTTGACTGTGGGATGAGATATTTAGATTATTGAACTAAGTTGATATATCAGGAATATCAAAATAAATTTTGCCGTTTTTATAGCTATCAATGGCTAATTGACACATTTCAAAAATTGGGGAGGGGAGATGAGTGATGTTGTACCATGACCATGATTCAGATTTGTCCGGTTCTAAAACTTTAGGTTCACCACTTTTCCAATCGGCAAGAAGTCCAATATGGACGTAATGTTTTGGAGTGTATTTTGTAATGTTGGCGAGAAACTGAAAACGAATATTTTTAACTTTGATACCACACTCTTCTGCAATTTCTCTTTTGGCACAATTTGCAAACGATTCCATATATTCCAGATGTCCTCCTGGGAAAGCAAATTCACCTTCGCCATGGGAACCTTTGCGTTTACCGAGCAAAACTTTTCCGTTTTTTAAAATCATGATACCAACACCAACTTTTGGTTTTTGAATTTCTGGTTTCATGATTTTGATGTACCGTAGTTTCTGTTAAATGAAGTATATTTTTTGAAAATAGATTTAATTACACCTCTCAAATGCGACAAGATGTTTTTCTTGGGAAGCATTCATTAGATTGGTGAAAACCAATTTAATGTCTTCATAATCAGAAACCATTGGTAATAATTTGTCTTGATATAATTTTGCATTGGCTATTTCTGCGTCAACTCCCGTTTGGCAGGCTTGTTGGATGGTTTTTTCTACAGAAACTTTGTTGGTCCAATTATCTTTCGGAATTTCCAGTCCATACTTATCAAAAAGTGATTTTAATGAAGAGATATGTTGTTCTTCGGCGCGAATAATCATTGAAAATGGTCTTACAAAACCAAATTTTTCAATAGTTTTTTCGTAAAGAGCGTGTGCTTTATATTCATCATTTATGGCTTCGATTAGGGCTTCTTTGGCTTGTTGAGACAAATCGCCAACCGGATAATCAAGATTGTCTACTGTTAAGCAATCATCAGCCAGGCAATTACCTTTGTTTAGGTTTCGTCTTTGTTGAATTCTGTTTTGATTTTGAATCAAGTTGGATGAATCGTTTTTCAAAAATGAGGCAATGGTGTAGCCACCTAATAAACCGATGGTTGAAGCAATAAGGCTGATTGTAATGATTTTATTTTTCATATTTGTTTGTATGGATTAATAATTTTTTGGATGGTTAAAATGTTTAACTTTTTATTTTGATACTACATAAGCCAAGATGTCGAAGTCAGGGTCAAAAAATTCTATCATCTCATAATTTGATCTCTTTATCAGCCTAAGGTTGTTTGTGTGTTTGGATAGATTTTCATTTTTGAAAGTGTTGTAATCTATAATTTCAAAATCATTACAGCCAACTTGCATACGGTAAGGGTCGGGTTTTCTGATTCGGAGATGGATGATGGTATTGTTTCCCACTTTTATTGGTTTGTGAAGAATAATACGTGGACCATTATTTTCATTAAGGAAATTTCCTATTGTTTTTGTTATTTCTGATAATTTTTCAAATTCATCTGGATAATGAGAAAAAACAGTCAATGATTTTATTGGTAGAATTTTGCCGATAATTTTTTTTGACAATTTTGAAGTTTCGTTGGCAATATAAATAACAGTCTTACGTAGTTGTTGTTCATCTTTTATTGGACTGAAGCGATATAGTTGCATATTTTTATTTTTAATGATTTATCGGTGGAAAGCAAGGGTGAAGCAATAATTACTAAAAAAAATGAATTTAAAAATTGGCGGAGGGTAAGGGATTTGGACTTAAAAATTTTTATTTAGCCAGTTTTTTATAAAAATTGAGATTTTGTTGAGCGGGATAGAATTATTTCGTTACTATTTTAATATTTTAATTATTCCAGTAAGTAGAGTATGAGGGTGAAATTTATAGCTTGTGGTCAAAATTGATTTGTGAATGGTTAGACCCTTGGTTTGTAAAATATTTTCGTCTAATTTTTTCCATAAAAATACTAATACCCATTGAAGTAAGACCAGCGATGAAAAGTGTAATCGGCCAACCGACTTCATTTTGAAAGTATTCTCCACCAATAGAAATAATATAAATTATTAAGAATATTGTTCCGATGTAAAGATATTGTCTGGTTAATCTTGGAATACTTCCAAAAATAAAACTTAAACTGGATAGTAGGAGTAATGTTTCATAAACTGGTTTTTTACCACCAAGTCCAAGATAGAATATGGTACCAAGAACCCAAAGTGGACCGACGATGTTGAAAAAGTTTCTCTGTTTTAATGCTTCTTTAAATCCAATATTTTTTAATTTTTCAATAATGTACGCAAATATAAGGTAAATCATACCAATAATGAAGTTTGACCAACAAATGGTATCTTCGTCAAGGCTTGCGGTGTTGCCAGTAAAATATCTTAATAGAGTGCCTTCGGATGCAAGTCGTAAAAGTGAAAAGAATACAGTTCCTGTGCCGATAAGATATGGAGCTTGACAGTATTTTTTGAAATTGTTTTTTTCGTAAAAAATACCAACAAGAAAATATGCTATTCCGAGAAGGAAAAGTATCCAAGCTAGATATTCCTTTTGATTAAATGTTTCGTTATATAATCTGATGAGAGAGAGAATAATAACTAGAGTGCCGATGGTGTAAGAGTAGTGTCCTTCGTCTTTTTGTTCACTTTTGTCGTAAAACAAACTTAGAAATAAATATACTGTTCCAAGAATAAGAAATAACCAAGCCATTATGTGTCCATCAACGATACCAATAAACTTGAGGAAGAAATAAAAAACAGATAAACCTATACTGTGATAGAGAAAAGCCCAAATAGGAAAGCGAAAAATAGAACTGGAAACAAGATAAAGAATAAGTGATAGGAGTGAAATAGTTAGACCGAGGTCGTAGTTAGATGAACTAGTGAATATTTTTAATTCTCTAAATGTAACTAACAAAAAAAGTGGAAAAAGTAATGACCCAACTACCAAAAATATAATACCTTGTTTTCTTTGTTCGTTATTAAAAAACATTGAGGTACCAGTTCCATAACAAATCAACATTGGGAGAAGAATTGCAAAAATTCGTGCTAATGATCCCCATTGAGACCAGTTGGTTCCTATATAAATTAGGCCGGCAAGTACGACAATAATTCCGCCGAGGTAAAGTAAAATTTGCGAGACTGATAAACTTTTTAACTCAACGTTCCATTTAGATTTTCTTGGTGGTACAGGTGGTGCGGGTGGTATAGTGGATTTTTGTTGTATAATTTCTTTGACTTTTAGTAAGGCATCATTTATTTCTGTTTGATTCCATCCTTGTTCGGTAAGGGTTGTGATGATTTGTTCGACTGGATATCCTCCTTCAAGTGATTTTTGGACGTAATCTAGAATTTGTTTGTTTACCATAAATTAATTATACCAATGTTATTTGGTGGAATATTAGTGCTTGTTTTCAAGTAGCTTTATATAACTCTAAATTTAAAATTGATTGGGTGATAAATTTCATAAGGATTTAAGATTACATTTACTTTGATTTTAGTGATGAAAATGAAAATGTTGCAAAAAGTGTAAATTGCGGAGGGTAAGGGATTCGAACCCCTGAGAGCTTGCGCTCACTAGTTTTCAAAACTAGCGCCATAAACCACTCGGCCAACCCTCCAACAAGTTTATAAAGTTAAAAGTTATAAAGTTGTAGAGTGGTTAAAAATTAACTTGACAAACTTGATAAACTTTTGACTTTATAAATTAAATAGTGAGCCTGGAGTGGAACTCGAATCCACGACCTTCCCCTTACCAAGGGGATGCTCTACCAACTGAGCTATCCAGGCATGTTTTTTAATAAAGTGCGTTTGGTAATTGGTCGAATCCATGACCTGTCCGAAGCATTGGATTGCTCTACTTGCTCGCAATCGCTGAAGCGATAGCCGATGCAGGCGGGCCAACTGAGCTTCCAGGCATAGTTGATATTTTATCAGAAAAGCTAAGATTTTTGAGCCTGAGGTGAGACTCGAACTCACAACTTACTCTTTACAAAAGAGTTACTCTACCGATTGAGTTACTCAGGCGGTGGTTTATTATACCAATAGAGAATGGTTTTTGAGGTAAAATAGGTTATGGCAAAAAAGAAAATTTTGGTATTGACAGATACATTGCCGTGGGGACATCGATCAATTGCCAGGGCGATTTATGGATTTTTGAAGGAAAAAGAGCCAGAGAACGATTATGAAGTGGTATTTAGAGAGGTGAAGGCAACAACGGCGATGGCGATAGATGTTTATGTATTTTCTTATAGATATATGCCGGCATCAAACAGATTATTGCATCGATTATCTCATCGACCGATGGTAAGAGATTTGTTGGAAAAATCATCGCGGATGAATTTACCGTTGCTGAGAAAGTTAATAAATGAGTTAAAACCAGATTTGGTGATTTCAACTTATTTTTTTCATACTCATTCGTTGGCAAGGTGGCGGAAAGAAAAAAATAAGAAATTTGGTTTATGGACGGTGGCGGCTGATCCCTGGACAATCAACCCCTTGTCTTTTATTAGAGAGGCTGATTTAACCTTGGTTTATGATGAAAAAAGTGTTGAGGAGGGATTGGCGGCGGGATTGAGTCGGGAGCAAATGTTGGTGACGGGTTGGTGGACGAGACAAGAGATGTATAGGAAGTATGATTATAAGGAGTCAAGAAAAAAAATAGGATTTGAGGATAATCGACCGGTAATATTTGTTGGTGGGGGGAGTTTGGGAACTAGTGCTTTGCCGAAACTGTTACCGCTGATAATGATTATTGATAAAAAGGTTGGTTTGGTGATTAATACGGGGACGGATAAATTGGCATATAGAATGGTGGAACGATATAAAAAAATGTTTGAGCGATTTGGGGACAATAAAAATGTCAAGATAGTTCATTTGGGATGGATTGAGAATATGGCAGAAGTATTATCAGGATGTGATATAGTGTTGGGCAAGGCGGGTCCGAATTTTTTGTTTGACACAATTGCTTGTCAAAAACCGTTTGTAGCGATTACTCATATTGGTGGTCAAGAGGATGGTAATATTGAATTGATTAAAAAGAAAAAGTTGGGATGGGTGAAAGAAAAAAACAAAGAGATTGTTGATTTTGTTTTGAGTTATTTGGAAAGACCGGCTTATTTTGAGAAAAAATATAAAGAAAATATTAAGAAAGAAGCGAATAAAAACAAAAAAACTTTGCCGTTGATTTTGAAGAGGATTAAAAAGGATTTTGGGTGCTAGAAGTTAGTTTGTCAAGTTCATCAAGTGGAAAGTTTATAAAGTAGAAGGAAGATTTAGATTCAACCCTCATCATCAATCTCATCCCGATGTCGACTGATCGTCAATCGGGATTGGATTTTAAGGCAAAATTATGTCATTTCATTCTAAATTTTGACCTAAAAATCTCAAAAAAAATGTCCCACCAGAGGCTGACTTTGATACTGGCTTTTCCACGCTAAAAAGAAACGTGGGGAAAACCGGCCTGCCAAGAACAAAGTCCTGACAGTCACAAATTCTCCTTTGTAGAAGTTTAGTTAGAAAAAACACCTTCTCAAAGCGATGCCTTTGATAGGACAATTAAGTCTAGCAATAATAAAGTGGTTTGTCAGTTTATTTGGAAAAGTTGTTCGGTTAGTTGCGGTATTAGTGCGTTAATTTTAGGTTTAAAACGGGTTATAATCTGGATATGAAAAAAGAAAAAACAAAGATAACTAAAAATATTTTAATAGGGGATTTGGTGGCTAATTACCCAAAGTTGGGGAGAGTTTTGGTGGAGGAATATGGATTGCATTGCATTGGTTGTATGGCGGCGGGAATGGAGACTTTGGAACAAGGAGCTAAGGTTCATGGAATGAGTCATAAAGAAATAGAGGAGATGGTAGAGAATCTTAAAGAGTTGGCAAAAGCAGATGAAAAATAGATTTAGTTAGTGGTGAGACAATCAGACTGAGAATGGTTTGTCCTTGATAGATAGGTAAAAAGACAAAGATAATTAATAGAACAAATCCATAATGGTCGAAAGCCTCAGCCCATTTATGACTGGATTCAGGGGATAGGAGATTGAGAAAAATGTGAGAGCCATCGAGTGGAGGAATAGGGAGGAGGTTGAAGACAAAAAGGGAAATATTGATCAGGATCATAAGAGCTCCAAGTTGGTAAATAATTGGTGAAATAAAGGGAATAAATCGGAGAATAAGAGCAGTGGTAATAGCAATAGTAAGATTGGCAAAAGGACCGGCGAGGGAAACGATAATTTCATCACGACGGGGATGGCGGAAATTAAAGGGATCAATAGGGACAGGTTTGGCCCAACCGATGGTAGGGATGCCAGTAAAGATGTTAATTAGGGGTAAGATAATAGTACCGAAAGGGTCAAGGTGGGCTTTGGGGTTGAGGGTTAGTCGACCTAGGGATCGGGGAGTGGGGTCGCCCAGGTAGTCGGCGGCCAGACTGTGAAAAAATTCATGAAGAGTGATAGAGATAATCAAAAATAAAAAAGAAATGAGTCTGAAAATAATTTCCATATTTCAAAAAAATGTTGATTCTGATATTATACCTTACTATGAGAAGTTGCAGTTTATGTGGCAAAGGGACTAAAGTCGGTCGACTGCGGTCGCATGCTCAAAATCGAACTCCAAGAACATATAAAGCTAATATTCAGAAGGTGACATTGGTAGTGGGAGAGGATAGAATAAGCGGTAAATTTTGTACTAAATGTTTGAAGAGAATTAAGAGAGAAGCGGAAGCACAAAAAACGGCATCTAAAAAATAGATACCGTTTTTGTAAGTTTTTTATTTTCTTTTAGTTTTTTTGGCAGTTTTTTTGGTTTTCTTAGCCGCTTTTTTGACGACTTTCTTTTTGGCGACTTTTTTGACTGCTTTTTTAGCTTTCTTTTTTGCTGGCATGTTTTTTACCTCCTTGAAATAATTAAAAAGTTTTTTGAGATGTTTGTCAAAAAGTGAAAGGCGAATATTTAGGGATAATTTTAAGTTTTAGAAATTTGATTTGGTAAAAAGAAGCAAAATTTTTTTTGTTTTTAGGTCTTATTTAAGGCAAAAATTTTATTTGATGAAAATATTTTTTGGAGAAAAAATAAAAACAAGAGTTCTAAAAATATTGGAAGTTATCATAAAAAATGCTTATTAATAATTATGGGTTTTTCCGATAAATATAAAAGACATGTTAATTTCTTACCTATAATTAGGAATAAATTTAGAGTAATTTTTGGAAAATAATTTAAAATAATGGTTAAGGCAGATAAGAAATGCCTTATTTCAGGACTTTTTTATGGTGTAGTATTTTGATATTTCTGACCAGGGAGTGGGTTTTTTGCCTTCAATTTGGACTAATTGGGGAATAAGTTGGTTATCGGCAATAGTGGCAGAAAAAAGTTTCATTTTGAGAGTTTGATGTTGTTGGTTGATGACATAAGTCCAGGCAATTGGCCAGGGTTGGAGAGCGCGAATAAAACGGTCAATTTTTACCGGCGACCAATTCCAGTCAATTTTGGCGGTATCTTTGGTGAATTTTGGAAAATATGATTTTTGAGTGTGATCTTGGGGAGTGAGAGAGTTGGGATGAGTAAGATATGATTTGAGGACAGGTTCGAGATTGGTGGCGGCTAAGGTAAAGGCTTTTTGGTAAAAGGTAGCGGCGGTTTCAGTGGGAGTGATTTTGAGGGGGATTTGGGTGATAATGGGACCGTGGTCGGGAAGGGCGTCGATTTGAAAAAAAGTAACAGCAGAAGTGGTTTCGCCATTGATAATTTGCCAAGGACCGGGGGTGGCACCGCGGTATTTGGGTAGAGGTGAGGGATGGATATTAATAATTTTATGAGTGGGGATATCAATCATATCTTGAGTAAAATAGGGCGGACCATAGGCAACAACTAAACCTAAATCTGGTTGAAATTGTCGAAGGGTGGTACGGAGCTGATCATCAAATTCTTCGGGTTGGAAAAGAGGTAGATGATTTTTGGTGGCAAAAATGGTGACAGGGTTGGGGGTAATAGTTTGATGGCGACCAACGGCTTTATCAGGTTTAGTAAAGACGGCTTGAATATCAAAATCAGGCAGGCGAAGGAGTTGTTGAAGAATAATGACTGAATATTCAGAAGAACCAAAGAAAATGGTTTTGATCATAGTTGAGTTTATCACCGATAGGGTAAAATTTAAGCTTTGAGGGAAAGATTTGTTAAAATAACTGTTATGAAGATAGTGACTTATCCGAGTAAAATCCTAAGAAAGCAGGCTAAGGCAGTAGTAGATTTGGATGCGGTGACAAAAAAGGAAATTAAGGAATTAGTAGCAGAATTGGAGCGGGGAGAGAATGCGGCGGGATTGGCGGCGCCGCAGTTGGGAATATCAAAACGGTTTTTTGGAATTAAAAAAAGTGATAAAAAAATTGAGGTATTTATTAATCCAATAATAGTAAAAGTGTGGGGAGATAGGGTTTATCCGATAATGAAAAATAGTGAGGGTAAGGCGGAGGATTTTTTGGAAGGGTGTTTGTCGGTACCGGATTATTTTGGAACGGTCAAAAGGTTTTTGAAAATAAAAGTGGAATGGCAGGAAATGCAAGGAAATAAATTGGTGTCAAAGTCGAAAGAATTGGAAGGTTATGAGGCGGTGGTGTGGCAACATGAGTCGGATCATTTGGAAGGGAAGTTATTTATAGATTACATCAAAAAAGAGGGGGGAAAGTTTTATCGGTGGAGTGGGACAGAGATGGTTAGAACCGAAATTGAGAAATTAATTTAATGAATTATCATCGGCGGACAATTAGGTTGAGGAAATGTAAATATGATCAAGGTTGTTTTTTCGTGACGCTTGGAGCTTATAAACACAGTTGTATTTTTGGAGAAATTAGAGGAGATAGGTTTGAAGGAAAGGTAATAGCTTATTGGAAATATAATTCAACTAAGGAAATAAATATAGGGGCGGGGTAGCCCCGCCCCTATTTAAGAATAATTGGAACTATTTAATGGCGGGAAAGGTGTTCCAGAGAAACTATTATGAAAGAATAGTTAGAGAAATAGACAGGAGAGATTGAAAATTGAAAATTATATAAAATTTAACCCGAAAGTTTGGGATAGAGATAGAAATAATCCAATAAATATAAATATGAAAGAGAATTATTGAGATGATTTGATGTCATCGAGTAATTTTTGAGCTTCGGTGTTGACGGGGTAGGAAAAGTTAACAGCTTGTTGAAGGTTGTCGGTAGCTAGGGGATAGTTTTTTTGTTGAAGATAAATTTTGCCAAGAGCAAAGTAGGCGTGGTCATAATTGGGTTTGAGTTTGATGGCTTGTTGGTAATAAAAAGCGGCGTCATCCAAAAGATTGGCGGATTCTAAAAATTGAGCCAGGGAATAATAGTTTTTGGGGTCAGTGGGGGCTAATTTGGAGGCTTGAATCATGGATTCGACGGTTTTGATAAAGTAATCGGAACTAAAACCGGAGAGATAATAATAGGCTTGGGCTCGTTGGCGCCAAAAATTGACGTTGGCGGGGGATAGATTTACGGAGCGGTCAGCAGAAGCAATGGCAGGGGTGATATAGGTTTGGTCTTGAGTGGCCAGGGCCATTTTGGCGGAAATTAAAGCATGGTGAATCAAATAAATTGGTTGATGAGGATTTAATTTGAGGCTGGTATTGATGTGTTTATAAGCATTAGGATAGTTTTGGCGGTTGTCGTTGGATTCAGATTTGGCATAATAGATATCGGCCAGATAATTGGTGAAGTTAAGATAGCTAAGAAATAAGCCGATGGTTGAAGGGATAATAATAAATAATTTGTGTTTAGGAGAGGGAAGTTTTTTTGAGGTGTTGGGTTTTGAGGATAATAAAGCGGGGAGGAGAAAAAAATAAAGTGAGGTGATAACTACGGAAAAACCAGCAAAATTAGTGATAAGAATAGATAAATAAGCGGATAAAATTGGCAAGAAAAGTGGTGAGCGACGGTGTTTGATAAGGGCAATAAGAGAGGTAAAAATTAAAATAAGGTAAGGAATAAAGCCGACCAAGCCGGTGGTGGCAAGGTAATTGAGATATTCATTGTGAGCTTTGTTGTAAAGAAAATCCCATTCTGAGGTGAGATTGTGTTCAACTGGACGGGTCCAATAATAAGAATAGGCAAAAGTTTCAACGCCGGTGCCAAAAATAGGAAATTTTTTCCAAAGATCAAGACTGCCACGCCAAACCAGTCGACGAATATCTTGGGAAGGGGTGATAATCAGGTTTTGGGGAGAAGCAGGGTTGGTTTGGGGAGACGATTTTTTAGGGAAGAGACGGTCGGTAAGAGGGTTGGGAATAATTAAAATTAGAATAAGAAAGACGAATATAATTGGATTTGATTTAAGGGTTTTGGAGAGACTCTGGTGTTTGAGGTCAGAAATAAACTGAAAAAGAAAATAAATACCTAAGGAAATGGCAGCAGCAATAAGACCGGATTTAGATTTGGTAAATAAAAGACAGATAAAATAGGTGGTTGGTAGCAGGTAGTGAAAGATAGATTTTTGAGATCGTGAAAAATGCAGTGAAAAAGGTAGGAGAATGCAGAGATAAGCAGCTAACCAATTGGGTTGGCCAAGGCTGGAAAAGACTCGGTTTTGAACATCTTGAATCCAGAGGTGATGGTCGATACCAAGGCGTTGGAGAATACCGTAAATGGCAACTATAAGGCCGGAAAAAAGAGAAGTATGGATGATATTTTTTTGGAAACGGGGAGTTAGATAAGGCAGGAGACAATAAAAAAGACAGCTAAAAGCAATGATGGATAAAAGTCCGCCGTTGAGACGGGAATAATAACCAAAAAAGGAAGTATGAGGGTCAATGGAAGTAATGGTGGTGATGATTTGGGAAATTAAAAATAAAAGTAGAGGGTAGGAAAGAAAGTGTTTAACAGTAAATGGTGTTTGACCTAAAATCCAGTTGATAGAATGCAGACAGACGATAATGATGGTCAGAAAATAGACAAGATGCATTTTGGGAAGTTCAAAGAGCTCGGAATTGTGAAAGTTAAAAATCAAGGGAGTAAGGAAGAAAAGACCAAGGTAAAGAAAACGAATAATTTGATTGAGACGTTTCATTAGTAGTTTATATTGTAACCGAGGCGGGTTGAAGTTGCTATAATTTTAGAGTGAAGTTAATTAAAATAATCGGGCGAAAAATAACCAATTTAACTCAAATGTTTAGTTGGGACATTGGGATTGATTTGGGGAGCAATAACACTTTAATTTATTTAAAAGAGCGGGGAGTAGTGATTGATGAGCCGACGATGTTGGCAAGACAGAAGAAAAAAAGGTGGACAGGTTTGTCGGCGCCAAAATCTAACGCTGGAAGACCGGTAGCCTTTGGTTACAAGGCTAAGTCGATGTGGAATCGAGAACCAAAGCAAATTGAAGTGATTAGTCCGATTAAAAATGGGGTGATTACTGATTTAGAAGGATTGGAGAGCTTGATGTCGTATTTTTTTAAACTTATTTATGAAGTGCCGTCAAAGTATCCCAAGTTTTTTAAACCGAGAGTGATTGTGGGAGTGCCAAGTTTTATTAATCAGGTACAAAAAAGGGCTATAAAATCGGTATTAATGTCATCTGGAGCCAGGGAAGTGATATTGATAGAGGAAGTGGTATTAGCATCAATCGGATTGAATTTACCGACAGATATGTCGGGGGGAGTAGTAATTGTTGATGTAGGTGGAGGAAAAACTGAGGTAAGTGTGGTGTCGATGGGAGGAGTGGTAGTGGGTAGAGGGACAAAAACTGCCGGAGAGGAGTTGGATAATGCCATTGTTAACTATATAAAAATGAAATATGGGATGTTGATTGGTCCCAACAGTGCTGAAAAAATAAAAATTGATGTAGAAACTAATAATTTGGTGCGGGGTCGTGACTTAGAAACTGGATTGCCACGGTCGGTTAAGTTGACTAAATCAGAGATTAATGAGGCGGTGAGTTTGGAGCTGACAAAAATTGTCAAGTTAGTCAAATCAGTATTGGATGAGACACCGCCTGAGCTGATGGAAGACGTTTTAAAGAGGGGAATTGTATTGGTAGGCAACGGAGTAAAGCTGAAGAATTTGGCAGAAATGATTGAAAGTGAAACAAAGATTTGTACAGTAGTGGCTGAGGATCCGGGAATGGTAATTATTAAAGGGGCGGGGATTTTAGTAGAGGATGGAAGGTTATTAGATCAAGTAAAACAGGTATCGTTGGGTTAGTATGAGTGAAGAGAATTTTTTACCATGGAAATATTGGTTGTTGAGGTTTGGGTTGGCATTGAGTTTGGCGATATTGTTGGCAGTGGTATTAAAGCTGAATTTTATTGAAGGAAGTTATTACACTAAAGTGGCTAGGTCCAATAAGATTTTGGAAAGTATGATTCCGGCGGCTCGAGCAGATATTGTCGACAGAAAAGGGAGAGTGGTGGCGGAGAGTATTTATCAATATTTTAAGTTGGAAGATAGTAATAAAATTTACCAAAGTTCGGGAAAATTTGATGGTTATAAATTTGAAGGTAAGGATTTGGCCTATGAGGTGAGGCGGCAATATCCCTATGGTGAATCAATGTCGATGATTACTGGTTATGTAGGCAAGGTGGCGGATGAGGATATTAAAAAAAATAGTTGTGAAGTTAAATTAAAAAAAACTGATATTATCGGCAGGGGAGGATTTGAGGCTTATAATGATTGTGATATAAGGGGGAAAAATGGTAAGCGGGTGGTGGAAGTGGATGCTTTGGGTCAATATGTGCGGGAGTTGGGGCGGGAGGAGCCGGAAATTAAACCGCCGATAAAATTGTCGATTGATGCTTATTGGCAGGATAAAATTTACAAAATGCTTGAAGGAAAAAAAGCAGTGGTGATTGTGAGTCAGCCGGATACAGGTAAAATTATCAGTTTAGTCTCGAGTCCGGCTTTTGATGCCAATGATTTTTCTAATCAAAACAATCAAAAAATTAATGATTATTTAAATGATAAAGATGGTCTGCCACTTTTGAACCGGGCGGTGTCGGCGCGATATCATCCAGGATCGGTGTTTAAAATAGTAATGGCGACGGCGGGATTGGAGTCAAAGGTGATTGATAAAAACAGTTTGATTGAAGATACGGGAATATTGAAAGTGGGGGATTATGCTTACAAAAATTGGTTGTGGACCAAAAGTGGGGGGACAGATGGAATGGTGGATATTGTTAAAGCGTTGAGAAGATCAAACGATATTTATTTTTATAAATTAGGGGAGATGTTGGGGGTAGATCGGATTAAGACTTGGGCGGAAAAATATGGTTTTGGAGCTAAGACCGGGGTAGAAATAGCTGGAGAAGTGGAAGGGGTGGTGCCAGATGAAGATTGGAAGAAAAAAACCAAAGGAGAAGGTTGGTACTTGGGAAATACTTATCATTTAGCGATAGGACAGGGAGATTTGGACGTAACACCGCTACAAGTTAATCAAATGACTAATATTATTGCCAATCAAGGAATTAAGTGCCAGATGAGTTTATTGAAGGAAACTAAGCCTGAGTGTCAGAAAATAGGGATAAAAGATGAGACTTGGTTAACGATAGTTGAAGGGATGAAGCAGGCGTGCAAACCCGGAGGGACAGCTTGGCCATTGTTTAATTTTAAAACGCCGATTGCTTGCAAAACAGGGACGGCGGAGGTGGGTGACGGCAGTCGAGAAACTCATGCTTGGTTAACAGCATTCGCGCCGATAGATAATCCGCAGATATCGGTTACAGTGATGGTGGAAAGAGGTGGGGAAGGAAGTGATGTGGCGGCGCCGATTGTGGGGGATATTCTAAAGGAGTGGTTTAATGAGCCAAATACGGTGGTACCCAGGAAGGATAAAAAGTAGAATTAGTAAATAAGCGATTGACAGGGGTGTTATTATGGATAAAAATGAAACGATATAAGTTTGTCATTAAAAAATAAAATGAAAAAATTATTGGTGGTCGAGTCACCAACCAAAGCAAAAACTATCGGCAGATATTTGGGTAAAGACTATAAAGTAGTAGCGACAGTGGGTCATATTCGGGATTTACCGAAGAATAAAATGGCGGTGGATATGGACAAAAATTTTGAAATTGAGTACCAGATTGACAGTAAAAAGAAAAAGGTGATTGAGGAATTGAATAAATCAGCCAAGGAGGCAGATATGGTCTTGTTGGCGTCGGATCCGGATCGAGAAGGAGAAGCAATTTCGTGGCACGTGAAGTGGATTTTGCAAAATGGCAAATCAAAAATTAAAGATGAGAAAATATCGCGGGTGGTATTTCATGAGATCACTAAGGAGGCGATAGAAAAGGCTTTGACGGAGGCGCGAGAGATTGATATGGATTTGGTAAACGCGCAACAGGCAAGACGAGTGTTGGATCGAGTGGTGGGTTATAGTTTGTCGCCGATTTTGTGGAAAAAAGTGCGACGAGGATTGTCGGGAGGGCGGGTACAATCGGTGGCGGTAAGGTTGATTTGTGAAAGAGAAAAAGAAATTGAAGCTTTCAAGAAAGAGAAATTTTGGACAATATCGGTGGAAGCAGGAAAAAAGGAGACTTTTACGGCACAGTTGGTTAAATGGAAGGGTAAAAGTGTGTTTATAAACACTAAATTAAAATTGTTTGATGGTGATTATACGTATTCCAAGTCGATATTTAAAACTGAAGCGGAGGTAAAAAGGCTTGTTGAGTCGGTGGGTAAGGAGTTGATAGTGGATAAAGTGGTGGGCAAGGAAGTTTCTCGGACACCAGTGCCGGCATTTACAACTTCAAAACTACAACAGGCGGCGGCCAGGAAAATGGGTTGGTCGGGAAAGCAAACAATGAGTGTAGCTCAAAAATTATATGAAAAGGGCTTGATTAGTTATCATCGGACAGATTCGGTTTATTTATCAGATAAAGCGGTTGACGAGTTTAGGAAGTATATTGGTAAGGAATATGGTCTGGAATATGTGGCAGAAAAAGCGCGGGTGTATAAAAATAAGAGCAAAAATGCTCAAGAAGCTCATGAGGCTATCAGACCAACCAATGTAAAACTAAGAACAATTGAAGGGGCTGATTCTCGAGAAATGAAACTATATGAAATGATTTGGAAGCGGGCAGTGGCAACTCAAGCAGCGGCGGCAAAAATGAGAAATACAACTATAGATTTGATAGCAAATGAGGCGTTGTTTCAGTCAAAAGGAGTCAGGATGTTGTTTCCAGGATTTTTGAAGATTACCGAAGAAAAACATGAAGACCAAATTTTGCCGGAGTTGACGGTGGGAGAAAAAATAAAAATTAAGGAGATGAATTGGCAAGAGTCGGAAACCAACCCGATGCCACGATATACCGATGCTAGTTTGGTGTCGTCTTTGGAAAAACAAGGAATTGGTCGTCCTAGCACTTATGCGCCGATTATTTCAACAATTATATTGAGACAGTATGTGGAACGAGATGAAGGTAAATTTAAACCAACGGTGTTGGGAGTGGCGACTAATGAATTTTTAGTGAAAAATTTTGAGGATATTTTGTCATTACCGTTTACAGCCGAGATGGAGGCGAATTTGGATGAGATTGCTTTGGGAAAGTGGAATTGGAAAGAAATGATGAAAAAATTTTGGAAAGGATTTTCGGCGGAGGTAGAAACTGCCGAAAAAAATAGTACTCGAGTGAAAGTGGAGACGGAAAAAATAGGGGAAAAATGTCCGGAATGTGAAGAAGGTGATTTGGTGATTAGATTGGGTAGATTTGGGAAATTTATTTCTTGTTCCCGGTTTCCGGAGTGTCGTTATAGTCGACAGTATAAAGAAGATGCCGGATTTAAATGTCCAGAATGCGGCAAGGAGGGGGTAGTCAGGCGAACCAAAACAGGACGGAGATTTTATGGTTGTTCGGACTATCCTAAATGTAAGTGGGCGGGGTGGAAAAAACCGTAAGTTAGGTTAGGATTGTTTTGTTTCGGTTGTGGGTGTAACGATGGAGTTAAGTTTTTCTCTCATTAACTCTAAAATACCACTCTCTGGACCATAACTCGTTTTACTGGCTATTCTTACAAGTGACGGAAGTAGAGAATCTGTATTGCCAAACATTTTTAAAACAGCTTTGTGTAGGAAGGCAACGTCATTTTTGAGTTTTTCGGTATATTCATTTTCGTCTTGAAAATCTGGAAGCGATAATTCATAGAGTTTATAAGCGATCATTTCAGCTGGATGAGCCAGTAAAATTTCAGTGTTATTCTCGCCAATTTTAGCAGCAATAATTTGCTGATCGGATTGAATGAAAATTCTGTCAAACGGGTCACCATCTATGTCTGGATACCATTGTTTAAATAATTCATAAGGTTTGGGAATAAGTTTTCTTATTTTTCCTTTAACAAGTAGACCATCTTCGTGATGAAGAGAGGAGGCGACGCGATATGGTTCACCTTTCTCCACTCCAGCAACATCAATGTCTTTTACCGGTCTAACTAAGTCCATTAAGACGGTTCTTGTTTCGTCGGTTAAAATTTGATTTTGTTCAGAAATGTTCAGTTTTGCTTCCCAATCACGTTGATCACCTTTTTTTTGTAAGGTTAGATGAGCTTCTCTAAAAGAAGTTATTTGTGAAAATAGATTGCCTGCGAATGATCCGGCAAAACAATAATTCACTTTTTTTTCACCCGATGTGTCTGTGTAAAACTGGGGAGCAGTGGTAATAATATGTGTTGCCACTTCAAGCGTCATCCGAGATAAGTCTTGTTTTAAGGATTTATCTGATTCTGGTATTTTATATCCCAAGTTGGGAGAGATCTCTTTTGTTGTTTCATTCATATTTGTTTATATTTTATAAATTAATTATATTTAAGTAATTTAAATAGTTTGTATTATTTTGGTTTTGATAGTTTTTTCATTTTAATGAAATGAGAGTTTGTGGGACTTTTTGTTAAGATCTTTGGAATGTAAATTAATTTTTATTTTTAGCTTTGCCCCAGTGGAGTTGGGAAGTGCGGATGAGTTTGTTGCGTTGCTGGTTTTTGCAGGATAAAGGTGGCAGAGTGGTGGCGTAAAAAGGTTGGGTGGTTTCGGAATCGATGGAAAGTTTGCAAATAACTTGATATTTGCCGATTTTAACTAAGTCTTCGGGTGGAAATTGAGGTCCGAATTCTTTGGCTAGGATAGAGGCGTCTTGGTTGCCGACAACAAAGGAAATGATGGAGCCGACGTTGCCAAGAATAGCGTCTTGAATGGTTTTGTCCAGTTGAGACATATATTGATTGGCAACAATCAAGTTGAGTTTAAATTTACGGGCTTCGGAGAGAATTTTAATAAAGGCTTCGGTGGCGAAATTTTGGAATTCGTCGACGTAAAGATAAAAATCAGCTCTTTCGTCGGCGGATTGAAAAACCCGATTCATGGCTGAGAGTTGGATTTGAGTGATAAGCATGGCGCCAAGGAGAGCAGAGTTATCTTCACCCAATTTGCCGGTGGAAAGGTCGGCAATGAGAATCTTTTTTTGATCCATGATACTTTGGATGTCAATTTTAGATCTAGGATGAGCGACGGTATTACGGATATTAGTGGAAGAAATAAATTGACCGACTTTATTAAGAATTGGGGAGACGGATTCGTTTTGAAATTTTTGATCCATACGACCAAATTCGTTGATCCAAAAATTTTTAAGAGTCGGATTGGTGAGTTGGCTGACGATTTTGTCACGGTAATTTTTGTTGGTAAGGATTTCAACAATATGGGTTAGATCAGAACCAGGGGTGTTGACCAGGGTAAGAACGGCATTTCTGAGAATATGTTCAAGTCGGGGTCCCCAAGAAACAGTACCATAGAGTTTCTTAAAAATAGAAATAACTCCGGAAGCAACCAGTTCTTTTTGAGATTCATTTTTTGATTCCAAGACATTTAGAGGATAGACATAATCTGGATCAGCGGGGTTGAAATAACAACAGTCATTGACACGGTTGCTGGGAACGTAGTCAAGGATGGTGTTGCAAAGATCGCCGTGAGGGTCGATAACAGCAACGCCACGGCCTTTGCGGATATCATCAATAGCCATATTGGCGATAAGGGTGGTTTTACCAGTGCCGGATTTACCAATGATATAGGTATGGCGGCGGCGGTCTTCGCCTTGTTTGATACCAAAAATAGTGTCTTTGTTTCTGAACTCGGTTTTGGCAAAAAAGGTGATGTTGGCTTTTTCTTCTGGAGTGGTGCCGTCGGCGATGGGAAGATTTTCGGGAGGGTCGGAATAAAGTTTTTTGCCCCAGGCAATGTTGGGGAGTTTGGTAATTTTGTTGGGAAAGTGCCAAATGGCGGAAAGTTCTTCAGTATTAAATATCTGCCCTTTGAGATTAGGGAAAATTTCTCTGTTGACAATGGAACGGAGTAAACGACGACGATTGAAACTATTGGGATTAAAGGTTTTAATAAAATTACCTCTGGGGTTGGTATAAGCGCCAAAGGAAGATGAAACGGAAGCAATTAGTCCGGGATTGTTGGATAAAAGATTGATTTGGGCAAAGATACCGGGAAATTGGATTTTTTGTTCGAAAATAGCTTTGTCGGGATGAGCGGTACGGATGTTGCGTTCTTTGTCAACTAAAATACCATTTTGAATGGTACTAATGATACTACTTTGCCAGTTTTTGGGGGCGGAAGCTAAAACTATTTGGAAAACAAAAAAATCGGTGGTGGTGTTGGAACGGGAAAGGGGAGCCAGAACGGAGTTGAGAGGATCAGTGTTACTGAAGTCCTTAGTGGTTTTGAGGGGATAACTGTAGGATTTGCCCAGACCCAGTTGAGTAAAGACAGGTTGAGGAGAAGAGACAGGCTGATTGGTGTCGTTTTGAGTAGGATTAAGAAAGGATTGGATATAATCGGGAGTGTCTTTGGTAACGGCGCTAGGGTATTGAGCCAGGATTTGAGATCGGAAGAATTCCGTATCTAGGGTCGGGACGACGACAAAAAAGCGAATCTGGCCGTTTTGGAGAGCTATTTCTAAAGAAGCAATAGTTTTTTTCTTACCAATAAGTTTTTCAAAAAATGAAAGCTTGGAAAATTGGGTAAAATTTGCCAAAAGAGAAGACATGGATTCAAAAGTGAATTCATTTTCTTGAGGCAAACGCACCTCTAGGATAGTGAGGTTAGTATCGGACATAGGTTAATTTTATCAATTTTTGGACGAAAGGGGTATAAATTGAGATGGTTATCTTATAATAAAATTGGTAATTGGCTTATAAGAAATGTTTTTTGAAATATAAACTTAAAATTAGACAGTGTGTTATAATCGGCTTAATTATTTTTTTGAAAACTTGGCAATTTATTGTTCCTGGGTTGATTGACCCTGTTGCCAATTTTTAATAAGGACAAATAAATATATGTCAGAGACAAAAAAAGTGATCAATAAAACCGTCAATCGAAGCGGTAAGCCTGGTCATACGACAGGTAAATCTTTGGTTAAAAAAGCTTTGGTAGTTAAAGCCAAGAGTCAAAGCAAGATTTCGGCTGAGAATATTAAGAAGTTGAATGAAAAATTGAAACAAGAAAAGGCGGCGACGGACAAGATGCTTAAGGAGTCAGCAGAAGCTAAAGTTGAGACTAAAAAAGAGATTATTAAAGAGGATAAAAAATATAATTTGACGATTGGGTTGAAGGATTTGTTGGATGCTGGTTGTCATTTGGGTCATAAAAGTTCTAAAACTAATCCTAAAGCCAGAGATTTTATTTTTTCTAAAAGAGATGGAATTGAGGTGATTGATCTGGTGAAAACGCTTGAAGGATTGGATAAAGCTTGCAATTTTGTTTACAATCAAAAGCGCAATAATAAGCAAATTGTGTTGGTGGGGACTAAGAGGCAGGCCAGAGAAGTGGTTCGTCGAGTGGCGTTGGATGCAGGAGTGCCTTATGTGACTGATCGTTGGTTGGGGGGGACAATTTCCAACTGGGAACAGATCAAAAAGAATATTAAAAAACTTAACGACTTGAGGGAGGGTATGGAAAAAGGCAAATTTACAGAGAATACTAAAAAAGAATTAGCTCTGATGAATAAAGAAATTGCTCGATTAGAGAAGATTGTGGGTGGGTTGACGCAATTAGATGAGTTATTTGATATCTTGTTTGTGGTTGATGCTGGGTTTGAAAGAACGGCAGTTAAAGAAGCAAAATTAAGGAATTTAAAGACGGTGGCTATCAGTGATACTGATGCTAATCCATATAAGGTTGATTTTGCTATTCCGGCTAATGATGATTCGGCCAAAAGCGTAGGGTTGATTGTAGAAGAAATTGGACGGGCAATAAAAGCGGCTGGTGTTAAGTAGTTTGTAAAGTAGAAAGTTTATCAAGTTATAAAGTTAAAAATAAGTTTATGGATAATAAAAAAATAATTGAATTAGTTAAAAAATTGCGAAAGGAGATGGGTTTGGGAATTATGGAAATTAAGGCGGCGGTAGAAGAGGCTGAAGGCGATGAGGTTAAAGCCAAACAAATTTTGAAAGAAAAGGGTTTTAAAAAAGCGGAAACTAAATCTGAACGAGAAACTCATCAGGGAAGAGTGGCAACTTATACTCATTCTACCGGTAAAATTGGGGTGATGGTGGAATTGTTGTGCGAGACTGATTTTGTGGCTAAACACGAAGATTTTGTGGAACTGACAAAAAATTTGTGTTTGCAGGTGGCGGCAATGAATCCGGAGACAGTAGAGGATTTGTTAAAGCAAGAGTTTATAAAAGACAGCAGTAAAACGGTTGAAGAGATGATCAAATCGTTGGTGGCTAAGTTTGGTGAGAATATGAAATTAAGTCGATTTAGCAGGTTTGAGATTTAAAAATTAAAATTAAAAATTAAGCTTGTCAATAAGATGAATTTGTTTATTGACAATTGATTTAGTTTTGTTTAGTATTTTTTTATGAAAGATAAAAAAATAAAAGTACTTCTAGGTTTGATAATATTAATTTTGGGTTTGGTGTTTGCTTTGCAGGCAGTCCAAAAGAATCAAGAGAACAGGGGTAAAGCGGCAGGAGAGCCAGGGACAGTGGTTTATTGTGGCGCAGCTCATGGTGTGTCGACTTCAATAAGGCCAGTTGATGGTTTGTGTAACAACAGTTCACCGATCTGGACTGATTCGGTGGCTGAAGACGGTAGTTTTAATTGGTTTTGTGCTGACGCCAACGATAATATGTTGGCTGAATGTAGTGCTGACTTACAGTAAGATTTTGATATAATTGGTCATGATAAATTTTTCAGATGTTAGGGTTCGGATGGACAAGATTGTGGATTTGTTTGTTAATGATATTGCTTCAATCAGGACAGGGCGGGCGACTCCAGGGTTGATAGAGAATATAGTAGTGACGGTGTATGGTAATCAAAAGATGAAATTAATTGAGTTGGGATCGATTGGAGTGCCGGATGTAAGATCGTTGACGTTTCAGCCTTGGGATCAGACATTAATTAGAGAAATTAATAATGGGATTATGGCGGCGAATGTAGGGATGAATCCAGTGGTGGATGGAGAGATAATCAGGATGAGTTTACCGATGTTGACGGTGGAGCAGAGAGATGATTATATAAAGTTATTGGGGAGAAAATTAGAAGCGGCTAGAGTGATGATTAGAGACGCCAGGGGTGATTTTAGGGGGGATTTGCAGAAAGCTAAACAAGATAAAGTGATTTCCGAGGATGAATATAAAAGGGATGAAACGGAATTGCAAAAAATAACCGATGAGTTTATTGGAAAATTGGAAGACTTGGCAGAGAAAAAGGAAATAGAGATTAGAAATTAGGTAGTGGATTATCACGGTTTGATTGTAGATAATAGGCAATGGATTTAGTAATTTTTTTGGTAGCTTTATCAATATTGGTGTTGGTGCATGAACTGGGTCATTTGTTGGCGGCTAAAAAAGTTGGAGTTAAGGTAGAAGAATTTGGATTGGGATTACCACCAAGAATAGTGGGGAAAAAGATAGGTGAGACAGTTTATAGTTTAAATTGGTTGCCAATAGGTGGATTTTGTAGGTTGCTAGGTGAGGATTCGACTGTGGAGACAGAGAATGAAATCAAGACGAAGTTGGAAATGAAAGATAAGAGTCGATCGTTTGAGTATAAAAAGCCATGGCAGAAATTGATAATTGTGTTGGGGGGGGTAGTGATGAATTTGGTGTTGGCGGTGGTGGTTTTTAGTGTGGTTTATGCCATAGTTGGGGTGCCGGTGGAGACGGATAAGGTATCGATTGTGGGAGTATCAGCTAATTCTCCGGCAGAAAAGGCGGGATTAAAAGAAGATTGGGTGGTATTGAAAGTGAATGACAGAGTGGTGACAAAATCGGACGAGTTGGTAGATGAAGTGGGTAAAAATAAAGGAGGTGAGGTTTATTTGACAATTGAGGGACAAGAGGAACGGGTGAAGGTGGCAGTAAGAGCGGAAGCACCAGAAGGGGAAGGATCGATGGGGGTGGCGGTGTCAAATATGAAAACGGAAAAAATTTCTTGGTATCGATTGGATAGAGGGATTGTGGCCGGATTTAAAGAGGCGTATTTTTGGGGAAAGATTATAGTAGAGGGAGTGACTAAAATGTTGGGAGGGCTAGCGGTGGGTCGGCCGCCAAAGGATGTCAGTGGTCCGATTGGGATGTATCAGGCGACAAGTTTTATCAATAAAAATCAAGGGATATTGGCGGTGGTTCATTTTTTTGGAATAGTGTCGGTTAACTTGGCGGTGGTCAATATTTTGCCGTTTCCGGCTTTGGATGGAGGTAGGATAATGTTTGTGTTGTATGAAATGATGACTCGGAAAAAAGCTAATCCTAAGTTGGAGGCAACCATAAATAATTTGGGAATGATGATGTTGTTATTGTTAATGTTGTTAACAACTGTAGGGGATATAAAGAGATTGTTGGTGAAATAGGGGTTGGGGTTATTGACGTAAACTCAAAAAGATGGTTAACTTTTTTAGTTAAAAAAATAGATTACAGTGAAGAAATTTTTTTGTAAACAAGAGAGAGGAATCGCCAGTATTTTTGTACTTTTGGGAATGTTGGTGATAGCAGTGTCTTTGCCGGTAGCCACAAAATTGGTTCAACAGAATCAGGAGAATAGAAGCCAGGCTTTGCCAGTGGTCACAAAACTGGTTCAACAGAATCAGGAGAATAGAAGCCAGACAGTGGGTGAAGGAGATGGGTGTTGTACCACTGCTGGTTCACCATCAGACGATAAGTGTAATAATATACTTAAGTATTGTAATAGTTCTTGCGAGTGTGTTGATAAAAAGAGAAAGGGGAGTTCTTGTGCTGAAAACAGGGAATGTATTAATGATCTTTGTTATGGTAAAAAATGTAGTGTTCCGTGTGAATATGATGGGGTATATTATGGTGTTGGTTCAAGAGTTTGTAATGTTGATAACAGTGGTAGTCTGGCAGTTTATTTGTATGAATGTGGATCAGCAGATGGTCAATGGAAGAATGTGCAATTTTGTGATTATGGTTGTGAAAATGGAGCTTGTAAAGAGGCAACGACTTCAACTTCATCAGCACCGGCTAGTACTTGTTCTGCCACTAATTGTGGGAATTGTGGCACAGTTTCTAACTGTACTGCGGCTGGTTGTAAATGGGATTACAGTGGAAATTACTGTGTTAAAAAGATGACTTCACCAGCACCAGCTAGTACTTGTTCTGCTACCAACTGTGGTAATTGTAATCAAG
>JAGOQF010000010.1 GCA_017991615.1 Candidatus Shapirobacteria bacterium
GTGTACGGCTGCACGTGAGGCTCATAATCTCACAGACCTGGTTCAACTCCAGGCCCCGCAACAAACAAAGAGGTCGTCATTAAGTTGACGACTTTTTTGTTTTTGGCAGACTGAATAAAAAACCATAAATATTGACAAAATTATAATATATATCCTATAATTTTGATGGTTTAAAAATTTAAACTAAAAATAATAAAAAGAGTTCATTTAAAAATCATTAATGTGAGTTGGTACTGATGAGTCCAAAAGGACGAATGGTATTAAATAATCAGAAATTACTGATGAATATTTTGTTATAATTTCAGTTACTTGGCAGGGTAGCTCAGTTGGTTAGAGCGTAGCATTCATAACGCTAAGGTCGCGGGTTCGATCCCCGCCCCTGCTACATTTGGCGATAGAGAAAATTAAAAATTTGGATGCATAGCTCAGTTGGTAAGAGCACCGATCTTATAAGTCGGGGGTCCATGGTTCGAGTCCATGTGCATCCACAATGAAAGGATATTTATACATTCTAAAAAGCGAAAGAATAAACAGATTTTACATTGGAAGTTCGAATAACCCAGAAAAACGTTTAACTAATCAACATAATAAGAGTTTGGTAAGATCAACTAAACCTGGAGTTCCTTGGATAATTGTTTTTAAACAAGAATATCCTGACTTAACCATTGCAAGAAAAATTGAATACAGGTTAAAAAAATTAAAATCTAGAGTAATTGTCAAAAAAATAATAAGGGATGGATTTTGTAAAATCCAAGTTGATTAGAGCACTCCGACGTAACGTCGGAGGGGTCCATGGTTCGAGTCCATGTGCATCCACAGGAATTTATTATTTTTGGATGAGTTGATTAAGATTGGTTTTGGATTTGACCAGATCTAGGGTTTCTTGGACAACTTGACGGGCGCGGCGGGTGCCGTCGATAAGAATATCGCGGGCCAAGTCAGGCCGATCTTCGTAATATTTTCTTTTTTGACGAATAGGTTCGAGAAATTTGTTTAGGGCTAAAAAAAGTTTGTCTTTGACTTCTTTATCGCCGACTTGACCGGCGCGGTAACGGGTTTCTAAGTCAGCCACTTCCTCTCGGTTGGGATTAAATGCCCGGTGATATTCAAAAACGGGATTACCCTCGACGTGACCGGGGTCGGTAGAGTGAATTCGGGTGGGATCGGTGTAGCAGTTTTTAATTTTTTGCTTGAGAGTGGCTTCATCATCGGAAAGTAAAATGGCGTTGCCACCGCTTTTGCTCATTTTGGTTTTGCCATCAGTGCCGATAAGACGGGGAATGCGGCCAATCATAGCTTTGGGAATTTTGAAGGTAGGACCAAAGGCAGAATTGAAATCACGGGCAATTTCTCGGGTTTGCTCAATAACCGGGCTTTGGTCTTCGCCAACCGGAACCAAGTCGGCATTGAAACCAAGAATATCAGCTGCCTGAAGAATGGGGTAGCAAATAAAACCTAAAGACGGGTCCATTTTTTTGTAATTAATTTCTTCTTTGACGGAGGGGTTTCTGATAGCCCGGGCATGGGTAACCATGGTCAAAAATAAGGAATAAAGCTCAAAGGTCTCGGGAATACCGGATTCAAGATAAATAGTTGAACGGTGAGGATCAATACCAACGGCTAAATTATCCAAAAAAACCTGATAAGTATTTTGGTTAATGATGTCTGACTGCTTGTAAGAGTTGGCATAGGCGTGGAAATTGGCCAAAAGAATATAGGTGTCGTAGGTGTCTTGAAGTTTGACGCGGTTTTCGAGAGTGCCGACGTAATGGCCTAAATGAAGCTTGCCGCTGGGAGTGTCACCAGTAAGAATGCGAGGTTTTTTGGACATAAACGATTTTATCATTAAATGACAGGCTTTATGATATAATCAGTTTCAGTTTATTAAGGCTGAAACCAGGTAGGACCGAAAGGAACAAAGGGGTTTTGGCAAAATGAAAAAATGACCAAAGAAAAGCATCAAATAAAAGCCGTCACCAGAACAGTGACAGGTAGAAAAGTTAAACAGATTCGAAAAGAGGGCTGGCTACCGGCAACGGTTTATGGAAAAGAATTTGAATCTTTATCAATCCAATTTAATTTGGCAGAGATAGTTAAATTATTTGATGAAATTGGAGAATCAACCTTAGTGGAAGTAACTTTGGATGAAAAAGAAAAGCTGCCGGTACTGTTTAGAAATCCGCAATATCACCCAATTGACGGTAATATGATTCATATTGACTGTTACAAGGTAAACTTAAAAGAGAAAATTAAAGCCATGGTGCCGATTGAATTGGTGGGCGAATCACAGGCGGTTAAAGATGGAAATATTTTGGTGACGGTAACTGATGAAATTGAAGTGGAGGGTTTGCCGGCTGATTTACCAGAGAAGATTGAAATAGATTTGTCGGTGTTAGAAAATTTGGAATCCACTATTACTGTTGCTGATCTAAAGATAGGCGATAAGTTGGAAATATTGACAGATCTAGAACAATTGATTGCCAAGGTGGAAGAACCAAAAGCTGAGGAAGAGCCGGTAGTCGAAGAAGTCAGCCCTGAAGATGTGGAAGTAATTACTCAAAAGGAAGGCAAAGATGAGGAAGGAGCAGAGGCTGGAGCTGAAGAAGGAGACAAAGAAAAGAAAGAGGAATAAAACTTTATGGCAATTGATAGAAAAGCCTATCAATATCGGCTCTAATAGGGTCGAGTTGATGGGCTTTTTTGATGGCATCATCAGACAACTCAGTTTGGTCTAAGAGAGTATAAATTTTGGCAATATTAATATAATCATCGGCAGTTTTTTGGGGTTGATTGAGAATTTGGTTAAGACGGGTGTGAAGAGATTGGGGTTGATAATCAGCTTTGTAGTGGTTGATTTGAGCTTGATCTAACTTTGTTTCCAAGGAGGCGGCTTTTTCCCAATCATTGGATAAAACAAGAGACTGCCATAAATTTAAGCGGCCAAGATAACTAATACCACCATCAAATTGCGACAATTTTATTTTTGATTGAGTGTAACTGTCGGGGACGTATAAAAGACGATAAGTATTGGCAGCAAACAAAAAGACCAAAAAAACAAGAAGGATAATTTTAATCTTCATGAGCGGGCCAGGAAGAAGTAATCAACAAACCGGGAGAAAAATTAAATTTTGACTGCAATTCTTGATAAATAGTTTCGGTAACGAAGGGGATAAAAGGATGAAGTAGCTTGAGACTGGTTTGCAAAACGGTAAGAAGAACGGGGATGGTTTCTTCTCCCCTATTTTTGGCATCTTCGATATAAACGTCACAAAACTCGTGCCAAAAAAATTGATATAAATTTTCACTAGCCTGACCAAAATGGTAGGAATTAATGTTTTTGGTGGTTGAAGCAACAATCTGGTTAAGTCGGGAAAGAATGGTTTTGTCAGCGGAGGTTAGTTTTGATTTATCAATTTTTGAGTCAATTTTGAGACGGGGGTTGGTTTGGCGGAAGCGGTCAACAATCATTTCTACAAAGCGGGAAGCGTTCCAAATTTTGTTGACAAAATTTCGCTGAGCTCGAATTTTGTCTTCGGAGACGACAAAGTCGCTGGCGGGAGCGATACCATAAACCAAGGACATTCGCAGAGCGTCGCTGCCGTATTTTTGGGACATTTGCAGCGGATCAACCACATTATTTTTACTCTTACTCATTTTTTGACCCTTGGCATCGACCACCCGGGAGTGGAGATGGACAGTTTTGAAAGGAACCTGCCCGGTAAGATAAACACCAAACATAATCATCCGCGCCACCCAGAAAAAGAGAATATCCCACATAGTATCCATGACGGTAGTGGGGTAAAAATAATCAAAATCGGGAGAAGACTTGGCGGGATTGTCGGGATTAAACCCAAGAGTGGTCAGCGGCCACTGACCGCTAAGAAACCAGGTATCAAAGGTATCAGTTTCCTGAATCATATGATGAGAGTGGCATTTGGGACAAGAGGTAGGAGAGTTGATGATGAAATCAACGCCGACGGGAGCAATCAGGGACTGAAGGCCCGAGTTAATCTCGGCAAACGAATAGTTGTCTTTGAGATCACGGTAAAAACCGGAAACAACATTTTTGTGGTGGTCCAAAAAGTTAACTTTAATATCCGGATGACAATCAAGACAATACCAAGCAGGAATCCGGGGACCCCAAACAATTTGGCGGCTGATGTTCCAGTCACGAATATTTTTCATCCAATCAAGATAGGTTTTTTTGAAACGGGAGGGGAAAAACTTGACCTGATTGTCGACAGCAGCTTGGATGGCGGGCTTGGCAAGAGGGCTGATTTTGATAAACCACTGAGGAGCAACCAAAGGTTCGATAACATGACGGCAGCGGTAACAACGACCGATACGATGCTGATAATGATCATCAATTTTGACCAACATACCCCTGTCTTTCATATCAGCCACCACTTGATCACGGGCTTGATTGACAGTCAGACCGGCGTATTTACCGGCAATGTCGGTAAGCCGACCGTCAAAGCCAATGACTTTTTTGAGAGGAAGGTGGTGGCGGAGACTAGCTTCAAAATCATTAGGATCATGAGCGGGAGTGATTTTGACAACGCCAGTGCCAAATTTCATATCGACCATATCGTCGGCAATGACTTTGACAGTGAAAGGACCATTAAGACCGTCAACCGTAATTTCCTGACCGACCCACTGGGTGTAACGTTTATCCTCGGGATTGACAGCAACGGCGGTGTCGCCAAATTTGGTTTCGGGACGGGTGGTAGCCAAGGTAAAAGGACCATATTTGATGTAGTAAAGGGAAGTGACTTCGTCGACATAATCAACTTCAAGATTGGAAAAAGCTGTGCCGCAGTGGGGACAATAATTGATAATTTTTTCGTCGCGATAGATAAGACCGTCGTGATAAAGTTTAGTAAAAGTGGATAAAGCGGTTTTGACAATGGCCGGCTCTAAGGAATAATGATAGCGAGTCCAATCCATAGAAAAACCCAACTGTTTCATTTGAAATTGATTAAGCTTGCGATTGTCTTCGACAAAATTCCAAATCAGTTGGTAGAGAGTCTGGCGGTCAAAATCAAACCGGCTTTTGCCCTCCTTGGCCAACTTTTTTTCAAAAACAAACTGGGTTTCGATGCCGGCGTGATCGCTACCGGGAAGCCACAAAGTTGGTTGACCCAGCATGCGATGATAACGAATGAGAATATCCTGGACGGTAAAAAGAGCATGACCCATATGCATGGGGTCATTAGCGTTGGGCGGGGGCAAAATAATAGAATAAGGCTGATGTTTGGTTTTGACCGACTTGGGGTTTGGGGGAACTTTGGGGGTGAAGGCACCAGATTTTTCCCAAAGATGGTAAATATCGTTTTCCCGGGAGGAACTGTAGGCTTTGTCCATGGAGATATTTTAGCACGAAAACCGGCGGAAAATGATAAAATAGGGACATGAAAATTTTGGAGATTACCAAAGATTATGAGAAAGTCATCAGAAAAACAGCCGAGGTAATCAAGGCTGGAGGGTTGGTGGTGTTTCCCAGTGATACAGTTTATATTCTGGCAGTTGACCCAACCAATCAAGTGGCAGTAAACAAACTTTTAGGTTTTAAAAACAGATGGACAGGCAAGGCAATTTCAGTGGCAGTTTTGGATATGAAAATGGCGATGGAATATGTTGAAATTGATATAAATGGAAAAAATATTTATACAAATTTACTGCCAGGACCGTTTACAATTGTTAGTCAAGGAAAACATAAAACAGCTAAAGGGATTGAGGCGGAAAACGGAACTTTGGGAGTTAGAATTCCGGACAACAAATATGTGACTGATTTGGTAAAGATACTAAAAAAACCGATAACAGCAACTTCGGCTAATTTGTCAGGAAGGACACCAAATTATTCGATAGCAAGTTTTTTGAGACCGTTGTCAAACAAAAAAAGAGAGATGATTGATTTGATAGTGGATGCAGGAAAATTACCCAAAAACAAACCTTCAACCGTGATTGATATCACTTGTCCGGAAATTAAAGTTTTGAGACGGGGCGATTTGGTTACTGGCAAAAAAACAAGTCTGATGTCCAAATCGGAAGCAGAAACGGAAAAGATAGCTGAATTTTTGCTTAAAAAAGCTTTGAATAAATTTAAAAATAAACCAATAGTATTTTTGTTGTCGGGAGATTTGGGATGCGGGAAAACTATTTTTAGTCGAAAAATAGGACATTTATTGGGAGTAAAGGGGAAAATTACTTCACCAACATTTGTAATCTACAATGAATACAAGTTAGATCATAGATCGTTGATTGTAGATCGTAGATATAAAATCAGTAATTTTTTACATATGGATTTGTATAAAATTACCAGTGAAAAAGATTTAATAGAGATTGAATTTTTAGAAAAATTTGAAGATAAAAATATAATTTGCATTGAATGGCCGGAACAGATGGGTAAAAATTATCTGGCAAAAATAAAAGAGAAAGCAGAAATAGTTAACGTCGGTTTTGAATATGTTGACGAAAAGACCCGAGAAATAAGCTATAATTTGTCAAAATAATTAGAGAAGTTTGAAAGAGTTGATGAACTGATCACATTCAGTTTTAAGAGAAGCGACTCCGTTGTGAACACATTGAAGGGTATAATTTTTGGTATCTGACTGAAGATCAACAATAGTTTGAGTGGCAATATCGTATCTAAAGGTGGGTTTACCGGAGATCAAAAAGGTATCGGTAAACTCTCTGTTGGGATGAGTCCAAGACCACTGTGGTGGCGTGCTGACGTGAATAGCAAAATTACCGCTGGCCAAAGTAAAGGTATAGCGATTACCAGTGGCTTCGGTATCTTGGTAGAGTTGACGACTGGAAGAATAAACTATAGAAAAGTTGTCGGCTTGACTGGTGTAGGTTTGGGTAGTACCAGCAGAAGGGGTTTTGGTGGGAGTGGCGGTGGGAACAGTAGTTGGGGTTGGTGAAATAACTTTAGTGGGAATTTGGGTAACTAAAGCGGTAGGAGTGGCAACTTTTGGAGTTAAAGAAACGGCGGGACTGGTAGCATTTTCAGGGATATCAATAATTTCCGGTTCAAGAGTGTCGGTAGGAATAAGTTCAATTTTGGGAACGGTAGCTGAATCGTAGGAAGGCAACTGACGATCTTGATATATCTGATAGAGGAAATAAGCGCCAATTGCTGATAAAATCAGCAGAACTAAAGTTAAAATTAGATAGGTGCTATTTTTAGTTTTCATAAATCTATAACTAATAATACATTATTAATGAAAATATTGGCAATAGAGACCAGTTGTGATGATACTTGTGCAGCAGTTTTGGACAATGACCGGATATTATCAAACGTAATTTCGTCACAAACCGATTTACACGCCAAGTGGGGCGGAGTTGTGCCCGACATTGCCAAAAGAGCTCACACAGAAAGAATTGAACCAGTGATAATTGAGGCTTTGTGGAGAAGCAGAATCAGCCAGTCAAATTCGAAACAAAAGACAATTGAAAATTTGATTAAAAAAATAGATGTAATCGCGGTGACTCAAGGGTCGGGACTAGCAATTGCTTTGGGAATAGGAGTTAATAAAGCCAAAGAATTGGCAAAAATTTACAACAAAAAATTGATAGCAGTAAATCATATTGAAGGTCACATACTGTCAAATTTGGTAAAAAACAAAAATGGCAATCCAAAACGAGAACTAAAATTACCATCGATGGCGCTGACAGCTTCGGGAGGACATACGAAACTGGTTTGGATGGAAAAAATCGGTAAATATAAGATAGTTGGGGAAACTTTGGATGATGCCGCCGGCGAGGCTTTGGACAAGGCGGCAAAAATGCTGGGGTTGGGTTATCCGGGCGGACCGGTGATAGAAAGACTGGCTGAAAAAGGTAAAACTGATTTTATAAAATTACCCCATCCTTTGGCGGACAAAAAAATTTTGGATTACAGTTTTTCGGGATTAAAAACCAGTTTTTATTATCAAGTAAAAGATTGGTCGAAAGAAAAAATTGCTTCAAATTTAGAAAATTTAGCGGCCAGTTTTCAAGAAGCAGTATTGGAAACATTGGTGCGTAAATTTAAATTGGCGGCAATAAAATACCAACCTAAAATGTTGTTAGCCAGCGGCGGAGTGATGGCAAATTTGGAGTTAAGAAAAAAAATAAGAAAAATGGCCAAAGAATTAGATTTGCCAGTACTAATGCCGATGGACAAAAAATTAAACACAGACAATGCGGCCATGATTGGAGTGGCGGCTTACTATAAAGCACTTAGAAAAGAATTTGTGGAAGATATTGACAAACTTGATCGAGACCCGAGATTGAAGCTTTAATTTGATGGACCGCGGCGATAAACAGCCGCCCAGGGAACAAAGTTGGAGGTAAAAGTTTTTTGGTGAAGAATGTGACCATCGGAGGCAGTGACCGTCCAATCGAAAGAAGTCTTGAGTCCAGGAACAGCAGATTCACTTTTAACAGCTTTACCAACGGGTAAAGTAGGGTCATCGATCCAAACAGTGGGTGGTGGTGGAGTATAACCCCACTGACGATAATTGCTAATAACAGTCTGACGACCGTCAGAAGTGCCGTAAATTTCGTAGGTAAGACGGCGATTATCTAGATCAACCAAACTTTGGATAAGAACATAATGGCCAGTATCATTGATAAATTTAAGGTCGGGACTGGGGATAAAAACGGTGGCATCAAATCCGGGTTTACTGTCTTCTTCGTAGTAACTGACCCGGTAGGCATGGGCTTTTCGTTCGGTAATATTGAGACCAGAGTTTAACATGGCTCGAAACAAAGTAGTAGAAACCTGACAGATACCGCCGCCAACATCAAGTTCTGTCCGACCCTGACGAATAATATATTCTTTGGTATAACCGGCTTGGGTACTGACCGGACCCAAAGCTTTGACAAAAGAAAAAGTATCACCGGGAGCAACTAAAATTCGATTGATAATGGAAGCGCCTTTGACAATGTTAATATTACGGTTGTTGCTGGAGTGTTTAAAGGAGGAACTACCGCTACCTAAAAGTTCGACAATACCCAGATTATTGACGTCACTGTTATTTATTTTTGGAAGTAGGGTTTGATAAGAAAGTTTGAGACTAAGTTGAGTTTGATCTGATCTTTCCAGTTCGGATAAAACAGAAATAATTTCTTGACTAAGTTTGGTAACATCGAATGTCAGGCCGTTTCTGGCAGGTTGAAACTCTAAGACTCGGCCTTGTTCAAATTTAAAAACAGCATCAATAGGCTGACGTTGAAGACTGTCGGTAAGATTTTGAGAATAAGACAAAATTTTTTCTTGGTCAAAATCCTGATTAAAACCGAGCCAAGAAACGAGAGTTTGATCGGTAACAGTGATATTGTCGGTGTCGGTTAGAAGATTGATGGATTTACTAATGAGCCGGCGGGCACGAAGCATGGTTTGATCAATCTGATCTGAATTGGGAATAGTACCAACAGTAACAGTATTAATAGATATCGGTTGACTAAAATTACCTTGACTAAGGTAAGAAATGATTTTTTCTTGAAGTTCAGGTTGATTAAGACTTAAACCAGTCACTCCCGGTTCAACCTTAATGTCGTTTTTGTCAATAATAAGTTGGGTAGGGACAAAAGGTTGGTTAATTTGGGAAGCAATGGCTTCAATTTCTTGACTAAGTTGATCAGAATTGTAATCCAAACTAAGAGAAAAATCTTTGTGATTAAAGAAATATTTAATGTAATTGACAATACCTTCATCAAGCCGACGATAAAGAATATTGGAAGCAGTTTTTTGAGGATTGAGAGTGGCAGAGACAGAAGCCAGTTTGAGAGGAAAAATTTGCTGTTGATATTCAAGATCAATGGTTTCGGGAAAAACAAAATCGCTGTTGATTTGAGAAATGATTTGATCGCGAGAGAGATGAGAATAATTCCGTCCCAGAAGAGAAGTATTACTACCGCTTTTATTGTAGTTGAGAATGATAGGAGCAAAAAGAAAAATTAGAGGAGAAAGAGTAATAAGAGCAGCAATAAAAATATTTTTGAGATGTTTCATAAGCGACGATCCATGGCCTGATTGGCTAATTTATCGGCTAATTGATTGGCATCGCGACGAACGTCAGTAAAAGTATAAGGTAAATTTATTTGGATTAGTAACTGCTGTGCTTGAGCAAAAAGAGGTAGGAGAATGGCTGACTTGACTTTGTACTTGCCCTGAAACTGGCGAACCATCAGTTGAGAGTCGGAAAAAAAATTAAGTTGGGTAAATTTATAAACGGCTTGATGTTGATGAATCCAGTGGAGAGCGGCAATAACTCCTGAATACTCGGCCTCGTTGTTGGTTTTGATACCTAAAAATTTTGATTCTTGATAAATAATCTGCTGATGTTGATCGTAAATAACCAGACCGTAGCCAGAAATTCCAGGATTGCCGCGAGAACCGCCGTCGGTATAAATACTCAATTCCATAAAAAATAATAACAAATTATTATTCTGATTATTCCAAGAAGAGAAGTAGTGACATCAATATAATTCCAAGAATAAGGAAGATAAATTGAAACAGAGATTTTGAAAATTTGGAAGAAGATTGATGAAGGTGAGGCATGAGATCGGCGATGGCTAGATAAATGAAACCGCCGGCGGTGATGGGAATAAGAAAATGGGAAAAATCGACGCCAAGGGTATAAATAAGAATAACTCCAAGCAAACTAGCAAGTGAGGAAATAAAGTTATAAAAGACGGCTTTTTTGACGGAAACTCCATGATGAATCATAATACCAAAATCACCTATTTCTTGGGGAATTTCGTGAAAAATAACTGCCAGAGTAGTGCTGAGTCCCACCAAATGACTAAGATTAAAACTGGCAGCAATAAGAGCACCGTCAATAAAATTATGAACGGTATCGCCGACTAAACTGAGAGTAACAACATGTTTTGAATTTTGATGACAGTCAATATCATGACAGTGGTGCCAGAGAAGAAATCTTTCTAAAACGAAAAATAAAATAATGCCCAAAAGAATTAGCCAAGAGGCCAATGAAGTAGGAGAAATAAAATCAAAAGCTTCGGGAATAAGATGAATAAAAGCGTCACCCAAGAGGCTACCAATAGCAAAACTAACTAAAAGCGAAGTAATTCGTTTGATAAATTTTTGATTGACAAAAATCAAGATCAGACCCAAAAGAGGGATGCAACTGATTAGAAGACTGCTAATAATAGAATTGACGAATGGAGTCATAGGATGAATTTTACCAATAAAAATTAAATCTGGTAACAGGTGGTAGTTTTGGGTATGATATAGATGTGAGTTTAGATGAAATAAAATCACCATTACCACCAAGAAAAGTCAGAGTAGAGGTGGAGTCAAATGTGAATAAAATGCCGATAGATTCTGTAAACCGGGAAATAAAAACAGAAGTTGTTACTGAGAAGCCAGTAGCCACAGTAATGGCTTCGGCAAAAAAACCATGGCTAAAGTGGGGGTTAATAATTGGAGGAATAATTTTAGTTTTGGCGCTTATAGGAGTGCTGTTATCTAAAAAAGGGGGTGAAAATAGCAAGAAGATAGTGACTTTGAATTATTGGGGATTATGGGAAGATGCGACAACAATGGATGGAGTTATTAGTGATTTTGAAGCTAAAAATCCGGGTATAAAGATAAAATATACTCGCAATTTGAGAAATGATTACCGAACTAGACTGAACGGCAGGTTGAGAAAGAGTGGTAGTGGTGAGGTAGAGGATGTAGATATTTTTAGATTTCATAATACCTGGGTACCAATGTTTAGAGAACATCTGGATGCGGTACCAAATGAAACAGTAACTAAGGTTGGATTAGAAAATGATTTTTTGGAGGTTTATAAAAAAGATTTGAAAGAAAATGGGCAGTGGTTGTCAATCCCGATTATGTATGACGGACTAGCGCTATTTTATAACAAAGATTTACTGGAAGCTGGCAAGGTGGAAGTGCCAAATAATTGGTGGGCCTTGGGTGAGGCGGCTAAACAACTGACAGTTAAAGATGCTGAAGGTAAGATTTTGGTGTCTGGAGCAGCTTTAGGGTTGGCAAATGCTAATGTAGACCACTGGAGCGATATTGTAGGATTGATGTTAAAACAAAATCGTGTGGATATGACTAAAAATTTGGACGCTAGTCAGGTCAAAATTGAGGACGCTTTGAAATATTATACCTCTTTTAGTCAATCAGAAGAAAATGTTTGGGATAAAACCTTACCAAATTCAACAAATTTATTTGCTGGTGGTAAATTGGCATTTTATTTTGCACCGTCATGGCGAGTGTTTGATTTACAAAATCTAAACCCGGATTTAAGATATGGAATTGCGCCGGTGCCACAACTGGCAGTATTAGGAGGAGTAACCGAGATCAGTGATGATACCCAACTAACGGATAACCATTGGGCGAGTTACTGGACAGAGGGGGTAAACAAACTAAGTAAACATAAAAAAGAAGCATGGAAATTTTTAGAATATTTAAGTTCTCCGGAAGTATTAGAAAAATTATATACAGCTCAATCTCAAATAAGAAGTTTTGGAGAAATTTATCCGCGAAAAAGCATGACTGAAAAATTAAAAGATAATCAGAAAGTATGGCCATTTGTATCGGTGGCTGATAAAGCGGATACTTGGTATTTGGCGGGAGAGACTGGAGACGATGGGGTTAATTCGGAAATGCAAAAGTATTTTACAGATGCTATTAATAATATCATCCGAACAAATGGGGTAATAACAACGGAAATGATGACAAGTTTCAAAGATGGAATCAAACAGATACAACAAAAGTATAATTTAAGAAAATAATGATATTGGTAAATTTTAAGATATATGAAGAAACTTGGGGAGATAAAGCGGTAGAATTGGCTAAAATTTGTAAAAAAGTGTCAAATAAAACACAAGTGAAAATAGTACCGGTGGTGTCGGCTTTGGACGCGGGAGAAATAATGATGAAAACAAATAGCGAGGTTTGGTTGCAGGATGTGGATGAAATTTTTGAAGGAGCAGCGACAGGATCAATTTCGCCAATAAAGGCGAAAAGTTTGGGGGTGGGTGGAACATTGTTAAATCATTCCGAGAGAAGGAAAAAGCCAGGGACAATCAAAAAAATGTTGTCGATATGGCCAAAAGGTTTTAAGGTGGCGGTGTGTTTGAATAGTTTAGGACAGGCTGAGGGTTGGGCTAGAAATATAAAGGCAGACTATATTGCTTATGAACCTAAATATTTGATTGGGAACAAAGACAAGTCGGTGGCTACTGAAAGGCCAGAAATAATAAAAAAGATGGTTAAAAATTTCCCTAAAATACCAATTTTAGTTGGAGCGGGGATACACTCACCAAAAGATGTTAAAATCTCGCTTAAACTGGGAGCGGCAGGGATTTTGATATCTTCATATATAGTTAAAAGTGATCGGGCAGAAGAAAGATTAATGGAACTGGCGAAGTGTTTTTGATAAGAAACTGGTATAATCAAAACATATGGCATCTATTGATAACCTGCTCGTGTCGTTGCTAGTCGATGAAGTTGTCGGCGGATTTATTGTGACCATTCCTCCGGGTCATGTTGGTTGTATTTACAGCGTCTTTAGAGGAGTATTGAAGAATGTGTGGTATCCAGGAATGCATTTTAAGGTGCCGATAATCCACCGGGTGAAGTTATTTAATGCTCAGTTGATTGAATACACCATTTCTAAAGATATTTTTTTGAAGGAAAATAAAGAAATAATGGGTGATGAGGTAATTAACGCGGTAACTTCTGATAATAAGTTTGTGGCAGTAGAAGCGACGGCGTTGATTAAACTAGATACAGAAAGATTGCCGGAAATATGGCAAAATATTGGTGAAAACTTTGTGTCAAAAGTGGTGCGACCGGTGACCAGAAGTCGGATTAGAAAAGTGATTACCAATCATACGCTAGCAAATGCGTTATCAACAAACCGAAGTTTAATCGAAGAAGAAGTGACGGAAGAGTTGAGAGAGTCTTTGACGCCCCATGGATTGAATGTAGAAAATTTTTATCTGAGTTCACTGACACCAATTGAGAGCTGGCAGGCAATGGATAACGAGACATTACCAAGTGAATCAATAAACTTGAAAACTGCCGAACAAATAAAAAGTGAAAGGTTATTCAGCCAGCCAATGTCAGATACCAACAGCGATTTAGGCCGACGGGCTTGAGGCAGTCAAAGGCAGAATTGAGGGTAGAAAAACTACTGGCGACATCATCAAAAAGAATAATGTTGGCCGGTAATGGCAATAGAGGGGTAAAAATATGACGAGTGTTTTGGGTTCGGAGAGAATAACTTTTGAGATGAGCTTGAGTGAAGGTGTGACGATGGCGATAGAGAAGGTCAGAACTGAATTTGAGATTTAATTTCTGAGAAATAAGCTGGGCAAGCAATTCTGATTGATTGAAACCGCGCCAATTTTGACGGGTCCAGTAAAGAGGAATTGGGGTGAGATAAAAATGGTTGGTTTGCCAATATGATAGTAGATGAGGAAAATCAGTAATAATTCGATGACAAAAAATATCAGCCAAAGACTGGGCTAAATCAGTCACAAATTCATATTTAAGACTCTGAATAGACTGTCGAAGAAAAGAGTGATAGCGAAACAAACTCAAACTCCCCTCTTTGGGAGGCTTGGAAAAATATTTAATACGGTTAAATTTAATTTTTTTTAGACAATCGGGGCAAAAGTAGTCACCGAGCTGCCCACAACCACAACAAGTTCGAGGAAAAATCAGATTGATTAAATCCATATAAATATTATATGGCAGACTTTTAATTTAGTGGTATTTTTGGTATAATAGAGTAATGGAGATGTAATGCATCGACGGAGTTAGTACCTTAAAAAACAGCAAGCCGACTTTGATCCATTGAGTCGATAAACAGGGTCGAACAATAATGCCAAATCTAAATTTGGTGTTGATTTAACCAAAGTAGCAGATGCCTTTACTGGCACTTTTGCTCCTAAGGCAACCGCTTTTGCATTAGCTTAAGCACTCAACCATTTTTTGGTTTTCTATTTCGGAGGGAACTAAAAAGTGTCAACTAAACCGAAATGCAGTTGTTAAAATCCCGATTTTTTGACAGCTAAAGCGAGAGGTAATGCTTTCACCAATCGGCACTCTAAGGCTTTGAGTTAGCTTTAGCTGTTAGAGGTGTAGGATAAGGCTAATCTAAGCTTGTAGAAGTTTTTTAAAGTCAACTTTCGGACCCGGGCTCGTTACCTGGCATCTCCGCAAATTAAATAATTAAGTTACGATTTTTGAAATTTCCTTATCTTTGATTTTGGCGCGTTTTTCATATTTTTTTAGTTTACGGCCAACGCCGATTTCAACTTTAAACCACTTGCCACGAGGGTAAATGGCAATAGGAATGATCATATACTTTTGATGACGAAAGGATTGGATTTTGGCGATTTCTTTGGCGGAAAGGAGAAGATTTCGGTCGGAAGTGGTGTCGGTGGTTTGATTTTGAGAGTATTTATACGGGGGAATTTTGAGATTAAACAGAATTGGTTGACCGTTGATAACTTCCACCTTTGAGCCTAAAAATTGGGGCGATTGAAGGCGAAGCGATTTGGCGTCGGCACCGGTAAGGACCAGACCAGCTTCAAATTTGTCAATAAAATGGAAATCTCGCGATTCTTTGTTGAAATAACGCATGGGTTAGTTTAGCAGGTTTGTAAAGTTTATAAATTATAATTGGAATTACAGGGTGATTTTGTATATTTTTTGATCACTGGAAAGAAAATAAATAGTTTTGGAAACAGGATCGAAGGTAAGATCTAAAAGTTTTAAGTCCCCTAAGTTATATTTAGAGTTAAATTCGCCAGTTTTTTTGTAAATATAAATATATTTTGATTCGTCACTGAAAATCAGATAATCACTGTCAGCGGGAGTAACAATGAATTTGGCTTGATTAAAATTGAAGGATTGATTGGGTTTAAATTTGGAATTAACTCCACTGTTATAAAGACTAACTTGGCCAGAATCAGTCAGTACCCAAATACGACCATCGATATCAAGCGAATTGGCACCAATATTAAGCTTGGCATCACCTTTAAGCCATGATTGGGGTGAGGAAAATCCGGAAGCACTGGGAGTAAATTTCCAAATAGACTGGGAAGAAGCGTCAAGGACATAGATAGAGCCGTTCCAAAATTGGACATCGGAGACAGTAACAGAAGAATGAGAGTTAAAATCAAGTTTAGGAGTCAGACCGTTTTTTTCAACTAATTTGATTTGATTTTGAACCAAAACATAGACATTGGCAGCATCAGTCAGGACTTTTTGGGCAGATTTGAGGTCAGAGGAAAGACTAAGGTTTTTAGTGGACTTGTTGTTGGGATCAAGACTGTCAAGACGGCCATTGGTAGAGTCAAGAAGATAAATATTATTTCGAGAAAAAGATATTCGGGAAAATCTTGGCTGACTAACAATCAGCGAGGTATCATAAAGCATTTGAGGAGAGAAAACATCACTATCACCGGTTTGGGAAAGAATGGAATCAACCTGAGATTGATATTGAGAGACTTGATCAGGATGGATGTTAAGATCGGACATTTTTTGGATGATTTGTTTTGATTCTTTGGCGGTTTGGTAGGCAGTGTCAAGATCCAGACTTCTGACAGCAGAAATATGATTGAATTTTTTTTCAAGCTCGGTTTTGAGTGATTGAAACTGTGATTCGGCTTTAGCGGATTGATTTTTGCGATAACCAAAAAAGAAACTAATTGATAAACCTATCAAAAGAATCAGGGCAGCGGCGATTTGAATTTTTTTGTGATGGTTAATTTTGAAACCAGAATGACGACGGACATAAACTTGAGGAGAAGGGTCTGTAGAAACTGCTGGTGGGTTTGGTTTTGAGGGAATAGATTCTTGAGCTTCAACAGGAATGTCTGATTCTTGATGAACCTGAATAAGAGCAGAAGTATGTTTGGTTTGATCTTCGAGGGAATAAAGAAAAGATAAAAAATTTTCTTCGATAGTGGAAAGACGGTCATCAAGAAGAAAATCTTTGAGGCGGTCAAATCCGAGACTGTCAAAAAATGGTTGACTAATGATAAATAATTGGTCACCGTCAGTGACGGGACCAAAAATAGAAGCGATGTTTTGATTGGTACCAGAAAGAAGCTGGCTTATTTTAGATTGGCGACGAATAATGACTTTGAAGTCACCCAAGGTGACAAAAAATGATTGTTGATTGACGATAACAACTAAAGCAATATCTATTTTAAAATCAGAAAATTGAGGATCTTGTTGAAGATGAGACAGGGTTTGGTGAAGATTTTGATTGACAGAAAAAGAGTCTAAGGAAAAATAGAATTGATTTATTTGAGAAATAATCTCTCGACCAATATCCTGAAGATTGGGTGTGCTGGCAGATTCAAGGCTAATTAAACCAAAAAGATGACCTTTGGTGAATTTTTGATTGTCATCTGGTTCATTTTCCCAATACTGTGACCACCAATTGGAGGTAGTTTTGCCAATAAACGAACGACAAGTGAAATGCATTAATTAATGATACTACAAGCGAAACAAAGCTAAAATTAAAACTACGGCAAAAATAAGATGAATTAGGGAAAAAATAGTTAAATACTGATTAAATTTGTCCTTGACACTTTTGGATATGGTAACGACTTGGTGAACGACGATAATAGAAAAAATAAGATAAAGAAAAGAGAGAATTATAAAAAATATTTTAATAACAGGCAAAAGAAAAGAATTTAAGTCGGTTAACCAAAATGAATCAGGCATGTTTACCTCCATAAAGATCTCGAAGTTCTTTTAGAAGCTTAATAACTTTTTCAGGATTGGCAATTTTTTCAAAATTAATTTGATTGGTTTCACCAGCAGTTTGAATGAGAACATCGCCAAAATTAAAAAAAGTGCCCAAAACTCCCTTGATCGATGAAGAAGTATCTTGAATAGCGGATAAATCTGCTTCGGCAAAATGTCGATTGAGGAGGTTATTAAAATCAATATCAATAACTCGATGATTGGTAACAATAAATAAATCAAAATACCAAGACAAAAAGTTCTCAAAGGCAGAAATAAAGGTAATTAAGTACCAAAACAAAAGTAAAACAAGTTGATAATTGAAAGGTAAAAAATCAAAAAAATTAAGATATTTAAACAATAAAGGAACAAACATCATAAAAATGAAGGTGATTATCCAACGAATATTGGTGATCCAATGAGACCGAATGGCTAAATAAATTTGTTCACCTTCGTCCTGTTCTCTGAAGGAAAGAACTTTTGGTTTAACTAAAAATGATGATAAGGAGTTTTGGGTATGACCTAAAATATTGTATATTTTATTATCGGGGAGGGTTTTAGAAGAAAAAGAAGTTGATTTGACCGGATGAGGCTGACGGCGGGAAGATTTTTTTGGGGAAACAATAACTGGATCATCGGGAGCAATAGCATCCAAGTCTTTGGATCGATTCATAGTTATAGTTTATCAAAAAAATTTATTTCTTTTCGAGATTGAACAAACCTGATTTGATAACCAGAGCGCCGGGAGCCCGGAGATTAAAAACAGTTTTGAAATTGGCGGCAGAAAACGTCAATTGACCTTTATCAGTGGAGAGATGAACAGTCTTGGTTTCTCCACTGGTGGAATAATCAACACTAATAGAATTGACGGAGGAAACTGGACCGCCTTTGTCGGTTACTTGACGTCGAAGTTCATCTTTGGACCAAGCGTTGCCATCACAAGAGCCGATACAGTTTTGGACTTGAGATAAATGACTAGAATCACCGGTTTTGTCAAAAAATAAAACTGCATTGACAATATCGGCGAATTCTTCTTGGTTAAGCCAAGGATGAGACCGACCGTAAGCATTATTACTTCTGGTTTTATACCAACCTTTGTAATACCAAGGAGAGCCAGAAATTTTTTCGTAAGCGTCACCAGGCCAACATGATTGATTACCACAGACAGTATCCCAAAGCTGAGGAGTGAAATGATCAAGAGAACTATAAGAGTAAGTGGCACCGCCGGAAGTGGAAGCATACATGGTGGAAAAAATATTGCCAGTTTTATTACTTTTAATGACCATGCCTCGAGTATCTTCAACGGCTTGTTTCCAACGACCAGGTGAGTTGTAGCGACTAGAACTATAAACTTGACAAGATTCGGTGGTACAAATGGATTTGGAAAAATGATTGGTATAACTAAGGGCATAGGTTCGAGCGGCAATGGCTTGGGCTTTGAGGGCTTCATAGCCACCATTATCTCCCCAACGAGCTGGCATTTCGGCAATGCCAACTAGATAATTATCTTCAAAAGGCAAGGTACCTTTATCGGTTTTAATGGAACCGTTGGTATCAATTTTTTCGATTTTAATATCCCCATAATAGGCTTTTAAAATTTGTTCATGGTTTTGACCGGATTTAGCCCGACCATAAGCGCCGTATTGAGACATGCCTTTGCGGTGAGGAGCGCCAAAAGAAAAAGCGGCAAAAGCCGGAGAGAAGCCGGGGTTATAATCAGCCCTGGAGGCAGGATCGTCGGAGGAAGAAACATCACCGACGGAAGTATTAAACATGGCGGTTTTTTCGGCAATTAAGGCTTGTTGTTTGGCGGAAAGTTCAGCTTTGTAGGTTTCGGCTTTTTTGATTTCGCCGGCCAGAAAACCAAAACGAGACTCAAAATTTTTTTTGAGACCGGCAAGTTTGATTTTTTCGGATTCAAGTTTGGCTTTGGCGGCATTGAGAGTGGAAATATCGGTAGTGTATTGAGTAATAATATTTTTGTCTTGACTAATAACAGATTGATACCAAGTGTATTGCTGTAACAATGAAGTCCCCTCTTGAGAGGATAAAAATATAAGCAAAGGGTTAAACTTCTTACTATTTTTGTAATAGCGCCGGACTCTGGCTTCCAAAAGTTTTCTTTGATTATCCAATTCAGCTTCTTTGTCGGCTAAATTTTGATTGAGAGTTGAAATATGGTTTTCGACTTTGGTAATTTGGGATTTGGCGGTAGCGATTTTTTTTTGAAGATCAGATGATTCGGTTCTAAGAGGGGCAATAGCTGACTCTAGGTCGGCAATTTGTTTGGTAACTTGATCAATCTGGGTCTGAAGACTGTCAGCAAAAATAAATTTGACAATAAAAAAATTAAGGAAAATAAATACGGATAAAAATAAAATTCTTGGAAAATTAAGTTTCACTGTTTAAGTGTAACATTTGCTATACTTGAGCCGTAATGAAAGGAAAAATAATATCATGGGTGATTTTTATGGGATTGGCTTTTTTTAGGCCGACCTTAGTTGTGGCGGCAGATTGTGTAGAGACGGCTCTAGGTTGCGTGCCATATACAACAGAAGGGTTTACAGTGTGGTTACTGAAGATTCTGTTCGGAATATCAGGAGGGATTGCATTTTTATTGATGGTTTATGGTTTTATATTAATGGCAACATCGGCGGGAGATGAAAAAAAAGTTCAAGGAGCTAAAGAAACTATAACTTCGGCCATAACTGGATTACTAGTATCAATATTTGCCTTGTTTATTTTTAGATTGATAGCAATTGATATTTTACAGATACCAGGAATAGGGTAAGCTGGGGTTCTTAATTAAATTAATTGCAAATTTTATTTTTCTGAAGTGGGGTTTTATTGGTATGTTTAATATAATATTGATATACTGGATGGTGTGAAGAAAACATTCTTTTTATTCGGTATGGTGGGGTTTGTATTTTATTTTTTAGTGAAGGTAAGTGGTTTTGTCTTTGCTGAAATTCAGGTTAATATTCCAAATGACCCGGATAATTTTAAATATGGCGCTTGTAATAATAAAGGTTTCCAATGCTCTGGTGGCACTGTAATAAATGGTGTAATACCAAACGTAACAACTGAACTTTGTGATACTGGTTGGACACCTGTTTGTTTTTATGATCCTGAAGGAAATTACGATGTAACTGTTCCTATGTGTTCTTGTCGTAAGTTGCAAGTTGAAGAAAACAATCCAGCAACCTACACTAGTAGCAATACTTGTATTTGCGAAAGTGGTAGTGTAAAAACCAATGAATGCGACTCGGGGATGGTACCTACCTGTAATACAAGCGACTATACCGTTGGGGTTGGTACTGCAAATTGTCTGTGTCTGACTGAAGAAGTTTCTCAACAACAACAACAATTACAAAATCCAGATAACTCTGAAGAACTTTCTAGTTTGAATTCAAATTTATGTGTAGAGACGGCTCTAGGTTGCGTGCCATATACAACAGAAGGGTTTACAGTGTGGTTACTGAAGATTCTGTTCGGAATATCAGGAGGGATTGCATTTTTATTGATGGTTTATGGTTTTATATTAATGGCAACATCGGCGGGAGATGAAAAAAAAGTTCAAGGAGCTAAAGAAACTATAACTTCGGCCATAACTGGATTACTAGTATCAATATTTGCCTTGTTTATTTTTAGATTGATAGCAATTGATATTTTACAGATACCAGGAATAAACTAAATTAAGTTAAAATAAGTTATGATTACAATCAAAAAAATACAGGCTGCAGAGGTAAAATTGCCAAATTATGAGGAAGTTCCCTTTAAATTTAAAGATTCTACAATAGCGGATATATTCAGTGCTTTAATACCTTATATTTATGTAGTGGCGGGATTAATTTTACTGTTTTTGATAATAACGGGAGGGATTGGACTGATGACAGCGGCGGGCAATCCAGATAAAATTAAAGCGGCTCAGGGTAAAATTACAGCGGGTTTGATCGGGTTTCTAATAATATTCGTGGCTTACTTCTTGATGCAAATTTTGGAAGTGGTTTTGGGAATTAAACTGATTTGATTATTTACCCAAGCGGCGTTGACGTTGTTGATACCAGATTATGGCTTGATCCAGACATGAAGGGTCAAAATCCGGCCAAAGAATGTCAGAAAAGTAAAGTTCAGAATAAGACGATTGCCACAGAAGGAAATTAGATAATCTAACTTCCCCACCGGGACGGATAATCAATTCAGGTTCGGGTTGACCGGCAGTGTATAAATTATCGGAGATGAGATTTTCAGTAATTTGGTCTTGAGAGATGTTTTGACTGATTATTTTTTGAACGGCAGTGACCAGTTCATCGCGGCCGCCATAATTGAGAGCAATGTTCATAGTTAATTTGGGGTTTTTTACTTTGACGGAAATGGCTTTAGTGATAGTCTGAGTAACATAGTCAGGAAAAACGGTAAAGTCTCCCAAAATGTTTAATTTGATGCCAGATTGGGAATATTTTTGAAAATTATTTTGAACCAACCAAACTAAAAGATCAAAAATGCCCTTAACCTCTTGAGGCGATCTTTTCTGCCAGTTTTCGGTAGACAAGGCATAAACAGTTAGATATTTAATTCCCAGATTAAGGCAATGATCCGTAATAACTTCAAGATTTTTAGCACCGGCTTTGTGGCCGTCATCGACTGATAGTTGACGGGCTTTGGCCCAACGGCGGTTGCCGTCCATAATAATGGCAATGTGTTGAGGTAGATTAGTGGAATTGATTTTTGATGTCATATATCTTTAGTCGGATAGATTAGTAAAAACATTTTTTGATATAATTTGTAGGTATGGATATAAAATTTATTTTCTTGGTTATTTCAGTAATAATTGGCTTTATTACTCCGATAATAGGGATTAGGAGTGTGCTTAAAGGCGGGTTTAAACCGCAAAGAATGACGAGGTTTTTGATTTTTGTAATATCACTTTTGTTTGTAGGGACATTGTTGGCTCAAGGGGATAGAAATGGGGTTTTTATTGCCATAGCCCAGTTGATTGGTTCTTTGATAATTTTTATCTTATCAATCAAAAAAGGTATGGGAGGGACGGAGAAGTTTGATTTCTTTATTTTGTTTATGGTGATTTTGTCTTTGATTATCTGGAAAACAACCAATAACCCAACTTTGGGTCTAATTATGTCGATAGTTACCGATCTTATGTCCTTTTTACCATCTTTGATAAAAACTTGGAAATATCCCGAAACTGAAGAGTGGAAATTTTATATGTCGGACACTCTGGCCAGTTTTTTTAGTATATTATCAATTAAGTTATATTCCTTGGCAAATTTAGCTTTTCCAATTTATATTTTTTTAATCAATACTGCTACTGTTTTGATAATTTTGGGACGGAAAAAACGGATTGGGATAAAAAATCCCGCCAAAGCGGGATTGTAAATTTCAATATATTCATCTAGAGCCAACTGTTAGTACCAGAAAGAATTGAGTGGTTCCGTTTTATCAACGGAACAAACCTCAAAGGAGGTGATCCATCCGCACCTTCCAGTACGGATACCTTGTTACGACTTAACCCTCATCGCTGAATTTACCTTAGTCCCTGACGAATCAGAGCCTTTGGGTACCCTCAACTTTGCTGATTTGACGGGCAGTGTGTGCAAGAGGCGAGAACGTATTCACCGCAATCTTCTGATTTGCGATTACTACCAATTCCGGGTTCATGCAGGCAAATTGCAGCCTGCAATCCCAACTGAGGGATGTTTTAGGGATTCGCTCCACCTTGCGGTCTTGCAACCCTCTGTACAACCCATTGTAGGATGTGTGTAGCCCTGGATATAAGCATCATGATGACTTGACATCGTCCCCTCCTTCCTCCCAACAAAATAATGCTGGGCAGTCTTCCGTGACACAGTAACACGGAATGGGGGTTGCGCTCGTTACCTCACTTAAGAGAACAACTCACGTCACGAGCTGACGACAGCCATGCAACAGCTGTGTATCACCCTCGAAGGCGGCTCTACTTTCATAAAGCTTGCAGATACATTTCAAACCCAGGTAAGGTTTATCGCTTCGTATCGAATTGAACCACATGCTCCACTGGTTGTGCGCCTCCCCGCCAATTCGTTTGAGTTTCGGCCTTGCGGCTATACTCCCCAGGCGGTCTGTTTAACGCGTTAGCTAGCATCTCTTCCCGATAAACGAGAAAAAATTAACAGACAATGTTTACGGCTAGGACTACTCAGGTCTCTAATCTGATTGATTACCCTAGCTTTCGTCTCTGAGTGTCAGTGTATACCTGGTTACCCGCCTTCGCGCTTGGTGTTCTTTGTGGTATCCACGGATTTTACCCCTACACCACAAATTCCAGTAACCCCGATATAACTCTAGTTTTCCAGTATCCTGCCCCTTTCCCCGATTGAGTCGGGGTCTTTGAAACAAGACTTAAAAAACCACCTACAGACGCTTTACGCCCAATAAAACCGGGCAACGCTTGGAACCTACGTATTACCGCGACTGCTGGCACGTAGTTAGTAGTTCCTTATTCTGGGCGCCTTCATGGCTCCCAAAAAGTGGTTTACAACCCGAGGGCCGTCATCCCACACGCGATGTCGCTGCGTCAGACTTTCGTCCATTGCGCAAAATTCCTAACTGCTGCCTTCCGTAGAAGTATGGGCCGTGTCTCAGTCCCATTGTGCCGGAC
>JAGOQF010000011.1 GCA_017991615.1 Candidatus Shapirobacteria bacterium
ATTGTACCAACCCTGCCGGTAAGCACAATGACAGGCTCTGCTTTGTTGACACTAAAGAAATTAAAACTTGTGTTAACGGAGTTTGGTCTAACCCAGTTGCTTGTGAGTATGGTTGTAAGGAAGGAAGCAATATTTGCAATAGTGCTCCAACCAAGAGTGAAGTAAGCTTTAAGATTACTTTTGATGGAGTCAGACCAAATGCAGAATGTATCTCAGTATTAGATCAGGTGGATGTGGAAGTAGCCAATGTGCCAACCAATAAGTATCAAGGCAATTTAAAATCTAATTTCAGTTTGACTGAAGGTGAGGTTGACTCCAGAAACAATCAAGTATTCCAGGTAAATAACTTGGTGCTTAATGCTGAGACTTTTGATGGAGTTAACAACTTTAATTATATTAGAGTCAAAGGACCATTCCATTTGAAACGAAGAATGTGTCAAGATAATCAAAACGGTAAAGTCCCAGAACATGTTGCTTGTGATATTTCTTTGGAGAAGTCAGACAAGGTCTACAACTTCAAAAACTACACTCTGCTAGCAGGTGATACAAACAGAGATGGAGTTATCAATACTGTAGACAGATCTTTTGTTAAATCTAAATTTAATCCTTCAGCTGAAGTTTCATGCGGTCGAGAAGGAGATTTGAACTTAGATGGAGTAGTTAACTCTATCGATATGGATTTAGTCAAACATTCATTATCTGAAATAGATGATGAGTAAAATTAATAATTAACCTGCCGAAAATGAAAAACAATAAATTAGCAAAGATATTAATACCAGTAATCGCGGTAATAGTTGTAATCGAGAGTATAGTTTTGGTGTCGAATTTGGACAAGAATAATGACAATGTAGTGGTCAATCAAACTTCAGAGTTAGCTTCGATATCGAACAAAGAATTGGAAGACCCGGTGGTTGATTTTGTATTTGCCACTGATACTAAGGAGATGAAGGTTGGTAAGAATTATGAGGTGGTTTTGAATTTAGTAGCTAAAAAGGGTTTTAATTTGGATGGTTTAGAGGCATTTGTTAACTATGATACTGAGATGTTGACAGTGTCGAAATTAGCTCAGGGAACGGTGTTACCAAAGGCGGATAGGTTGAGAAACGTTGATGGGATGGTGGAATCGATATTTTTTATTGAGACACCAAAAGAGGGTTATTTAATCAAGAAAGGGGATGTAGTTAAGGTTTTATCTTTTGAGGTGACACCAAAAATGGCGGGTAAGTCGGTTTTGGAATTAGGTACTGGTAATGAAGGTAAGCAATTTGTTACTATGGTTGTAGAAAATGCCACGAGTAAGCAATTGCCTTTCTCGGGTAATAAATTAGAGATTAATGCAATTGAATAGTCATGACTAGGACTGCCTACTTAATCAATGCACTAGTAACTTTGTTGTTGCTAGTGGCTGTTAGTGCCAAAGCGGTATCAGCGGCGCCTTATTTATATTTTGAGCCAGCGGCTGGAAATTATTCTTTAGGAGAAAGTTTTAGTGTAACTGCTAAAATCAATTCGGGAACGGAAACAGTGGGCGGAGCTGATGGGGTAGGAGTTTATGATTCGACTAGACTGGAGTTAGTCTCGGTAACTCAGGCATCGGATATGGTTTTTTCTGACAGTGATGGTGGTGGTAGTTGTCAGATTGACACTGCCTCGGTGGGTAAGTTTGGTTTTACTTGTACTTCTAATTATGCTTTTGGAGACAAACCGGTTAATGGTAATTTGGTGGTTTTTAATTTTAAAGCTAAGGCAGTTGGGACAGCCCCGGTGACTTTTAATTGTACTACTGGATCAACAACTGACTCGAATATTGTTAAGACTTCGACAGCTATGGATGTGATTTCTTGTAGTGAAAATAAAAATGGTAATTATGTTATTGGGGAAGGGGGTACAAATTCTCCAGCTCCGACTTCAGCTCCGACATCTTCAACAACAACATCAACAACAACATCAACAACAACAGCAGAGTTACCAAAGACTGGTGTAGTGGGAACAACTGTTGGTTTGGTTGTTTTTGGAGTTGTTAGTTTGATTTCGGCTTTGGTTTTTGGAAGGATATGAAAAAAATAAATACCAAGACGGTTGTGTTGATAGTAGTGTCTTTGGCGGTAATTGGTTTGTTGGTGTTTGGAATTAATCAGATAAGAGTAATGATGACAGGGGCTTCTAGTGGTATCGAGCCTCAGGGAGTAACGGCAGTGTCGGGGGATGATGGTAAAACGGCGACGATTACTTGGACTTCAAATAAAGAGTCGATGGCTAAGGTGGAATATGGGACTACGGCGGCCAGCTTGGTATTGATGTCGGCTGAAAGTTCGATGACAACAGATCATCGAGTGTTGTTATCGTCTTTACAACCAGGAAAAACATATCACTATCGAATTAGGGTTGGGGAAGAAATTTTTGATAATGGAGGGATTCCTTATAATTTTAAAACAAAGTCTGAAAAAACAGAGGCGACACCAACTGCAATTCCGACAGTGGCGGTGAATCAGGCTACTAGTAGTGGGTTGGTATGCGATCCTAAGGTTGATTATAATAAGGACGGAGTAGTTAATTCTTTTGATTTGATGGCGTGTAAAAAGGATGGGGGTCGAATAGTAACTTCGCCGGCGTCGTCACCGGCTGCTAAGACAACTCCAGCCGCAGTTGATTGTAATAATAATACAATTGATTACAATAGTGACGGGGTGGTTAATGCAATTGATAGAATTAACTGTTTACAAAGTAAGTCGCGGTAGGTAAAATAGGCAATTGTTGAATTAAGGAGGTGTTTTTTTAATGCCAATTGTAGTAGAAAAAAAGAAAGGCGAATCTAAGGACGATATTATTGGTAAATTTAGGCGTCTTTATTTGGAAGAAGACATTACTGAAGAAGTTCGGAAACGAACGGCTTATGTTAAGCCTTCTGAAAAAAGATATGCTAAAAAAAAGATAATTGCGTGGCGAGATAAATGCCGCCGTCGGTCTAAAAGTTCTAGAAGATACAATGTTAAAAAATAAATTAAAAAAAGATACTGTGGAAGCAGTTAAAAATCATGATCAGCGAAAAGTGGATGCGTTGAGGTTTTTAGTGTCTTTAATCGATAAAAAAGAGATGTCGTTGCCGGTAGGGCAGATGACGGAGGCGGATGAAGTGAAGGTGTTAAGAAAGGAATTAAAGAACAAGGAAGAGGCTAAAGAGATGTTTGCCAAGGGTAATCGTGGTGATTTAGTAGCACAGTTGGATTATGAGATAGAGTTGGTCAAATCTTATTTGCCGGCGGAGATAACTGAGGATGAAATTAGAAAGGTGGTTGGTGAGGTGGTGGAAGCGGGTGAAGTTAATTTTGGATTGGTAATGAAAGAAGTGATGATTAGATTGAAAGGTGAGGCAGAAGGATCGTTGGTGTCGAAAATAGTAAAGGAAAAATTGTCGGTAAATTAAATGAAAGAGGAAGAATTGGTTTTAATAAAACACTCTCGAAATTGGGGTTTGGACGGGGTAGTAGTAAAAAGGATAGCCAAAAAGGTATTAAAAGAGAGGGGTTTTGGTAATGAGGTAGAGTTGAGTATTTATTTTGTGGGAGTAAAAAAAGCTAAAAAGTTAAATCAATACTATAGGAAGATGGATTATGTTCCTCAAGTGTTGGGATTTCCGATGTCAACTTCTCCTGATGTAGATGGTAAAATTTGGTTGGGGGATATTGTTGTTTGCACTCAAAAACTTAAATATGAGGTTAAATTTCAAAAATCGTCTTTGGAAAGAATATTGACAGATTGGTTAAGGCATGGACTGGATAATTTGTTGAAAAAATAGATAATTTTTTTGTAAGTTGTTTATTGATTAGAATTATTGATATAGAGAGTGATATTGTAAATTCAGCTTAGGTTTGATTTAATTTATTGATGTCTGTGTTTCACTTAAAATATCGGCCGAAGAAGTGGTCTGATTTGGATTTAGCGGATGTAGCGGATAAATTGAGTAAGATTTTGTCGGCTAAGGATAGGCCACAATCATTTTTGTTTGCCGGACCAAAGGGGTCGGGTAAAACTTCAGCGGCCAGAATTTTGGCTAAGACGGTAAATTGTTTAAAACCAGATAAGGGTGAGGCTTGTGGTAATTGTGATAATTGTCAGGAAATTGATAAGGGGCGAGCAATTGATATTATTGAAATGGATGGAGCTTCAAACAGAGGGATTGAGAATATTAGAAATTTGAAGGACAAGGTCTATTTATCGCCTAGTAAATTAAAATACAAGGTATTTATTATTGATGAAGTGCATATGTTGACTAAGGATGCGTTTAATGCTTTGTTAAAGTTAATTGAGGAGCCGCCAAAACATACGATGTTTGTGTTGTGTACTACTGATGCAGAAAAAATCCCAGAGACGGTAATGTCACGATTGGTACGGATTGACTTTAGGCGGGGAGGTAGAGAAGAGTTAAGACAATCTTTGGGTAAAGTGATTGAGGGGGAAAAAATAGTGCTGGAGAAAGCTGGGATTGATTTTATTTTGGACAGAAGTGATGGTAGTTTTAGAAATTTACAAAGAAGTTTAAATGAAATAGTACTTAATTTTGGGAAGGAATTAACGTTGGCACAGGTAGAGAAGTTTTTTTTGGAAAAGAGCGGAGGTTATAGTGAAGCTGATTTTGAAGCTGAACTGGTGGCAGGAGAAGCAAAAGTAATTTTGGAAAGATTGGAGAAAATGGCAGATGAGGGTCGGGATTTGGTTGATTTTAGGCAAGGATTAATGAGGTATTTTCAGGCCAAAATTTTAGCGGAATTTGGGGTGGGGGAGGAGATGAAATCCAAATTATCAATGGCTGATTTGCAACGATTGACGGAGTTATTGATGAGATGTGCTAGGCAGGAAAAAGAAACGGAAATTGATCAATTACCATTGGAATTGGCGGTGATAGATTTTTTTGAAAATAAAGATAGTGGTGGTGGGGATAAAGAGAATAAGTCAGAGAAAAAGGAAGAGGTTAAATCTAAAGAAAATGTAGTAGTTAAACTGGGGGTAAAACCGGTGAAAGTGCCAAGATCAATTGTAGAGAAAAAATCAGATGAAGATAAAATAGTTAATATAGATGTGTTGGGAGTTAGTTTAGAGAAAATTAGTCAGGAGTGGGGAAATATATTGATGGCGATTAAACCATTTAATCATTCAGTGGAGGCGTTTTTGAGGGCTTCTAGACCGGTTAAATTAGAAGGGCGCCATCTGGTAGTGGAAGTGTTTTATCCTTTCCATAAAGACAGATTAGAAGAACCAAAAAACAGGCAGATAGTAGAGATGGGTTTGCAAAAAGCTTTGGGGGTAGAATTGGTGTTTGATTGTATCTTGAGTAAGAGTAGGAAAAAGCCGTTGGTGATTAAAAATGACACACCAATAGCCAGTGTTAGTGAGAAGTTAGCAGAAAGTGAAACAGATAAATCTGATTTGTATGATGTGGCTAAAGATATTTTTGGTTAATTTAGGATATAATGGTGACAGATTATTTTTTTTGAAAAAATTATGTTGGATAAAGCAAAAATGTTGGCCCAGGCCTATAAATTGAAAAAAGCAATAGAGACGGAAGTGGTGGAGGTTGAAGAAAATGGAATCAAGGTGAGTGTTAGTGGTGACCAAAGAATTAAATTTTTGTCGATCAATGGGATGGAAAATAAGGTGTTGGTGGATACTATAAACAAGGCGATGAAAAAATCCCAAGAAACAGCGGCTAAAAGAATGAAAGAGATGGGGGGTTTGGAAGGACTGTTTTGAGTTGAAGGTTATTAAGTTTATCAAGTTATAAAGTTTATCAAGTTCATCAAGTTTAAAAGAGTATGGCGGAGCTTCCTAAAGGTATAAAAAATTTAATTGAGGCGTTTGAGAGATTGCCGGGGATTGGTCCAAAAGGAGCTACCAGATTGGCATTTTATTTACTAAATACTCCCAAAGCGTATGTTCAAGACTTGGCGACGGCATTGGTAAAAATGAAAGATGATATTAAAATTTGTCGGGAATGCTTTTCGGTAACTGAACAAGATATTTGTTCAATATGTAAGGATAAGCAGCGAGACATTCGGCAAATTTGTGTAGTGGAAAGAGCTATTGATGTGATGGCAATTGAAAATATGGGAGGTTATAAAGGGATTTATCATGTCTTGGGAGGGGTGATTAATCCGTTGGAACATGTTGGTCCAGAAGATTTGAAAATTGATGAATTGATTGAAAGAGTAAAAAATAAATTGAATGGAAAAAATGAGTGTTTAGAGGTAATTTTGGCAACCAATCCGACAATGGAAGGAGAGGCGACGGCTTTGTATATTAAAAAGAAGTTAGAGGGGTTGGGAGTGAAAATTTCTCGAATTGGGAGTGGATTGCCGATTGGGGCGGATTTGGAATATGCTGATCAGGCGACTTTGTGTCGGGCATTGGATGGGAGGAAGGATATATAATAGGGTATGAATAAAAAATATATAATTTGGGTAATAATAATTGGTTTATTGGTAGTTGGAGTCTGTGGTTTAAGTTTGAAAAAAGGGGAGAAGTTGGAAACGGTAAAGATTGAGGTTAGTCCGACAGTGGCTTTTAAAGAAACAATAGAACCAACAAAGGTGGTAGAGATGGGTAAAATTGAAGGTAAAATTTGTTATCCATCAAGTTTTATTCCCAAGGGAAATATTTTAGCAAAGGAAGTGACAACTGGCGAGGTTAAACGGCAAGTTTTTGAAATGAATGAAGGAAATCAAAATTTTGTGATGGAATTGGATGTGGGTAAATATGTGGTGGCTTATCAACCTGATAAAATGGAAGTAATGGGTTTTTATACCAAGTGTGCGATTGATTTGGAAAATTGTGTTAATGATGAATCTCATCGGTTGATTGAGGTGGAAATTAGTGAAGGAGAGACAATAAAAGGAGTTGATATTTGTGATTATTATTATCAGCCGGAAAATAAACCAAAGTGGTAAAGTAATTTATGACGGATAAAAAGGTTTTGAAAGGAGTACTGAAAGGATTGGGAGAGGTTGGTGTAGAAACATTAAAAAAAGCTGGTGAAGAGAGTCAAAAAATTTTGGAAACAGTTATTAGTGGTAAGGAATTGTTGGGTTTGGAAAAGACAATGAGTGATCAGGAATTGGAGTTTAAAAAACAAGAGGAAGAACGGAAGAAGCAGGAAGAAATTAATAAATTGAGGCGGGAAATGGGTCCAGGCAGAAAAGTGGAAGCAGAAATGACAGAATTGAGAAACAAAAGAGAAAGAGAAGAGGAAGAAAGAGAGGCTTATTTTGAAAAAGTAAAACAACAAAAAGAAAAAGAACAGCAGCAGGAAATGGAAGGATATGTTGATTTGATGGCGGTATCTAGTAATCCGGCTAAGCAAAAGAAAAGTCGAGGCAGCGCTTTGGTGACCAAAAAGAAACATCAACCAGATATGAGTCAAATGTCGCAAACGACTGAGTTTAAAGGTAAAATTAATTAGTTGACAAGACTGTGTACACAATGTACACTTTTTTTATGAAAGTAATTTTAAACGCCACAGCGGTCAGACAAAATTTTTTTAAGATATTATTGGCTTCTAGGGATAAAAAACAAATAACTAAAATTAGTTATCAGGGAGAGTTGGTGGCAGAATTGGTTCCAGTTAAAACGAAAGAATTTGATTGGGATAAGTATATTAAAAGACAAAAATTGACAGATAAGGCTATTCGGGGGGCGGATTGGAGTGATTTAAAAAGTCTTAGAAAAGGTTTTTCTCGGAGATTAAAATCATGGTAAAGGTGGTAATTGATTCGTCAGTTTTGATTCAGAATATAAGATTAGGGAGAGAAGTTTTTTTTGAATTGGTGGAAGCGGTAAAACAAAAAAAAGTGGAGGTGTTGGTACCGACAGTGGTGTTAATGGAAATTTGGTCGGGAAAATCGATGAATAATAAGAGTTTGGAGAAAAAAATTGTGGAAAGATTGGCGCCTTTTACAAAAATAGCCTGCGATGAGAAGGTAGCTTGTTTATCGGGAGAAATTCGAAGAAATTATGGAATTAATGGTCTGGACGCGATTATTGCGGCGACAACATTAGATAATCGAGCTAAGTTGTTAACTTTAAATAAAAAACATTTTAAAATGATTAAGGAATTAAAATTTTATGAGTGAAATATATTTTTTTAACACTTTAACCAGAAGTAAGGAAAAGTTTAAGCCGATTAAGGCGGGAACGGTGGGGATTTATAGCTGTGGGCCGACAGTTTATTCCAGTCCTCATATTGGTAATATGTATGCTTATGTTTGTTGGGATATTTTGGCAAGAGTTTTGAAATATGTGGGTTATGAAGTTAAAAATGTAATTAACATTACTGATGTGGGTCATTTGGTGTCTGATGGTGACAGTGGTGAGGATAAGATGGAAAAAGGATCAAAAAAGGAAGGGTTGACAGTGTGGGAAATAGCTAAAAAGTATGAGAACGAATTTTTGATGAATTTGGAGATGTTAAATATAGAAGAGCCGTGGAAAATGCCCAGAGCGACGGAGCATATCAAGGAACAAATAGATTTAATCAAGAAAATTGAAGCTAACGGTTATACTTACAGAATTAGTGATGGGATTTATTTTGACACCGGTAAAATGAAGGATTATGGTAAAATGGCTCGTTTGAATTTGGAAAAAATAAAAGAGGGGGCTAGGGTGGATGTCAATGAGGAAAAGAAAAATCCGACTGATTTTGCTTTGTGGAAATTTAGCCCTAAGGATGTTAAAAGACAAATGGAATGGGAGAGTCCGTGGGGAGTGGGTTTTCCGGGATGGCATATTGAGTGTACGGCCATGTCAACCAAATATTTAGGAGAGGAGTTTGATATTCATACTGGTGGAGAGGATCATATTCCGATTCATCATACTAACGAAATTGCTCAAGCAGAAGGGGCGTTTGGTCACGATTCAGTTAGATATTGGTTACACAATGCTTTTATTACCTTTAAAGGAGATAAGATTAGCAAATCAAGCGGGGGATTGTGGACAATAGCAGAGTTGAAAGAGATGGGGTTTGAACCATTAGCTTTCAGATATATGGTACTGTCATCTCATTATCGCAAAGGATTTGAATTTTCTTTGGAAAATTTGACATTGGCGCAGACGGCTTTGAACAAACTGAGGAAATATCGAGTTGATGATGATAAGAATTATGAAATAAATCGGGTGTTTATGGAGGAATTTGTATCTAAGATTAGTGATGATTTAGCTATGCCAGAGGCATTGGCGGTGGTCTGGAAACTAGTGAGGTCGGAAATAGCACCGGGAGAAAAGTGGACAACATTGCGGGAAATGGATAAGATGTTGGGGTTGAGGTTGGGAGAAAAAATAGCAGAAGAAGAAATTCCAGAGGAAATTTTAAAGTTAGTCGATCAACGGCAACGGGCTCGGGAAACAAAAGATTGGTTGAAGTCGGATAGATTAAGAGATATTATCAAGAGTAAAGGTTATATAGTTGAAGATTTACCAAACTCCTGTAAAATAAGAAAATTATAATATTTTTATTGTAAATAGAGATTTATTGTGTTAATCTAATAAGTTAATGAAAGGAAATAAATATCGATATCAACTGGTAATAGTTTTGAATCCCAAGACGGAAAATAAAGATAAAGTCTGGGAAAAGATTAACGGTTGGTTGACGAAAAATAAAATTGAATCAAGTTCGGACCATTTGGGTTTGAAAGAGTTAGTCTATGAAATTGATAAAAATTCAAAAGGTGATTTTTGGACGATGGATTTGACGGCAACTTCACCTATAAAACAGAAGGATTTGAATTTATTATTAAACAGGGAACCTAATATTATTAGATATTTAATTTTGAAAAAGGAGTAAAACATATGCCTAGCAGGTGTTTGAACAAGGTAACTTTAATTGGTAATTTAACTCGCGATCCAGAGTTGAGATATACTCCTGGGGGGATGGCGGTAGTGTCTTTTGGATTGGCAACCAACCGAGTTTGGGTGACAAAACAAGGAGAAAGAAAAGAAGACGCTCAGTTTCATCGGATTGTGGCCTGGAATAAATTAGCTGAATTGTGTTCTCAATTACTATCTAAGGGTAGGAGAGTTTACGTGGAGGGTAGAATTCAGTATCGAGAGTTTACTGATGCTGAAAATAATAAAAAACAGATCACCGAGATTATTATTGACGATATGATTATTTTGGATAATAAAGGGGTTGGTGCTGATCGAGGAGAGACGATTGATTTGGCAGCGCCTCCGGCAGAAGGGGATGAAAATTTAGAAACTGAGAATGGTGGAATTGAGGATATTGTGATTCCTGATGATATTGGCGAAGTTGCCGCTGAGGAAAAGCCAGAAGCGGAGAAAGCTGAGGAAACTACTACTGAAGAGGTAGCTGAGGAAGCAGCTGACAAAAAAGACGAAGAGATGCCATTTTAATAAAATATGATGAAAAGAAGTAGAAAAGACAGTTTGTTGATAGCTAGAAGAAAAGGCAAGGAGAAGGGTTGTTCTTTTTGCAAGACTAAGACAGTGCCAGTGTGGGAGGACTATGAGAAGTATTATGAATATTTGTCTCCACGAGGTCGGATTATAGCTCGTCAGTATACTGGAATTTGCGCCAGGCATCAGCGGAAGTTGGTGAAGGTGATTAAACAAGCTCGTCATTTAGGGCTGTTGCCGTTTACGACTAAATAAAGAAAATTAGTTTAAAATCCCCTTGATTACTTTTGGTGTCAAGGGGATTTTTGGTTATAATTATAATAATCATGGTTGTCAAGAAGAATAAAACAAAATGGATAATAAAAACTATTGGAGAAGTATCGCATGAAGTAAGTGAAGGGGAAAAAGTAACGGTGGGAAAACTATTAGCTTGGGTTAAACCAAAAGTAGTAGAATCATTTAGTTTGGCTCAATTTTTTGGTAAATTGAGTACTGAAAAATTGGAACAACTTAACCAAAATTTTAAAAACAGTTGGGTTAATAGTGGAGATTTGTTGTGTTTGACGGGAGGTTTGTTTCCTAAAAAAATATGTTTTCCGATGAGTGGTAATTTTTTGGAGATAGATGAGTTTGGTAATTTAAAGATAGAAAGAGTAGAGGATGAGGAAAAAGAAATTAAAGCACCGGTAAAGAGCAAGGTATCTAAAATTGAACCGGAAAAAATTGTTTTGGATTTTGAGGCAATTGAAGTTAGTGGTGAAGGAATAATTGAAGGTAAGGCTTGGGGAAATGGAGAGATAAAAATAATTGATGATATTAGAGAACTAAAGTCTTCTTTGAAGGGTGAAGTATTGTTCAGTCATAATATAGATCGGCCGTTTTTGTTGAAGGCAGAAGTGGTGGGGGTGACAGCAATAGTGACTGATACTGAGGTGAAATCGGGAGAAATTGATTTGGGATTGCCAATGCTGAAGTTAACTAAAGAAACTTGGAAGGAAGTGATGAGATATAAAGGCAAGCAGGCGAGTGTATTAGTTAACTCTCGAGTAGGTCGGTTGTTAATAGTGTTAGAATAGAAACATGCGATTGAAGAATTTAAGAAATCTATTTTTAGGATTGGCGTTGATGTCGGTAGTGGCGCTGGTCAGTTATAAAATTGGTGAAGGGAAAAAGGTATTATCGGTTAATGAGGGTAAATTTGATTTATCTTTGATGTGGGAGGTTAGAGATAGATTGGTAGAAAAATATCTGGATAAAGGTAGTATTGATAATGAAAAAATGAGGTATGGAGCCATAGAAGGGTTAGTGTCAGCATTAGACGATCCATACACTATGTTTTTGCCACCGGTGGAAAATAAAAGCGCTAATGAAGATTTAGCAGGTGAATTTGCTGGAGTGGGGATTTCGTTGGGATACAAAGACAAAACTTTGGCGGTAATGTCGCCAATAGCTAAAAGTCCGGCAATGAGAGCTGGAGTACAGGCAGGGGATTTGATTTTAAAAATTACTGATAAGTCAAAAAATATTGATCGAGATACTAGTGGTATTAGTCTGGATGAAGCGGTAAAACTCATCAGGGGAGATGTGGGGACTGAAGTAATTTTAAAAATGTATCGAGAAGGCAAGGCAGATACGTTTGATGTTAAATTAACTCGAGACAATATAGAAATTCCAGGAATGGAATTAGAATGGAAAGAGTTTGAAGGGAGAAAGTATGCTTGGGTGAAATTTTATAAATTTAGTGAACAGGTGTTTAAAGATTGGCCAGAAATTGTGACAAAAATAAAAAAAGAAAAAGGTAGTAATTATGGGGGAATAATTTTGGATATGAGAAATAATCCAGGAGGTTATTTACAGGCAAGTGTATTGATAGCATCAGATTTTTTGAAAGAAGGAGTAGTGGTTAAACAGGAATCTAAAAAGGGAATTGATGAAGTTTATCGAGTTGACCCCAGAGCTGGTGGTTTGATTGGTGATAAATTGGTAGTGTTGGTTAATGGCGGCAGCGCTTCGGCGGCGGAGATTTTGGCAGGGGCGTTGAGAGATCATAATCGAGCTAAGATAGTGGGACAAAAAACTTTTGGCAAAGGGACGGTTCAGCAAACTGAGGAATTTAAAGATGGGAGTGGATTGCATGTGACGGTGGCTAGATGGTTATTGCCCAGTGGGAAAAATATCCACGGCGATGGATTGGAGCCGGATGTAGTGGTTGAACCGGGAGAAAATATTGAAATTGATGTTCAACTTAACAAAGCTATAGAAATTTTAAAAGAGAGTTAAAATTTAAATTAAATTATGGAAGCAAAAAAATTTAAAAAATTACTTTTGTTGTTAGTGGCGGTATTGTTGTTGACAGGAGGAGTGGTATTGGGGATGGGGATAACTAAAAAATATTTGAGTAGTGGTGAGAAAACCGTGGTGCAAAAGAAGGTTGAGGTGGTAGATGAAGAGTCGGTAGTAATTAATGTGGTGGAAAAGGCGACTCCAAGTGTAGTAACGGTATCGATTAATAAGGATATAGTTACTGGTAGTTCGATGGATATTTTTCGGCAGTTGTTTGGATTTTATGATATGGGTGAAAGACAAATAGAGAATATTCAAAAGGATATCGGTACTGGATTTATTATTAGCAGTGATGGTTTGATTGTGACCAATAAACATGTGGTTTCGGATACACAGGCCAAGTATAAAGTAATTATAGGTAAGGATGAAACGGTGGAAGTAATAGATATTTATCGAGATCCGGTTAACGATTTGGCAATACTTAAGGTAAATAAAACTGGATTGACACCGGTGGAAATGGGGGACTCGGACAAACTTAAAGTAGGGCAGACGGTGGTGGCTATTGGGACGGCTTTGGGAGAGTTTAGATCGACGGTGACCAAGGGGGTAATTTCGGGATTGGGAAGGGGAATTACTGCTGGTGGGTTTGGAGTGGGTATGGAAAAATTGGAAGATGTCATTCAAGTGGATGCGGCTATAAATCCAGGTAACTCAGGTGGACCTTTGTTTGATTCAAATGCCAAAGTAATTGGGGTGAATGTGGCGGTGTCTCAAAGTGGGCAGAGTATTGGTTTTGCTTTACCGATAAATTTGGTTAAGGCATCGGTGGATAACTTTAGACAAACAGGGGAATTTGACAGACCGTATTTGGGAGTGGCTTATCAAATGATTTCAGAGAGGGCGGCGTTGTTAAACGAGGTGCCAATGGGGGCTTATGTGCAAACAGTAATGACTGATAGTCCGGCGGCAAAAGCGGGTTTGAAGGCAGGCGACATTATTATAGAAATTGATGGTAAGAAATTATCAAGTGATGAAACTTCGATTGCTGATATTGTCAACCATAGGAAGATTGGTGACAGTTTAAAACTAAAGTATTATCGAAATGACAAAGAAACCGAGGTTGAGGTGAAATTAGAAAAGAGAGTTAATTAGCTTGTTTGGAATTGTCCAAAACAGTTAGTTCTAAAATTAAGTCATCAAGATTACCTTGCATAATTTCGTCAAGATTGTTGAAAGATTTATCAATACGATGATCTTTGATTTGGTTGCGAGGGTAGTTGTAGGTTCTGATTTTGTCAGCTCGGGTGGATTGACTGATACCGGAGCGGCCGCTGGCGAGTTGAGAGGCTTTTTTGTCTTCTTCAATTTGCCAGAGTTTGTTACGGAGGAGATCAAGGGCAATTTCGCGGTTTTGTTGTTGATAACGTTCGGTACGAACGTCGAAAGTCAGCCCAGTGGGGTGGTGAACTAAATGAACGGCGGTAGAAACTTTGTTGACGTTTTGACCGCCGTTACCGCCAGCGCGGCAGGCAGTAATAGTAACATCTTCCATTTTGAAATTGATTTCTTTGGAATCAATTTGGGGCATAATAGCGATAGAAGCGGTGGAAGTTTGAATTCGACCTCTTTTTTCGGTAATTGGGATTCGTTGAACTCGATGAGTGCCAGATTCATGTTTAAGTTGATTGTAGGCATCGTAGCCGGAGATTTTGATGATATGATCGTCGATTTGACTGACTTTCCAACCAACTTTGTTGGCATAACGGATGTACATATTCATAAGGTCATTAGCCCAGATAGAGGCTTCCTGACCACCGGGTCCAGGATAAAATTCCATGATAGCAATATTGGGGTTAATAGTAGGCATATTTTAGATAATAGATCGTAGGTTGTAGATCGTAGATAGAAAACGAGTTATTTTTTGACAGGTTTTTTGGTTGCTTTGGCGGCAGCATATTTTTTACCTTGGCTGACTTTTTCGTTGAATTTATCAATTCTACCTTTAATATCGACAAATTTTTGTTGGCCGGTAAAGAAGGGATGACATTTAGAGCAAACGTCGACGTCAATTTTAGCCATAGTTGAGCCGGTGGTAAATTTATTGCCGCAGGCACAAGTGACTTGACAATCAGAATAGTATTGTGGGTGAATTCCTTGTTTCATAGGGTTTATTTTAGCACAGATTATTAATCTTTTAAAATTTTAATGAGTTGATCTAAATTAATGGTTTTTTGGCTGGTAGAGGTTAAATTTTTGAGAGTAATTTGATTGGCGGCGGCCTCATCAGTGCCGATAATAGCCATATAGGGGATATTTTCAGCTAGAGCGTATCTAATTTGTTTACCGAGTTTGTCAGCATCAGGATAAATAATAGAACTAATGTTTTCATTTCTGAGTTTAGTGATTAGTTGGAGAATATTGGTTTGGGTGTCTGGGCCAAGATTGGCAACGAGAATTTTTGGTCCGGTTTGATTGGCTTGAGGAAAGAGGTTAAGATCGGTGATAACGTCGATGAGTCGTTCAAAGCCAAAAGAAAAACCGACGGCAGGGATTTGGGGTCCGCCTAGGGTGTTAATCAAATTGTTGTAGCGACCGCCACCACCGAGAGCACCAATTTGAGGTTGATCAACTTTAACTTCAAAAATAGTATCAGTGTAGTAATCACAACCACGGACTAGAGTGGGGTCAAAAATATAGGCGGATGCTGGTAGTCCAAGGGAGGGAAGGAGATCTAAAATTTGTTGCAGATTTTTGCTGGGTTGAGCTTGTTTGATAGAGTTGAAGATTTGGTTGATTTGAGTGTTGGAAAGACCTTTAGACTTGAACTCATTTTTTACTCTATCATCACCAATTTTGTCTATTTTGTCTAGAGATTGAAATATAGAATTTTGGTTGTCAATGATACTGGCTTGATCTAAAATTGAGGATAAAACTTTGCGACTGTTGATTCTGATAACGGCGTTGCTAAAACCAAGTTTGGTGACCCCTTGATAGATAAGAGAAATAATTTCGGCATCGGCAATAGGGGAAGTGGTGCCAAAGATATCGATGTCACATTGGATGAATTCTCGGTAACGACCGCGTTGAGTATTTTCAGCTCTCCAAACCGGTTGGATTTGATAACGGCGAAAAGGCAGTTGAATTTGATTACCGTAAATGGCTAGAACTTTGGCGGCGGGGACAGTTAAGTCATATCTAAGACCAATATCACGACCACCATTGTCTTTAAAAAAGTAGCCTAATTTGGTATCGGTTTCATCACCATATTTACCTTTGAGAGTGGCGGCGTATTCCAAGGCCGGAGTTTCTATAGGAGAAAAGCCATTGAGAGTAAAAAGAGAGATAAGAGTATTTTTGACATAGTCTCTAATCTTCATTTGGGATGGCAAGAAATCTCGAAAACCCTTGAGAGTTTGAGGTTTAGTGTTAGTTTGATTCATAGTTGGATTTTAACATTTTAATAAAATTGACGATTGATTTTAAACATAAAAAAACCGCCGGTTGGCGGGGTGGAGACGAGTTAATAGCCGCCAACTAAGAGGTGGCGAAATGATGATTTGATAAAGATAAATTAATATCGGTCATTTGGGTGAATTTTAGTTGATTTTTGGAGAAAGTCAAATTGGGAGGTAAAATGATTTATGGGGAATATGTTAGAAAATAATGATTGGAGATTGGAAGTAGATTTGGTAGGTGGTAGGATAGTTAGTTTGGTAAAGAATGGTCAGGGAATTTTGGGGACGTTTGAAAGAATTGATGGAAAAACTGGAAATACTCATGTTTGTGTGCCTAATTTTGCTTCAGAAGGGGTGGAGAAATTTGGGTTTGTATTTCACGGACCGTTTAGAAACAGTTTGTGGGAGAAACTTAATCAGACCGATGAGGGTTTGGAAATAAGATGTCAAATTGATGGTTTGGAAGTACGACAAAAATTTGAACTTGGAGAAAAATTCAGTCACAAAATTGCGGTAGTAAATAATAGTAGTAGTAAACAGAGAGTAAATGTGGCAGTTCATAATTATTGGGAAACAAAAAATGGTTGGCGGGGGACGAAACTAAATGGGATAGATGTTAGTCAGGGTTTTGTGACTAATCCAGAAATAGAATTAAAACAGAAAAACAGGATTGAGTTTTCGGGACAAAAACCGATTATTTGGCAGGTAAACAATTTTAAAGTGGTAAAGTTGTGGACGGCTTTTAAAGAAGAAAATGGGGAAAAAGTTTATGATCAAGAATATGTTTGTTTGGAGCCAGTGATGGAAAAGGAAGGATTTGTGGAAACGGATAAAAGTTGGCTTGAAAGCGAGAGAAAAATAGAATTGAGTCAGGAAATAAGCCTTGGAGTTTAGAATTTTTAAGATTGATTTGTAAAATTTGGTCAAAAAAAAGCCTGAAGATTTTATAAGTAAAAAGAGTAAATAAGAGCGAAAGCTCAAATTTTAATTCTTTACTAACTTCAGGCGTAAAAAGACTTAGTATTGGTCGTCAAACTCGTTAAAATCCTTTAAAAGGTAAATCATTTTGAAAAAGATGGCTGTAAGAAAGATAAACCATCCACCTACACCGGCAAGGGCGCAGAAAATTATGGTGGTTATGTCTTTACTCATTACAAGACCAGTTGTCGATCCTATTAGTATTGAAGAAACAGGCGACAGAATGAATGGATCTTTTGATATTTTGTGGTGTATGGACAAATAAAAGATTATTAGAGTGATAGCGAGTCCTAGGAGTATAGACACTAAAATTGGAAGTAGCATGTTTTACCTCTTTCTTGTTTTTAGTTTTTATTAATTTTATTAGACGTAGAGAGAATGGTTATTCGTCTTTATCATCGTTTGGGTGGTATTGTAATAACCAAAGAATTGCTTTGTGAGAGATAAGCCATCCACCTGTACCAGCAAGGGCACAGAAAATTATATCTTTACCTGTTGTAAGACCAGTTATTAATCCTATTGATATTGAAGAAATAAGTGATATAACGAATGGGTTTTTGTTGTGTCGTGCGACCCAATGAGAGACTATTGGTGTGGTGATGAATCCCAGGAGGATAGACACTAAAATTGGAAGTAGCATGTTTTACCTCTTTCTTGTTTTTTATCTTTATCGGATTTCAGGTGTAAAAGGTAACGAGATTAAAAATTAGTTGTTATCTACTTTGATAAGTGCCCATATGACAATTATTATTAAAACGACCCCCCAGATGCCCCATTCACTAATAGCATGAATAATAGCCATAAGTATAAGCAGTTCTATCAAAAACATACATTTATTACCCTCTCTTTCTGTTTACTTCTCATAAAAAATATATAAAGACACACTGTTTGTGTGGTTGTTTTATTAAAAATCTTTTTTGTAAATTGTTAAGGTTCAAAGCAGTCTGTTGGTAAATTAAATGTTAAAAGCTAATTTTTAACTTTATATTTAAAACAGGCCTTTAAAAATTCCGTGCCCAATAAAAATTTAGTTTTTATTAAGGCGTATGTATTTTACTATATTGGGTGTTATATCTCAATATTATGAGATTTTATGTTATAGGAAGATAATGGGTGAGATACCGGACTTGAACCGGCAACCTCAGCTTTCACAGAGCTGCGCTCTAACCAATTGAGCTAATCTCACCATAAAGTTGATGACAGGAATGCCTGAAATCAGTGGTTTATTTTAACATAAGAGAGTGTTTGAGATACTTAAACCTACTTTTTTCTTTTTAGAAATTTTGAATAATAATCGTCGATATGGTCTAGAACTAGATTTTCATCACCGTTTTTTTTATAAAAAGAATAGTCTTGAACTATATCGGCTAATAGACCTAAGTTTTGAGTATTTTTATTTTCTAGTAACCCATTTTTTCCATAAATTAGTGCGGGGTCGGTTTTACAAACAAAGTTTTCAAGGTCATTAATAGAAATTCTGTTGGTTTTAAAGTCAATAATTTTTTGAATAAAGTTTTTTTTAAAGTTTTCGATAGCCGTATTTTATTAAAGGTTAAATTTTATGGTTTGGGAGTGGGGGTGGGGGTTTCGGAATCGAGGCTAATAAGTCGGACGGCATAAAAGGTTTGAGCGATTTGACTGTCAGGTTTGATGACGGCAATGAGCTTTTTACCGGAAATGATATTTTTATTGAGAGTGAGATTTTTGCCTTTGGTGTCGGTCAGAACAGTTTTGGTATCTATTTTGATTTGGTATTGATTGTTTTTATTTTTTGAAGGGACAAGAACAAAAATAGTTGAATTTTGGGATTGGGAGACATCAACAATTTGTCCACTAATGATTTGATGAGTGTTGGTAATTGATTTGGAATCAGTGGCAACAATTCGGCTGCAATCCATAGACAAGTCAGTATTAACAATCCCCATAGCTAAAATAGTTTGGCCTTCTTTAAAAGAAGTTAATTTAGTGGGGCGACTTTTGATGTCGGCATAGGTGGTGTCAGAGTCAATACGAAGAAGACGGTTTTCGTTTTGAAAATTAAGGGTGATTTCATTGGTGTTGATTTTAGTAATACTGCCAAAAAAAGCTTTGGGGAGTTGAATGTCGGAGGTGGAAGTTTCATCTGAAGTTGGATTGTCTTGGTTGACAATCTGGCGAAGAATACCTTTAATATCATCGGTTTTGGTGGCACTATTGCTGGCTTCCTGAGCGATAATTGGTTTGGTGATGATTAAGAGAAAAGCTAAGAGGATAATTTTAGTCATAAGGTTAATTATATTTTAGCAGTTGAGTAGGTAATATTGAGTTGGTAGTCAAATTGATTGTTTTGGGGATCAATGGAGCTAATTTTAATTATATTAAGACCGGATTCTAGTTTAATAGGTAGAGAAAATTTACCCTTAGTATCACTTTGACCAGTGAAGACGGTGGTGGCGGTGGCAATAACAATTTGACTGTCGGGAGTGGTGGTGCCAGAGATAGAGAGGTTGGCAGAAGAGACGAGACTGTTATCGGAAGGGGAAATAATAGTAAGAGGGTTGTTAGTTTCTTCTTGATTTTCTTCGATAGCAGGAGCAGTAGAAATGGTGGGAATAAGAGTTGGTTCGGTGATTAGAGGTTTATCAGACGGGGGGTTTCGTTTGCCTTTGTAGTTAAGATAACTGCCGGTGACACCCAAACCTAAGATGGCACCGATAATGAGAGCTAAAATCAATTCTTTGATCATGGAATATCTTAGATGATAACACAAAAAGAGGCGTTAGGTGATAGAATAGTTACATATGGAAATTAAATTGTTTGGTGATAAAACTATTTTTTTGAAGGGAAAAAAGGAGAGTGTTTTGGTTAATCCAAGTGAAAAGGAGGTGGTAGGAAATAAAATAAATGCCAGAATTGTAATTTATAGTCATCAAGATTTGAATCAGCCCGGAATTGAAGGAGAAAGGATTATTATTAACGGTTCAGGAGAATATGAAATTGGCGGGGTTGAGGTTAGTGGTATCGGGGTAGAGGATGATAAGACAATTTATGTAGTGACGATTGATGGGTTTAGATTGGTAGTAATAGCAGAGTTGGCAGAGGAATTGTCAGAGAAAAAAATTGAGAAGGTTGATGAGGCGGATATTATGTTGACGACAATTAAAGTGGGGGAGAAGGTAAATTTTAAGTTGTTGAGAGATTGGGCAAAAAAGTGGGGAGTAAATTATTTGATTCCATTATCTGAGGAGACAGAGTCAATAAAACGTTTTTTGGATGATGCCGACGAGGAAGGTTTAGTGGAAAGTGAATCATTGAAGTTAGATAAAGTAGATGATTTGCCGGATGGGTTTGAGGTTAAGTTGTTAAAGAAAAATTAATATGGAAGATGTGGTTCGACTCCCACCAAATTCTGAGGAAGCCGAATTGTGTGTTTTGGGATCAATTCTGATTGATAATGAGGCGGTTTTGAGTGTGTCGGAATTTTTGCGTCCGGAACACTTTTACAACTTTAATTACGGCAAGATATATCAGTTGATGATGGATTTGTATGAAGATAGGATGCCGATTGATATTGTGACGGTGTCGGAAAAGTTGAAAGAAGCTAAATTGTTAAGAAAAATTGGCGGCAAGGCTTTTTTGACAAAATTGGCAGGGGAAGTGCCGACAGCGGCCAATGTAGAAAGTTATGGTCGGATCATCAAGGCTTTGTCGGCTAAAAGGGAATTGATTTCGGCGGCGGGAAGAATTTCTGAGAAGGCGTTTGATTCAACTTTACCTTCAGATCAATTATTAGATTTGGCAGAACAGGAGATTTTTACTTTATCTCAACGGCATATGAAATCGGTGCCGTCGTCGCTGAGAGAGGTGTTGACGGCCAGTTTTGATCGGTTGGACGAATTGCAAAAATTGGGAACCGGTTTGAGGGGAGTGCCGACAGGATTTAAATCGTTGGATAATATTTTGGCGGGGATGCAGGATAGTAATTTGTTGATTTTGGCAGCTAGACCGGGAGTGGGAAAAACGGCTTTTGGATTGAATGTGGCCCGTTATGTGGCGGTAGAAAAGAAACTGCCGGTGTGTATTTTTTCTTTGGAAATGAGCAAAGAGGAATTGGTGGACAGATTGTTGGTGCGTCAGGGGTTGATAGATGCTTGGAAATTAAAAACAGGGCAGTTGTCATCGACAGATTTTGATTCTTTATCGGAGGCGATGGGAATTTTGGCGGAAGCACCGCTTTATATTGATGACACTCCGGGATTGACGGTGACAGAGTTGAGAACCAAGGCTAGGAGATTACAGGTGGATAAAGGGATAAAGTTTATTGTGGTGGATTATTTGCAGTTGATGCATGGCAATACTCGAGATAATCGGGTCCAGGAGGTTTCAGAAATTTCTCAAGGATTAAAAAATTTGGCCAGAGAGTTGAAGGTGCCAATTTTGGCATTGGCGCAGTTGTCGCGGGCGATGGAAGCCAGAGGTGGTCGACCGAGATTGTCTGACCTAAGAGAGTCGGGGAGTATTGAACAAGATGCTGATGTGGTTATGTTTTTGTATCGGGAAGATGAAGAAGTTAGGGAAATTGTCACTTGCAGTATTGAAAAACATCGCAACGGACCAACAGGGAACTTTAATATTTACTTTAATGGTAAACAAGTAAGTTTTTTTGATATTGAGAAGAAACAATAAATGAGGTTTATTAAGTTATTAGACTATTTTTAATTGAGGATATTTCTTTCTTAGTAACTTTTTTTCAGTAATAGGAACTTTGCTTAAATAAATATTACCACCAACATTTTCTGGCAGAACTAAACCTTCGGCTGAGGTAAGACCAGATAAATTAAGATTACCACCAACATTTTTTGGCAGAACTAAACCTTCGGCTGAGGTAAGACCAGATAAATTAAGATAACCACCAACATTTTTTGGCAGAACTAAACCTTCGGCTGAGGTAAGACCAGATAAATTAAGATAACCACCAACATTTTCTGGCAGAACTAAACCTTCGGTTGAGGTAAGACCAGATAAATCAAGATTACCACCAACATTTTTTGGCAGAACTAAACCTTCGGTTGAGGTAAGACCAGATAAATCAAGATTACCACCAACATTTTTTGGCAGAACTAAACCTTCGGCTGAGGTAAAACCAGATAAATTAAGACTACCATCAATATTTTTTGGCAGAACTAAACCTTCGGCTGAAGTAAGACGGGGTAAATTAAGTGTACCTCTAAAGTTTTCTGGCAGAACTAAACCTTCGGCTGAGGTAAGACCATATAAATTAAGATCACCACCAACATTTTCTGGCAGAACTAAACCTTCGGCTGAGGTAAGCCCAGATAAATAAAGACCACCACTAATATTTTCTGGCAGAACTAAACCTTCGGCTGAGGTAAGCCCAGATAAGTCAAGATAACCACCAATAT
>JAGOQF010000012.1 GCA_017991615.1 Candidatus Shapirobacteria bacterium
AAACATACGTCTTTTTTTCTAAAAAATTCAAATATAATCACCCCGGTGATTAAAAATCCTAGTATGTTCCAAATCACTAAAGCTTGAGGATTGCCTTGCCCCAACCAATATGACGGCAAATTAAAGTAATAATAAAATGGTCCCAATCTTAGACCATTAATTGATGTTGTCGGTCCCATAACCGTTAAATCCTTAAATTCCCCCAAAGCCCTGATATCCAACAAATCTCGAGCTTGATCATATGTAAAAGCAGTATGATAATTTTTTACTTGCCCAAAACGAATAAATGTAGACACCAGCAAAACCAACCCAAATATTATTGTTGACCATTTTTCTATCCCTTTCATAACTTCATTATATAATACCCATGTGATTGATTTAACCAAAATTCCCGATTCGCCCGGGGTTTATATTTATCAAAATAAACAAAAAGATATTATTTATGTAGGTAAAGCTGTTAATCTCAAAAAACGAGTCTCTCAATATTTTCAAAGCCAAGATGCCTTGGGTTACAAAACCAACCGGTTGGTTTCTCAAATCGACTCTATTCGATTCATCACCGTCAATTCTGAAATCGAAGCTTTAGTGTTGGAGTCCAATCTCATCAAACAATATCGTCCCAAATACAATTTTCAACTCAAAGATGACAAAAGCTATATTTATATCACTATTTCCAAAGATAAATTTCCTTTAATCAGGCCGGCGTTCAAATCTTCTCTAAATGATCAAGATATTGTTTATGGTCCGTTTCCTGACAGTCGTTCCGTCAAAATTCTTCTCAAAACTATCAGACAGATTTTTCCTTTTTATTCCACCCGCCACGGTCCAAAATCTTGTCTTTATTGTCATCTCGGACTTTGCCCGGGACCAAATCCTGACCCCAAAGAATATCGCGCTAATATCGCCAAAATCAAAAAAATTCTTACCGGTCGTTTTCATAAACTTATCACCCAGCTCAAAAAAGAAATGAAACTTTTTTCTCAAGCCGAAAATTTTGAGATGGCTAAAACTCGTCGTGACCAAATCAATTCCTTGGAATATATTATTTCCGGCTGGCGTCATTTGACCAATCTATATCAACAAGTTGATCTTCCCGAAGATAAATCAACCAAAGCCATCACCGAACTGTCTCTGATTCTTAAAGATTATTTTCCTCATCTTCAATCCATAAATCGAATTGAAGCTTATGATATTTCCAATCTGGGCTCTAAACATTTTGTTGGTTCTATGGTGGTTTGGCAGCAGGGGAGTATCGATCATGATCAATATCGACAATTTAAAATTTATTCCAAAACTACTCCTGATGATCAATTTATGATCAAAGAAGTTATCCACCGCCGTTTCAAACACCTCGAATGGCAGTTACCTAACTTAATTTTGGTTGACGGTGGTAAACCTCAAGTCTCCGCCACCCATCAATTACTTGATAAACTTGACAAACTTTATAACTTTCGACTCCCTGTATTAGGTTTGGCCAAAAAACAGGAAACCATTGTTATCAAAACTACCACTGGTTGGGTCGAAATCAATCTTCCCAAAAATTCTCTCGCCCTACGTCTGTTACAACAACTTCGTGATGAAGCCCACCGTTTTGCCAATCGTTACCGCCGTCAGTTAATTAAACGTTCAACTTTTGGTTGAAGGGGGATTAATTATTTTCTCCAGATCATCAATTCCTTTTAGTCTGTTTAAATCAATTATTCTTGCACAACTATAAAAACCGGTACCTCGACTTAAATTAACGGATTTTTTATCACCAAATTTATTTCTATAAGTTATTCCAAAAACTCCTTCGCCACGTTCAGAGAAAGAATATACCGGATTTAATACATCATTTGATTTTGGTTTTAAACACACTAACCAATCATCTATTACCCAACCTCTAAACCGACGATCCACTCCTGATCCTTCTATTCGGATACCTTTTCTAAGCAAAAAAAGATGTCTAAAATCTTTATTTTTTATCATTTCTTCTCTTTCTATTTGAAACCTTTGCCAGATAATTTCTGATCGACTCATCTCTTCAGTTTCATTTAATATAGGTCGACCATCTTTTTTTCTAACGCCAACAATAGTGCAATCTTTCGTTCCTGCCAGTTGTCCGTCTTCAAACACCCAACCTATTTGCTTATCTCCTCCGTTTGTTTTTGATATTTCTGTCAAATTAGATCGGTGCGACGGTTCATTTGCTGGCAGTCCATACGCAGTTGGATTCAAAGCTTCAGCTACTTTACTCATAATTATTTATCTTATAATATATAAATTATATCAAAAATAAATCTAATTTTCAAGTTTTAGATTAGATTTTCTCGGCAAATACTAGTAATCTTTGCCAATTCGTTCCTATTGGCCAACAAGTCTGTAAAATCACAATTTCTTTATCCTCCTCTTTATATTCCAAGTATTCAATTTGATTTGGTTTAATGATTTTTTTCATATACACCTTATAAACATGCATTTTCCCTTTGTAATTTATCATCACCATATCATCGTTATTTAGTTCTCCCAACAAATAGAATACCGAATTTTGTCTGGCGGCGCTGATATCTTGTTGACTGGAGTGAGCAAACAAATAAACCGAAGTGCCTTTTCCTTCCCCGGGTAAAGATGAAATTTGTGACTGGGCGATAACATTATCTTTTAATACTCTTTTATATTCATTTTTATCATAAGGAGAAACTCCTATAACAATATCTGCTTTAGCCCCAATTTTTGGTATTTCTACATTAAAAGTGTTATCTTCCGGCTCAATATAAATTTCAGGTGCTGGTGTTGGTTCCATTGTTATTTTTTCAATTATTTGCTCCGTTTCTTTTTTAACTTCAGTCTGATCAATTTTTTGATAGCTGATCCAACTTCCAATTACCGGCTGATATAAATAAACTAAACCTATAATTGCCGTCAAAAAAACTATTGTCGCCACATAAAAACAATCCCTTTTCCACCCTGTCGGGTTGCTGTAAATAACTCCTTCCTTACCCTTTATCTTGACCTGTCGTTTCTCGGGTGTTATTTTAAAAAAGTCGCTTACCGCCATAAATTATTATGGCATAAATTTAATTTGACAAAAGATAGCTATTGTTTTAACATACAAACTCATTGCACTAAATATGACCAAAAAAAATCTCTTAACTCAAGCAGGCTTTGATAGTCTGACTCAACAACTTAAAGATCTTAAAAATCGCCAAGAACATCTTATTACTCAAATTGAGGAAGTGGCTCAACCCGACGAATCTGGCGAAGACGGATTGGCTTCACAACTCAAGGAAGAACTTGAAGTCACCAATAACAAAATTGACGAAATTGAAGAGACTTTAACCAATAGTCAGATAATCACCAACAAAATAAAAACTGACTCTATTCAGGTTGGTTGTAAAGTAAAAATAAAAGTTGATTCTGGTACTAAAGAATTTTATATTGTCAATCAACTTGAGTCTGATCCTGCTGCCAACAAAATTTCTGACCAGTCACCTTTAGGTCAGGCTTTGATTGGTAAAAAAGTCAATGACAAAATTGAAGTTGATGCTCCGATTGGTAAAATTATCTACAAAATCGTTTCTATTAAATAAATTCCTTTGATTATAGTAAAATAAGGGCATGACTAAAAACGCCCAAACCAAGTTAAACGACCTTCAAAAACAACGCCGCGACAAACTGGCTAAAATTAAATCTCTTGGCATTGATCCTTATCCACAACCAAATCTGTCTCACAAATCTTCCGTTACCGAAGCCCTAAATCTGATGGATAAATCAGTTGAAGTTGCCGGCCGGATTATGTCTCTCAGAGGTCACGGTAAAATCCTTTTTGCCGATCTCCACGACCAAACTGGTAAAATCCAACTTTTCTTTCAGGAAAAAATCCTCAAAGACAATATGAAACTCACCAAACTTTTGGATTTGGGCGATATTGTCTACGTTTGTGGCGATGTTTTTAAAACTGTTGCCGGTGAAACCACTATCAATGTTTTTAAATTTCAAATTTTAGCCAAAAATCTTCGTCCCCTTCCCGAAAAGTGGCACGGTCTCAAAGATGTTGAAGAACGCTATCGTCAGCGTTATGTCGACCTGATTGTCAATCCTGAAGTCAGACAAGTTTTTCAAACCAGAACCAAAATTCTTTCCGAAATGAGGCGGTTTTTGGATGACCATGGCTTTATGGAAGTGGAAACCCCGATTTTACAACCGGTCTATGGTGGCGCCTCTGCCAAACCTTTTGTCACCCACCACAACGCTTTGGATATGGATATGTATCTTAGAATTTCTGATGAACTTTATCTCAAAAGGCTTATTGTCGGCGGTTTCGAAAAAGTTTATGAAGTCAGTCGAGATTTTCGCAACGAGGGCGTCTCCCGGTTTCACAATCCCGAATTTACTCAAATTGAATTTTATTGGGCTTATGTTGATTACCAAGTTTTGATGAATTTTACTCAAGATCTTATCAAATACGTAGTCAAGTCTGTCACTGGCGGTTTAACCATTAATTTTCAGGGTACCAAAATTGATTTTGGTAAACCTATCCAAAAATTAACTTTAACCGACGCTATCAAACAACATACCGGTATTGATATTGACACTATTCGTACTGAAGCCGAATTTAAATCAGCTATCAAAGATAAAGGTCTCAAACTTGATTTGACCGGTGTAATCGGTCTGGGCGCTTGTTTTGATCAACTTTACAAAGAATATGTTCGTCCCAAAATTATCAAACCTACCTTTATGTGCGATTATCCTTCCGAAATGATTGCTCTGGCCAAAAAACATCCTCATGATCCCACTAAAATTGCTTCTTTCCAACTGGTTGTTTGCGGTACCGAACTTCTCAAAGCCTACAACGAAGTCAATGATCCTCAAGATCAATCAGAACGCTGGTTGTCCGAAGTTGAATTGGCCAAAAAAGGCTCCGAAATTGCTTCTCAGTTTGATCATGATTATATTCGAGCTCTTGAGTATGGTATGCCTCCCACCGCCGGTTGGGGTATGGGTATCGACCGCTTTACCCAATTTCTAACCAACCAACCCACTATCAAAGATGTCATCCTTTTCCCTTCTATGCGAAAAGAGGATTAAATAAAATATGAAATTACTTCTTACTTCAGCTGGTCTTACTAATCAAACTATAGTCAAAGCCCTCGATGAATTAGTTGGTAAACCCTTAGATCAACTTAAAATTGCTTTTATCCCCACTGCTGCCAACTTAGAAGAAGGTGATAAAGGTTGGTTAATTGATGATCTTCGTCGTTTAAGTTTTTTAAAATTCAAAGAAATTGATATCGTTGATATTTCTGCTTTACCAAAAGAAATTTGGCTTAAAAGGCTAAAAAAAACTAATATTCTTTTTGTCGAAGGTGGTAACACTTATCACTTGATACATTGGTTTAATAAATCCGGCTTATCAAAAGTTTTACCGGAATTATTAAAAACCAAAATTTATATCGGCGTCAGTGCTGGTACTATGGTGGTTACTCCAAGTGTTTTGAATGCAAAATCTGAGAAACCACCAGTACTAGATTTCGATAAAGAGATTAAAGACGAAGGTTTGTCTTTGGTAAATTTTATGATTGAACCACATATAAACAGTGTTTGGTTTCCAGAATCAAATTTTGTAAATTTAGAAAAAAGATCAAAAGAATATAAATATCCTATTTATGGAATCGATGATAATACTGCTATTAAAATTGATGGTAATACTGTTGAAATAGCCTCTGAGGGTAAATGGAAATTATTTAAAAAGTAAAATTATTTCTATTAGAAGAAATAACCTAAAAGTTATAAAAAAATATTTATGAAATTTACTCAAAAATTTATCTCCAAAACCGGCAAGGAAATTTTGTTCCGTTATCCAACCATAGATGATGCCAAAAAATTGATGAATTATATCAACAAACTTTCTGCAGAAAGAACCTATATTTTAATGCAAGGTGTTCAAAAAACTTTAGAAGATGAAAAAAAGTGGCTGCAATCATTTTTAGAACACCAAGATAGAAAGGTAATAATTTCAGCTTTTTACAAAAATAAACTTATCGGTGTCAGTGATATTGAATTAAAAGATGGGGCTAAAAATCACGTTGGTGGTTTTGGTATTACTGTCGCCAAAGATTTCAGAGGCGAGGGGATTGGTAAAAAACTAATGGAGTTAGTTTTAAACGAATCAATCAAACATATTAAAGGTCTTAAAATTATTCAACTTGAAGTTTTTGGTGAAAATAAATTAGCCCAAAACATGTATCAAAAATTTGGTTTTCAAGAATTTGGTCGTCTGCCTCAAGGTGTCAAACGTCTCAACCGTTATGACGACGCAATTTTGATGTATAAAAAGGTTAAATAATCATTGATATATTTTGATATATTAGTTATCTACGGTAAATCTGCGGGTATCATTTAATTTTAGGTTTGATAAAATACTCCCATAAATGATTGATATTAATTTTCTTCGTCAACATCCTGATACTGTCCGTCAAGCTCTAACTAACCGTCAAAAAGATCCTGCTGTGGTTGATTCTATTGTTTCTTTGGATACCAATCGTCGCCAACTTTTAGCCGATGTCGAAAAACTCCGCTCCGACCAAAATACTCTCAGTCGCCAGTTCCAGGGCAAACCCACTCCTGACCAAATCAAGCAAGCCACTAGTATCAAAGAAAATCTTAAAAAAATTGAAACCCAACTAAAAACTGTTGAAGAAGAACAAAATAAAATTATTGAAGAAATTCCCAATATTCCTGCTGACGACGTTCCTGTTGGTAAGGATGATACTGAAAATGTAGTCATTAAAACTGTTGGTCAAATTCCTAAGTTTGACTTCCAACCTCTCGATCACGCTGACTTAGGTGAAAAACTTGACATTCTCGATATCAAAAAGGCTGCTCAAGTTTCTGGTTCTCGTTTTGGTTATTACAAAGGTCAGGGAGCCGTTTTAGAAATGGCAGTTATGTTTTATGCCTTCAAAAAACTGATTAATCAAGGTTTTGTTGGTATGATTCCTCCCGCCATGATCAAAGGTTCTACCGAATGGAAATGCGGCTACGCTAGCAACAAAAATTTATTCAATGCTTACTATTCTTCTCCCGAAGATGATTTGATTTTTATCAGCAGTTCCGAACATTCAGTTGTCCCTTACCATATGGACGAAATTGTTAATGCCAATCAATTACCCTTAAAATACGTTAATTTCTCTCCATGTTTTCGTCGTGAAGCCGGCACCTATGGTAAAGACATGAAGGGTATGCTTCGAGTCCATTTTTTCAACAAAGTTGAAATGAACGTCTTTACTTTGCCTGATTTTAAAATCTCCGACGATATGTGTTTAGAAATGCTGTCTCACGCTGAAGGTATTATGCAAGATTTGGAACTGCCATATCAGGTAGTCAAAAGTTGTACTGGTGATCTACCTCAACCCAACCGTCGCATGTACGATATCAATTCTTGGTTTCCCGGTCAAAATGCTTATCGTGAAACTCAATCTTGCAGTAATTGTGGTGACTATCAAGCGCGACGTCTTAATACCAAAGTCAAAATCGATGGTAAAAATGAATTGGTTCATATTCTTAATTCCACCTTAGTTACCGATCGCGCCGTTCTGGCTATTTTAGAAAATCACCAGCAAGCAGACGGTAGTGTTTTAATTCCCAAAGTTCTCCAACCTTACACCGATTTTTCTGTTATAAAACCCAAACAAAGCTAAAGAGGAGCCACCCTTGTCCGGTTCCTTCACTCCGAAGGAATCGGACAGAGGTTTTTTGATAAACTAATCTATGTTCGATTTTCTAAAAAATTTTTTTGACGAAAATTCCAAGCGAATTAAGTCTTACCAAAAAATAATCAATCAAATCAATGGCTTGGAGCTGGAAATTTCCAAGTTAAACGATGAAGAGTTATCTCAAAAAACCGATTTTTTCAAAAAACAACTCAAAAAAGGTAAATCTCTAGATGAGCTTTTACCCCAAGCTTTCGCTGTCGTCCGTGAGGCTGTCAAACGCACCATTGGTGAGCGAGCCTATGATGTTCAACTGATGTCAGCCATCACTCTCCATCAGGGGGCCATCTCCGAACAACGCACTGGTGAAGGTAAAACTCACTCCGTTATTTTTCCTGCTTACCTCAATGCTCTTACCGGCAAAGGCGTCCATATTGTTACTCCAAATGACTATCTTACTCGGGTTGGTACTGGTTGGTATCCAAAAGCTTTGCATCTGCTGGGCATTTCTACTTCTTGTATTATTCATGAGCAATCATTCATTTTAGATCCCGACTATACCGACGAAACTGAAAAAATTGACGATCGCTTAGCTCATCTTCGTCCTATTTCTCGTCGAGAAGCTTATTTAGCCGATGTTACCTATGGCACCAACAACGAGTTTGGTTTTGACTACCTTCGTGATCATATGGCGCCTCATCAAGATCAAGTGGTTCAACGACCGCATCATTTTGCCATTGTCGACGAGGTTGATTTTGTTTTAATCGATGAATCTCGCACCCCGCTTATAATTTCCTCTCCCAACAATCAACCTACCGATAAATACTATAAATTTTCCCAAATTGCCGCCGATCTTCAACCTACCGATTATGTTATTGACGAAAAATCCCGTTCAGCCACTCTCTCAGAATATGGTATCCGCAAAGTCGAACGAATTTTAGGTGTCAATAATCTTTACGAAGAATCTTTTGAAACTATTCATTATATTGAAAATGCCATCAAGGCTCGAGCTTTATTTCACAAAGACAAAGATTATGTCGTCAAAGACGGTGAAGTTGTTATTGTCGATGAATTTACCGGTCGGCTAATGAGTGGTCGTCGCTGGTCTGACGGTCTTCATCAAGCTGTCGAGGCCAAAGAAGGCGTTACCGTTCAACGCGAATCTCAAACTTGGGCGACTATTACCTTCCAAAATTACTTTAGACTTTATGAAAAATTGGCCGGTATGACTGGTACTGCCGCTACTGAAGCCGAAGAGTTTAAAAAAATTTATAATCTTGATGTTGTTTCTATTCCTACCAACAAACCGCTTCAGCGTCTCGATCAACACGACTTAATTTTTAAATCCCAAAGATCAAAATATGCCGCCATTGTCAACGCTGTCGAAGAAAAACATCGTCTTGGTCAACCAGTTCTGATTGGCACCACCTCCATTGCTAAAAACGAAATTATTTCCTCTCTTCTTCGCAAAAAAGGTTTGCCTCACCAAGTTCTTAATGCTAAAAATCATCGCTCCGAAGCTGAAATTATCGCCAAAGCTGGCAAAAAAGGTAGTATTACCGTTGCCACTAATATGGCCGGTCGGGGAGTTGACATTATCCTCGGCGGTCCCAAAGACGGCGTTGACAAAGATAAATGGCAAAAAGAACATGATGAAGTTATTGCTCTTGGCGGCTTGTCTGTCATTGGTACCGAACGTCATGAATCTCGACGGATTGATAATCAACTTCGGGGCCGAGCTGGTCGTCAAGGCGACCCAGGTTATTCCCAATTTTATATTGCCTTGGATGATGATATTATGCGTATTTTTGGCGGTGAAAAAATCAGTTCTCTTATGAGCCGATTTAATATGCCCGAAGATACCCCATTAACTCATCCTCTCGTCTCTCGAGTTATCGAACAGATTCAGGTCAAAGTTGAAGGCTTTCATTTCGATGCCCGCAAAAGTTTAGTTGAATACGACGATGTCATCAACAAACAGCGCCAAATTATCTATCATCTCCGCGACGAAATCCTTTCAAATCAAGTCAAATCACCCGATAAAAATCATCAATTAATTTCCAAATATCTTGCCAACCAAATTAACAGTATTGTTAATCTTAACACTGACTATGATACTAATCGTCTTGATCTAGAAAAAACTTCGCTCGAGTTTAATGAAATCTTACCGCTCAATTCCGCTGGTCGCAGTCAACTTAAAAAAGATCTTGCCAAATCAGACACTCCTGCCGAATTTTTAACTTCTCTTTTGGAAGATCAATGGCAATCTCGCGTCAAAATGTTTGGTCAAGAAATCGCCGACAGTATCTTAGCTTTTTCTCTTATTTCCACTCTTGATCCCCTTTGGGTGGAACATTTGACAGCTTTAGATGATCTTCGTGATGGTGTCCGACTTCGCGGTTATGCTCAAAAAGATCCTTTGGTTGAATATCGTAAAGAAGGTTATGAAATGTTTCAACGGCTTTTAGGACAGTTCGAATATAATTTAGCCCGAAAAATTTTCCGTCTTGAGCCGGTGGCTCCTCAAACCACTACTCCTCAAAATGTCACTGAGGGTAGGGGAGATGCTCTAACCGACAACCCACCATCCTCATCTCCTGATCAAGCTTCATCCGAAGACATTGTTTTACCACCCTTACCTCAACCCATAAAAAAAAGCCAAACTGTCGGCCGAAACGACCCTTGTCCTTGCGGTTCCGGCAAAAAATACAAAAAATGTTGTTATCCTAAATTTGGTTAATTATGCTTAGTTTTAAATTTACTTCCAAAAAAATCTGGCGGGAAATTGACCGTTCCCACAAAATTTTACTTCATCTTCATCCCGGTCCTGATGGTGATTCTGTTGGTTCTGCTCTGGCTTTTTATCATGTTCTCAAAAATATTGGCAAAGACGTTTCTCTTATCCAAGGCGACAACAGTCTTCCTACTAATCTATCAACCCTTCCGGGCGCCGACAAAATTTTGCCCCAAAATATTTTTCAAGTTGATTTAACCCAATTTGATTTATTTATAATTTTAGACTCATCTTCACCCAGACAAGTTACTCGTTTGGGTGAGTTTAAATTTCCTAAAAATCTCAAAACCATTGTTATTGATCACCATTCCAGCAACGAAAAATTTGGCAAGATTAATTTAGTGGTACCCCACAGTCCGGCTACCGCTCAAGTTTTATTTGATTTTTTTGCCGTCAGAAATATAAAAATTACTCCCAAAATTGCCGCTTGTCTTTATGCCGGCATTTATACCGACAGTGGCGGTTTTAAATACGTTGGCACTACCCACAAAACTCTGACAATTGCTTCTCAACTTGCCAAAATTTATCCCAAATTTTCCCAATTGATTTTTGATATTGAAAATAACGATCCTCCCGAAAGATTAAAACTTATTTCTCTTCTTTTGGCTTCAATTGAAGTTTATTATTCCGATCAGGTTGCTCTGGCTTCCTTGTCTTATCAAGACATTAAAACTCATGGATTGGAAGCCGCTGTCAGCGCCAGTTATTCAGACGTTGCCAATATGATCAAGTCGGTTATTGGTTGGAATATTGCCCTAGTTTTTGTTGAAATTCAACCTCAAACCGTTAAGGTCAGTTTTCGCACCCGCGACAGTCAAACTTATGATTTGTCCAAAATTGCTCTGGCCACCAAATCGGGCGGTGGTCATCGAGCTGCTGCTGGCGCCACTATCAACAAATCTTTACCGGAAGCTAAAACCCTAGTTTTGCAAACCATCAAGAAACTTTATCCCAAAATTGATAAAATTTGATATGAACGATTGTGTCTTTTGTCGTATTGCCGCTGGCAGTCTGCCTTGTTATCAAGTTTACGAAGATGACAAATTTCTGGCTTTTTTGGATATTAACCCGGTTACTATCGGTCACACTTTGGTTATCCCTAAACAACATTATCGTTGGGTTTATGATGTCCCTGACTTTGGTCAATATTGGCAGGTAGCTCAAAAAATTACTCTCAATATCAAAAATTCCTCACTCAAACCTGAATTTATCAGTTTTCTGACCATGGGCAATGACGTTCCTCACGCTCATATTCATCTTATTCCCCGCCATCTTAATGATAATCTTCAACCGGTTTTAGGACTTTTTCCTCACCAAAAATTAACCTCAGAAGAACTGGTTGAAATTAAAAATAAAATTAAATTGTTTTAAATTCGCCTTTTAGCGACTGTTTCTTTCAGCTCTGACCCGATCAATTTTGCTTAACAGTTTTTTTCTTAATCTGATTTCCTTTGGTGTCACATCAATCAGTTCGTCACTGTTGATAAAATCCAAACACTCCTCTAGAGAATATTTTGTTGCCGGCGCCAAAATAATTGAATCATCACTCCCCGCCGCTCTCATATTCGACAACTGCTTCCCTTTGCAAACATTTATTTCCAAATCTCCCATCATTGGTCTCAAGCCGACTATTTGACCTTCATAGACCATCTCTGTCGGTTCTATAAAAGTTATGCCTCTTTTTTGAGCCAAATCCAAACCGTAAGACAGCGCCTTTCCCGATTCTGAGGCGATCAAAACTCCGTTTCTTTCTTTCTTTTCTTCATCCTTTTTCGGTTCATATCCTAAAAATAAAGATGATATTGATACCATTCCCTTTGTTTCTGTCATCAAAACACTTCTCAACCCCAAAGCATTTTTATCACTGATTTTATATACCATTTTGACTCCAACTTTATTATCAGTTTGCATATCTGTCATCTCCGCTTTTCTTTTACCCATTTCAGCGGTGATTGTTCCCACAAAATCCTCCGGAGTCAATATTGTCAGTTCGCTAAATGGTTCACAAACCACTCCATCAACAGTCTTTAAAATCACTTCCGGCTTGCCTATTTCCATAGCATATCCTTGTCGCCTCAATTCTTCGATCAGTATTGCTAAGTGAAGTTCACCTCTCCCCGATACCAACATTCTAATATTGTCTGTCGGATCATCTTCTAATTTCAGTCCTAAGTTTGTCTCTACCTCCTGCTTCAATCTTTCTTTTAATTCTCGACTGGTCAAAAATTTGGCTTCATCTTTAGCAAAAATACTGGTATTTGGTCCAAAACTAGCTTTAATTGTTGGCGGTGTTATCTCAATTGTTGGCAACGCCACCTGATGATTTACATCAGTCAAAGTTTGTCCGATTTCAATATTCGGCACCCCTGCTAAATAAACTATTTCACCACTACCAGCTTCATCCACCTCTACCTTTTTAATGCCTTCGTTAACATACATTCGTTCTATTCGGAAATTGCCTCTGGTTTTTTGATCCGGATCAACTAGTGACACTTGCATTCCTTTTTTAATAACTCCGGCATAAATCCTCCCCATCGACAGTTTGCCTAAATACTCATTTTTTTCAAATGCTGAAATTAACATTTGAAACGGTTTATCAATTTCTCTAACCGCATTGGGAACAGTTTTTACAATCTGCTCCAGAAGGGGATTGATATCAGCTTTTTGGTCGAGATCAGTCGGCAATTTATCATAAGCTTTACCATCTTTGCCGATGCTATATATGATTGGAAAATCCAGCATTTCCAAATCATCCACCAGTGACAAAAATAAATTTTCCGTATCAGTTATCACTTCAGCAATCCGTTCATCTTTTCTGTCAATTTTGTTAATTACCAAAATTATTTTCAGTCCGTATTCCAAGGCTTTTTTAAGCACAAATTTGGTTTGTGACAGCGGCCCTTCAGCCGCATCTACTATCAATAAGGCCCCATCAGCCATATTCAAAATTCTTTCCACTTCACCGCCAAAATCAGCATGACCCGGAGTATCAATGATATTAATCTTTGTTTCTCCAAAAAAAATGGACGTATTTTTTGACAAAATTGTTATTCCTTTTTCTTTCTCCAAATCATTGCTATCCATAATCCGATCCATTTTCATTTCGTCTTGATTACTCCTAAACATATGGCTTTGTTTGAGCATCGCATCCACCAAAGTTGTTTTGCCATGATCCACATGAGCAATAACAGCCACATTTCTGATATCGGTTAGTTTGGGCATTCGCTTATTCTACTACAACCTTTCAATTATTCAATGGACAAAATACAAAATTATAGTATTCTATGGTTAATTTGTATAATTAGTTATGTCCAATAAGTTTTGGTATTTTCTTATTTTTATCAGCTTGCCAGTAGTTGTTTATTTTTCTTCAAAAATAGTTTCTCCTCAAAAAATCGACCAAAAAATCAATACCGTCACCGTTAAAATTAACGACCTCAAGGAAACTGTTGCTCCATTACCTACCGTTATTTTAATTTCTGGATTACCCAACAAACATCTTATCAAAACTACCTTTGTTCCCCAATCGCCGGAAAAAAATTGGGATCAACCTTGGCAGGATGCTTGTGAAGAAGCCGCCTTATTAACCGTTGATTATTTTTATAAAAACATTACTCCTGACAATGCTACCATCAAAAACGATATTTTGAATATGATCAAATACGAAACTGATCAAAATTTTACCCACGATGTTGATTTGTCTCAAATGGCTCTCATCGCTCAAAATCATCTCAACTATACTGCCAAGATAATTGAGCAGCCTACTCTTGAAGATCTTAAATCTTATATTGCTAAAGATATTCCAATAATTGTCCCCGCCAACGGTAAAATTTTATATGCCGAAAATAAGCACTTTAACTCCGGCGGTCCTTATTATCACCATCTGGTTATTCTTGGTTATGACGATAATACTCAAAAATTTACAGTCCATGATGTTGGGACTCAGTTTGGGGCCTACTTTAAGTATAGTTATCAACTTTTACTCAAAAGTATCCATGATTTTCCTTCATCCAAAGTTAAACAAGATATTAACCAAGGCACCCCACGTGTTTTAATTTTGTTAAAATAGACCATGAAACAAAATCTTAAAATTTTTACAATCATCCTCGCCTCTTCATTATTAATTTCTGGATGTACTTCCAAAAAGTCTTTGCCTACCAATATGACCCTAAACAATATTCCTACCAATATTCCATCTGATGTTTCTCCCTCAGTTTCCCCGATTCTTCAAACCAATCCGATAGTTTCTCTTAAAACCAAAAACGGTGAAATTTTAATTAAACTTTATCAAGACAAATGTCCTAAAACTGTGGCTAATTTTCTTAAAAAAGCCGACAGTGGCTACTACGATGGTCTTACTTTTCATCGGGTTATCAAAGACTTTATGGCTCAAGGTGGTGATCCTACTGGCACTGGTATGGGTGGCAGTACACAAGATTCTGAACTCAATAATGTTCCTTTTGTCAGAGGTAGTCTTGGTTTGGCACGCACTGCTGAAACTAAATTAAAAAGCAATGACAGTCAATTTTTTATCTGTTTTACCACTGAAGGTTGTCAACATCTCACTTCTGAATATGTTAACTTTGGTGAAGTCGTCTCCGGTTTAAATGTTTTAGACCAAATTAATCAAGGCGACAAAATCATTAGTTTGACTTCAAAAACAAAGTAATTATGAATAAATTAACTTCTATCTTTATTGGTTTAGCGGTTTTAGTTGGCTTATTTTTTTTCCTATCTCAACCACCTCAAGGCGATACTTCAACTGCTGCTGGCTTTGATATTCCTACTGATTTTTACAACTATGATCTTGTTTTTTATTGGGGTGACGGTTGTCCTCATTGTCAAAACGTTGACACTTGGTTAACTAACAACAATAAAGACAAAAAACTCAAAATTCTTTCTAGAGAAATTTATCAGGATAAAAATAATCAACAAGAACTTTTAAATTTGGTTACCAAATTTTGTCCTGAACTCCTCAAAGGCGGCGGTATTGGTGTTCCCACTTCTTTTGATCCTGTTGGTCAAAAATGTATTCAAGGAGACACTCCTATCATTGAGTTTCTTTCCGAAAAACTTAAGTTGTAAATTATGTCGCTCAAAAAAAAGGAAAAAACCAAAATCGGTTTTTCTAGCATTTTGCGTCTAATTATTTTCTTATTTATTGTTTTTGTCTTGATTAATTTTCTTGCCAACAAAACTATCAATTCCCAACCTCAATCCAATTTTAGTCAGGTTCTAGGTGAATCTTTTGGCAGTGATATTTTAGATAATTTTTACTCTAAATTACCTGAATCTAGTCGCTCTCAAATTGAAAACATCAATCAAACCGAAATCAGTAAATTTTTTAGCAACACTATCAAAAATATTCAAACCCAATTAGATGGTTTCCCGCAAAAGCAAATCAAAGATATTAAAAAAAATATTATCAAAAATATTTCCAATGACATGATTCGTAATATTGACGAAAATTAATTTATGAACCAAATTTCTGAACTAAAAACTAAATTTGAATCCATCAAACAAAAACTGAATTTTGACCAAATTACCGGTCGTTTACGCAAATTAGAAGCAGAATCTCAACAAAGTCATCTTTGGGATAATCCTGCCTCAGCCCAGGAATTGCTTCAGTTAATTTCTGACCTTCAAAAAACCATCTCTCAAATCGATCAAATTGCCTCTCAAATAAAAACCATTGAAGAATTTAGTGATTTATTAATCCAAAACCCTGATCCATCCCTGGAAACTGAAATCAATCAACTTATTAATCAACTGACTCAGGATATTTCCACACTTGAATTACAAACTTACTTGTCAGGAAAATATGACCAAAAATCAGCTATTTTATCAATTCATTCCGGTCAGGGTGGTACCGAAGCCATGGATTGGGCTTCAATTCTGCAACGGATGTACCTGCGTTATTTTGAACGTCGTCAGTGGAAATATGAAATTTTAGATCTTATCCCTGGCGAAGAAGCTGGTATCAAATCAGTTTATTTTAAAATCAACCAACCTTTCGCTTATGGATATCTGAAAAAGGAATCGGGGGTTCATCGCTTAGTCAGATTGTCTCCTTTTAATGCTGACAATCTCCGTCAAACTTCTTTTGCCAAAGTTGAGGTCACCCCGGTTTTAGATTTCAACACTGATTTTAAGATTCCTCCTGAAGAAATTGAATTTTCTGCTTTTAGATCTGGCGGTCATGGTGGTCAAAATGTCAACAAAGTTTCTACCGCTGTTCGCTTGGTTCATAAACCTACCGGGATTAGTGTTTCTTGCCAAAGTCAACGTGGTCAAGAACAAAATCGGGAATTAGCCTTGCAAATGTTAACTTCCAAACTTTGGGCGATTGAACAAGATAAACAGGCTGCCGAACAAAAAAATATCAAAGGCGACAATGTCGTTGCTGGTTGGGGTCGTCAAATTCGTTCTTATGTGCTTCACCCTTATAAAATGGTCAAAGACCTTCGTACTCGATACGAAACTCAAGATACCACCGCCGTTCTCGATGGCGACCTTGACGCCTTTATTGAAGCTGAATTAAAATTATAAATGTCAAAAACTATTCGTCGCCTTTTATTGGTTTTAATTTGTTTTTTCCTTGTTATTAGCATAACTTTTTTGGGATTCAAAAAAATTTCTGCTGATTTGGGTCAATCTCCTCAATATTTTTTAAATCTCATCAAACAAGCCAATTCTAATCGTCATCATTCCACTCCTCAAAAAACCAATTTTATTGTTTTAGGTTTGGACAAGCGTGACGATCAACTGGAAAAAACTTCTGTCACCGATACCATTGTTTTTGTTTCCTTCGATTATTCCCGTCAAAAAATTAATATGGTTTCTATTCCTCGTGATCTCTGGTTTTATCCTCTCAATACCAAGGTAAATCAGATTTACCCACTGTCTTTGACCAAAGCTGATCCGCATAGTTTTATTAAAACCAATTTTCAACAACTCACTGGTCAAACCATTGATCATATCTTGGTTCTCACCACTGACAACCTTATTGATTTTGTTGATCTTATTGGTGGAGTTGATCTTGTTTTAGATCAAGGTTTTGTAGATGATCAATACCCCAATCCCGAATATATCCAAAATCCCAATCCAAAAATTCCCATCTATAAAACTGTTGAGTTTAAATCAGGTCAAATTCATTTAGATAAAACCAATGTCACCGAATTTGTCCGTTCCCGCAAAGGCGGTGAAACTCCTGCCCAAGGCGGCACTGATTTAGCTAGAATTCATCGCCAACAATTGCTCATTGAAGCTATTATAGACAAAATCAAATCCGGTCGTTTTATTCAAAGTTATTCTCAAATGGTCAAACTATATCATTTTTGGCGTCATTCTCTCGAAACCGATATCACCGACTCTGATGTTATCACTATCTTGTCTTATTTAAATTACGACATTAAAAATTTAGATTTTTTTAAAACTACTATTCCTGTTGGTAATACTGCCACTGATGGTCTGATTTATCACCCTGGACGTCTTTTTGCTCGCCAATGGGTCTTTTTACCTTCAAATAAAGACTATACTTCATTTCACCGTTTTTTTGACTCTCTCTGATTTGTTATACTGAATTATTAGATTTTAATTTATTTATGGATATACCAAATTTATCTCCTCAAAAGCCCACTCCTGCTCCTCAAATTACCTCTCCAGCTACTCCAAAATATGTTTATGCCATTATCATTGTTATTGCTATCACAGTTGGTTTTTGGGTTTCCCGTTTTTGGCCCAGTCAAACTACCACTGTTTCCGTTGATTCTGATACCAGTCTGATTGATAATCAAGCCAGTAAGATTGTTGAAGGTGAAGAAATCAAAGTCGGTGTCGTTTACGGTAATCTTTCCAAAACTTTTGCCGATAGCGCTACCGGCATCATTAAATCTGGTGGTGTCAACGGTGAGGGGACTCATACCCTGGAACGACCCGGTGGTGTTACTCAAAATGCCGCTCTCACCTCATCTGTCGTCGATCTTGATCTCTTTGTCGGCAAACAAGTTGAAGTCAAAGGCGAAACCAACAAATCCAACAAAGCTGCCTGGTTAATGGATGTTGGCAGTATCAAAATAACCGAATAAAATGAAAATTGTTTTTGATCAAGTTGATAAAAATTTTGGTCTCATTACTGCCCTCAGTAATGTTAGTTTTACCATCGATCAGGGCGAATTTGTTTTTATTGTTGGTCACTCCGGCGCTGGTAAATCCACTATCCTTAAACTTCTTTTAAACCAAATCAAACCGACTCATGGTCAAATAATCATCGACAATATCGATCTTAGTCGCGGCCACAAAAATGAAATTGATTCTATTCGTCGTCAAATCGGAGTCATTTTTCAGGATTATCAGTTGATTATGGATAAATCTGTTGAAGAAAATATTGCTCTTAGTCTTGATATCATCAATTATCCCCATTCCAAAATTTCTGCCAAAATTGATGAGGTTATTAAACAAGTTGATCTCAATAGCCGTCGTTATTTGTTTCCTGCTCAACTTTCCGGTGGTGAACTCCAACGGGCAGCGCTGGCCAGAGCTTTGGCTATTGAACCCAAGATAATCTTGGCCGATGAACCTACTGGTAATCTTGATGTTGAAAATTCCTGGAATCTGGTCAAACTTCTTAAAAATATCAACGAATCAAGTCATACTACCATCATTATGACGACTCACAATCAGGAAATTGTTGATTCTCTTGATAAGCGTCGCCTCGAAATCAAAGACGGTCGAATTATCAAAGATTTTACTCCCGGTGTTTCGGTTAAACCTGTCACCGCCAAAAAAAATATTAATTCAACCAAAAAATGACCCCTACTAAAACTGCTTGGCATCATATCAGACGATCACCAATTCAAAGTCTAACAGCTCTTTTTCTAATGACTTTTAGTTTTATTTTAATTTCTGCTTTTATCGTCGTCAATTCCGGACTTTCTCAAATTTTGAACTACTTTGAAACCAAACCTGAAATCACTATTTTTATAAAAGACGGAGTCGATCAAATTTCTATTGATAATCTTAAAAAAGAAATTACCAATTATCCTAGTATCAAAGAAGTTAAATTTATTTCCAAAGACAAAGCTTTAGAAATTTACAAACAACAAAATAAAGACAATCCTATGTTGACCGATATGGTTACTGCCAGCATCTTGCCTGCCTCAATTGAAGTTACCGTCTCCGACCCTAAAACTCTTGATCAAATTTATCAAAATTATGCCACCAAAACCGATGTTGTTGATGAAATTATTTATCAAAAAGATGTCATCGAATCTCTGCTTGACTGGACCAACGCCATTCGTCGTGGCGGTTTGATAGTCACCATTGTTATCATTGCTATCAGTTTTGTTTCGATTGTCTCCATTATCGGTATGAAAACTACTAATCGCAAAGATGAGATCAAAATTAGCCGGCTTTTGGGCGCCTCCAAATTTTATGTTAAAAAACCTTTCTTATTTGAGGGTATTTTTTATGGATTTTTTGGTAGCCTGATCGGTTCAGTTTTAGTTTTTATAACTCTTTATTTTTCCCGACGTTCCATCAATTCCTTTTTTCAACCCGTCAACTTTATTTCCGGAGATCTTAGTTTCTTTTTTCTGATAATTTTTATCGAGTTAATTTTTGGGTGTTTGATTGGTTTGTTGGCTAGCTGGATCGGTGTCAAGAGATATATAAAATTTTAGTCAATGTTTAAAAAGGTCCTAATTTTACTAATTAGCTTAACCGTTTTTTTATCTACTCCTTTGGTATCTTTTGCTCAAAGCGCCGAAGAACTTCAATCACAAATCGACCAATATATCCAAAAACTGGATGAATTGGGTAAATCCAAAAACACTTTATCAAATCAAATAAAATTGCTTGATTCTCAATATCAACTCACCCTGCTTAAAATTACCCAAACCGAAAATTCCATTAAAAAGTTAGAAAAAGAAATCGCTGATTTAATTGTTGAAATAGATAAATTAGAGATTGATATTACTAAAGTTTCCGAAAGTTATATTCATCAAACCGTCCAAAATTATAAACTTCAAAAACGGATTCCTGTTTTTGCTTACCTTTTTTATTCCAACCTTAATACTTTTCTAGAACAGCATCGCTATATTTCTTCCGTCCAAAAAAGCAGTCAGGATAGTCTTATTAGTATGGAAACCATCCGCTCCAACTATGACAACCAAAAAACTGCCAAAGCCAAAAAACAAGCCGAAATGGAAAATCTCCAAAAGACATTATCTTCACAAAAATCCAGTCTTATTAGTCAAAAAGCTGCCAAAAACAGTCTGCTTAAAACCACTCAAAATGACGAAAAGAAATATCAACAATTATTAGCTGCTGCTCAATCACAGCTGGCGGCTTTCAAAAACTTTTCCAGTTCTGCCGGCGGCAGCACTTGTCTAGGATCGTCTCCCGGCGCTGGCAGTGATGGTAATTTTTATTCTCAGCGGGATCCTCGGTGGTGTCGGCAGTTTATTGGCAATTCTCGTGATACTATCGGAGAAGTCGGCTGTTTTATCAATAGTGTCTCTATGGTATACAAAAAATTAGGTTTTGATATTACCCCATCTGCCTACGCCGCCAATTCAAGTAATTTTTGGGGTAATACCGCCTATATGGTAGCCCCATCTCCGCCATCAGGTTATACCTACAAACAAGTTTCTTATAATAGCGGCGTGATTGATGATGAACTCAAAGCCGGTCGCTATGTTATTGCTCAGGTAAAAATGGCGACTGTTGCCGGCATGCACTTTATTGTTATTATTAATGGCAGCAACGGCAACTATACTATTCACGATCCCTGGTTTGGGGCCGACCAAAAATTTTCCGACCGTTATTCCCCGGCTTTGGTTATGAGTTTGCGTTTAATTACCAAATAACCAAAAATCCCCCGCCTTTCGGTAGGGGATTTTGTCTTTTATTACAGTCTTCTTTAGTATCCGCGGA
>JAGOQF010000013.1 GCA_017991615.1 Candidatus Shapirobacteria bacterium
GGTGGGGGTAGGTTCGGGGGCGGGAGTGCTAGCAGGTGGCTGAATATCGGATGAATCGGATTTATTCTCTTGTTCTTGTTCTTGATTTAATTCTTGATTTAACTGTTCCTCAATGACAGTCGGCACAGGATCTTCCGGAGTGTTGGCATAAACCGGTTGGACTAGCCAAAGGAGGGGGAATAAGTTATTAAAGACTAAGGACAAATTTGCCATGATAGCGGCAAACTTTTTGAAGACACGAAAATGCTTCATATAAAGATGTTAAATATAATTATAGCCGGATTATATCTTATATTTTTAAATTTGCAAGTTAGCTATATTTATGATTATTGCTGGATAATTGGATAAAATAATAAATATTTTTGAATATTTACTTGTCCCCTAATATGTTTTATTACTACTTTATCTCTCCACCATGACAATAAAGTCGATAAACCACTCTGCCTCTAAAAAAAATTTTCTCAGTGCCGACAAAATCATTTATTTTACCGTTGACTTCAAAGGTATATCTCCAATCACCATTAATAAATTCTTTTGGCCCTCGCAGTGGCAAAATATCGCCTTCGCCGACTTTCATTAGAGCTGGTCGCAAAGCCTGGTCTACTGACGCCTCACTTAAATTTTTATCGAGTGCCTGACCATGATAATTCATTGCCCAAATTGGTTGGTTATTTTTATAAACCACTTCTTCACCAATGAATTTTTTACCACCAAAATAAGTATCGTGATAAATAAATTCACCTTGTTTGAAATGATAGTCATGTGAACCAGGTCGCAACGATTCAACTTTTTTAGCCATTCCATTTGCATAGGTGGCTCGCTTGGCGACAACAAGAAATTTTTTTAACTCTTGGTTATTCATGTTTTATTTTCAATTATTTGCTTTGTCAATAATTAACTCTGTTATCTTTGGAACTAGATGAATTTAAAAATACCAATATTATTTTGACTTCTTTAAATTTTTAAAATATTTCTTACCTTTTAGCTTTTCGGGTAAGAGATTTTCTTTAGTGTACATTTGATACCCCTTACCATAACCGATATCTTTCATCAGTTTGGTGGGGGCGTTGCGGAGATTAAGTGGTATTGGAAGATTGCCATGAGTGGCGACATCGGCTTGAGCGGCGCGGAGAGCGTCATAAACAGATCGGTCTTTGGCGGAATTAGCCAAATAAATGGCGCCTTGTGCCAAATTGAGATCACATTCTGGATAACCAATCGTCGTCACTGCTTGAAAAACTTCGTTAGCTAAAAGCAGAGCATTGGGATTGGCGGGGCCGATGTCTTCGGAGGCAAAAATAACCATCCGGCGGGCAATAAATTTGGGATCTTCGCCGGCGGCAATCATTCGAGCTAAATAATAAACGGCGGCGTCAGGATTGTTGGCACGCATACTTTTGATAAATGCTGAAATAGTGTTGTAGTGTTCTTCACCCTGTTTATCAAAACGAAGGTAGGAATTTTGGAGAGCATTTTTGAGACTGTCCAAGTTTAGATTGTTATATAAGGTATAGGCATTGTCGATCATGGTGATGGCTTGACGGGCATCACCGTTGGCCATATTGATTAGCCAATCACGGGAAGCGGGAGAAATTCGAGTCTTAAGAATTTTGACAGCTCGGGAAATAATTTGAGCCATATCGGCATCGGTCAGTTGATGGAGGACAAAAACCCGACAACGGGAGAGAAGTGGGGAAATGATTTCAAAACTAGGATTTTCGGTGGTAGCGCCGATAAGAGTTAGGACTCCGGACTCAACATAGGGCAGTAAAAAATCTTGTTGAGCTTTGTTGAAACGGTGGATTTCATCCAAAAATAAAATTTTGCGGTAGAGACCGGGGGATGAGGGAGTGGTACTGCCGATAATCTGGCGGATATCGTCTTTGCCGGCAGAGACGGCAGAAAGTTCATGAATTTCGGCTTTGGTTTCTTTGGCAATAATCCGGGCTAAAGTGGTCTTACCAACTCCGGGAGGGCCCCAAAAAATCATCGAAAAAATTTGGTGGTTTTCGATAGCCAAACGAAGGGGTTTGCCGGGACCAACCAAATGAGATTGACCAATAAATTCGTCTAAATTTTGGGGTCGAAGAAGAGAGGCTAGGGGTTGGGTTGACATAGGTTTGGGTTTTGTTTGGGTAGTGGTTTGAGTATAAACTAAGAAAGATTAAGGGTCAATTTTGGAAATATAATATAATTTAGAATATAAAGTTATTTTATAAATTATGATTTGGTTAATATTAACAGTAGCATTGGGATTGAGATTAATAGGTTTGGATCAGTCGTTGTGGTTGGATGAGGCAATTTCGGCGAATGTATCGGCAATGCCAATAAAAGAGATTGTCACTAATTTTTCGGTTAATGATTTTCATCCGCCGCTGTATTATTGGTTTTTGAATATATGGCAAGGTTTGGGAGGAAGAGAAGTAATTTTTCTTCGTTTCAGTTCGATAATATTTTCTTTGGTAACAATTTACTTTGTTTATTTGATTGGCAAAAAAATAAAAAATAAACAAACAGGAATAGAGGCGGCGATATTGGTAGCAGTCAATCCTCTATTTGTTTATTTTTCTCAAGAATTGAGGATGTATGCCATGGCGACGATGTGGTTGACAATAGCGTTGTTTTTTTTAACAAAAATTAAGCAAAAAAAATACAATTTTTGGGATTTATTTTGGTACAACTTAATGTCATTTTTGGCTTTTGTGACTTTTTATGGATCGGTCTTTTTGTTGGCGGCGGTGGGGATTTATTGGTTGGCAAAAAAAGAAATAAAAATATTTTGGGCGACAAGTTGGGGAGTGGGATTGGCGGTGGTAATGATTTGGCCGCTGTTAAAAATTCAATTGGACAATTCAAAAGTATTGTTAACAACGGTGACCAACTGGTCATTGGTGTTGGGGAGGGTAAATTTAAAAAATCTATTGTTGATACCGCTGAAATTTAGTGTTGGAAAAGTCAGCTGGTATCCAAAATATATGTATTATTTGATTGGTGGCGGTTGGACAATGGTGACGAGTTGGTTTCTACTCAAAGGAAACAAAAAAGTTGACTGGTTGAAAGTGTTATTGATTCTGCCGATAGTTTTGGCAACTTTGTTTTCCTTCAGATCACCGCTGTTGCAATATTTCCGGTTTATATATTTAGTGCCAATAGTTGGGATTATTTTATCAATAAATACCTCCAAAAAATGGCAAAAAATATTAATATTCGGAGTTTATTTAATTTTTAGTTTGATTTATTTGTTAAATCAGAATTTTTATCGTGAGGATTGGAAAAGTGTCGCTAAGGTGATTGAGTCAAAGGTTTATATGATTGAATCTTTTGGCGATCCGATAAAGTTTTATAATTCAAAAATAGAAATTGTGGATACAAAAACCAAGATACCGACCGAGGAGGAAATTTGGGTTATCCCTTATGGTGAAGTGATTCACGGGGTGGATCATAAAAAAATATTGACTGGGTTGGGATATCAAAAGAGGGATGAAAAAAATTTTAGAGAAGTAGTAGTTCAGCAGTGGGAAAAATAAAAATATCAGCCAATTAGGCCGTCGGTGGAAACCCAAATACCGAGCTTACGAAAAATACTATCATCAGCAGAAGAAAGCTGATGGGTGGTGTGCATAAAACAACCTTTGAGTTTGGGTAGGGATTTTTGAGCCAGATCAGCTATAGAATCTGGCTGAGTGGAAGCAGCCAACGCCAAAAGAGCTTCAGCGCAGTTGAGACTGCGAGAAGATTCGCCAATTCTATCCTTAAGATGATTGATACGCTTAATAACCAAAGGAGAAATAAGTTTAACATTGTCGGGGATTTTGGCTAAAAATTTAATGGCATTGAGAATAGTTGAGGCCTCAGCATGAAGGAGGGGTGAATTTTTACCAGTAATGATTTGACCAGTTTTAAGTTCGATGGCGGCGCCACAAAAAACACCATTTTCACCTTTGCCAGGTTGTGATTGGGCTTGATGCCGAGCTTGACGAGCCGGGATAACGGTGGGTAAAAAATTTTCATCGATGCCGACACGGGAGAGAAGTTGATCCATTCTGTCTAAAACAGTTTTTTCTAGTAAACCTTTTTTGACTTCCTGACGGTAGCGAAAGAGATAAAAATTAACTTCTCTTTTGGCGGCTTGAGAGACGATATCGTGGTCAATAATACCCTGGCTAAGAACATTGAAACCCATGTCGGTAGGAGATCGATAAGTTCTGGAAAAATTGTCACGGTGAAGAATTTTATTAAAAATAGTGCGAATGATAGGAAAAGCCTCGATATCGCGGTTATAATTAACGACGGATTTTTTGTAAGCGCGAAGATGAAAAGAATCGATACAATTGTAATCGCCTAAATCGGCAGTGGCGGCTTCGTAGGCAATGTTAACAGGGTGATCTAAGGGTAAATCCCAAACAGGAAAAGTTTCAAACTTAGCATAGCCAGAATTAATGCCGTGTTGAGCGTCAAGATAAATCTGACTTAAGCAAGTAGATAATTTACCAGATCCAGGACCGGCGCCCCAAACTACCACTAAAGGTTTATCAGTTTTAATATAGTCATCAGCACCAAAACCGTGGGGACTAAGAATCAATTTCAAGTTTTTGGGATAATTTGCTATCTCCCGACGAAAATAAACAGGAATATTAAGATTCTTGAGGCGACGGGCCAAAATTTTGGTTTCAGTTTCTTCTTGATAACGATTGATGACTACCCCCAAAACTGGAAGTTGGTGAGTTTTAAAAACTTCTAAAGCTCGAAAAGTATCAATATCGTAACTAATACCTAAATCTCCCCTAATTTTACCAGCGGATAATTGTTTGGCGGAGACGCAATAAATGATGCCGAGATCTTTTTTGAGACTTTTGAGGAGAGTAAGTTTGGCGTCGGGAAGATAACCGGGCAAGGTTCGAGTGGCATGAAAATCGGATAGAAGTTTGCCGCCAAATTCAAGGTAGAGACGACCGGAAAAATGAGACAAACGATCTTGAATGGCTTGTTTTTGAACAGTCAGATATTTGACAGTATCAAAACCGGGTTTAAATCTCATAAACAAAAATAAATATAAATTCAAGATACCATTTTAAAAAACACGGTGCAATAGGCAAATTCTTTATTTTTTGAAGACTCACATTAATGATACTACAAACCAGTTAGAAAAGTCCAATTTGCTGTTTTGCGGGTGGCGGTGGATAGGAAAAATCAACTTCCACAATTCGAGGGGTATTCCATTTATCCTTGTATTTAAGAAATCTGTTTTTGAGACCAAAATCATAAATTTCTTTGGTAATAAGAACATCGGCTTGGCAGTAAGACTTGAGTTTATCAAGGCTTTGAGGAGTGTGTTGTTGCCAATAAGTGACAGCATTGGTGCCGATATCGGTTTTTTCTTTACCCAAAGTTTCTTTGGCTAAAGCATCTAAACTAAGACGGAAACCAAGGGTATTTTTAATTTTTTCCAAGATATCAAAATGTTTGAGTTTTTTGAGATTAAATTGACAATGAGGCTGAAGAACAGGAATATCAAAGCCAAGGGAATTAAAACCAATAATACGATCAGCTTCGGAGAAAAGAGGCCAAATTTGGGAAAGTTCGTTTTCCCAAAAACTCATAATCTGACCACTAATTTCGTTGAAATCTTGATCAAGTTGACGACGGTAGACCGAAACGATGGAAACACCAAGATCAGCGATATTGGACATATCGATATCTTCAAAAAGTTTTTGGGTTTCAATGTCAAAAATAACTTCCCAATGCATAAATTATTTTTTAGAGATTTTTTTGGCGGGATTTTTGACTTTAGCTTTAGAATTGTCTTTTTTGTCCAAACCTAAAACTTGGAGGCTAAGATAAATAACCAAGGCAATAATGAGAAAGTCCAGTAAGGCATTAACAAAATTGCCCCACATAATTTTGGCGTTGCCGATGGGAATATAATTGTCTTTGAGATCTCCAGCCCGACCGATAAGAAGACCGATAAAAGGGTTAATAATGTCATTGACGAAAGAAGTGGTTAGTTTGGTGACAGCACCACCCATAACAAAACCGATAGCCAGACTAAGAACGCCTTTTGATTTAATAAATTCGATAAAACCTTGAAGTTGTTTTTTAATCATATTTTTGATTATACAAAAGATTAGTAAATAAACATAGCATCGCCAAAACTAAAAAAACGGTATTGATGGTCAATAGCGGTTTGATAGGCAGTCAAAATTTGATGACGGCCGGCAAAAGCTGAAACCAACATCAATAAACTAGATGCCGGCAAATGAAAATTGGTAATCAAGGCATCGACAAATTGAAATTTGAAAGGTGGATAAATAAAAATTTGAGTGGAATGGTGACCAGAAGTGAGAGTATTTTTTGGAGATAGTAAAACGGCTGATTCTAAAGCCCGAACCACGGTGGTGCCGACGGCAACAATGCGTTTGCCAGATTTTTTGGCCCGACGAAGACGAGCGGTAGTGGTGGGACCGATGTAGTAAAACTCTTGATGGAGGGTCTTGGTGGCGAGATTTTCGGGACGAAGATTTTGGAAAGTTCCCAAACCAACATGAAGGGTCAGGGATTCAATTTGAACTCCGTTATTTTTGAGAGATTGCAAAAGTTTTTTGGTGAAATGAAGACCAGCGGTGGGAGCGGCGGCCGAGCCGGTATCAATGGCGAAAACGGTTTGATATTGACGGCGAAGATTTGCTTCTGAATCGGTGGAATTAATGTAAGGCGGCAGTGGAGTGTAACCGATTTGATTGAGAATTTGGAAAAATTTGGCACCGGAGAAATTAAATTTAATCTCAACTTGACCGGTAGATTTGTCACTGCTCAGGACGGTACCGGTCAAACGATTGTCAAAAATCAAGTTTTGGCCTGACAAAAGCCGAGGTTTGGAAATAGCCAACCAAATGGAAGTAGCGGTAGGATGAAGCAATAAAATTTCAAATTGACCGCCGCTGGCCTTGCGACCAAAAAGACGGGCGGGAAAAACTTTGCTTTGGTTTAAAACCAAGACATCGTTTGGACCCAACAACTTGGTTAAATCAAAAAAATGACGGTGATCAAGCTGGCTGGTAGATTTGTCGAGGGTAAGCAAACGGCAATGGTCACGAACGGAACTGGGACGGTTGGCAATAAGATTTGAAGGGAGATGATAATTGTAATCACTGATTTTTAGGGACATAGCGGTTATTTTAGCAAAAGTAGCAAATCAAAGATTAACCTTGTTACGAGACAAAGTCATAATAATTTTATTTTCTGAAACGGACCGTTTTTTGAAACCGAATTTTTGATAAAGATGGATGGCAGAAAGATTGTCAACGCTGGTTTCCAACCAGAAACCGGTGATTTGAGACTGGAGTTGACGATGGAGTAAGTCGGTAAAAGCCATTTTCATAAACGGCAAGGCTAAGCCCTGACCGCGAGCAGGTGGATAGACCCTGATAGCGAAGGTAAAATTAGCGGTAACATTGATTGGAGGGGTTTTTTGACCAAACCAAATAATTCCCAAAAGATTGGCGTTAGTGTCAAGGAGAGTGTAGATGATTCTCCCCTGCTGAAGCCAAAGATTAAAACAGGAAATATCGGCAAATCTGGTTGGATCGGAAGTAAATTTTTTGACTTCAGGATCGGTGGAACTAAACTCAATTAATTGTCGGATTTGATGATCACTAATCCCCTGCTGAGCAAAAACATCGATTCCAAACTTCATATCATTTACCAGTGGTAATAATGATGTCGTATTCGGAAGAATCGGGTAATTTTTCGGTAAGGATTTGAGGGTCAAAGTCAGGTTGAAGTGACTGAGTAATTTGGGCAACAATAGTTAGTGAAACTGACGATTTAACCTGGATCTGAGTCTGATCATAATTAAAATTAGCAGCATTACCGGTATCAGCAACTGTAAAATTATTTTTAGTTAAAAGATCGGCAACAATACCGGCTTGACCGGCCTGACCGCTACCGTTGAGAACTTGGATTTTGACAGCGCTATTGGGAACGACCGTAGGAGTGGGTGAAGTTGGAGGAGGGGTGAGAGAAGGAGAAATAGAATCGAAGAGAGGAGGTGAATAATTAAATTTTAAAATGACTCCAACGATAATTAACGAGAATAGTAAAGGGATAATTAAAATTGATTTAGGAAATTTGCCAGGTGTAGGTTGAGATTTAATTTCTAAACGAGAGGTGGTGGCGTCGGAGCCACGAAGATTGGGTGAATGAGTGATACCTTTGAGAGGATCGATGGTGGTATATTCGGGACTGAGACCACTAAAATCAAACTGGTTGAAAGCAATATCGCCTGGAGGAGAAAATAAAATTTGCTGAGGTAAAGTATTAAATCTTTCTTTTGAGTAAGCAAAAACAAAGTCAATATTTTCTTGGGATAATTTAGTGGTTAAAACTTGAGAAAAAACTGGAGTTCGATTAAAAACTAAAACTAATAAATCTTGATAATGGAGAAAAACTAATTTCTTTTTGGGAAGGAGATGAGATAAGCTAGTAGAAAAACTTTCCAGAAGATTAATTTTGATTTTGGCAGTGGCGACTGCTTGACGAAAAGAGTTAAAAAAAACTGGATCAACAACAACTACTTGGACAAGAAGTTGATTTTTAAAATGAGAAACAATTTTGTAATCCCAAACAGTTTGATTGAGATCATGTTTAAACAAGGGTTGAAATTTTGATTGAATATTGGCTCTTTTTTTGGATTCTTTTGGGGACAGTAATAAACTGGCGACGGTAATAAAAGAGTCGGATAAAATGACTCGAAATCGAGAAGAAAAAGTAGATTTAAGACGGCTGAGACTATCCGAAAGATTATCTGTGTTCCAAGCAACTTCACCAACTTTTTGATGCCGACGATAGACTTCAAGGTTGGTTGGAGAAATGTAAAGTAGATACATAGATTAATTATAGATGATTTTTTGAAAGCTTGCTTTTTTTAAGAATTGAGGGGCAAAATTTACAAAAATAATTTTTGTATTGGAAAAAAGTTTTTGTCTTTTACCAATAAACTCGATATAATAGGGGCTAGTTTTATGATAAAAGTTAGCAAAGGAAAAATTGTTTTGGAAAGCAGACCTGGGGTTGAATTTGAAAACAATGGGGTGCTTAATCCAGCGTGCATAGACAAAGATGGAGTGACTTATCTGTTTTATCGAGCGGTAAGAAAGGGAAATTTTTCAACAATTGGTTTGGTGAAAATTAAAGATGGCAAAGAAATTTACCGAAGTGATGGGCCGGTGATAGAACCAGAGTATGTTTATGAAAGACATGGAGTTGAAGATCCAAGAATAACCTTGATGGAGGGAAAATATTACCTATTTTATACCGCCTATGATGGACAAAATGCAGTGGTGGCCTACGCAGTCAGTTATGATTTGATTACTTGGAAAAAGATGGGGGTAATTAGTCCACAAATATCTTATGATGAAGCTGAGGATATTTTTAGAAATTCGGGAGTGGGAGAAAAATATACTTATTTTGAGGAAAGATTTAGGAGAGACAAAGGAGAAGGAGTTTATTTATGGGAAAAAGATACAGCCTTGTTTCCAAAAAAAATAAATGGCAAGTATGCAATTGTTCATCGGATATTACCGGGAATTCAGGTTTTATATTTTGATAACTTTGAACAATTGACCCAAAATTATTGGCGAAATTACTTGGCTAATTTAAAAAAATATTTGGTATTGGAACCGAAATATAGTTTTGAAAACGACTATATTGGTGGGGGTTGTGTACCGATAGAGACGGAAGCCGGATGGTTGATTATTTTTCATTCAGTAGAAGTGGATATTAAAAAAGGCCGGGTATATCATGCGGCGGCGGCATTACTGGATATAAATGATCCAACTAAGGTAATCGGTCGACTTGCCTACCCTTTGTTTTCACCAGAAAACAGTTGGGAAAAGAAAGGGGTTATAAACAATGTTGTCTTTCCAACAGGAGTGTCAGTCAAAGGCGATAAACTGTTAATTTATTACGGGGCAGCAGACAACGTAATTGGAGTCAGACAAGTTAGTTGTTCGGAATTAATTAAGGAGATGAAAAATGAGACCAAGAAAACCAATTAAGGTAATTTATATCTCAACATATATTCCCCAAAAATGCGGCATTGCCACATTTACTAAGGATGTAACCACAGCTATAAATTTGATAAACCCCAAAGCCTTGGCAGAAATAATGGCGGTGGTTAAAGAGGGGGAGGAGGTAGAATTTCCGTGGGAAGTTAAATATAGAATTGAATATAATAACCGACAATCTTATATAAACGCGGCTGAATATATTAACCAATCAAGTTGTGATGTGGTGTTGGTAGAGCATGAATTTGGAATTTTTGGAGGTAAATGTGGTGAATATCTAATAGACTTATTAAAAGCAGTAGATAAACCAAAAGTGATGACCTGTCACACTTTAATCGAGGAACCGGAAAATGAGTGGGGTAAAACATTTAGGAGATTGATTAAACATGTAGATGGATTGACAGTGATGACTAAGTACAGTGCCAGAAAATTGAGCAATTTGTATAAAGTAAAAAGAAATCAAATTGCAGTTATCCCTCACGGCACTCCGGACATGACCTATCATCAAGGAGGCGAATTTTACAAAAAGAAAAAGAAACTAACAGGCAGATTGGTGTTAGGCAATATTAATTTATTGTCAGAAAACAAAGGCATAGATTATTCAATTGAAGCAGTGGCTAAAATTGCCAAAGAATATCCAGAAGTATTGTATGTAGTGGTTGGCCAAACTCATCCGAATATTTTGGCAAAAGAGGGGGAAAAATACAGAAACAGTTTGAAAGATAAAATTAAAAAATTAGGAATTCAAAAAAATGTTAAATTTGTTAATAAATATGTGTCATTAGAAGAACTAATCGAATGGTTATATACTTTTGATGGCTATATCACTCCATATTTAGATAAACAACAGTCGTCTTCGGGAGCGCTAGCATATGCGGTAGGAGCGGGAAAAATTTGCATTTCAACAAGATATTTGTACGCTAAAGAATTGCTGGCTGGGGGCAGAGGGGTGTTAGTGCCGTTTAAAGACTCGAAGGCGATTGCCAAGGCAGTAATTGACTTGTTTAAAAATGATGATAAGCGAAAGGAGATGCAAAGAAAGGCCTACGAATACGGACGATTCATGACTTGGTCTAATGTAGCTTTACAGCACCTTGACTTCTTTGCGGAAGTCATTAAAAAACATGAAACTAAAAAAAGACAAGCAAATTAATTATTTGCTTAAATTGAGTGATGAGGTTGGCTTGATAGAACATGCCACCAGAGATGAGCCGAATTATAAAGAGGGATGGTGTGTGGACGACAATGCTAGGGCAATACAAGTGTGTCTGGCGTTTCCAGAAAACAAACAATTAAATCAAAAATTGTCAACTTATGTATCATTTATAAAATCGGCTTGGAGAGAAGGAAAACTATTTAATGATTTTAATGAAGATTTGACGTGGAAGGATGATGCTACGACTGACGGTGAACATATTGGTCGGGCATTGGCGGCTTTTGGAGAACTGATTAACAAGAGAAAGGATTTCGAAAATATAAAAGGACTGGCTGATAAAATTTATAAATCAATAAAAAATAAAAAGATTAGATGGCCGAGAGTAACGGCTCAATTGGTTTTAGGCGGAAAATATTTATATCCGGAAGATATTAAAAAATGGGCGGATAAATTGGTGAAAATATACCGGCAGGTAAATGATAATAATTGGAAATGGTTTGAATCAAAAATATCTTATGATAATGGTCGGATACCAATGGCATTATTAACGGCATTTGAAATAACTGGTGATAAAAAATATTTAAAAATAGCAACAGAGTCACTAGATTTTTTGACAGATTTGTTTTGGGACGAAGATAAACAATGTTTATCGTTTCCAGGAAATAAAGGTTGGATAGAAAAAGACGGTATCAGGGCAAAATTTGATCAACAACCGGTGGAGGCAGGATCAATGGTGGAGGCTTACAACCTAGCTTATAAAATAACCGATAATAAAAAATATAAAAAATTGGCAAAAATAGCTTTTGAATGGTACGAGGGAAGAAATATTAGAAAACAAAAAATGATAAATGAAGTAAGCGGGGGAATTTATGATGGTTTTGGAAAAAAAGAAGTTAATCAAAATCAAGGAGCAGAGGCGGTATTGTCTTATTTATTGGCGGTAAGTAAAGTGGAATCTATTTGATCTGACTAAGTTTGATGTCTTCAAGTTGCCGACGCCAAGAGAGCTCAATTTTTTGCCAAAAACGACGTAAAGAACAAGTAGAAGAATGGAGACAGTTTTTGTGACTGAGACAATCAACTAAAGCTTTGTTTTCACCCAAAGCCTGCAACAGTTGATAAAAACTTTTTTGGCGCCAATTTGGGTTTAATTTGTAACCGCCGCCTTTACCTTCCTGAGAAAAAATAATTCCGGCTGAAGCCAAGTCAGTGGCAATTTTGGAAAGGAAACTGTAAGGCAGACCAAGTTGTGATGAAATTTGTCGAAGAGAAAGGTGATTGGAATGGTGGGACAAGTAAGAAATAAGGATTAAACTGTATTCGACTTTTTTGGTGATAGTAATCATAAATTAGTGAGAGAATTTTTAAACTTTTTAATAGCCTCTAAACCAATATAGGCACAACGTTTACGGACACTGGTCAGCTGGATATCTAATTCTGATTCAATTTCAGCACCGCTTAAAGACAAAACTTGGTCTATATGTTTACCTTTGATAAGGTCAATAAGAATATCGGTGGCGGCGATAGAAATGGCACAACCGCTGCCTTGAAACTTGGCATCGACAATAATTTTGTTTTTGATATCAAGCCAAATTTTAATACGATCGCCGCAAAGTGAGTTAACATCTTCAACTACAAAACCATTACTAATCTGGCCTAAATTAACAGGATTTTTGTAGCGATCTAGAATTACTTGACGGTAAAGATCATCCATTTTGGGTAAAAATTTTTAACGAATATTTAAGACCTTCAATGAGAGTGTCAATATCAGAGGAAGTATTATAAATACCAAAACTAAGACGACTGGTGCCAGTATCCAGTCCAAATTGAGAGTGTAACGGCATAGCGCAATGAAAGCCAGTTCGAATAGCTAAATTGAACTGGTGGGAGAGAATATCACCCAAGTCATGAGGAGCTGGTAGTCCAGGGTGATCAAAAACAAAAGCAATAACGCCACTACGGGAGTCAATCGGACCAATAATTTTGAGGTGTTTGAAGGAGGATAATTTTTGGAGAGCATACTGAGTAAGTTTGGATTCATGAGACATAATTTTAGACCAACCGATAGAGGTGATAAAATCGACAGCTTGCGACAAAGCGATAATTTGGGAAATCGGCGGCGTGCCAGGTTCATAACATTGGGGCGGATCTTGAAAAACGGTGGTGTCAACAGATACTTGACTGATGGCTCCGCCACCAAACGATGAAGGAGACATATGAGAATAATTGTCTTGTTTAACCCAAAGAACCCCGACGCCAGTAGGACCGTACATTTTGTGGCCGGAAAAGGCTAAAAAATCAATACCAAGATCAACTACATTAACAGGAAGATGAGCAATACTCTGGGCGGCATCAATTAAAATTTTGGTTTCGGGATTGATTTTTTTAACCAAATGAACAATGTCTTTGATGGGATTGATGGTACCCAAAACATTGCTAATGTGAGTCAAAGCCACTAATTTGGTTTTGGAAGTGATAAGGCGGGAAAGTGAATCCAAGTCGAGAGTAAAATCAACGGTTACAGGAATAATTTTAAGAATGGCATTTTTTTTGATAGCTAACTGCTGCCAAGGAATAAAATTAGAATGATGTTCCATACCACTAACAATAATTTCGTCACCAGAGGAAATATTTAATTCCCCCCAAGAGTGGGCAATAAGATTGATAGAGGCGGTGGTTCCGGAGGTAAAAATGATTTCTGAAAAATCAGCGCCGATAAAGTCAGCTATATTTTGACGAGAGTGGTCGTAAAGTTGGCTGGCAGTTTGAGAAATCTGATAAAAACCGCGATGAATATTAGCACTAAACTTGGTGTCGTAATCAGTCTGAGCCGAAATTACTTGACGTGGCTTGAGAGAAGTGGCGGCAGTATCTAAATAAACCAAGGTAGGATTATTTTTAAAAATGGGAAATAAAGATTTCACAAGGAGTTAAGAAAAGAATTGATAATTAGTTTGGTGGCTTGTGATCGAGAAAAACCACGTGACATAAGGTAAAAAATCTGATCTTGATCTATGGGGCCAATAGTGGCGGCATGGGAAGCAACCACATCGTCGGATTCAATTTCTAACTTAGGGACGGAAACAGCCAGAGAATCTTGCCCGACCAGCAAAACTTGATGTTTTAGAAAGGCATTGACTTGTTTGAGATGGGGGTTAATTTTGATAAGACCGGTTAGATGAGCCTGGGCGTGGGGCATAACCACAACTTTAACAATGGTTTGACTGTCAGTGTTGGAGGCTTGAAAATAAGTGACAGTATCAAGACGTAAATTCTGACCAGAAGTTACCAAAAAAGATTTGATGAGATTTTTGTGTTGACCAGGGCGATTTAAATTAAGGCGATAGGTGGTCATCCGAGACTGGCCTCCATTTGTAAATTGATAAGCCGATTGAGTTCCAAACCATATTCCATAGGTAATTCTTTGACAATCGGTTCGATAAAACCGTTGATAATCATAGCTTCAGCCTCTGATTGATTAAAACCACGAGACATAAGGTAAAAAATCTGATCATCACCGATTTTGCTGACAGTAGCTTCGTGTTCCAAAATGGAAGAATGATTGGCAACTTGATTAAGAGGATAGGTATCAGAACGGGAACGGTGATCCAAAATCAAGGCATCACAGACAACTTTGGAGCGGGAATTGGTGGCTTTTGAAGTGAAATTAACGGTGCCCCGATAACTGCTTTGACCGCCATTAAAACTGATAGATTTGGAAATAATTTGACTGGTGGTGTCGGGAGCAAGATGGACAGCTTTGCCGCCGGCATCAAGAATTTGACCTCGACCGGCAACAGCGATGGATAGAATTTCTCCGTGAGCTTTGGGGCCCGCCAAAATGGTACTGGGGTATTTTAAAGTGGTTTTGCTGCCCAAATTACCATCAACCCATTCCATAACACCATCGGCTTCAACATAGGCCCGTTTGATAACCAAATTGTAAACGTTGGTAGACCAGTTTTGGATAGTGGTATAGCGACAACGAGCATTGGCAGCTAAATAAATCTCAACAACGGCGGCATGAAGCGAATCGGTGGAATAAGTGGGAGCAGTGCAACCTTCGACGTAGTGAACAAAGGCGCCTTCATCAATAATAATTAAAGTTCTTTCAAACTGACCCATATTTTGGCTATTGATTCGAAAATAGGCCTGGAGAGGCAAATCAACTTTTAAACCTTTGGGGATATAAATAAAGGAACCGCCAGACCAGACAGCGCTGTTGAGAGCGGCAAATTTATTGTCGCTGGCGGGGACAATTTTGGCAAAATGAGACCAAACCAAATCAGGATATTTGGCCACGGCTTCATCCATACTACAAAAAATGACTCCTTGTTGGGCTAGTTGTGACATAAGACTGCCATAAACAACTTCCGACTCGTACTGAGCTTTGACACCGCCAAGATATTCTTTTTCGGCTTGAGGAATACCTAATTTAGCGTAAGTAGTCTTAATATCTGGGGGGAGATTATCCCAATTTTTAACTTCTTTGTCGGCGGGCTTGAGATAGTAGCGAATACTGTCAAAATTTATATCCGAAAGATCGGGACCCCAAGAGGGCAAAGGTTGGGCTAAAAATTGTTGATAAGAACGGAGACGAAAATTTAACATTTTTTGAGTTTCATGCTTGGCGGCAGAAATTTGACGAATGACGGTTTGATCAAGACCCGGTTGAATTTTGAAAACAGAAATTTCTTTGGAAGAAAAACCATATTGATAGTGATGCTTGGGAACAAACTTAGCCATATTATTTATCAAAACCTTGGGACTCAATTTGAGCAATTAATTTGTCGGAACCTGAGGCAACAATACTTCCCTGATTTAGAATCAAAACATGATTTGGAGGTAAATATTTACTGATACGATCAGAGTGAGTAATTACTAAAACACCCAAATTATTTTCGGAAATTAATTTTTTAACTTTGGCAAAAATAATTTTAACGGCATCAACGTCCAAACCGGAATCGATCTCGTCAAGAATTAAATAGCGAGGTTGAGAAACCAACAGCTGGAGCAGTTCCATTTTTTTTCTTTCACCGCCAGAAAAACCATCGTTGAGTCCCCGATTAAGAAGATCAAGATTGAGCTTAAGTTTGGCGGCTTCTGATTCAATAAATTGTCGAAATTGAGATAAAAGAATTTTTTGACAAGGATGAAATTTTTTATATATTTGCCAAAGAAAAGTTTTGACAGTCAGACCGGGAATCGCTGGCGGAGATTGGTTGGAGAGAAACAAACCCAAACTAGCCCGTTTATCAGGAGTAAACTTGGTAATATCCTGTTTATCTAAAAAAATTTTACCAGCGGCAACTTGATAATGAGGATAACCGGCTAAACTTAAAGCCAGAGTGGATTTACCACTGCCATTGGGACCCATAAGATATATAACCTGCCCGGGTTTAAGAGAAAAGTTAATGTCGGACAAAATGACTTTTTTGTCGACAGAAACGGTTAAATTTTTTACCTGAATCATACTCAGACTATTTTAGTATGAGTATAATTAAAAAACAAGAATAAAGTTTAAATTACTTAAGCAATTTGGAGACTTGATCAAAAATAGGCTGATAATTTATGTTTTTTAAATCGGTAGTATCAAAAGTAATAACTTGACCGCCGATATCAAGAGGTAAATATTTGCCCTTGATAAGATCTGGCTTGAGCTCATCATAATTGCCGGTGTCACAATGACCCGGATGCCGTTCCCTTGATTCAGACCGCCGTTTAAAACGATCAAACAAAACTTGACCGTCGGTCTGGCACATAATTTGAGACGGAAGATAGTTAAACTTTTTGAGTCGAGAAGAAATTTCCTGGCTTTCAAATTCGGGTTTAAAATTACCTTCAATCATAAGCGGTTGGCCGATGAACATAAAAGCATCAAGAATATAATGGAGAAGACTAAAACTGGCGGATCCAAGTCGACGAGACCAAGCTCGATCCTGCCAACCAATGGTGTCAAACAAAATTTCTTTGAGACTGTCTTTGGTAATCAAGGGCAAATTGAATTTAGTGGCCACAGCTTTGGCTAAAGTAGTTTTACCACTTGAAGGCGGACCAGAAACGATAAACAAAATTGAAGGTCTCATTTTTAGACAAAGGCAATTGAAACTTATTTTTGAGGCAAATGTTCGCAGGCAATACCGTCCTTGTCACCATCAAGACGATTGGTGTCAACACTGGGACCGCCGGCGGCTTTAAAAAATTTTTGAGCGGCGGGTTGGGTTTTGAAATCATCACAGTTATATTCGTCGGTATATTTACCACCACTACTAACAATATTACCTTCAAGATCGCGCATAATTCTGGTAATAACGTTACCGTTAGCGTCACGCTGGAGATTGCCTTTTTCGTCACGAAGAACTTCAGTTTCGGAAATGGGATCGCCTTTGAGAATACGACCAACATCCCAATCTTTATTGTTGACCTCCAGACCGAAAGCGCCCAACAAAAGAACTAAAATAACACCAAGTACTGGTTTTAAAACTTTTTTGGTTTTATCAGAGCTTTGAGCTAGAGGTTTAAATTTGGGGATTTTAATAGCCATATTTAGTTAGAATAAAGAGTAGAACATATAAATAACAGTCAAAATAAGAATGCCGATAACAACAAGCCGAACTGCTTTGTTATCTAAAGGTTTTTGATTTGGTTTTTTCATAGTCTTAAGTTAATGATACACTATTTGGGTAAGGTTACTAAATTAAGAGGAGTTATAACTAAATTATGGCAGTTAAAAAAGTTGGAGAAAAATATTTTTGTACTAAATGTGGTAATGAAGTGGAAGTGACTAAAGCTGGTGGCGGAACTTTGGTCTGCTGTGGTGAGCCGATGATTAAGAAAGATTAATCAAGATTAAGAAGTCAAAAGTTTATTTTTAACAGAGAAACCAGATTTTAAATTGAAACTTAGTAAGAGAAGGAACATCAAATAATTATCATACCAATAATACCGAGGAGAAAAAGGTAAACAAGACAAGGAATAATCACCATTTTTAGAACTGAAACAGTTTTAGAACTAAGATCAAGAATGGTTAAAGCCGGGAGAACATCAGCAATACTGATGATATTGCCGGCGGCAGAACCAGTATTTTGGAGAGATAAAATTATGGCTTGATTAAAATTAAGATTAGAACTGACGGTATGAAGAATACTGCCAAACATAAGATTGGAAATGGTACCAGAACCATTCATAAAACTACCAAATCCACCGATAAGAGGAGTAATAAAGGGTAGAAATTTAGTCTGAAATCTGGAGGCAATGATTTCTAAAAAAGAGGGTAATTGGCTGTAATTTTGATGGGAGTGAATCATAAGTTGAGTAACTCCAGAAATAAGGGCAATGACCAAAAATGAAGTCATTGAAGTTTTGAATGAATTTAAACTGCTAACAAAAAAATCTTTTGGTTTAATATGCCAAGTAAAACCGATAATAATAGCGGTGATAATAAAAATTAATCCAGGATTAAAAAGGGCGAAAGTGTGACTGAGGCCGAAATTAAAACTAAAGCCAAGGTTACCAAAAAGAAACTTGGCAAAAATCAACAAAGCGATAAGCAGAGTGTAAGGAAAAAGAGTGGTTCTTAAGGGTAGAAGTTTGGTTGGGGCGGTGGCAGGACGGAGAGTTTTGGTGACAGAGGGTAAAAACAACTTAAATTTAATGGCAAGAATAACTAAAACAAGACCGATAATAGGACCAATAATTGAAGGAAATTCTTGACCTAAAAAAACAACTAAAAATGAAGGGACAACTACGCAAAAACCGGAAAAAACAGCAAAAGGAATGGCATCGAGAAAATCATTTTTAGCATCGGATTGGTGACGAGTAGCCAGCCAAAGCATGAATAAGGGAATAATAAAACCAATTAGATTGAAGAGAGCCGAATAAAAAGGAACGCCATTAATATTCAGACCAGTAAAACCAACCCTGATAGGAGTACCGGCAGCGCCAAAAGCAACCGCAGTACTGTTACCCAAAAGAGCAATTGCCACCGCAGTGATTGGAGATAGGCCGAGACTGACTAAAATGGGAGCGGCAATAGTAATGGGGGTACCAAAACCGGTAACACCTTCGATAAAACTTTCAAAAAACCAAGCAATTAAAATGGTTTGGATTCGGTAATCAGGAGAAATTTTTTCAAGGTAAAAACAAAGTTGATCTAAAATCTGGCGACCATTGATAATTTTAAGAAAAAGAAGAGCCCCAAAAACTATCAAAAAAATATCAAGAGCAATAAAAATACCCTTGAGAGTGGCGGCGGCGGCAATATAAAAATAAATTCGCCAAACAAGCAAACTTAAACCAAGAGTCAGCCCAAAAAAAACTAGGGAGATTTTGGTCAAATCAATTTTGGTAAAAATTACCAGAATAATAAAAACAAAGATTGGGAGAAGAGATAAAAAAAGCATAGTTTATGATAACAAAAACTGCCTATGGAGACGAATTTAAAAGTTTCTAAATTAAATAACTGACAGTAGAAATTATTAGACAATTATTATCAGTAGATATTTTGGTAACAGAACTTTGTTTTTTGCAAAATATTGGTGAATTGCGAATAAGTCAAGGCAGACATAAAATTTATGAATACCATTTCTTGAAGATAATTTCTGAGATTGGGAGATATAAATTTATTATTTAGTAAATTTATGATAAAATACGGAGATTTTGGTTAAGAACCAAAAGGTATTGATGCACATTGACAGGATAAATCTACTGGTATATTAAAAAGAAAGGAGAGGAAAATGAGACTAGGGTTTTATAAGGTAAGAACTCTCGAAGAAATGACACACCTCCATAAAATTACGGAGGAATATTCTGAAAGGTTCAATGAAATTCCGAACAGTTTGGGTTGGGGGATTGGTTTATATCAAACCCCACACTACGATGACCCTATTGCTTTGTCTTGTATGTTTTTTTTACATAGAGCCATTGCTCTTGCTTTCAGACCTTAATATAAAAAATAAAAAAGGGGGTGTTCTATGTAGGTTTCGTAACTCATGGTGATATACCCAATAATTAGTAAAGGAGAAACAAGGTTATGTTTAACAAAAGGGTTGTTTTGGTCACTATTCTCTTGATTGCTTTGATTGTTTTAACCTTTGCCACTATTGCCACCGCCGACGGTACCATCTATTGGACCGGTCAAGGTGTTACCAACGGTGAACTGAACAACGTCAACTGCAATTACAATCCAGGAACGCTTCACTGGATCTTTACCGGCGGTACGGCTACGACAGCTAAATTGACTGTCAACGGTACCGTCTATCAACCAGTAAAGCATGTTGGAGCTGTCCATTTTATCACTGGCTGGTATAAACTTGATCCTAATTCTACCAATGCCTATGTTATTTGGACTGGAGACGCTGGGAAAAATCCACAACTTACTATTTCTAGTGGATGTCCTCCAATAAAGCCAACTGAAACACCAGCGCCGACCAAGACGCCTGAACCGACACTGGAACCGACTCCGGAACCAACACCAGAGCCGACACCTGAGCCCACGCCGGAACCGACTCAGAAACCAACAGAAACACCAGTGCCGACCAAGACGCCTGAACCGACACTGGAACCGACTCCGGAACCAACACCAGAG
>JAGOQF010000019.1 GCA_017991615.1 Candidatus Shapirobacteria bacterium
CCCCCATAACTATCCCCACTTCAATCTCTTCCAAATTCTCTCCAATCCATATTTCTTGTCGTTTCATCCCATACGCTACCAACAAAATATCCGGTCTAAACTTATTAATTTCCTTTTTTACCGTCTCATTTGTCATCATCGGTTCACCAGCACAAGCTCCAATCTGGGTTTTCTTTAACCCAGCTTTCTTCCTCAACACTTCCGCCGCTCTCACCGCTCGATCTCCCCAACCTCCCAACAAAAACATTTTTTTGTTGTATTTCTTTGCCATCTTCGCCAAATCCACCACCAAATCCGCTCCCGATGCCACCTTATTTTTATACTCCCCCTTCAAAACCCTCACTCCAGTCCTAAAACCCCACCCCAACCTCCTCATTTTACCCTGACATCTGACATCTGAGATCTGAGATCTTCTCTTTAACTCATGTGCCCATATCAAACCAATCCCATCAATCACATTCAAGCTCGTTTTGGTTTGCAACAATCTCTTAAACTGTCGGTCTTTTTCCGCCGCCATCACAAACTCCGGATTTACCGTCGCCACCCAATATTTTCTTCTCCCCTCTCTCAACTTGCTTTCTAGCTCTTTTAGCACTCGACACTTGTCTCCGCCAAAAAGAGGAATATCAAACATTTTCCAATAACTTAGGGTATAAACATCACTAGACCTCACCAATTTTTTAACCTTTTTTGACCTCTGAACCTGTTTTTTTGTCTTTTTTTTGGTCATTGGTCAATTTTAGCATTTTTCCCATCCAAATTTTGGGGCAAAAATATCTTAAAAATTATCCTATAACCAATTTTATTAAAGCTAACAGTTTAACTGTATCACCTTCTTATACCTCAAAATTTTATAAGATAAATTATCAAAAAATTAACTTACCGTAATTTTTACCATTTAGAACAATTATTTTACTCACAAAATCAAACTCAAATCAGCTAATTTTATCCTTTTTTTCTTTAAAACAAAAATTTTCACAAAACCTCACTTATAATGCCAAAAATAATCAAAAAAATATCTTAAAAAATCTCACCATCCTTTATTTTATAGGTTAAAAACCAAAACTATATCACTTGATCGCCCGCCGATAGACTTCCAAATTTTCTATCGCCATCCCCGTCCCTTTAATCACACACAATTGCGGTTCCAAAGCCACATGAGCCGACACCCCAATTTCCCTGGTTACCAAGGTATTAAAATTCTTCAACTGCACCGTTCCCCCACTAAGCACTATCCCTCGATCAACAATATCCGCCACCAACTCCGGCGGCGTTATTTCCAAAGTATCTCTGATTGCCATGATAATCATTTCCAACATCGGCTTAATCGCCTCATACACCATTTCATTATCCATCATTATATTTTTTGGCAAACCGTAAACTGCATCCCGACCATTAACCTCAAATGACTCCACCTTCTTGGGCTTAATTGCTGATCCTAATTTTATCTTAACCACCTCTGCTGTTTGTTCTCCCACCACTAAGTTAAAATTCTTTTTCAAAAAATCCACAATCGCCATATCCAGCTTATTACCGCCCACTTTAACACTTTTATGAGTCACTACCCCCCCCAAAGCTATCACCGCCGCTTCCGCCGCTCCACCGCCAACATCCACAATCATGTTCCCAAACGCCTCAGATACCGGTATTTTAGCTCCAATCGCCGCCGCCAACGGCTCATCAATCAAATAAGCCTTTCTCGCTCCTGCCGACAAAGCCGCATCCAACACCGCCCTTTGTTCCACTTGAGTCACTCCTGCCGGCACACACACCATTACCTCTGGCCCCACAAACCACTTATTTCCCATCACTTGCTGCAAAAAATACCTCAACATCGCCTCTGTTACCTCATAATCAGCAATCACTCCCTCCTCCAACGGTCGAATAACTTCAATATATTCTGGCGTCTTACCTAGCATTTTTTTAGCTTCATTACCCACTGCCAACACCTTTCTATCCTCAATCCCCACCGCCACAATCGTTGGTTCGTTTAAAACCACTCCTTTGCCCGCCTCCCACACCAAACTATTAGCCGTTCCCAAATCAATCGCCAACTTCTTAAAAAACTTCATACTTAATTTTAGCGGTTTTATTCACAATTCATATATCCTAAATCACCTATCTAAGTTATAATAAACTCATATGAAAACCACCCCCAACCGACTTAGTCTGATTTTAATCACTTCTGTCAGTTTATTTATTATCCTGGCTACCTATCTTATCTCTTTATTCGCTCGAGGCTATCGCTTTTCTCTCAAAGATGGCTTCAGTTCAGAGCCTACCGGTATGATTTCTGCTGTTTCTCGACCCAAGGGTGCCTCTGTTTACCTCGACGACAAACTTATTACTGCCACCGACGATACCATCAACCTTCCTCCTGGCGTCTACCAACTTAAAATTACCAAAGACGGCTTCCTTCCATGGCAAAAAACCGTCACTATCAAACCTGAAACCGTCTACCAAGCCGATATTCAGCTTTTTAGTACCGTTCCCAATCTCAAACCAATCACTCTCACTGGCGCCATCAATCCAGCCGTCAATACCGACAATACTAAAATTATTTATGCCGTTGCCTCCGCTTCCGCTACCAAAGACAACGGTCTTTACATTATCGAATCTACCGGTCTGCCCTTATCCCTTATCCGTAGCGATTCCCGCCAGCTGGCTACCAACACTCCCGCTATCAATTGGTCTGAGTTTAACTTCACTTTTTCACCAAACTCTCGCCAAATTTTAGCTACTAATTCTGTCAAAAAAATAAATTACCTTCTCTCTCTTGACACTCCCGTTACTTCTCAAATTTTGACCGATGTTACCGACAATCTTAAAACTATTTATCTTGATTGGCAAACTCAAACCGAAACTATCCTTGCCACCAAGCTTCAGTCTCTCCCCAAAGCTATCCAAACCCTGATTGCCACCGATTCCGCCCAAAATATTCAATTTTCCAGTGACGATCACAAAGTTCTCTACCTAGCCAAAACCGATGCTGATTTAGAAGCCAACTTAATTACTCCTCCTCCCGCTCGCAGCACTCAAACCGAACATCGCCACCTCCAAGCTGACCACTATTATGTCTACGATCTCAAAGACGATACCAACTTCCTTATCGGTTCCAAAAATGAAATTCTTTACCCTTCATGGATTCCCAACACCAACAACCTCACCTTTGTTAATCAAGACAATCTCAAAGTTATCGACTACGATGGTACCAATCGTCAAATCATTTTTGCCGCCAACTTCAATCACCGTCTAGTAGTTCCTTGGAGCAGTGACAAAATCATCATCCTCACCACTCCCTATCCCGGAGCTTCCGAAAACCTTTACTCTATTTCCATCAAATAAACCTTATTTAGCGTTCGGCAAAATTATCTCTTCATTTTGCCAATTATCCTCCAAAATACCTTCATATTCCAACAATTCATCCGCCGTCATTCCCTCTGCTTCCGTATATACCTCAGTCACTATCCCTTCATCAACAACATAGTCCTCCATCACCGATTCCTCTACTACCTCTTCTCCTAATACCCTGACCCAATCTCGACTCTCCCGAACCGCCTCATTCATTCTCATTGGCACCAATACTGACAGCGCCACTACAAAACAAATAATCAACGTCCTCACATTTCGATCATTATTATTCATACAATCAGTATAACCACCCCTATTTTTCTGTCAACTCACTAATTCTGACATTGCTAATCCCTAATCAAACCAAGTAAAACAAATGAATATTATTTGTTAACATTTTCCAATTTTAAAATATTTTCGATTTAGGATATTTTTTCCTTAAAAATTTTTTTTCATCAACAGAAATTTTACTTCCCACTAAATAAATAATACCATCAAAGTTTTCTGGTAAATTTAAATCTCTAATTGAAACAAGACTAGAAAAATAAAGTGTACCACTAAAGTTTTTCGGCAGAACTAAACCTTCGGCTGAAGTAAGACGGGGTAAATTAAGTGTACCTCTAAAGTTTTCTGGCAGAACTAAACCTTCGGCTGAGGTAAGCCCAGATAAATAAAGACCACCACTAATATTTTCTGGCAGAACTAAACCTTCGGCTGAGGTAAGCCCAGATAAGTCAAGATAACCACCAATAT
>JAGOQF010000003.1 GCA_017991615.1 Candidatus Shapirobacteria bacterium
CAACACCCATGCCAACTTCAACTCCCACTCCAACACCTATGCCCACCTCCACTCCGACTCCAACACCTATGCCACCTACCCCAACTCCGACACCTATGCCCACCTCAACCCCGACTCCGACTCCAGTTCCACCAACCTCAACTCCAACCCCGACACCTATGCCCACCTCAACCCCAACTCCGACTCCAGTTCCACCAACCTCAACTCCAACCCCGACACCTATGCCCACCTCAACCCCAACTCCGACTCCGACCCAAGCTCCAGTTCATCAGCCTGTAAGTGTGTCTTCACCGCCAAGTTATAGTTTTACCTGCACTGACGCCAGACCACTATTTAAGTCTGATTTATTTCAAATAAATACTACCTATAATTCAGCCAAACTGTTCTTTACTCCACTGCCTGACACCAATCAATATTTCATTAGTTTTTCCACTAACCCCAATGCTGAGGAACATGGAGAACAAGTTACTCTTCTTAGAGAGGGAGTTCAAAGTCATAGTATTTATTTCTTAAAACCAAATACCACTTACTATGTTAAAGTCAGAGGTCAAAATGGCTGTGCCACTGGGGATTGGAGTAATATTATGAAATTTAAAACTAATCATCAGATTTATTACAAAAATTTCCCCGCAGTCAGTACCACAAATACCTCATTGTCTTCTAATTTAGTTACCAAACAATCGAAAACATTGTTTACTACTATTACCACTCCAACACCCACTGTGGCTGCTCCAAAAGCTACTGCTGTTCCCACACCTCCACCAATTAAAGATCAACCGAAACCCAAGAAATGTTTCCTCTGGTGGTGTTGGTAGAGTGTAACGCATTCAAGTAATTATTTTTTGTAACATTTTGTGTTACAATGCGTTATGAGACAAATTATTAACATCTCCTTACCCAAATCAATGGCCGACTACGTCAACCGTTCAGTCAAAAAAGGTGGTTTTGCTAGCAAAAGCGAATTTTTTAGGAGTCTTCTAAGAGAAAAATCTGAGTCAGAGATTATAAAATCTCTCAAAACCAGTCGCAAAGAAATGCAAAAAGGGAATAAGTTCTTGCTTAAATCTTTCAAAGACCTAAAAAAACTATAAAATAAATTGTAGTGAAAATATATCTTTCTTCAAATTTTCTTAAAGAATATAAAAAAGTTTCAAAATTAATTAAAAATAAGCTAGAAGTTAAGGAAAAAATTTTCCGAACCAACCCGTTTGATCCTTGTCTTAAAACTCATCCACTTACAGGAAAATTAAAGGGCTTTTATTCTTTCTCAATAGATTACCATTATAGAATTGTTTTTTCTTTTGAAAATGAAAATGAAATTTGGTTTCATTCCATCGGCACCCATGCTATATATAAATAATGAAACTTAATCTTAAACGTTTTGATAAAACTCTGCCCTTACCGGTTCACAAAACTGCCGGCGCTGTCGCTGTCGATCTTTGCGCTCGCCTTGATGTTGATATCGACCCTAAACAAATTGCTTACATTCCCTTAAATGTCGCCATCAAAATCCCCGACGGTTACTTTATTTTAATGGTTCCTCGTAGTTCAACTCACAAACTCGGTCTGATGTCTGCCAACAGTGTTGGTGTTTTTGATCGCGATTTTTGCGGTAACGACGATGAATATCTTTTTGCCGCTTACAATTTTACTGATCAACCGGTTCATATTGACAAAGGGACTCGTCTTTGTCAGTTACTTTTAATCAAGTGTGAAAATTTTGAGTTTAACGAAGTTGATGATATGTCTCATCCTTCCCGCGGCGGTCTCGGTACTACTGGAATAAAGTAATTTCAAATCCCCCCTTGTTAAAGAGGAGATTAGATTTAGGTGATAAAATCTTTTATGACCTACATTTATATTCTCTTAGTTTTAATTCTCTTAGCCTTGGTTTTTTTGATTCTCAAGAACAAGAAAAATACTGCTGCTGACATCAGTTCCGAATTTTTTAACCAATTCAATCAAAAATTTCCCGAAATTTTAAATCAAGCTAATACTAATTTAATCAATCTTGCCAACGAAAAAGTTAGCACCGATTTATCTAACAAAAAACAAGCCATTGAGGAATTGGTTAACCGAGCTTTAACAGAAATTGACAAAAATAACAAAAAATTGGAGGAGGTTGAAAAGGGGAGAATCGGCAGTTTTTCCAGTTTAGCCGAAAAATTGGAAGAGCAAAAAACCCTTACTCAACAACTTAAAATTACCACTGAAGGTCTCAAAAACGTTCTCAGTAACAATCAACTGCGGGGGCAATTTGGCGAACAAGTTGCCGAAGATTTACTCAAAATGTCCGGCTTTGTTGCCGGTGTTAACTACGACAAGCAGGTGGCCGGCGATGTCTCTCGTCCTGACTTTACCGTCTATCTTCCCGACGGTGTCAAAATCAACATTGATGCCAAATTCCCTTATCAACATTTGGTCAAAATGAGTGAAGCCGAGACTAAATCTCAAAAAGAAGAGTACAAAAAATTGTTTGAACAAAGCATCAAAGCTAAAATCAAAGAAGTTACTACCAGAGAGTATATTAATCCCGAAAAAAATACCGTTGATTTTGTGATTCTTTTTATTCCCAATGAAATGATTTTCAGTTTTATCTATGATCGTTTCCCTGAGATTTGGCAGGAAGCTATGACCAAAAAAGTTATTTTAGCCGGTCCTTTCAGTTTTACTGCCATCCTTCGTATGGTTCATCAGTCTTACGATAATTTCCGTTACCAGAAAAACGTTGCCAATATCATTGGTTATATTAGAAAATTTGCCGAGGAATTTGATACTTACAATCAAGCTTTCAAAGAAATCGGCACTAAAATTGAAACTCTTCAAAAACATTATCACAAGGTTGATTCCACCAGAACCAATCAGTTAGTCAAAATTGTCAATAAAATCAAGACTGAAGGCGAAGATCCTATCAAACAACTCAATGAATCATAAATTTTTCTACTTTTCTCTTTTGATTTGGTCAGTTTTTTTGTTGTTTATCAACTATGTTTCCCCTCAATTTCTCTGGGCTAGAATTATGTTTTTTGTAATAATCTTTGCCGGATTTTTGTCCTTAAATTTTATCTTTTCCAAAAATTATTTTCTTTCTTTTTTGATTTCTTTTTATCTTACCTCTATTTTTTTGCTCCAATCTTTCCGTCAATTATCTATTATTAACCTAGTTATTATTGCTCTACTTTTTGGTCTGATTTTTTTCATATTCAAAAAGTAAATTATCCATCCCTCTTGACAACTGTTAGCAGTCAGTCTATTATATTGCTAATATGGCAGATCTAACTCAACGACAAATAAAAATTCTCAAGTGTATTACTGAGGAATTTATCGAAACCGCCTCTCCGGTTGGTTCTGAAACCCTGGAAAAAAAGTATTCTTTGGGGATTTCTTCAGCCACCATTAGAAACGAAATGGCGACTCTAACTCAGATGGGCTTTCTTAAGAAAGGTCATCTTTCCGCCGGTCGTTCACCGACTTCAATGGGTCTCAAATATTATGTCCGAAATTTGATGACGCCTAAAAATCTTTCCGCCAGTGAAGAAATTGGTGTTAAAGAAAAAGTCTGGGATTATCGCAACGAGTTTGATTCACTCCTTCGCGAGACTACCAAAGAATTAGCTAACCGCACCCGATCTATGGCTATCGCCACCACCGATCACGGTATTATTTACAGTCACGGCGCCTCTAATTTATTGGAAGAACCCGAATTTTATAACATCGATGTTACCAAAACTGTTTTGTCTTTGTTGGATAATTACAATTTTTGGTTTGACATTATCAACAAAGCTTCTGCTGTCGCCGACAATGATGATGATTTTGTCCATCTTTTAATCGGTGAAGATTTGGGTATTGAACATCTCGAACCCTGTGGTTTTGTTTACCAGAAATATGAAGCTGGTCCCCATCGGGGTGTTGTTGGTGTTGTTGGTCCAGCCCGATTTCATTATACGCACGTTGTTCCTACTGTTGACTACTTTGCCAATCTTATCTCCAAAATTACTCGTTAATTATCTATGACCAAAACTAAAAAATCTAAAACTGATTCCGCCGAATCTCAAAAAATCTCTGAGTTGGAAAATAGACTCAAACGGTCCTTGGCTGACTATGCCAATCTTGAAAAAAGAATTGAGTCCCAACGTCAACTTTTTGTGACTCTAGCTACTACTGCCATGGTTACCAAAATGATTGAAGTCTTAGATGATTTTAATCTTACTTACCAACATCTCCAAGATGCCGGTCTCAAAATCGCTATCGACAAATTTATATCAGTTCTCAAAACCGAGGGTGTTGAAGAAATTGAGGCTCTCAATCATAAATTTAATCCCGAAACTATGGAATGTGTCGAAGCTGTTCCCGGTCAAGACAATTTAGTTATTTCTGTCAAAAAACCCGGTTATAAATTAAATGGTCACGTTATCCGACCGGCTCATGTCGTTGTTGGTAAATCTGACCTAAATTAATATTAATTAATAATTATTTTTTAAATTAAGCTCAAACGTCTCAACGTTCTAAAGCTATATATATATGTCAAACAAAATCATTGGAATCGATCTTGGAACTACCAATTCTTGTGTCGCTGTTATGGAAGGCGGCACTCCCAAAATTATTGTTAGCGCCGAAGGTCGAAATACTATCCCTTCAGTTGTTGAACCAGTCAAAAAACTGGTTGGTGATCTTGCCAAACGGCAGATGGTTCTCAATTCTGAAAATACTGTTTACAGTGTCAAGCGTCTTATGGGTCGTCGAATTGATGATCCTGAAGTTAAAAAAACTCAATCAGTGGCTCCATTCAAAATTGTCGCTGGCAAAGATAAAACCGCCGCTGTCGAAATTGGTGGCAAAACTTATACTCCTCAAGAAATTTCGGCTATGATCCTGCAAAAATGTAAAACCGATGCCGAAAAATACTTAGGTGAAAAAGTCACTGATGCCGTTATTACTGTTCCGGCCTATTTTGATGATTCTCAGCGACAAGCTACCAAACAAGCCGGTGAAATCGCCGGTCTCAATGTCCAACGGATTGTCAACGAACCTACCGCTGCCGCTCTTGCCTATGGTATGGACAAAAAACAAAATGAACTTATTGCTGTCTATGATTTGGGTGGTGGTACCTTCGATATTTCTATTTTGGAAATCGGCGACGGTATTTTTGAAGTCAAATCCACCAACGGTGATACCTTCCTTGGTGGTGATGATTTTGATCAAAAGGTCATTACCTGGATCATTGATGACTTCCAAAAACAAAATGGTGTTGATTTAGGTAAAGATCCTCAAGCTCTCCAACGGGTTCGTGAAGCCGCTGAAAAAGCCAAAATTGAGCTTTCTAGCGCCGCTGAAACCGAAATTAACCTACCTTTTATCACTCAAAAAGACGGTCAACCGCTTCATTTAACCAAGAAAATGACTCGTTCTGAACTGGAAAAATTGGTTGATGATCTTATTCAAAAAACTATCGTTCCGGTTGAAAAAGCTCTTAAAGATGCCGGTGTTTCCAAATCTGATATCAAAGAAGTCATTATGGTTGGTGGTATGACCCGTATGCCTAAAGTTCAAGAAGTTGTTAAAAACTTTTTTGGTAAAGATCTCAACAACAACGTCAATCCCGACGAAGTTGTTGCCATTGGTGCCGCTGTCCAAGGAGCAGTTTTGACCGGCGAAGTCAAAGATATTGTTCTGTTAGATGTGACTCCATTGACCTTAGGCATCGAAACTGCTGGTGGTGTTCGCACTCCTCTCATCGATCGCAATACTACCGTGCCTACCAAGAAATCTCAGATTTTCACCACTTATTCTGATAACCAACCTCAGGTGGAAATCAATGTTCTCCAAGGCGAACGACCTATGGCCGCTGATAACAAATCCCTCGGTCGGTTTATTTTGGACGGTATTGCTCCGGCGCCTCGCGGTATGCCTCAAATCGAGGTTACCTTTGATATCGATAGCAACGGTATTCTCTCCGTTTCTGCCAAAGACAAGGGTACCAACAAAGAACAGCGGATTACTATTCAAAATGCTACTAATCTCAAAGAAGAAGAAGTTGAGCAGATGAAGCGCGATGCCGAAGCTCATGCCCGCGAAGATGAAGACAAACGTCTTTTAGCTGAAGCCAAAAATAGGCTTGATGGCACTATTTTCTCTGGCGAAAAAACTCTCAAAGACTTGGGTGACAAGATCAAGTCTGAAGACAAAGAAAAAATTGAAACCAAAATCAAAGAGTCGAAAGATGTTCTTACCAAGGCTGATGTTCAAATTGATGAGTTAAACAAAGCTAGCGAAGAACTCAGTCAGATTCTTCAAACTGTCGGCGCTGCTATCTATCAACAACAGCATCAACAACAAACTCCGCCCACCGACGGTCCCGAAGCTCAAGCTCAAGGTCAACCATCTGAAGAAGCATCTTCCGGTTCTGAAGACACCAAAGATGCCGAAGAAGGCGAAGTTGTTGAATAAACTTTTAACACAGGGGCGCGTCAGTAGACGCGCCCCTGTGTATTTAACAATCAAAAATGATTATTAAAAAAAAGGCTTGGCCTGAATTGTTTGAAAAAGTAATTTCTGGTGATAAAACATTCGATCTTCGTTTAGCCGACTGGCAATATCGTGTCGGCGACACTTTAGTTTTGCAGGAATTTGACCCTAAAACCAAGCAATTTACTGGTCGTGAAATCAAAAAACAAATTACTTTTGTTCTAAAAACCAAAGATATTGAAGCCAGCGGGATGTGGTCCAAAAAAGAAATTGACCGCTATGGTTTTCAAATTATTTCGCTAAAATAACTTCTATGAAAAAAGATTTTTATGAAGTTTTGGGTGTCTCCAAAAACGCCACCAAAAGTGATATCAAAAGCGCTTATCGTAAATCGGCTCTTAAGTATCATCCTGATCACAACAAAGCTGCCGACGCCGAAGAAAAATTCAAAGAAATCAACGAAGCTTACGAAGTTTTAAGTAACGACCAAAAAAGAGCCGCTTATGATCAATTTGGTCACGCCGCTTTTGACCCCAACGCTGGACCGGCTGGTGGTCGAACTTACACTCAACAAAGTGGTCCTTTTAACTTTACTTATACCCAAAGCAGTGGTAACGTCGGTGGTGCCGACTTTGATTTTGGCGGTTTTAGCAACCCTTTTGATATTTTTGAACAATTTTTTGGGGCTGGTTTTACCGGACGCAGTCAAGGCAAACGCCTAGAGACTTACAAAATCAGCATTTCTTTTTTGGAAGCCGCCAAAGGAGTAGAAAAGGAATTCAATATTGATGGTAAACGTCGTAAAATTAAAATTCCTGCCGGTGTTGATGATGGTCAAAGAATCAGATTTAAAGATTTTATTTTATATATTGATGTTCTTCCCGATAAAGTTTTCAAACGTGAAGGTAACGACATTTTTGTCACTATCAACCTTACTTTTTCTCAAGCAGTTTTGGGTACTGAAATTGAAGTGCCAACTCTCACCGAACCGGTTAAAGTCAGAGTCAAAGCCGGCACTCAACCCAACACTCTTATCCGTCTTCGTGGTCGTGGTATCAAGCAAGTTTCTGGCTTTGGTATTGGCGATCTTTATATTCGTCTTATGGTTGAAATTCCCACTCGTCTCACTCCTCGTCAAAAGGATCTTGTCCGCCAGCTTGGTTTATAATAGAACCAATGAAATTGGAAACTCTAGTTATCGGCACTCACAATCCCGCTAAACTTGATTATTATCAAAATTTATTAACCCCTCTTTCCAAAAAAATAGTTGGCCTAAAAGATATTGGAATTGATCAAAAACCTACCGAAACTGGTGATACTGCGGAAGAAAATTCTCAAATTAAAGCCAAGTTTTATTCTCAAAGAACAAATTTGCCTGTCTTCTGTGAGGATGAGTCCTTATTTGTTGATTTTCTCCCGCCATCAGAACAACCCGGAGTTAATGTCAGACGGATTAATCATAATTTAGACGCCACCGATAGTGAATTATTTGATTATTGGGAAAACGTAATTAAAAATGTTCCCGAAGCTAAACGCACCGGTTATTGGCGGATTGCTTATACCTTAATGTTAAACAATAAACTAAATACTGTTTCTTTTGATCGTCAAATTAAGTTTTTTTATCCCGCTTCAGATACAAAAATTTCTGGTTGGCCTTTGAATAGCCTTCAAGGTCCGGCCAAGTTCAATAAACCATTTATTGAAATGACTTCAGATGAAAAAAATCTTATTCAAAAAGAAGAAAATCAATTGATTATCAAAAAACTAATCAGCCTGTTCAAATAATCAACTTTTTGTCGTATCAATTCCATTGATAAATTTAAATCACTACTATTTAGCCTGTAGTTACTAATTTATTGATTATTTGTGCTATAATCCATCCGAACCCAAAAGCGGGTGCACTTGAACAATTTATTTAAGGAGGGGAATACTATGAATTCAGAGGTAGGTATAAGAGGTGTCGCCATCACTCAGATCCAAAAATCTATTGCCGAAAATGCCGAAAAAGAAAGGAAAAGACAAGAAGCAATTCAAAAAAAAGCTGAAGAAGAAGCCAAAGAAGAAGCCAAAGAAAGACAAGTTTATGAGAAAGAACTTCAAAAGCAATTTCCTCACGACCAAAAACTGTTGGCTGGCTGCTTAAATATTTTGAGATTTATAGCAGCAAGTCTTGAAGAAGATCCAGCCTTTTTCCCTTTAAGGAGGAAAATTATCAACATCATCACTGACAACCCTCACAACGAAATCCTAAACCAACAAAATGTTCACTTTTCTGTTTCTCCCACCATAAAACCGCCCTACCGTATCTTTTTCAAGGTTTCTTGGAGTTCTTACCAATATATTATCCTGTTTGTAATCCGTAATCGTGATGGAAAGGCAAACCTTTACATGAACTTATTTCAACACGAAGGCAACATCGACGTCCCTCTTGAGGAAAATGAAGCAGTCACGGAAATCATAAAATTCTTGATGACTGTTTGATTTATCTACAGCGCCAAAAAATTTCTAGAACTCAATCCCTCCCACACTAAACTGCCACAGCGCCTGTAAGGTTTGCAAAAACAACCAAACGGGCGCTTTTTCTTTGCTCAATTTTCTGCTATAATATTCCACTAATATAATTTTTTGCGATTTGAATTTGGGGCTGGCAAGGCCCCTTTTTTTGTAAATCGCCAAAAAAGGAGATTTATGGATCTAAGAAAACTACCAAAAACTGAATTCGCCGCCGCCGTGGCCCAAATTGCCGGCGAACGCAACATCGATGTCCAATCTATTTTGGATTCTATCGAACTTGGACTGATTTCTGCCTACAAACGCGACCAAAAAGAACGTGGTCAAGAAGTTTCTGAAGATGATCAATTCGAAGTTGAACTTTCCGCTGACAGTGGTTCTTTCAAAGTTTTTAAACTCGAAGGTAATAAAAAAATCGAAGTTACTCCACCCGGATTCGGTCGTATTGCCGCTCAAACCGCCAAGCAGGTTATTGATCAAAAAATTCACGAAATCGAAAAAGAAACCGTTATTAGTGAATTCCAAAAGAAAGTCGGTCAATTAGTTCCCGGTATTGTTTTGCGATCTGATCCTTACAAGTTAGTCGTCGGCGTTGGTAAAACTGAAGGTATTTGCCCCAAAGACGAACAAATTCGCGGTGAAGTCATTCAATTGGGTAGTCGTAAATGGTTTTTACTCAAATCGATTGTCAAAGACGAAGAAACCGGCAAAAGCGAAGTTATCCTTTCCCGCCGCGATCCTGAATTTATCAAACAATTATTTGTTCGCGAAGTTCCCGAAGTCGGCAACAAATCTGTCACTATCGAAAAAATAGCCAGATCAGCTGGCGAAAGAACCAAAGTAGCTGTTTCCTCCACTCAAGCTGGTGTTGATCCAGTCGGTTCTTGTATTGGTCAAAAAGGTTCTCGAATTCAAGCCATTCTCAACGAATTGCCACCTTCTGAAAAAGTCGATGTGGTTCCCTTTTCTAAAAATATCAATAATTTTGTAGTTCAGGCTTTATCTCCAGCCGAGGACATCAAAGTTGTTTCTATTGACCAAAATGTGGCCACTGTCTCTGTTCCTGAAAATCAATTAGCTTTAGCTATCGGTGGTGGCGGTGAAAACGTCCGTTTGGCCGGTCAGCTAGTTGGATTGGAAATTAAAATAACTCAAAATCAGGAATAAATTCATAGTTTCTGGTTTTCTAAAATATGACATTAACTCAATCTAATACCTTTCGTCCGCCCATTGTTACTGTTATGGGTCATATTGATCATGGTAAAACCAGTCTTTTGGATAAAATCAGATCTACCGATGTTATCCGTCGCGAAGCCGGTGGTATTACTCAACATATCGGCGCTTATCAAGTTCAAGGAATTACTTTTATTGACACCCCCGGTCATGCCGCATTTTGTGACATGCGCACCCGTGGCGCCAGTATTACCGATATTGCCGTTTTAGTTGTTGCTGCCACCGAAGGGATTATGCCTCAGACCAAAGAATGTATTGAACATATCAAAAAAAATGATATTCCTTTTATTGTTGCCATGAACAAAATGGATCTTGAAGGCGCTTCTCCCGACAAGGTCAAAGGTCAATTGGTTGAAGCTGGTTTTACTCCTGAAGAATACGGCGGTCAAACTGCCGTTGTCCCTGTTTCCGCCAAAACCGGTCAAGGAATTGATAAACTATTAGAGCTTATTAAGCTTAACGCTGAAATTTTAGAGCTGAAATCTTACCCTGATCGTCCTCTTCAAGCTTTTATTATTGAGTCTAAACTTGATAAATCCCGCGGTCCAGTGGCTTCCTTGATTGTCCAAGAAGGTACTCTCAATCTTGGCGATCAAGTTTATGCCGACGATATTTTATGCAAAGTCAAAGCCATTGTTGACGACAAAGGTCAATCTCTTAAATCTGCCGGTCCTAGCACTCCGGTTAAAGTTTTAGGTTTCGAATTAGTTCCTTGTGTTGGCAGTTTGGTTACTCCTGAAAAACGTCTGCCTTCTCCTACTTCTCAATGTAAAGTCAAGTATGAATACGACGAAGACAATCCCAAATTGAAAATCATTCTCAAAGCCGATGTTGAAGGCACTCTTGAGGCTCTCAAACGCAGTTTTTCCGATGATGTTTACATTTTATCCGAAGGTGTCGGCGCCATTACTGACAATGATGTTTTTATGGCTGAAACCGGCAATGCTCAAATTTTTGCTTTCAATGTCAACACTCCCAAACAAATCCTCAAATTAGCGGAAAAAAATCAAGTCAAAGTCTTTCAGTCCAAAATTATTTACGAAATTATCGAAAATATTCAATCTCAAGTTCTCAAAATGTTGGAACCTACCATTGATGAAACTATTTTAGGCGAGGGGATCATCAAAGCTGAATTCAAAATTGACAAAGTCAGAATTGCCGGTATTCAGTGTACCAAAGGCGAAATTACTAAAGGTGATCAAATTCACCTCAAAAGAGACGGCAAAATTATCAAAGACACCAAGGTTGAGGGTATTCGTCACGGTAAAGATATTATTGACAAAGTCAAGTCTGGTTCCGATTGTGGTATGACTTTTAAGCCTTATATTGACTTTAAGTTAAACGATGTTATAATATCCTATAACAAGACGTAAATGGCACTTAATTAGCTTGCCGTTTAGTTTTAATTAAAAAATAATAAGAATTAAAGCAGGCTTTCTGATAATTGCCAAATTGTCTTATCAGAAATGAATTTCTTATGAAAAACTACAAAGTCGATGACATCAAAAATTTGCTTCAAACTGCCAAGACAGCTTTGGTTGTCGTCCCTCAGTTAAGTATCGATAGTTTATCTGCCGGTTTAGCTTTGGCTTTGTCTCTTAAAAACAATAATCTTGATACCAAGCTTTTTTGCCCCCAAAAACCCGACGCTAACTATTCTAAACTTAGTGGTTTAGAAATGGTTACCGACACTCACAATCAAAATGATTTAGTCATTACTCTTGACTATCCTCTTGATCAAATTGAAACCGTCAACTACAACCAAGATAACGGCAAATTAAACTTAGTAGTTCAAACCAAAGACGGTTCTCCAAAAGTCTCTCAAAATCAAATTTTGGTTACCAATCAGTCCGGTAGCGCTGACGTTAACTTTATTCTGGGTGATGAAACCAGTTTAGGGGTCAATTCCAATATAGTTAATTCTGGCACTTGGGTGCAGATTTCTCCTCAAAACAATCTCAAACCTTGGGCTAAAACTGGTTTAGTTGATCAAGATGCCCCTTATTCCGAAATGTTCACTTTTTTACTGCCTATGCTCAATTTAAATCTTACTCATGACATTGCCAAAAACTTGCTTATCGGTTTGCGTGTTGCCACCCAATCATTTTCCATCAATGTTTCTCCGGAAACTTTCGAAGCCGGTGCTATTTGTCTCAGAGCCACTCAAATCCCCGCCAGTCAAGAATCTCAACCTCAGCCAACCAATAATCCCAATTTCACCCCCACCGCCTAAGTAAAACATAGAATACCAACTTATCTTGAAAACACTCATCAATACTGATATAACTCTTTTATGAAAGAGAAAAAGTTATCGATATCCAAAAAAGTTTTATATTTACTCTTGGTGCTTAGTTTAGGTCTTGGTTTGTTTTTTATTTTTAATAAACCTGTCTCCAAATTAGAGTCATACAACGATCTGGAAATTTTATTCAATCAAATTAGTAATCAATTGACTACCGATAATCGGGTTACTGAGTTTGATTCTTCCCGCGAAGCTTGGTGGATTGACACCGACAATCTAGACTTAGCTATCCCCACTCAATTATCCATAGGATTTATCATCAAAAATGACTCCAATAATCCTAACAGAAACAAAGATCTAGACCAAATTTTTGATAATCTGAATAAAATTGTCAAAAATAATTTATCTCGTCACGGTTTCAAAATAAATACTCGAAATTCTTCCAAAAACAAGGATGATAACCAATTTTATGACTACATTCAGGCTTATGAATCGGGACAATTTATTTGTCTAGCCGAATCCCCGATCATAGAAGAAATGGGGAATTGGTTCCATTTTTATTGTTTTACTTCAGACCAAGTTAAAGCCGCTCGGGAACGGCAGTTACCTTTTATAAAAATTCTTCAGTCTAAAAATTCTATAATTTATGATTTAGAAATTATTGATAACTATGCCAAGGGTAATCATCACGCCAGAAGAGTTGGTTCCACCGCATATTTTTATAAAAATAATAATCAATGGGAATTACTTTGGGACTATCAAGATCTCCCTATGTGTACCGAATTTTCTGAAAAAAATATTCCAACCAAATACTGGACTGATTGTTATGACCAACAAATGAATATTCATAAAGGTAGTGACGTTTGGTCAAATTAACTTTTTTATAATCAATTGTCACATCATTAAATTAAAGGTATACTGTTTGTATGAAAGATACTACCTTAATTCAGGAATCTCAACCAGTCCAAGTTAATCAGTCTAGTTCAACTAACAATCCCTATAAATATTTATTTTTTACTACCATTGCTATTTTATTAGCTGCTGTTGGTGTCTTTTATTTTGTTTTAAATAATAAAGCGAATCAATTAAAGACTGACAAAATAAATAGCAAAGTTTCTTCAGAAATTGTCCTTCAAGCACCAACTATAACCACCCAACCGACTCCAAACAAGCAGGAATCAACTTTAACAGAGTCTGACTCAAATTATAATCTTTATACTAACTATAAATTTGGTTTTTCTCTGATTGTTTCCAAATTTTTAACCAATCAAATTGATTGTGGGGACAAAAATTTACCAATAACATTTTTTGAAAACGGAGATACTATTTATCTGGCCTCCAAATCCTTTTACACTCCCAATTCTTGTCAAAAAAATACTACCACTTGGGAAGATTTTAAAAGCACTAATTACTCATTATCTAGGCTAAAAATATATGCAGCTAACGTTAAAGACGACAGTTCTCTTGAGAATTATTTAAAATCAAAATACGGTTCGGGTTGTAAATTAGGCCAAAAAACTCAATCTCCCACAGCAGATATTTATAATGTCAAAATTTTAGGCGACGGTAAAGATCTTTCCGAAAGCGATTGTCCTATCAATTTTATGGTCGACGTCAAATATAATCCCACAAAAAGTACCGTTGTTATTTTCGAATTAGGTCAAGCCTGCAATCTTTACCAAGGCCAAAATTGTGCCGATTCAAAAGTTGTCAGTAGCCTTAAGTTTCTTTAATGTGCTATAATCTCCCCTAGACTAAATTCGGTTTTTTGGGAGCCATTCCAAAATATTATATTTTTACCGGACTTAGCCGAATAACATATGGCGTTAACCAAAGAAGAAAAGCAGGAAATTATTACTAAACACGCTCAAGCCAAGGGTGATACCGGTTCTCCGGAAATTCAAATTGCTATTCTTACCAAAGAAGTCGAAAAACTCCAAGGTCATTTAGCTGAAAACAAACACGATTCTCCGGCCAAACGCGGCATTTTAACCAAAATTGCCAAACGTCGCCGTCTGCTTCGTTATCTGTCTATTCACAAACCTGATCGATACACTGCTATCACTAAGTCTCTTGGATTGAAGAAATAACCAGCTAAAATTAATTAATTTATGAAAATGTATACACAAGATATTTTGGTGGGTGACAAAAAAATCAGTCTTTCCACTGGTAAACTCGCTCCTCAAACCAACGCTTCAGTTGTCGCTCAATTTGGCGATACCGTGGTTCTAGCCACTGTTTTAATGGGAAAACTAGACGAAACTAAAGATTATTTTCCTTTGTCTGTTGAATTTATTGACAAACTTTATGCCGGTGGCATTATCAAAGGTGGTAAATGGATCAAACGCGACGGCGCCCCTTCCGATACTGCCATTCTTTTTGGCCGAATTATCGACCGTTCCCTTCGACCTCTGTTTCCACAAGGGTTTTTAAACGAGATTCAAATCATTACTACCGTCCTTAGCAATGACAAAAATCACGATGTTGTTATTCCCGCCTTTACCGCTGCCGCCGCAGCTTTGGCAATTTCTGATATTCCCTTCAACGGTCCCGTTTCTGCCGTCAGAGTTGGCTATGTTGACGATAAATTAGTTGTCAATCCAACCTTAGATCAGTTGAAATCATCTTTATTCGATCTTTTGGTTTGCACCAGTCCCAAAGGTGTTAATATGATCGAAGCCGACGGTAATATCGTCAAAAACGATTTAATGCTTTCTGCTATTGAATTGGCTAAAACTACCGGCGATCAAATCAATGCTCAAATTAATGAGTTTGTCGCCAAAGCCGGCAAAACCAAAATTATTTTTGAACCTGCCGGACCTTCTGTCGATCTTATCAAAGATGTTGAATCCAAAATCAAAACTGATATTAAAAAATTCTTTGACGATGGTGTCGATGGCGCTCATATGATTGGACAGGAGACCATTATTGAAAAAGTCAAGCAAATTTATCAGGACAAAATTGATTCCGAAGAAGTTTCTTTAAACCATCTTATTGCTGCCGTCGATACTATTCTTAAAGCTCATGTTCGCCAACAAACTCTTTCTGGTCATCGTTATGATCGTCGAAAATTAGACGAGATTCGACCTCTAAACGTGGAAGTCGGTGTTTTGCCTACCACCCACGGTTCGGCCTTGTTTGAACGGGGACTAACCCAAGCTATCACTGTTACCACTCTAGCTCCTTTGGCTGAAAAACAATATCTTCAAGATAGTAATGGTGAAGCTACCAAACGCTATATCCACTATTACTCGGCTATGCCTTTCTCCACCGGTCAAACCGGTCGTGTCGGTCGTCCTGGTCGTCGGGAAATCGGTCATGGAGCCTTGGCTGAAAAAGCCTTGGTTCCGGTCATTCCTAGCGAATCTGAATTCCCTTACACTATTGTTTTAACTTCCGAAGTTTTGTCTCAAAATGGTTCTTCTTCCATGGCCTCTACTTGTGGCTCCACTATGTCTCTTATGGACGCTGGTGTTCCCATCAAAGACAAAGTTGCCGGTATTTCCATTGGTCTTATGGCTGAAACCGACGACAAATATATTTTGTTAACTGATATTGCCGGTATTGAGGATCATTTTGGTGATATGGATTTTAAAATCACTGGGACTCGCGATGGTATCACTGCTATCCAATTGGATATCAAACGTGAAGGTCTGACTTTACAAATGATTCGTGATACTTTTATCGCTTCCACTAAAGCTCGACTTCAGATTTTGGATAAAATGGATTCAGTTCTCGCCGCGCCCAGGTCCGAATTATCACCCTTAGCTCCAAAAGTAAAATTAGTCCAATTACCTGAAGACAAAATTGGTGATGTTATTGGTAGTGGCGGTAAAACTATCAAAGCTCTAATGGATAAATATCAGGTTCAAATTGATATTGACGATTTTGGTGCCGCTTCTATTTCTTCCCAAAACCAACAATCAATTGAAGATGCCGTCTATGAGATTGAATCTATGATTAAAGAGGTTCAGATTGGTGAAGAATATTCAGGCATCGTTACCAGAGTTGAAAACTATGGTGCTTTTGTGGAATTCTTACCCGGTCGCGAAGCTTTACTTCATGTCTCCGAAATGTCTGGTGGCTTTTTATCCGATCCTTCAACCATCATTAAAGTTGGTGATAAATTAAATGTCAAAATTGCCGGCTTCAACGACAATCATCAGATTAAATTATCTTCTCCTGAGTTCAAAGCCGCTCACCCCGGTCAACCTCGAGAAAATAACAACCGAGCTCAGTTTGCTTCCAAACCGGAATTTCGCAAATTCAACCCTAACTTTTCCAAGCGACCCAAATAAATAATAAATAAATAATGTATAATTAGTTATGAAAGCTAAATTAAACTTAGAAAATAAGAATCTTTTTAATGTTGTTATTGTATTATTCCTCTTGATAGTCATTGTTGTTTTGGTGGTAACTAAATATCAAACTTTGCCCAACACTCAAAGCTTAGATCAAGAAAATCTAAAAAAATTAGCTTCCCGAGAAATTGACAAAGCCCTTCATTTTCATTTTCACTTTACCGCTGACACAGATAAACCATATCAATATAAACCTAGTGATCTTGACTACGAAACTCAAATCATAAAAATCTCACCAGATCATAATGCCGTTATTGGTAAATATAGGACTAGCGATTCTTGGTTTTGGTTAGGCTGGAAAGAAGATAATGGATCTTGGAAAATATTAGTTGATCTCGACGGATATGATTGCAAGGATTTAGATACTATTCCTCAAAAATACTCTGATTTCTTTTATGAACAAGTCCACCCATATTCTCCATTAGATAGAAAATGTTTTGATTGGGATAAACATTATAAACAGAGAAAATAGTTTTCTAAGACTAAGATATTATCTCTAAAATAGATTATACTTTTCATATGGATTCTAGTGTTTTGACTACTCAACAAGCTATCAAGACTCTTCGTCAAAAGGTTAATTCTGTCAAGCTACCGGAAAATTTACTTACCAACTTAGAAGAACTTTTTTCTCAGCTAGTCATCAATTCTCGTAATGAGGAATCCTTTTGGCAAAATTATCAATCTGCATCAAAATACATCAGTTATCTTATCAGTGTTCCTTGGTTTGCTCAGACTCAAGATATTCTTGACCTCCAGTTTGCTAGAGAAAAACTCAACGAGCAACACTATGGCTTAGACGCTGTCAAGGAACGTCTGTTAGAATATATTTCCGTTCTTGCCCTCCAAAAAAATCGTCATCCAGACAATCCTATCAAAGCTCCAGTTTTATTGTTTGTCGGTTTGGTTGGCACCGGCAAAACTACTATGGCCAAATCTATTGCCAACGTTTTAGGTCGACAGTTAATCCGAATTCCTTTTGGTGGCTTAGGTGACCCGCTTTATCTCCGTGGTCAGTCTCGAATTCACCCTGAAGCCGAACCTGGACAAATTATCAAAGGTCTAATCAATTCTAAAAGTATCAATCCGGTAATTCTTTTAGATGAAATCGACAGAGTTGCCGACGATGCTCTCAACACCATTATGGGTGTTTTAGTAGAGTTGCTTGACCCAGAGCAAAATAATCACTTTGTTGACCATTACATTGATTATCCAGTCGATCTGTCTCGAGCCATTTTTTGTGCCACTTGCAACAACACTTCTCGAATTGCCACCGCTGTCATGGATCGACTTGAGGTTATTCAAATGCCCTCTTATACTGACGAAGAAAAAATAGTTATCGGCCGTGACTATATTTTCCCCAAAGTTATCAAAGAAGCCGGCCTCCGCCCCGAAGAAATCAAAATTGACAATTCAGTTTGGGATCAAATTGTCCGTCCTTTGGGTTTTGACGCCGGAGTTCGGACTCTTCAACGCAATATCGAAGGTTTATGCCGCAAAGTTGCCAAAATGATTTTTGAAGGCAAAACCAAACAGGTTGTGGTTGACGAGTCCAATGTTAAACACTATCTGCCCCAATGGTAGATACAAATCAAAAAATTATGATTAAAAATAACAAAAATTTTAAACCGAGAACCAGCTTTGCTGGCGCTCAAAACCAGGTTAGAGAATTCAAATCTAACCAAGATTCTGTCAGAATTAGTTCCCTGGGAGGTTTTGGTGATGTCACTCAAAACATGTTCGTTTACGAATTTATCCCCAACGGCGACACTTCCAAAAGTCAAATAATTATTGTTGACTGTGGTGTTGGTTTTCCTGAAGAAGATATTTTCGGCGTTGACATGCAAATCCCCGACACTCATTATTTAGAAGACAAAAAAGATCGTATTTTAGGTATCTTTATTACCCACGGTCATGAAGATCATATTGGTGCCGTTAAATTTGTTCTACCAGTTTTAGGTGAAAAAATTCCTATTTTTGCTCCCAAACTTGCCGCCGCCTTTATCGAATCGCGTCTTAGTGAAGTCAATCAGCGAGCCATTATCAACGTTTACGAAGATGGTATTCCTATTCAAAAAGGAGTTTTTAATGTCGATCCGATTCGGGTGACCCATTCCATCCCTGATACTTTTCATTTCGCTATTACTACTCCTATTGGTATTTTTTACCACGGTTCCGATTTTAAGTTTGATGTCTTCCCGCTTGACGGTAAACAAGCCGATCTCAGTCATATCGCCCGCATTGGTGAAAAAAAAGTTGTGGCTCTTATGTCTGACAGTCTTGGTTCCGATCACGAAGGTTATTCTCCTTCCGAAAGTTCCATTGCCGAAAATTTTAAATATGAGATTACCTTTGCCAAAGGTCGAGTCTTTGTTACCTCAATTTCTAGTAATATTATTCGTTGGTCTCAAGCGATTGAATATGCCAAAAGTGTCGGCCGTAAAATTGTTATTGTTGGTTTTTCTGTTGACAAGGCTATTGGTATTGCCAAAGATCTCAATTATCTTAGCCTCAATGATTCTGACATTGTTCCCCCTGAACGAGCCAAAAATTTCCCCGACAACAAACTGATTTTTCTGGTTGCTGGTTTTGCTGGTCAGCCAGATTCTGCTCTCAGCAAAATGGTTATGGGTAAACATCGTATCAAAATTAGATCTGGTGATAAAGTCATCTTTTCTTCACCCGATTATATTCCCGGCACTACCTCAAATATCTACACCATGATTGACACTCTTTCCAAACTTGGTGCTGAGGTTGTTTATGGTGAGAAAGAAGAACTTCATGTCTCCGGTCACGGTTATCAAAAAGAACACGCTCTTCTTATTAGTCTGGTCAAACCCAAATATTTACTGCCTATTGGTGGTAATTTCCGTCATATCAAGCAATATCAATCTATGGCCAAAAAACTTGGTTATGCCGAAGAAAATGTTATTTTGCCTGATTTCGATGCCACTGTTACTTTTTATAGCAACGGCAAATTTGATACTAATTTTCATATTCCCATCCGCAAAGTTCTCATTGATGGTTTTGGTATTGGCGATGTCGGTACCACTGTTCTCCGCGATCGCAGACTTCTGGCCGGAGATGGTATGTTTTCTGTAGTCATTCTGATCAACAAAGCCACCGGTCAAATGGAAAAGGAACCGGTTGTCTTAAGTCGCGGATTTGTCTTTGTCAAAGAAAATACCGACCTTATCAACTATCTCAAGCAAGAAACTGTTAAAAAATTCAACGAGGCCACCAGTAGTCCGGCCAATCTTGATTATATCCGCGAAGAAATTCAAGCTCATATCGAAGAAATTATTCACCAAAAAACCGGCCGCCAACCCATGGTCTTACCCTTAGTCATCGAAGTCTAATCATTATTTTTAGACTATCTCTAACAACCCTGACTGTTTAATTATTTTTCACTCACAATAGTAATTGTAGTTTTTAGTAAATTAAATTAATCAGCATCTGCATAAAAACAATATTTTTTGCAGTGAAGACAGCGAAAAAGATATCCAGCAATGTAACCACCTATTTTTAAACTTTGTTTGACATCTTCAAAATCACACTCTTCTGGGTAATTTTTTTTATAATATTCTTCTATTTCTTTTTCTATTCCTAATTCTACGATATCATCCCAAGAAACTTCTCCCAAAAAATCGCAGAAATCGTTACAATGACTTAACCAATGACTCTCTTGTATTGAATTGAAACCCGGAGTTCGATATAACAATTCATTTTTACTTTCATCACTATCAACTTCACATTCATAATCATAAACAATTGTAAATTCACCATCGTATTTTTTGGCGGCGAAACCACTAGCAATGCAGTTTGGACAAATATTTTCCAATGTATCCTGACTATGAAAAGGTCCTATGTAGGAGTAATCTGAATGTTTACCACAAACATCACAAATAATTTTCTTTGATATTATTGATCCAGTTTTTAATGGCGTTAGTGCATTTAATATTTCAGTCACTTTTCATTATTGTTTCTTCTTTTTTTTCTTATATTTTCTCACTTTTATTTATTCTTTTTCACTCTTCTTAATATCATGAAAAGTGAAGATAAGTGATAAATAGTGAGAAAAAGATACCAAAAGGTATCTAATAAGGTATCTAAATTTTATATTATTTTTTATATCCAATATACATTGCATGACCACAAGTATCTATGATTGATGGATTTTCTGATGTTTCGTTAATTAAATCAACAACTTTATTAAACATATTCTTATCCTCTATATTATATAGTGAATCTTCTTTTTCATATCCAAATCCACGAATTGATCTAATTGTGATTTTTTCAAATCCACTATTACTGAATAAATTTTCTATTTCATTTATTGTTGGATAATATCCTTCTTGGAATCCTTTATCTGATGAATTATTAAATTTACCAGATTTAAATACTTCGGATAAATTATTTATATCTACTTGTTCAGGATGTCTAAAATATCTATCTACTATTGCAATACTACCAGAAAGATATGGAATAAAACTTGCAAATATTTTTCCTCCTGGTTTTAATACTCTGCTTATTTCTTTTATACATTGTTCTCTTTCTGATTTTTCAAGCAAGTGATATAAAGGTCCAAATAATAATACAACATCAAATTGATTGTTTTCATACATACTAAGATTTGTAGCATTAACTACATCACAAGATATAATGTTTTGATTATTTTGTTTCTTAGCTTGATTAATCAAATCTTCGGATAAATCAGCTAAGTATACTTTATAACCTTTATCTGCTAATGGAAATGAATAAACACCTGCTCCACCACCTAAATCTAAAATTACTCCGTTTGCTGGTAAATTATTTCCCAATATATTCATTGTCATATCATATTCTAACTTTCCACTATTATCATTTTGCAATCTATTCTTTTCATCAAAATTTTTATAATAATTTTTTACTTTATTAAAATCTGTCATATTATCACTCCTATATTAATTATATCAAAAAAAGACCAATTTTGGTCTTTTTAATCATTTTTCAGGGTATCTAAAAGGTATCTAATTCACGATTTTTCACTTTTTCTCACTTTGTAATCTTCTAAAACCCTTGATTTTACTTATTTTCCGCAACACTGCTTATATTTGCGTCCAGAGCCACATGGATCTGAATGATATTTAAATATAGGCAAACTTGTCTCTTTTTTATTATTTTTCATTTTTTATTAAATTTATAAAATGTACTATTGCTGAGTAATTGTAGCAAATTATAACTGTAAATTTTTTAATAACATTTTCTTCATTTTTTTTAAACCTTTTTCTGTCGGCTTATATTTTTCATTACACCTGATTTCTTTTTCAATCGCCCAAATTGCTGTTTCCGGTTTTGGGTCAGTTTTATATCTTGGAATCAAATGCCAATGTAAATGTGAGTCTGAATTACCCAACAACTCATAATTCAGTTTTTTAGGTTTAAAAGTTTTTATTACCGCTTCAGCCACTTTTGCCATTTCTTCTAAAAATAATTTTTGTTTATCTCCTAATTTATATAATTCATCAGTATGAATTTTGGAAATAAAAATAGTGTAGCCGTAGAAATATTGATAATCCGCCAACACTACGTATCCACTTTTTAATTCTTTTACAAAATAAATATTTTTATTTTGTTTAATTAGTTCGATTCTCTGACAAACTGGACAATTATCGTTAATCATAATTAATATTTTATCTCTTTATTCAGTATAATAAGCCATGACTAAAAAATTTATCAAACTCAAGTCAGAGGACTTGTCAGAATGGTACAACGACGTTGTTGTCAAATCCGGTTTGGCTGATTATGCCCCTGTCAAAGGTTGTATGGTTATCCGTCCCTACGGTTACGCTATTTGGGAAAGAATCCATAATTTTATGGATCCTTTTATCAAAGAAAAAGGTGTTCAAAATGCCTATTTTCCCATTTTTATTCCCGAAAATTTTTTAAAAAAAGAAAAAGAACATGTTGAAGGTTTCGCTCCTGAATTAGCCGTTGTCACCCATGGTGGTGGGGAAGAGCTCACCGAAAAGTTGGTTATTCGTCCCACTTCGGAAACCATTATGTATGAAATGTACAAAAAATGGACTCAAAGCTGGCGCGATTTGCCGGTTATGATGAATCAATGGTGCAACGTCGTTCGTTGGGAAAAACGCACTTATCTGTTTTTGCGAACTTCCGAATTTTTGTGGCAGGAAGGCCATTGCGCTCACACTACCGAATCAGAAAACCAAGACATGGTCAAATGGGCTCTTGATCTTTACAAAAAAACTTATCGTGATTTGTTATCGATTTACGGCATCACCGGTGTCAAAAGTGATTCTGAAAAGTTTGCCGGTGCTGGCAAAACTTACACTATCGAAGCACTTATGCCCAACGGCAAGTCGCTTCAAGCCGCCACTTCTCACGATTTATCCCAAAATTTTTCAAAATCCTTTGACTGGTCGGTCCAAGATCAAAATGGTCAAAAACTTTATCCCTACCAAAACAGTTGGGGACTTTCCACTCGCGCCATTGGCAGCTTAATTATGGTTCACGGTGACGACAATGGTTTAGTCTTTCCATCTCAAGTTGCTCCAGTTCAAATTGTTATTATTCCTATCCCTGGTCACTCCAAAGCCAAAACTCTGGCCGAAAATGTTTTTACCGATCTAAAAACTAAATATCGTTGTCAACTTGACCTTATCGACAATGAAACTGCCGGATTTAAGTTTAATCATTGGGAAATGAAAGGAGTCCCTTTGCGAATCGAAATTGGTGACAAAGAAGCTGACAACAATGCTGTAGTTTTATGTCGTCGTGACAATCTCCAAAAACAAACCGTTTCAGTTTCTGATTTGAATAAAAATATTACTCAAATTTTGGCAGATATTCAAGCCACCCTCTTGAAAAAACATCAAGAGTTCACTCAACAAAACACTCATACCACCGATTCTTATGATGAATTCAAAAAAATCATGTCAACCACTCGCGGTTTTGTTTTAGCTCATTGGTGTGAAAACCCTCAGTGTGAAGCCGAGATTAAACAAGATACCAAAGCCACCACCCGCTGTTTACCTGATGGTCAACCAGAAGAGAAGGGTGTTTGTATTCACTGCGGTCAACCATCAAAACATCGTTGGTTATTTGCGCAAAGCTACTAAAAAGGTATACTTATTTATGGCTAAACGTGGTCGCAAAAAAAAGAGAATTATTCCCAGTCTGCGCTTAAAACCAGAAACAGTTCAAACTATCTTTTTTATTTTCTTTCTTATCCTGACTATTTTGACTGTTTTTTCTTTTCTCCAAACTGGTCCAATTCCGTCTCGGATTAATCAAATCATTGTTACCTATTTTGGTTTCGGTGCCGTTTTGATTCCTTTTATTCTCTTTTTAGCCGCCTTTTTGTTTGCCAAAATCAAAACCCCTCTCAAAGACTTAAACGTTTTTTTGGGTTTTTTGATTATGTTTATTTCCCTTATCAGTCTTTTTAATCATGGTATTGTTGGCACTTTTCTTTTTGAACAATTAGTTACTTTATTTACTCGGATTCCTACTATTCTTATTTTAATCTTTTGTTTAATCGTTGGCTTTGTCATCATGTTTGATACTTCTGTGGCTCAAGTAGTCAAATTTTTTGTCACCGTTTTTAACATTATCAAAAAATATGCTGTTGGCAATGCCAAAAAAATTGCCAAAAAAACCAAAGACAAACAAAAATCAAAGATTTTTCAATCAGAATTGCCACTTGAATCTCAATCCGATTCTAAAAAAGACAAACCTGACCCAAATGTTGTCAATGTTCCACCTGTTTTTAAACCCAGCCCCAACATTATCACTCCCACTGCCGCCCTCAGTTCTTCTAGTCAGCAAATTTGGGAATATCCTTCTATCGATATTTTTGACAATTCTCCTGGCGCTAAAGCCGATAGGGGAGACATTCGTAAAAATGCCCAAACTATCGAACAAACTCTTGATTCATTCGGGATTACTGCTCGAGTTGCCGAAATCAACGATAGTCCTTCGGTCACTCAATATGCTCTCGAAGTTGCTTTAGGTACCAAATTAGCCAAAATTGTCAGTCTTAGCAACGACTTGGCTATGGCCTTGGCAGCCCCTGGTGGTATGATCCGGGTTGAAGCCCCCATTCCTGGTCGGGCTCTAGTTGGAATTGAGGTTCCCAACCGTTCTTTAGAAGTGGTTCCTATTAGGCGGATGCTTGAGTCAGACGCTATGAAAAATGCCAAAAACAAAATTACGGTTCCTCTGGGTTTAGATGTTTCTGGCAACCCCAAGGTGGCTGATATTAGCAAAATGCCTCACGTTCTTATTGCTGGTCAAACCGGTTCTGGAAAGTCCGTTTGTGTTAATTCTTGGATTAGCAGTATTTTATTCAAAGCTTCTCCTGACGAAGTTAAAATGATCATGGTCGATCCCAAACGAGTTGAACTTACTCCCTACAATGGCATTCCCCATCTCTTATCGCCGGTTATTGTTGAACCCGACAAAGTTCTCTCCTCTCTTAAGTGGGCTGTTGGCGAGATGGAGCGCCGTTACAAAACTTTTACTGAAGTCGGCGCCAAAAACATCGAAGCTTACAACAATCTTTCTGGTTTTCAATCTATGCCTTACATTTTGATTTTTATTGACGAATTAGCTGAAATTATGTTATTTTCTCCCTCCGAAGTTGAAGATAATATTTGTCGCATTGCTCAAATGGCTCGGGCTGTTGGTATTCACCTTATCCTCGCCACTCAAAGACCATCTGTTAACATTATTACCGGTCTTATTAAAGCTAATATTCCGACTCGAATTTCCTTTGCTGTTGCCTCAGTTACTGATTCTCGAGTAATTCTTGATGCTCCTGGTGCCGAAAAACTTCTCGGTCGAGGAGATATGCTTTATTTGCCTCCAGATTTAGCCAAACCAGTCCGGGTGCAAGGTTGTTTTGTTTCCGACAAAGAAGTCACCAATCTCATCAATCTTCTTAAAAGTCAAAGAAATACCGAATACAACGAAGAAATATTAAATCAGCCGGTTTCTGTAGGTAAACAAATTAAAAATGCTCCTTCTACCGGTGAGACTCTTGAAGAAAGAGATCCTTTGTTTGATGATGCTGTTAAATTGGTCCAGGAGCTTGGTAAAGCCTCATCTTCTCTGATGCAACGCCGCCTCAAACTTGGTTATGCCCGTGCCGCTCGGGTTCTTGATCAACTTGAAAAAGCTGGAATTGTTGGTCCTGCCAGAGGTGCCAAGGCCAGAGATATCCTTATTCCTCACAATACTCCCAGCGACGATACTGCTGAATAATTTTTTATGATTGCTTCTTCTTTACTCAAAAATACTCGTCTCGACAAAGAATGGGAATTGGAAGATATTTCCAAAAAAATCAAAATACCTGTTAAGTACCTTCGGGCTCTCGAAGATGAACAAATCAATTGTTTTCCTCAGGAACCTTACTGTTCTTTAATCATCAAAGATTATGCTGACTATCTTGGTCTTCAAGGCCAAGATGTTCTAGCCCTGTTCCGTCGCGATTTTGAACAGAAAAGAAAATCCAAAAATGTCGTCAATACTGGTTTTACTTTTACTCCTAAATTTACTTTTACTGTTTCTATTTTTATCATCATTATTTTATTTTCCCTTTATCTAATTTCAGAATACTTTAAATTTCACCAACCCCCCAAACTAAAAGTCAATTGGCCACTTGAGGCAACCGTCTCCAGTTCTGTTATTGAAATCAGTGGTATTACTGATCCAGAGTCTACTATCAGAATCAACGACGACTTGATTATTGTTGATTCTACCGGTTCTTTTCAAAAGAAAATTACACTTAATTCCGGTGATAATAATATTATTGTTGAATCTACCTCTCCCAACGGCAAAATTACTACTGAGGAACGAAATATAAATTCTTCCCTCTAGTTTTAAAATAGTTTATACTGGTTATATGGATACCATACAAATTGTCACCATCGTCAGTTTGATTTTAATTACCGGTATTGTGGTTGGCTCCGGTATTTGGCTGATCTTGGTTTTCAAACAACTTCGTGCCACCCTCATCAAAACCAATCAAATTCTTGAAGACACTCAGCTTATTACCAGTTCTATTGCCAAGCCAGTCTCTTCTTTTTCTGAGTTTCTCATGGGATTTAAAAATGGTTTTGGTTTTTTTAATAAATTATTTAACAAGAAAGATAAATCCGATGACTCGTCAGTCTAATCAATCTGATCAAAATTGTTGTCAACACAGCTCCGGTTTTGTTTTTGGTCTTATTTGCGGCGCTGTTATTAGCGCTGTTATTGCTGTTATTATTTACAAAAACAATCGAACTGAAATCTTCGAAAAGTTAGAACAAAAAATCAAACATTTTTTTGACCATCTTTATCCTCAAAAACCTACCTCTCGACCAAAAACAAAACCTCGAAAATCATCTCCTTCCAAATTCATTGCTGCCACTGTCCCTAAAACCGCCACCAAAAAAGACATCACTCCTGTTTTTGTCAAAAAATCTCCCCCAAAAATGTTTGTCAAACCCAAAAAATAGTTGGTATAATTGGCCTTATGAACGCTCGTCAGCTCAAAGAAAAATTTGTCGACTTTTTTGTTGCCCGTGATCATGTTGAAATTCCCTCCAGTAATCTTGTTCCCGAAAATGACCCGACTACTTTATTTATTTCTGCCGGTATGCATCCTTTGGTGCCCTACCTTTTAGGTCAACCACATCATTTAGGTAAACGGCTTACCAGTGTTCAAAAATGCATTCGTACCGGTGATATCGATGAGGTTGGTGATAAGTTTCATCACACTTTTTTTGAAATGTTGGGTAATTGGTCTCTGGGTGATTATTTCAAAAAAGACATGATTCCTTGGAGTTTTGAATTCTTAACTAAACATTTGGGTTATCAAGTTGATCAAATTCATGTCACTTGCTTTGAAGGTGATAAAAATGCTCCCCGCGATACCGAATCTCATGATTTATGGTTAGCTCAAGGTATTTCCAAATCTCATATCCATTATTTACCCAAAAAAGATAATTGGTGGGGCCCTGCTGGTGCTACCGGTCCTTGTGGTCCCGATACCGAGATGTTTGTTGATCTTGATGTTAAAGCCGGACCAATTGATTTTGTTGACGGTTGCAAATCCGAGCGGATTGTTGAAATTGGTAACGATGTTTTTATGGAATACAATCTGACTGCTTCCGGTAAATACCAACCTTTATCTCAAAAAAACGTCGACACTGGTTACGGCGTCGAACGTAATATCGCTGTTATCAACGGTTTTACCGATAATTACCTTACCGACATTTGGCAGCCGATTATAAAAACTGTCGAAAATATTTGCGGTCAAAAATATGGTCAATCGGATGAAGTTACCCGATCTTTAAGAATTATTGTCGATCATCTCAAAGCCGCTGTTTTTATTCTTGCCGACGGAGTTGAGCCCAGTAACAAAGAAGCTGGTTATGTTCTTCGCCGTCTTATTCGCCGAGCTATCCGTCGTGGCAAGATGTTGGGTATCGAAACCAATTTTATTTCTCAAGTAGCCCTGTCAGTTCTTCAAAACCAAGACAATTATGCCGGTATTTATCCTGAACTTAATCTTCACCACGACAAAATTTTATCTGTTTTAGATTTTGAAGAAAATAAATTTCGTAAAACTCTCAATCGGGGACTGGCTGAGCTTCAAAAAGATGAATCTAATTTTCGTCAAAACCATCCTGATACTAAATCAGTCGACAAAAAATATCTCGGTGATAAGTCTTTTTATTATTACGAAAGTTTTGGTTTTCCATTCGAAATGTTTTATGAAGAATCAACTCTTGCCAAAGCTTTTCCCAAAGAAGAGGTTTACAAATATTTCCAAAAATCCCAACAAGATCATATCAATCAATCCCGCAACCTTTCTGCCGGTAAATTTAAATCTGGTTTAGCCGATCACTCCGCCATTATTGTTAAATATCATACCGCCGCTCATTTGATGCACGCTTCCCTTCGTCGAGTTTTAGGTAACCATATTCATCAAGCTGGTTCCAATATTACCGCCGACAGAATTCGTTTTGATTTCACTCACCCTGAAAAGATTACTTCCGATCAAATCCAACAAGTTGAGACCTTAGTTAATGATCAGATCAAAGCCGCTCTACCAGTAACTCATCAAATTATTCCATTTAATGAGGCCAAATCCCAAGGAGCTCTTTTTCTTGCCGGTCATACCTACCCGGAAATGGTCACTGTTTATACTGTTGGTAATCCTGATAATTTTTATTCCAAAGAAATTTGTACCGGCCCTCATGTTGACAACACCAATCAACTAACCGAATTTAAAATCCTCAAAGAAGAATCCGCCGGCTCTGGCAAACGCCGTCTTTACGCTGTCCTTCGATAACTAAAGATTCAGATTTATAGTATCCTTATAATATGGAAGGGAACAGTTTTTGGTTGATATATATTCAAAACGATCAGGTTTCCGTTTCTCTTGTTTCCGCTTTCGACAACAAGTATCGAATTTTAGCCACTGGGCCTAATCAAGGCTGGAACATTGATAATCCCGAAACTTTAACTACCGCTATTGATGAATCTTTATCAGCCGCCTCGCTTAACGCTAATATTACCGAAGAACAGGAACCGGGTTCAGCCGCTATTGTTGTTCCCCCTTTTTGGGTCAGTAACGACAGTAAAATTCTTCCCACCAAAATCAAAATTATCAAAGATGCTTGCAAAAGTCTTTCACTTACCCCTACTGGCTTTTTAGCCGAAGATGATGCCATTGTTGAAGATGCTAATCAATTAGACGGTTTTCCTGCCAGCTTTATTTTACTCCATCTTTCCGATAAAGATTTTTATCTCTCTTTAGTTTATCTCGGCCATATCAAAGAGAGAATCAAAAAAAATCTCACTCAAGAATTTACCAGTCAAGATTTGGAATCAGCCTTGTTAGAAATCAATTCCGAGTCAGCCTTGCCTCCGCAAATCCTTGTTTTTGGTCAGTTTGATGCCCGAATTCTCAGTTCTCTCAAAAATTATCCTTGGGTTGGCAAAAAAAATATCGAAACTTTTTTACATCTTCCTGAGATTAAGTCTTATGATCAGGATCAGGTCATCGATATTTTCACCCGAGTCATTTCCAGTCAATTAGATCCTTCCACCTTGTCCAAAACCATCCCCGACACTGATGAGTCCCAACTCTCTTCTCCTGCCGAAAATTCCGAAGTTTCAAATCCGCCACTTGAGCCAGAAACCGACCCAGATCAGGAAATCACTCCTCCTGCCCAAAAACTGACTCTTATCGAAACTGACCCTCAAGATCTTGGCTTTAGTTCATCTGAAACTCATCCTACTCCTGTCTTACCCATTATTACTCCTGCTGACATTCCCGCCCAAGTCAACCAAACTCCTGATCCTTTGTCGGTTCCAACGCCAACAGATCCCACCCCTAAAAGACCAAAATTTTCCTTCACTTTCTTTAAAAAAATCAAATTACCCCAGTTTAAATTCAATAAAAACTTTCTTTGGTTAGGCTTGATATTTATTCCTATTTTAGCGGTTTTACCTTTTTTTCTTATCAAAACTAAAATTACTCTTTTTGTTATCCCTTATAAGTTTAATAAATCTCTTCCAGTTACTCTCAAAGTCGACGCCACTGAAAGCGATATTTCTAATTCCGTTATCCCTATTAACAAAGAAATTTTTGATATCAAAGCTGAAGTTAGTCTCAAAACCACCGGTCAAAAAACCGTCGGTGATAAATCCCAAGGCGAAATTACTATCTTTAATAAACTTGACAAACCCCAAAGTTTACCAAAAGGTTCCGTTCTTATTGATTCTGATGGCAAAAAATTTGAGCTTACCACTGCTGTTTCTGTTGCCGCCAGCAGTTCCAATCTTGAAGAAGGAGTTATTAAATTGGGTCAAATCAAAACTGTCGCCATAGCTTTGGATATCGGTTCAGAATACAATATTGTTGCTGGTTCCCAACTAAAGTTTAAAGATTTCCCCGAAACCGATTTGATCGCCAAGACAGAATCTGCCTTTTCTGGTGGCAGTCGCCAACAAATCGCCGCTGTCAGCCTTGAGGATAAGACCACCATCCAATCCCGTATCAACGAAGAAATTTCCAAAAAAGTTGAAGAAAAGATTAACCAAACTACTGGCAGTATCTCTGGTATTATCAAAGAAACCATTCAAACCAAAAAAGATAATTTAGAGCTTAGTCGAGAAGTCGGTGAAGCTGCTGAAAATCTCACCGCCACCATTACTGCCTCAGTCAGTGTTTTTGTTCTGGAGGATAACATCAAAGATAGTCTTATTCGTCAATTTTTAGCCTCTGAAACTGATTTTTCCAACAGTCTTTTTGACTCTAAAGACTATACTTTTTCTCTCAAAGTTAATAAAATTGAAACTAATCAAGCTTCTGGCAATCTTACCGTCTCCGGTCAATCATTGCCAAAAGTTGATCAGTTAAATCTCAAAAAAGCTCTGACCTTCAAAACTGTCAAAGGTGCTGAAACAGTCATCAAAAAAATCGTTCCTCGAGCTTATAATTTTAATATTAACACTAAACTGCCCCTTATCTCCTTTACCCCCAATCATATCAATATTGAAGTTAAAACCGAGACCAAGTGAGTTATATTTATCTTAAAAAAAAGTCCAAAGCCGTCCCTGCTAAAATCAAACGTCGTCGTCTTCTCGCCGCTGGCTTTGTTTTTTTAGGTCTTACTTTTTTAAGTCTGGCCGTTTTTCCAATTGTTAAATTCCAACTTTCTTATTCCACCCGCCTCAAACAAATTATTGACCCACTATCAGCCGAATCCTATGATCAACCCTCTATTCTAGGTCAATCCGCCACTGACTATACTCAACTATCTAATTGGTTTATTAATTCCCCTGAGCTACCCAATCTAAGTTCCCAAACCATTGATACTTCAATTAGCAGTTACTATCTCACCATCCCCAAGCTTAAAATCAATCGAGCTTTAGTTACTTTGGGTAGCATGGATTTGGAAAAAAGTTTAATTCACTATCCTCAAACGGCTCTTCCAGGGCATTTTGGCAATACCGTTATTTTTGGTCACTCGGTTTTACCTCAATTTTTCAGTCCCAAAAACTATCTCACCATCTTTTCCACTCTTTTCAAATTAAATCAAGGTGATGAAATTATTTTAGAGTATGACAAATCTACTTATAAATATATTGTTGAAGAAATGTTTGAAGTCAAACCTACCAACCTTTCTGTTTTGGATCAAAGATTTGATGATAAAACCTTAACTCTTATCACTTGTAGCCCTCCTGGCACCTATCTCCGCCGCCTTATAATTAAAGCCAGTTTGGGAAATAATTAAAACTATTCTTTGGAATATTTCTTATAAAAATTCTCCACCTCTTCTAGATACATAGAAATGTTATCAAACACCGCCGGAGCTCTGACTGCAAAATTTAATTCACTAGCCATTAGTGTGGCTTGAAATAAATCTGATTTAGGATATTTCTTACCTGCTTCATGAAAAAATCGTCCACTAAAAGACGAAAACTCATCTAAAGTAATATCTTGATTCTTAAACTCTTTTATTTTTTTAATAAAAATTTTATTTGCCTCTTTTTCTGTCATAATTATTTATAACCAAATTTTTAAAATTAGTCATTGGAAGTTTAATTTTTAAAATTATACTTAGTCTCCTTTACTTTATTTTACAAACCCTCTATTTCCATTAACAAGGAGACTTAATTAGAAGATAAGAAAAGTTCCTTGTCAAAGGGAAAACTCTCCTATATCTACGGGAGAAAGGGGATTTAAGAATTTAATTTTTTATCATTTGTCATTCGTAATTAGTAATTAGAAATTATATAATTACTCCTATGAATTCTCTTGCCATTGACTATGGCACTAAAAGAATCGGTATTGCCATTTCTATTCAGGGAGTCATTCAACCACTGACTACTCTCAAAAATTCACCTCAGTTTTTTGAAAAACTACAACAAATCATCTCTGATTACAAAATTGACCAAATTTATGTCGGTATTTCTCAGGGAGCTATTGCCACTCAAACTAAAAAATTTGTCAATCAGCTTCAAAATATGCTAACATTACCCATTAGCACGGTTGAAGAAGCCGTCAGCACTGTCGAAGCTGACAACATCTTTACTGCCAATAAAAAGCATCGTAAAGATTATCAAAAAACCATCGATGCTATCGCCGCTGCTGTTATTCTCAAAAGAGTTATAAGTTAACAAAATTATGATTAAAGATCTTATTGCCCCCATTCAAGCCTGGTTATTATCTCAAAAAAGATGTGTTGGTTGCGGCACTGCTCTTTCGAAAGGCACCCGTAAACCAGTTCGAGGTCAAATTACTGTCACTTGCCGTTGTGGTCGTATTTTTATTTACGATGAGTCCAAAAAGACTTACCGTCGCGCCCTGTTTGACGAAATTTAATCCTGATGAAAAAAATTCTCCTTATTGCCGGTGGCATTGTTCTGGTCTTAATTTTAATTCTCGGATTTTATATCAGCCTAGGTCTAGCCCCAGTTTCATCTGAAACCAAAACCACTAATTTTGTTATCAAAAAAGGCGAGGGGATTGCTGATGTCGCCCAAAAGCTCCAAGATAACCATCTGATTAAAAACAAATATTCTTTTATTGCTTATGCCGTGATCACCGGTCAAAACAAAAAAATTCCCTCCGGCACTTTTCGCCTTTCACCCTCATTATCAGTTAAAGAAATTTTTATCAATTTTGCCAGTGGCGGTATCTCTGATTATTGGCTAAAAATTATCGATGGTTTTCGTGTTGAAGAGATTGCTCCTCTTTTTCCTGAAGGGTTATCTTTCAGTCAAGCTGATTTTCTTAATCAAGCCAAAACCAAAGAAGGTTCTCTTTTTCCCGACAGTTATCTTATTCCTAAATATTACAACCTTGACCAGGTTTTAGATTTTTTCAATCAAAATTTTATTAAAAAAATTTCTCAAGCCAAGTCTGGCAGTCAAACCACTCTTTCAGACGAAGACAATCTAATTTTAGCCTCTCTTATCGAACGGGAAGGTCGGTCTCTTGAAGCCAAAAAAATGATCGCCGGCATTCTTCTAAACCGATTGCGTCTTAATATGCCTCTTCAAGTTGATGCCTCAGTTCAATATGCTCGCGACAGCCAAAGTCAAAATTTAACCAAATATTGGCAACTTGTTAGTCGCGATGAAATCAAACAAATTAATTCTAAATACAATACCTATCTTTACCCTCATCTCCCGCCTGGACCTATTTGCAATCCCGGTTATGACTCTATCTATGCCGCTTACCATCCCACTGATTCTGATTATTTTTACTACATTACCGGCAATGACCACAAAATGCACTACGCCAAAACTCTAGACGAACACAACCAAAACATTGCCAAATACTTAAAGAAATAAATTTTGTTTTAAAAATATTTTTAAAACAAAACAAAATTAAAAATAAAAACATTAAACATAAAACCTAGTAAACTTTGTTCAAACAAGTTACTAGTTGATATTGAATAAATTTATAATATTATCCTGGTAACGCTTACATATTCATAATATAAATTGTGAAAATTAGTGATATTCAAAAATGGGAGAGAGATTTTTCCTTAAGAAAAGGTATTGCTCAGGATGAGGAAAAATCACTTAAAATAGCCACATTAAAGTTGTCTGAAGAAGTGGGTGAAGTTTGTAAAGCAATCTTAGAAAAAAAATGGGAAGAAGTTCCTGCTGAAATAACAGATGTGATTGTTTTTGCTTGTAAAATTGCTAATATTGCAGAGGATTTCCATAATACTAAAAAATTAGAAAAAGTCTTAAAGAAAAAGTTGGAATATAGCGAAACAAGGAAATATAACCCCCAAATTAACAAAATGAATAAACCCCCTAATAAAGATTTCAAATGATAAAAAAAGAATTTAAACTAGTTAAACAAAAAACAAAGTTCTGTTGATGAAAACTTACCCTAACTAGTTTATTAATATTTTTATTTAAAACAAACAATTTTTATTAATCATTTCATTCAGTCTTACCCATCTTTCTTTTTTGATTTTCATCGGCACGTCGTCAGGGTATAGTTTTTCACTCACCGTTCCCGGTCGGGGAGAGTATTTGTTCAAATAAGCTATCTCAAAGCCAACTTTTTGACAAACATCTACCGTCTCTTCAAATGCCTTATCATCTTCCCCGGGGAAACCGATAATAATATCAGTACTAAATCTAACTTCGTTCACTTTAGACTTGATTTTTTTTACCAAATCCAAATATTCTTGTTTGGTATAGTTTCGGTTCATTTTTTGCAAAATCTTATTATCTCCTGATTGAAACGGTAAGTGAATCAATCGGTCAATATTTTTGTATTTAGCTATAACTTCAATTAAATCATCCGAAAAATCCCAGGGATTATTACTTACAAATGAGACTTGATCTACTTGTTTTTCTGCCACTTCTGCCAGTAAATTGGGAAACAGACTTTTAAATCTTTTTTTGCCCATCGACACAAAACCACAACCGCTTAAATCCGATCCATACGAATTAACATTTTGCCCAATGAGTAAAATTTTTTTATCACCATTTCTAATTGCCTTATCCACATCCGCTAAAATTTCTCCCATTGGCCGAGAAATCTCTCTCCCTTTAGCCTGAGGCACAATACAATAAGAACACATATTGTTACAACCATAACTGATCGGCACCAATACTACTCCATTAAATTTTTTGATCGGTTCTGTATTTATGACATATTTATCAAGCGGTTTAAATTCCACTCCCGGAAAATTTTTTTTCGTTTCCATTTTTTTCTTATTATTCTTGTTCATTACTCCTACCAAACAGCCGGTAACTACCACCTTTTTTTCAAATTTTTGTACGTTTCTTAAAAATCCATAAGCCCGGTTTTCAGCTGATTGTCGGATAACACAGGTATTAATCACCACCTCATCAGCTTCTTTCCAGTTTTTAACCTCTTCCCAACCATTTTCCCAATAATACGCTTTAATTCTTTCCGAATCAGACGTATTTTGAATACAACCAAAAGTTTTAACAAAAAATTTCACCCTTGATTTTACCAAATCAGCTTATTTGATTATTTTCTTGGCCGCCATCAATAATCCCGATCCTAAAGTTGACAAAACTATCGTTGGCATTATCACTCCCACTGTCGGTAAGGTAGTTGCCCCCGCTTCGGCGTTCACCGCTTCCCAGTTTACATTTTCTGCTCCAGTCGTTAGAGTGAAATTTATTGTCGATCCATTGTTGGAAATAATTACTGTATGATCACCTCCAGCCAACGCCCCAGCTGCATAAGACCAATTATTACTATCATTACTAATTGCCGTTCCTTCGTTATCGTCAACACTCACTGTCACCGTACTACCTGCTGGCGCTTCGCCATTAAAAACTACGTTTGTTCCAGAATACCACCAGTGTGAAATCTGCCGTCCATCGGTATTTACCGGCCCGATTGATTTCAAATTAAAACCGCTGGCCAAAACTTTACTATTAAACATCACCATCAACCCTAAAAAACACAAAAGCATCAACACTCTTTTCATACTAACTAAATACTAAAACTATTATTTTAAATTTGCAACTTTTTTAAATAAATGAGAATATTATTCTATGGACGACATCAAAAATAAATCAATTGATCAACAAGATCAAGATAATTATCAAGAAATTCTTGATAAATATGCCGCTTCTGTCAAACCTGAAACCGATATTACTCCTCCTTCATCACCAGAAACAGTCTCTTCAGAAACTATTACTACTACTACCGCTTCTGCCTCCAATGAAACCGACCCTATTATAAACGATAACCTCACTCCTCCTCCTGAAACTGAAGTCACTCCTGTCGCTCCAGTTACTCCTCCATCTCTATCCCCAGAACCCGAATCCAAAACCAAAACCCCCGAAGAAATCAAAGCTGAAATTGACAGAATTTTAGTCGATGATCCCAATCAAACATCTTCCTCTAAATCGGAACCCATTACTTCACCTTCCGTTTCCTCGTCCAGCAAATTTCTAAAAACTCTTTTTATTATTTCTCTAATTATTTTTCTAACCATAATTGGTTTATTGGTCTATTTTGCATTTTTTAACAAACCCATCAAAAATAATTCTCCAGACGAGGGTATAGTTCCTACCTCCGTTCCTGAAGTTACTTGTGAACTTAACGGAGTCGAATATAAACTAGGTGAATCTTTTCCTTCCGCCGACGGTTGTAATACTTGTGTTTGTCAATCTCCTGATGTCATCACTTGCACTGAAATGGCCTGTGACACCAATTCTACCCCTGAGGTTGAAATTACCACTGTCACTCCTGCTCCCTCAGCCACCAAATCTGGAATCAAAACCATTACTCCCACCACTTCTACCTCGCCAACTTTAGGTCCCTAGTTTTTGAACCAAAATCCTACCTATTGCTAACTCTTGACACTAGGTTTATAATACCCTCATTCTAGCGAGCGGTTGGTACATAACTCGCGCATCCGTTGGAGATCTTTTGTTAACGGATCATTTTTAGTAATTAAATTTATTGATGCCTTCCGTAAAACGAACTTACTGGGGTAAGAAGTATCCCAATATTCCCAAGTTAGATTTAATTCAAATTCAAAAGGAATCATGGCAAGATTTTCTTGATCGTGAGCTTAAAGAGACCATTCACGCCATCAGTCCTATTGTTGATTATACCGGCAACAACTGGCAACTTGATTTAGGCGAACTTTCCTACGATCCTGTCACCATTACTCCCGAAACTGCCAAGAAAAAAGGCCTAAATTACACTCTTCCTGTTCGTATCAAAGCCACCCTAACCAACAAACGCACCGGTAATGTCCGCGAAGAAGATGTCTTCTTTCTTAATCTCCCTACTATGACCGATGAAGGTACCTTCATTATCAATGGTATTGAAAGGGGAATTATTAATCAGTTAGTCCGTTCTCCTGGTGTTTATTTTACCGGCGAGAGAGACCCAGCTACCGGCAAAACCCTTTATAATGCCGAACTCCGCCCCAACAAAGGTTCTTGGTTGGAATTTTTTGTCGGCAAAAAAGATGTTATCTTTGCCCGTATTGACCGAAAAAAGAAGTTTCCTGCCACCATTCTTCTCCGAGCCGCTTGTCAATTAAATGATAAGCAACTTATCAGTGAATTTAGTGATTTTATTTCTGCCACTATTCAGGCTGATGTTTCCAAAAATCCTGATGAAGCTGTTTTGGAATTTTATCGTAAACTTCGTCCTGGTGAGCCGGTAGTTATGGAAAATGCCCAGAAATTTTTTGAAGAAAGATTTTTTGATCTTCGAACTTATGAACTTGGTCCTGTCGGCCGCTACAAAGTTAACAAAAAATTCGGTTTTAAATTTGACGATACCGACAAAGCCAATTGGGTGTTACGAAAAGAAGACTTAATTGCCACCGTCAAATATCTAGTCCAACTTCAAAAAGGCGAAGTTACTCGTCTTGATGATATTGATAGTCTGGCCAACCGTCGTCTTCGTCGTTGTGGCGAAATTGTTTCTCAAATCGCTATTCGTCCAGCCATGGCCAGGTTTGAAAGAATGGTTAAAGAGAGAATGAGTTTAATTTCCACCAAAGAAAAACCGGCTCCCAGTCAAATGATCAATCCTCAACCGCTTATCTCTACTCTCAACACTTTCTTTAGATCCAACCAATTATCAGCTATTCTCGATCAAACCAATCCTTTATCTGAACTTGATTTATTGCGCCGTGTTACTGTTGTTGGTATCGGTGGTTTGACTCGTGATCGTGCCGCTTTCTCCATCCGTGACGTTCATTCTTCTCAATACGGTCGTATTTGTACTGTTCGCTCTCCTGAAGGTCCCAACATTGGTTTGGTTACTTACCTTGCTCTTTACGCCAAAGTTGATAAATACGGTTTCATTTTGGCTCCTTTTAGAAAACTGGTCAAAGTTAAAGACGGTTATACCATCTCCGACGATTATTTTTATCTTGATGCCGATGATGAATATGATAAAAAAATCACCCATCTTGGCATTGAATTTGATGATCAAGGAGTTACTCATCAAAAGTGGGTTCCTATCCGTTATCAAGGCGAATTTATTGAAGGCCCTATCAATCAGGTGGAATACATTGATCTAGTTCCCAACCAAATTGTTGGCGCTTCTGCCTCTTTGATTCCTTTCATTGACCATGATGATGCTACCAGAGCCCTTATGGGTTCTCACATGCAGACTCAGGCAGTTCCTTTAGTTTCTCCTCAGGCTCCGATTGTTGGTACCGGTATGGAAGGTCCCGTTGCTACTTCAATGAATCGAAGTGTTTTAGCTCATCGGTCCGGCAAAGTTACCTATGTTGATGCCTCAAAAATTGTCATTACCCTAGATAAAAAAGCCTCAGTTGAATATCACGACGAAAGCGAAATCAGTTCCGACGGTAAAACCGAAACTTATTACTTATCTAAATTTGAACGTACTTCGCCTTATGGTACTTGTTACAACCAAAGAGCCGTAGTTACTACCGGGGACGTGGTCAAACAAGGTGACCTTTTAATTGACGGTCCTTCCACTGATGGTGGTGAACTTTCAATCGGTAAAAATTTATTGGTTGCTTACGCCGAGTTGGACGGTCTCAACTACGAAGACTCTTTTTTGATTTCCGATAGATTGGTTAAAGAGGATATTCTGACCAATATTCAAATTTATGAATATCAGGCTCAAGTGGTTGAAACCAAACTTGGCTCAGAAGAATTAACCAAAGATATCCCCAATGTTTCCGAAAATGAACTTAGCAAACTTACTGATGACGGTATTGTTATGATCGGTGCCACTGTCGGTCCTAACGATATTTTAGTCGGTAAGGTCGAGCCTCGCGGTGAGAAAGAACTTTCTGCAGAAGAAAGACTTCTTCGTGCCATTTTTGGTGAAAAAGCCCGTGAAGTCAAAGATACTTCCCTTCGAGTCGCCAATGGTGAAGGTGGTGTCGTTATCAAAGTTGATGTCCTTGACAAAGATCAAGGTGACGAGCTTGATCCTGGTGTTAATAAAGTTGTTAAAGTCTATGTAGCTCAAATCCGCCGGATTCAAGAAGGCGACAAAATTGCTGGCAGACATGGTAATAAAGGCGTTATTGGTCGAGTTTGGCCCGCCTATGATATGCCTCGCACCGCCGACGGTACTCCGGTTGACTTAGTTATGTCGCCGATTTCTGTAATTTCCCGTATGAATCTGGGTCAGATTTTAGAAGCTAACTTAGCTCATGCCGGTCTTCATCTCAACAAAAGATATGCTGTTCCTGTTTTTGAAAAATATCCTGAAAGCCGCATTACCGATGAACTCGAAGCTGCTGGTCTCAATAAAAATTGCAAAGTCCAACTTTACGACGGTCGTACCGGCGAAGCTTACGATCAACAAACCGTAGTTGGTGTCGCCTATATTCTTAAGTTAGTTCACATGGTCGACGATAAGGTCCACTCTCGATCCACCGGTCCTTACTCTTTAGTTACTCAGCAACCTCTCGGCGGCAAAGCTCGCATGGGTGGTCAAAGATTAGGAGAGATGGAAGTTTGGGCCCTAGAAGCTCATCGAGCCGCCCATACTTTACGGGAGATGTTGACTATCAAATCTGACGATATTGACGGTCGTACCCATGCTTTCCAGTCAATTATCAAAGGTGAACCTATTCCTGAACCTGCTATCCCTGAATCGTTCAAAGTTCTTACCAAAGAACTTGCCGGTCTGGCTTTAGACATTTCACCTGTCGGCGTCAAAGAGATTGATCTTCTTCCTGAAGAAGAAACTCCCAACCCAGATTTCAAACCGGAAGATGTCGACTTAGACATCTCGACAGAAGAAAATTTTGAAGCTGAAAGCGATGGTTTAACCGTAGCTGATTCGGCTCAGTTAGAGGATGAAACAAAGGAGGAACAATAATGTTTAAATATAAAAATATGATCGATTTTACCGGTCTTCAAATTAAATTAGCTTCTCCAGAAGAAATTCTCAGCTGGTCTCATGGTGAAGTTACTAAACCGGAAACCATTAACTACCGTAGCTGGCGTCCCGAAAAAGATGGTCTTTTTTGTGAGAAAATTTTCGGTCCCAGCCGTGATTATGAATGTTATTGTGGTAAATACAAAAAAATTCGTTTCAAAGGTGTTATCTGCGATCGTTGTGGAGTTGAAGTTACCGTCTCCAAAGTTCGACGTGAACGTATGGGTCATATTGCTCTAGCTGCTCCAGTAACTCACCTTTGGTATCTTCGCAATACCCCTTCACCATTGGGAGTGATTTTAGATGTTTCTCAAAAAGATCTTGAATCGGTTGTTTATTTTACTAAATATTTAGTTACTAAAATCGACGATTCCAAGCGGAAAGAAGCTCTAGACAATCTCCGTCAACATTCTCATCAGCGCCTAGAACAAATTGATATTGACACCAAAAAAGCCATTGAACAGAAAACTAAAGACATGAATAAGGAAAAAGCCGATTTGAAAAAGAAAATTAAAAATAAAGATCAACTTAACATTGCCCAAGAAGAAAGAGATGTCCGTCTCAAACAAGAGATTCAAAAAATTGAAAATAAAGCTTTAACTGAAAAAAATCGGATTGAGGGTTTAATCAAATATCTTGAAGAAAAAATCCAAACTATTGAAGTTTTGTCCACTATTTCTGATGAAGAAAGCTTTTATCTCTCTCAATTCCGAGCCGACATTTTCTTTACTGCCAAAATGGGTGCCGAAAGTTTAGTCGAAGTCTTATCCCAAATTGATTTGGTTGAAACCGTCAAGAATCTCAAAAAAGAGCTTGCTAAAACCAGTTCCAAAATCAAGAAAAAGAAAATCATGTATAAAATCCGGATTCTCAACGGTATGATTGACAATGATATCAAACCGACTTCTATGATTTTAACAAATGTTCCGGTAATTCCACCAGATTTACGTCCCATGGTTCAATTGACTGGTGGTCGTTTTGCTACCTCCGATCTAAACGATTTATATCGCCGTCTTATCAACCGTAATAACCGTCTCAAAAAATTACTTAAACTTGGAGCCCCAGAAATAATTCTTCGTAACGAAAAAAGAATGCTTCAGGAGTCAGTCGATATTTTAATTGACGCTCAAAAAGCCTCCAAGAATAAACGTAAGAGTATCAAACGAGTTCCTCGATCTCTTTCTGATTTGTTACGTGGCAAAAAAGGTCGTTTCCGCCGCAATCTTTTAGGTAAGCGGGTTGATTATTCCGGCCGTTCTGTCATTGTTGTCGGCCCCGAGCTAAAACTTGATCAAGTTGGTTTACCCAAAGAAATTGCCTTGGAAATGTTCAGACCTTTCGTTTTAAGAGAACTTATGGCTGTTGGTATTGCCCCCAACATCAAGAGTGCTAAAAATCTAATTGATCATCGAGTTACTGAGGTTTATGATATTCTCGAAAAAGTCACCCAGGATAAATATGTCCTTCTTAACCGAGCTCCCACTCTTCACAAACTTTCAATTCAAGCTTTCAAGCCGGTTTTAACCGACGGTCTAGCCATTCGTCTTCACCCTTGTGTTTGTAAAGGTTTTAATGCCGATTTTGATGGCGACCAGATGGGTGTTCATTTGCCTTTGTCTGAGGCCTCTCAAAAGGAAGCTAAAAAATTAATGTTGCCTTCCAAAAATTTACTCAAGCCAGCGGACAGCAGTCCTATTTCTATTCCAACTCAAGGTATGGCTGTTGGTTGTTATTATATTACTTCTGTTCGTTCTCAGGATTTAGACAAAGAGGCTGCTGAAGGTTTTAAAGACCTCCCAATTTTTACCAATCGTACCGAAGCTGAGTTGGCTTATCAATCTCATCAAATTGAACTTCGTCAACTTATTGCTGTTCGTATCAAAGGTGAAATTATCAAGACTACCTTTGGTCGAATCTGGTTTAATAAAATTCTTCCCAAAGAATTTAGTTTTGTTAACGAAGCTATGGCCGGGTCCAAAGCTCTCAATGACTTAGTTGTCAAATCTTTAAAAATTGCCGGTCGAGTCAAAACTGTTAAACTTATCGATGCTCTCAAAGATATTGGTTTTAAGGGCTTTACTTTGTCAGGTATCTCTTTGTCTATGGAAGATTGTGGTTATCTCCCTGAGAAAAATGACATTATTCACAATGCCAATAAATTAGTGGCTGAGATTGAGGAAAATTACAAAGTTGGTCTTATTAGCAACGACGAGAAAAAACGTTTAAGTCAAAATATTTGGTTGGAAAAAACCGAAGAAATTGCTGAAAAAACCTGGAATACTCTTGATATTGATTCTCCTATTAGAATTGTCTCTTCAGCTGGCATTAAGCGAGCCTCTAAAGACCAAATCAAACAAATTTCAGGTATGCGCGGACTTATGGTCGATCCCACTGGGAAAATAGTTCAATTACCTACCAAGTCTAATTTCCGCGAAGGTCTATCAGTTTTTGAGTATGTTACCGGCGCTCGCGGTACTCGCAAAGGTCTGGCTGATACTGCTCTCAAAACCGCTGATGCCGGTTATTTGACCAGGCGTCTGGTTGATGCCGCCCACATTTCTATCATCAGAATTGATGACTGTGGTACCAATAAATACATTACTATTGATGCCAACGAAAAAGGCCGTGAAAGATATTTTGCTCGCCGTATCTTAGGTCGGGTTTTAGCCAACGATGTCGTTGATCCTAAAACTAAAAAAGTCCTTCTTAAAAAAGGTGAGGTTTTAGATGACAGTGCTGTTGATCTTATCGAAAATAAACAAATTACCCTAGTTGATATCCGTTCTCCGATTACCTGTGCCGCTGAAACTGGCCTCTGTCGCCAATGCTACGGTTGGGATCTGTCTACCCGAAAAATGGTCGATGTTGGTGTTCCTGTTGGCGTTATTGCTGCTCAGTCTGTTGGTGAACCTGGAACTCAATTAACCCTCAGAACCAAACATACCGGTGGTGTTGTCGGTGTCGATGTTACTCAAGGTTTACCTCGGGTTCAAGAATTGTTTGAAATTCGTATGCCTAAAATTCCCTCTCCTTTAGCCGAAATTGACGGTAAAATTAAAATTAAAGAAACTATCGACGGCTACGAAGTTAAACTTACTGGCAAAGACGACAAAAAAGTTACCAAAAATATCACCTATATTTTACCCTCAAACGCCAATTTATTAGTTGCTGATGGTGATTTAGTTGGTAAAGGGACTCAGCTATCTTCTGGATCTTTGGATGTCAGAGAAATTATGGATATCAAGGGCTTAGAAGCTGCCCAAAAATATTTAATTAACAGTATCCAAGGTGTTTATGAGTCTCAAGGGATTACTATCCATGATAAACACTTAGAAGTTATTATCAAAGAAATGAGCGGTAAAATCAAAATTGAAGACCCGGGTGACACTAACTTCCTTTATGGTCAGATTGTTTCTTTGGCAGTTTTCAACGCCACTAATGAAAAAGTCAAAACTAAAGAAGATGGTAACAATAAACCCGCTACTGGTCGACAAATTCTCCTCGGTCTTATCCAGTCTGCCTTGACTACTGGATCCTGGTTGTCCGCCGCTTCTTTCCAACAAACTACCAGTATTTTGACCGAAGCCTCCTTGATTGCTGAAGTCGATGACTTGATAGGCCTAAAGGAAAATGTTATTATCGGACGTCTTATTCCTGTCAGTAAGGATCAATAATATGCCAACATCAAATCAACTTATTAAACGTGGTCGTAAGGCCAGAGTCAAGAAACTTAAAACCGGCGCTCTTCGAGATAATTTCAACACTATCAATAACCGGTTTACTAAAACTATCAACCCTATCAAAAAGGGAGTGGTTACTGTTGTCAAAACTATGACTCCCAAAAAACCCCATTCTGCCTTGCGAAAAATTTGCAAAGTCAAACTCAGCAATCGTAATTTAGTTACTGCTTACATCCCCGGTATTGGCCATAATCTTGCTGAACACAGTATTATTTCTATCAGAGGTGGCCGGGTTCGAGATTTGCCTGGTGTTCGTTATCATGTTATTCGGGGTAAGTTTGATGCCGCCGGAGTTACTGGACGAATGCAATCTCGCAGTAAATATGGCGCTAAAAAACCTGGTGCCAAAGCCGATTCTTAATTTATTACTTTAATAAACCTATATAACCAATTATGTCCAGAAAGGGAGCCAGTAAAATCAGACAAATAGAACCTGATGCTATCTACAACAGCGTTTTGGTTTCCAAAATTATCAACGCTATTATGAAAGATGGCAAGCGCAATGCTGCCGAAAAACAAATTTATCAAGCATTGGAACTGATTAAAAAAGATTTTCCTAAAGAATCTGAACTTGAAGTTCTGGAAAGAGCCATCGAAAACATCAAACCTAAAATTGAAGTTCGTCCTCGTCGAATTGGTGGCGCTGTCTATCAAATTCCAACTCCAGTTCGCGGGCTTCGTCAAAATGCTCTGGCTATCCGTTGGTTAATCAGTGCTTCCCGCGCTCGCAGTAACAAACAATATCATTCTTTTGCCCAAAAAATTGTCGCCGAGTTAAATGATGCTCTTAGTAACAGCGGTGCTGCTGTCGCCAAAAGAATGGAAGTCGAACGTATGGCTGAAGCCAACAAAGCCTTTGCTCATTTGCGTTGGTAATTTGATTAAAAATCAAAACTCCCCGATAATGGGGAGTTTTTTGTTTAAGATTAATTTTTAATCTCTTGATTTTATGGTCAGATTTAGTCATACTTAAACAGTATATGTCGTTATTTTCTAAGCCCAAGGTAGTCATCTGGCCTAAAAACAAATCTGTTGAGATTTATCTTAGTCGCAAAAATGATAATTTTTTCAGTCTTGATATTAACCTTTGGGAAGATTGCAGTGATAAAGATCTCGAAGGTTTGATTTATTTTTTTAATCAGAACAAAATTACTCAGGCTTCAGTTTTAGTTCCCGATGATGTTGTTGTCACCAAATCTTTTGTTTACGACACCAAAATTGATACCATCGACAAAAAAGAGGTTATTGGTTTAGCCTCCGGTTTTGTTAACTTTGATATTGATCCTGATTCTATTGAACACTCCCTTATTCAGGACGGTGAAAAAACCATTATCAATGCCGTTATCTACGACAAATCAAAATTTGATTGTCTCAAATCCAATTTGCTTAAAACTAACTTGGTTATCAATTCTTACCGTCCTGTTTCTGCCGCCGTCAGCGATGTTGTTTCCAAAATTTATCTTAGTGAATTTTTCCTTATCTATCCCTTAAACGATAAAGATTACACTTTGATGTTATCCAAAAATAATCAGGTTTATCTAACCGCCAATTTTAAAGGTCCTAGTCTTGATATTCAAAAAACTATTAATTATGCTCAATTATATTTTTCCAATCCAGTCACCAAAATTTATTATCCTGAATCCAAAGATTTGGAGATTATCACTTCCACCGAAATGGAAAAAACTTCTTACAATGAATCTCAAATTGCTCAAAATTCGAATCATCCCCACAATATTCCTTTACCGGTCATTGGTCAGATTGATGGTATAATCAAACCATCTCAAGATATTAGTTCAAATAAACAACCAAATATGAATAACAAGAAAAATCTCATTCCCATTATTGCTGTTATTATCTTTTCTTTTGTCATCGTCTCTTTTGTTGTCTACTTTATTATGAGCAAAAACAAGTCGAAAGAAATTATCGATGGCAGTCAAATTGATTCTGATATTGTCCCTACCACCATTATTGAAACTGTCACCCCCGAACCGACTCCAACTATCGCGGAGATTAGTAAAGATATCAAAATCCAAATTTTAAACGCTACCGATATCAACGGTCAGGCTGCTACTCTCAAGGCTAAATTGGTTTCTTTAGGTTTTGAAAATGTCGCTGTTGGTAATGCCGCTACTTCCGCTACCACCAATACTGTTCAAACCAAATCAGCCACCACTTCAGCTTATTTTGAATCAATTTTAGATCAAGACTTTCCCGCCGCCTATACTCAAGATCTCAAAACCACCTCTGCTTATGACGCTGTTTTCACTATCGGCACCGATATTTCCGGTATGAAAACCAGTGCTGTCACTATCACTCCCACCAAAACCGCCACCCCAACTTCCACTGCCGTCACTCCTACTTTGGTTGAATAATTTAATCAAAAACAAATAATTATTTTCCCCGCTTCAGCGGGGTTTTTAACCAAAAAAATCCCGGTAGTGTTTTGTTGTATTTGCAATTGTTTGCAGAATACCACTACCGGGTAAAACTTAGACCAAGTTAAAAAAAGATAAAAAAGAAAACTATAGAAATAAAGAAATAAAACGGTTTTTAAAAAATTATTCCATATTGGAACGCTACCAATGTTTTGGCAAATGCCGCAATGGCAATGCCGTCACAAGTGTTGCCGATGGCATCAATCGCCGGCAGGAATACAAGCTTTGACAGCTTATCCAATTCAGCAATCGCGCCCTCTGTGGCAGGTAAGTATAGTTGACCGTCTTTCTCTGCCAAGGCAAACCACTCTACCTTGCAGGCAAAGATTGTCACCGGCCAGTTGCCTTCCGGTTGTTTAATCCAGAAAGCTCGATTCGAAGTGAATCCTCCGACCTCAGTCAAGTTGTTGATACGAACTCCAGTTTCTTCCAAAGTTTCACGTTTGGCAGTATTTTCTGGAGTCTCTTTGTTAAGTCCAAATCCACCCGGCGGTGTGAACATCAGAGTTCCATCATCCACCAGTAGGCGCTTTTCATAGCCGCCAGCCAGGAATAGTTCTCCTCCGGGAGAAACAGCGTAAGGCACCATTACAGCGCCGCCGCTTTCTTCGAAAGCCCACTGCCCATAGACACCATTGTATCCCATGGTCAGTTGACCGAACCTTGACGACAACTTGGCATACCTAGTTTCGTCGATAGAGACAATCTTTCCAGAAATCCGCTTGCCGTCGTCTGTACTGATTGTCGCCTTACCGGCAAAATCAGTAAAATTCCAACCTAAACTTTTTCCTTCCGGAACCATACCTAGTTTCATATTTTAACCTTCTTTCTCCCAGTTCCATCTTTTTGATGAACGGGAATCTGGCTGCATAGTACCTATCTAACCAAATTCCCATTCATCAATTTTGGTCTAATTTTAAAGTGCCAAATTATTGTCTATAAATCAGCTTCTAATTTATTTTCAATAATTCACCCATATTATACCCTATAATATAGAAAAAGTCAATATTATATCACCTCTAAAAAATAATCATACAACTATATTTCACTCCACCTTCTTAGATTACAATTTTTCCCCAAACTAACCATGTGTTTTAGTTTTTAAAACTGTCAAACTTGAAACCCTACCCCCAAATGCGATAGACTATAACCACTATGAAACTTTTAATTACAGGTGGTTTAGGTTTTATTGGTTCTAATTTTATTCGTTATTGGCTTACTCATCACCCAGAGGATAAAATTGTCAATTTAGACAAGGTTACCTACGCCGCCAATTTTAAAAGCACAATCGATATCGAATCAAACATCAATTATAGCTTCGTTCGTGGCGATATTGTCGATAACCAATTGGTTGATAAAATTTTTTCACAAGGCATTGACACTGTTGTTCATTTCGCCGCTGAATCACATGTTGATCGTTCTATTGACGATCCTTCATTGTTTGTCAAAACCAATGTTTTAGGCACTTACACTCTTCTTAGTCTCGCCGCTAAATATGGAGTCAAAAGATTTCATCACATTTCTACAGACGAAGTCTTTGGTAGCATCGCTCTTGATTCCAAATCTCAATTTAACGAAAATACTCACTACGACCCCTCCAGTCCCTATTCCGCTTCCAAAGCTGCTTCCGATCACTTAGTTCGGTCTTTTTTCAAGACTTTTGGATTGCCAGTTACCATCAGTAATTGTTCTAATAACTATGGTCCTTACCAACATCCCGAAAAGATGATTCCTCGCAGTATTACCAATCTCCTTTCCGGTAACAAAATTAAAGTTTACGGTCAGGGCTTAAATTTCCGAGATTGGCTTCATGTTGAGGATCATTGTCGGGCTATCGAGTTGATCCTCCTCAAAGGTAAAATCGGCGAAACTTATTGTGTTGGTGGTCTTAAAAAAGGCACCTCCAATATGGAATTAGTTAAACTAATACTTAAGCTTATGAATAAAGATGAAAATTCGTTGGAATTTGTCGCCGATCGACCGGCACACGACAATTATGCTGTCAACTGGGACAAAATAAACAAAGAACTTGGCTGGCAACCTCAATACGATTTGGAATCAGGACTTAAACAAACCATTGATTGGTATACCCAAAATGAATCTTGGTGGCAGGAAACCAAAAAAGAAGCCGAAGAGTTTTATCTCAAATTAAACCAAGTCAAAAAATAATGCCCAAATTTATTCAAACCAAAATTGCTGGACTTGTAATTGTTGAGCCTGATGTTTTTACTGATGATAGGGGATTTTTTATGGAAAGTTACAATCAGCAAGTTTTTACTCAAAACGGTATCGATGTTAATTTTGTTCAAGACAATCATTCTCAATCCACCAAAGGTGTTCTTCGTGGTCTTCATTTTCAAAAACCACCTTTTACTCAAGATAAATTAATTCGTTGTCCTCGTGGCGAAGTTTTTGATGTTGCTGTTGATCTTCGCCCTGGTTCAGCCACTTTCGGTCAATATGAGTCGGTTGTTTTATCCGAAACCAACAAAACTATGTTTTTTATTCCCAAAGGTTTTGCTCACGGCTTTTTGGTTCTGTCTGATGTTGCCGATTTTCAGTATAAATGTTCCAACTTTTATCATAAAGAATCCGAAGCTGGTCTGCTTTGGAATGATCCGGATCTCAACATCAATTGGCCTCAGTTGGATAATTTAATTTTGTCTGACAAAGACAAACTTTGGCCCACCTTAAAAGAACTTAAGCCTACCTTATAACTTTATAAACTTTATAACTTGAAAACTAAAATTATCGGTACCGGTCTCTCCGGTTTGGTTGGTTCTCGAATTGTCGAACTTCTCGGCGATAAATTTGAGTTTGTTGATTTTTCCTTAGACAAGGGCATTAATATCTTAAACAAAGACAGTTTATCCCAGGCTTTTGGTAGTCATCAGGATGCTACTGCCGTAATTCATTTAGCCGCCTTTACCGACACCAATGCTGCTTGGGAGCAAAGAGGGGATAAATCTGGTCTTTGTTATCAGCTCAATGTTGTCGGCACCGAAAATGTCCTTAATCTGGCCAAAAAAAATCATCAATACTTTATCTATATTTCTACTGACTTCGTTTTTGATGGTACCAAAACCACTCCTTATGTTGAAACAGATACTCCACATCCGATTGAGTGGTACGGTGAAACCAAATATATCGGCGAACAGGTAGTTTTAAACTCTCGCCACCCCTCGGCTGTGACTCGAATTACTTATCCTTATCGAGCTAAATTTGATCAAAAACCAGATATTATTCACAAAGTTTTAAACAAACTTCAATCAGGCGACGTTGTTAAAATGTTTGCCGATCAAATTTGCACCTATACTTTTATCGACGATATTGCCCTTGCTCTAGATCAATTTTTAGACAAAAAATATACCGGTATCTATCACCTGGTCGGTTCATCTTCTCACTCTCCCTACGATATGTCTCGATTGGTTGCTCAAACTTTCGGTTACGACCTTAAACTAGTTCAACCTTCAAGTTTGCAAGATTACATCAATTCTCAATCTGCCGGCAGCCGTCCCTGGCAACAAACCCTGATCACTTCCAATCAAAAAGTTGTCAACTTGGGTATTGATTTTAAAACTCTGACCGAAGGCCTTGCCGAAATTAAGACTCAGCTATTATCTTAGCTATCTTTTGAGCTTCTTTTACTGCGTAATTAATTCCTCTGTCTTCAGGGTAAATCTGAGCAAAATTCATTTGATAAATTTTGTCCGAAATTTTTATTGGCGGGATTTTTTTAGCATAACTTGTCGTCACAATATGTTGAGCATATTTAAATCGGAATATAAACATTTTACCTACCATTTTTTTGTCAAATTCCGGGAATATTTTTTTCAGATAATCAAACCAAACCTTGATTATTTCTTTATCGCTTTTACCAAAAAATTCATGATCTTGTGGTAAATATGAACCTAAATAATAAATTTCCTTGTTTCCATAATTCTTTTTGTCAATCAAGTTAGTCTGTTGAACTACTGCCACAAACGGGGAATTGACATCATTTATATTATGCCAATAATATTGGCTTAAATTCTGCTTGCTTTCAAACACTACATCGATTGCTCCCAAATAATCAATTCCTTTGGCTGGTCGAGTGTCAACAATCACATCATATTCTTTTTCTAAAAATACTAAATTTTTAATTTCAGTCTTCAATTTTATTTTTCCACCGTTCTTTTTAATCAACTTGGCCAATTTTTCTATAATTTTTTCAAAACCGCCATCAATATACCCCAACACCTCTTCTCCTTTTTTATTGGTTGAATTACCTCTGGTATGAATTCTGGCCCACAACCAAGCCATTGACACTTTTTTATAAAAATCATGAAATTTACCCTGCAATAGTGGTTGCCAGATTACTTTATAAGCTCTTTTACCTACCATTTTTCTCATCCACTTATCCGCAGTTATTGTTTCGTATTTTTGCCAATTTTTATCAAGCTTAAGCCATATTGCCACCATTCCCATTTTTAGCTTATCCATCAAACCCAAAGGTTTAAATCTAAGCAAATCCATTGCCGTCACAAATGGATACATTTTTTTATTCCAATACAATCCCACCGAACTTTTATACCAGCTAATATCTCTAATTAAACCAATTTCTTTAATCAATTTAATCAAATCCTTATCGGTTTTAAAAAAATGATGATAAGTTTGTTCCAAATTTACTCCGTTCATTTTAAATCCTGCCATTAGTCCGCCCAAATTTTTCTCTTTTTCCAAAATAGTTACCTTATTGCCTTTTTTTGCCAACAAATATCCCAAGGTTAGCCCGCCCATACCTCCACCCACAATTGCTATTTTTTTCTCTTTTATATTCATTTATTCTTATGGTATCATAGAAACAGTCGCTGCTACCGTGACTTTAATGGTAGCAGTTTTATATTTTTATTAAAGAAGTACCTACAATCTAATTTATGGCTGAACAAATTAAATTAACCAAAAATCGCGACGTTCCGATGGAAAAAGTCCGCAATATTGGCATTATTGCCCACATTGACGGCGGTAAAACCACCACCACCGAACGTCTTTTATTTTATACCGGTAATATTCATAAAATCGGTTCTGTTGACGATGGCACTACCACCACCGATTCTATGGCTCAAGAAAGAGAACGGGGGATTACTATTCAATCTGCCTGTGTTACTACCTTTTGGAAAGATTTTCGTCTCAATGTTATTGATACCCCCGGACACGTTGACTTTACTGCTGAAGTCGAACGTTCTCTGCGGGTGCTTGACGGTGCCATTATGATTTTTGATGGTAATGCCGGGGTTCAAGCTCAATCTGAAACCGTCTGGCGCCAAGCTGACAAATATGGTGTCCCACGCATTGCTTTTGTCAATAAAATGGACAAAATCGGTGCTTCATTTGAAAACACCCTCAAAAGTATTCAAGATAAACTTCGCGCCCCAGTCGTGCCGGTAGTTATTCCTGTTGGTCAAGAACACGGTTTTATTGGCGTTATCGATCTTATGGATCAAAAAATGATTATCTACGACAAAGATGAACAAGGTATGGAGTTTACTACCAAAGATGTTACTGACGAATACAAAGATGCTGTTGCCACTGCTCGAGCTAAAATGGTCGAACAAATTGCCGGTGAAGATGAGACTCTTATGGAAAAATTCCTCAACGACGAAGAAATCTCTGTTCCCGAACTCAAAGCCGCTCTTCGAAAAGCCACTATCAGCCGTCGTCTTTTTCCTATTTATTGTGGCGCTGCTTGGCGTAATAAGGGCATCCATCCTATCCTCGATGGCATTATTGATTACCTGCCCTCACCACTTGATTTACCGCCTGTTGAAGGTTTCAATCCGGAAAACAATGAAGTTTTAACTCGTCACCCTGTCAAAACCGACCCTCTTTCTGCTCTTCTCTTCAAAGTTCAGTCAGACCCTCACGTTGGTACTTTATCTTATGTCAGGATTTATTCCGGTATTCTTAAAGCCGGTTCTGAAGTCTACAATACTACCAAAGGCAAAAACGAACGGATTGGTCGCTTACTTTTGATGCATGCTGACAAAAGAGAGGGTATCGAGGAAGGTTTTGCTGGCGAAATTGTGGCTTGTATTGGTCTCAAAGAATCCACCACTGGTGATACTTTGTGTGATTCCAATAACATCATTTCTCTCTCGCCGATTCAATTTTCTGAACCAGTTATTTCCCTTTCAATTGAACCAATGACTGCCGATGATCAGGAAAAAATGGGCGCCGCTCTCAATCGTTTGGCTATTGAAGATCCGACTTTCAAAGTCAGCTACAACCATGAAACCGGTCAAACCATCATTGGTGGTATGGGTGAACTTTATCTGGAGATTGTTGTTGATCGTCTCAAGCGTGAATTTGGTGTCGGTGTCAAAACCGGGGCTCCTCAGGTAGCCTATCGGGAAACTATTTCTGCCAACGCTGACGGTGAAGGTAAATATATTCACCAATCCGGTGGTCATGGTCAATATGGTCACTGTAAAATCAAGGTTGAACCCAAAAATCGCGGTGAAGGTTACGAATTTGTTAACGCCGTCAAAGGCGGCGCTATTCCAGCCAACTTTATTCCTGCCATTGAAAAAGGTGTCAAAGAAACCCTTCAAAAAGGTATTATTGCTGGCTATCCTTGTACTGATATCAAAGTTACCGTTTACGACGGTACCTATCACGAAGTTGACTCTTCAGAAATGGCTTTCAAATTAGCCGGATCTTACGCTATTAAGGATGCCTTTATTGCCGCCAAACCTTTGGTTTTGGAGCCGATTATGAAATTTGAAGTCAATACTCCTTCAGAATTCTTAGGTGCAGTTATCGGTGATTTATCTTCTCGCCGTGGTCAGATTAACGGTACTACCGAATCCGGCAATTTCACCACTATCAACGCCGCTGTTCCTTTGGAGGCAGTTCGTGGTTATGCTACTGTCATTAGAAGTTTAACCCAAGGTAGAGGATCATTTTATATGGAACCCAGTCATTATGATCCGGTTCCTCGAGATATCCAAGAACAATTGACCAGTAAAACCAATTCTGAATCAAAGTAAACGCACAAATATATTGCAAAGCTAACAACTAGCTGATACAATTCTAAGACGTTTTATCTTAAAATATTATTAATTAGAAATTAGTCTTAAACAAGACAATAAATTAAAAAAGGAGAAAAAATGGCAGACACTTTTCAAAGGACCAAGCCGCACGTTAATGTTGGTACTATCGGTCACGTCGATCATGGTAAAACCACTTTAACTGCTGCTATTTCCAAAATTCAAGGAAGTGCCAAATCATACGCTGATATCGCCAAGGGCGGTACTGTGCGTGATGCTTCCAAAATCGTTACTATTGCTATCTCTCACATCGAATACGAAACCGACAAGAGACATTATGCTCACATCGATTGTCCCGGTCACGCTGATTATGTCAAAAACATGATTACTGGTGCCGCTCAAATGGATGGTGCTATCTTAGTAGTATCTGCACCCGATGGGCCCATGCCTCAAACTCGGGAACACGTTTTGTTAGCCAAACAGGTCAACGTCCCTAAATTGGTTGTTTATCTTAACAAAGTTGATTTAGTTGAAGATCCCGAGTTTTTGGATTTAGTCGAAATGGAAATCCGTGATTTGTTAACCAAATATGAATATCCTGGTGACGAAATTCCTATTATCCGTGGTTCCGCTCTTAAAGCCCTCAACGATGAAGCTGATGGCGTTGAATCTATTAAAAAATTAATGGAAGCTCTCGATACTTATATCCCTGAGCCTGTTCGTGAACTTGATAAACCATTTTTAATGGAAATTGAAGATGTCTTCTCTATCAAAGGTCGTGGTACCGTTGCTACTGGTAGAATTAATCGCGGTATTGTTAAAGTCAACGACGAAGTTGAAATCGTCGGTCTTCGTGATACTCGCAAGGCTGTGGTTACCGGAGTTGAGATGTTTCACAAACAACTCGACCAAGGTCAAGCTGGTGACAATGTCGGCATTTTGCTTCGCGGTGTTGAAAAAGATGATATCGAAAGAGGTCAGGTTTTAGCTAAACCAGGCACCATCACTCCTCATACCGAATTTGAAGCTGAAGTTCTTTTGCTCAAAAAAGAAGAAGGCGGTCGCCATACTCCTATCTTTACCGGTTATCGACCTCAAGTCTTCGTCGGTACTACCGATGTTACTGGAGATATTAGCTTGGCAGAAGGCACTGAAATGATTATGCCCGGTGATAACGCCAAAGTTAATATTAAATTAATCAAACCTATTGCTATGGAAGAAGGTCAGAGGTTTGCTATTCGTGAAGGTGGTTTAACTGTCGGCGCCGGCGCGATTACTAAAATCATTAAAAAATAAATATGCCCAAAGGTAACCGCATCCGCATCAGATTGAAGTCGTTCGATCATCGTATTATCGATGAGGCGGCTCTCAAGATTGTTGAGGCGGCGGTTACCGCTGGAGCCAAGGTTGAAGGACCGATTCCTTTACCTACTGAACACAAGACAATTACTGTTTTAACCAGTCCTCATACCGACAAGGATGCTCGTGAACATTTCGAACTCCGAACTCACAAGCGTCTGATTGATATTTCCAATACCAGTCTTCGTACTGTCGATAGTCTCCAACACTTGGATTTACCCTCAGGAGTGGAAGTAGAAGTTAAGATGTAACTATGATTTCAGGATTTTTAGTCAAAAAAGGTCATATGACCAGTACTTACACCGAAGATGGCCGCCGAATTGCGGTCACCAAGTGTTTGGCTCTGCCGCTTAAAGTGACTCAAGTAAAAACTATCGATAAAGATGGCTATCAGGCTGTTCAAGTTGCCTACGGTTCCAAAAAACATTTAGATCAAGCCACTGGCACCAAGTTGTCTAAACTTAAACTAGATATTAAACCTCAATTTTTCAAAGAATTTAAATTAACCTCTGACCAAGTCCCGGAAATTGGTGCCGATATCACCTTTGAGTCGGTTTTTAATCAAGGAGACGTGGTTGATGTTACCGGCACTTCCAAAGGTCGTGGCTTTGCCGGTGTAATCAAACGCCATGGTTTCAAAAAACAACCCATTCTTGGTTCTTCCGATCGTGTCCGTCGTCCCGGATCCATCGGCGCTCAAACACCCGGCAAAGTTGTCAAAGGTAAAAAAATGCCCGGACATATGGGCAATAAAACCGTTACTGTTACTAACCTGCAGGTTTTTTCCATCAATCCCGAAACCAAAGAAGTTTTAATCAAAGGTCCCGTTCCCGGAAGCTTCAATTCTTGGGTAATTATCAACAAGACCAATTAATTTATGAAATCTCAACTTTACAATTTAAAATCAGAAAAAATCGGCGAAATTGCTTTGCCTAAAAATATTTTTGAAGTCAAAGCTCCCGATAGTCTCATTGCTCAGGCTATCAGGGTTACTCTTACCAATCGTCGCTCTTCTTTTGCTAAAACCAAAACCCGTTCCGAAGTTGCCGGCACTCGAAAAAAGGTTTGGTCTCAAAAAGGCACTGGTAACGCTCGTCACGGTAACCGTACCGCTCCCATTTTTATTGGCGGCGGCATTGCTATGGGCCCCGACGGTCAACAAAACTACTCTCTAAAAATTAGCAAAAATATGAAAAAGAAGGCTTTATATACCCTTCTTTCCAAATTTGCCGCCAGTAAAAAAATTTTGGTCATTGATAACTTCTCCAAACTTGACCCCAAAACCAAATCTGGTGTCAAATTGATAACTGGACTTAAATCCAAAGATAAAGTATTATCAAAAAGTCGTAAAATAGGGATTATTACTACCAACACTTTGACTCCTGTCAAAAGAGCTTTTGGTAATATCAAAGATATTTCCTTAATTTCCCTCAAATCTCTTAATGTTTATGACCTATCAAAACAGAATTATTTGATTTTTAGCCAGAAGGCTATCAAGCAATTTAAATAACTATGAATTATAAAATTATTGATTTAAAACCAATTGTCACCGAAAAGGCTCTGTCTGCTCAACAGACACAAGATAAGTATGCCTTTTGGGTTAGTCCTAGCGCCACCAAGACCCAAATTGAAGTTGCTTTTAAATCGGTTTTTAATATCACCCCTTTGTCTATCAATACTGTCACTCTCAAAGGTAAAACCAAAACTAATTGGCAAACACGAGCTTATATCAAAAAATCTGATCGCAAAAAAGCCATTATCTCTGTCCCTAAGGGCACCAAAATCGAATTACTTAAACTAAATACCAAATAATATGACTCATAAACCTTTATTAACTATTAAAAAGAAATGCAGTGGTCGTGATTCTCAAGGTCACATTTCTGTCCGCCATCAAGGCGGTCAGCACAAACGTTTTCTTCGTCAAATTGAATGGAATCGCAATCGACTTGATACTCAAGCCAAAGTCGTTTCTATTGAATACGATCCCAACCGCACTGCCGACATTGCTCTTTTGGTTTACGAAAACGGCGCCAAGTCTTACATTTTATCAACTACTAATCTTAAAGTCGGTGATACTGTTGTTTCTGCCGTTCAAGCCCCTATTAAAGACGGCAATTGTCTGCCTCTAAAAAATATCCCTATTGGTGTCCCTATTCACGCCATTAGTTTTCAAGTGGGCAAACCGGCTCAAATAGTTAAAACTGCCGGATCTGCCGCTTTCATTCAAAGTATTGATGGTGATAAAGCTACTATCAAACTGCCTTCAGGCGAAATCAGAATTTTTCACGCTGATTGTCGAGCCACTATTGGCCAGGTTAGCAATACTGATCATTCCAATCAAAAGCTAACTAAAGCCGGTCAATCCCGCCATCGCGGCATCCGCCCGGGTGTTAGAGGTGTGGCTCAAAATCCTAAGTCCCATCCCCACGGAGGTGGTGAAGGTCGCAGTTCTATTGGTATGCATCCCAAAACCAAATGGGGTCGACCTGCTTTCAAAAAGACTCGCAAACTCAAAAAGGCTTCTAATAAATTAATCGTTCAACGGAGAAAGAAATAACAATTTTATAATTAATTATGTCCAGAAGCTCAAAAAAAGGTCCATATATCGACCAAAATATTTTAGACAAAATCAAAAAGGGTGGCAATCAGGTTATTAAAACCTATGCTCGTATGAGTTCTATTTCTCCGGAATTTGTTGGTCGTACCTTCGATGTTCACAACGGTAGAAAATTTATCAGTGTTTATGTTACCGAAGATATGGTTGGTCATAAACTTGGCGAATTTGCCCCCACCAGAACCTTCAAAGGTCATGGTCGGGTTGTTAAAAGAGTTATTGAAAAAACCTAAACTCCTATGCCAAAGATTACTAAAAAAACTGTTTCTAAAACTGATAAAAAAGTTGTCAAAAAGACTCCGGTTGTTAAGGCTGATAAACCGATCCAAACACCGGTCTCTCAACCAGTTTTCAAAACTGCCAAATACGTCAACAAAAATATTCAAATTTCTCCAAGAAAATTACGTTTATTGGTTGATGAAGTTAGAAAATTCTCCCCGGTCGAGGCTCTTAACCGTCTTAAATTTGTCAACACCAAATCAGCCCGAATTATGGTTAAAGCGCTTAAAAATATCATTGCTGACGCCAAAAATAATTTTAACTTAGATACAAATTCATTAAAATTTGATACTATAAAAGCCGACGAAGCCTTAAAAATCAAACGGATGGATAAATCCCATGGATCTCGTTTCCAACGTGGTCTTATCCAAAGACGTCATAGTCGGCTCGTCATTATTGTTAAAGGAGTCCAAAAGTAATTATGGGTCAAAAAGTTAATCCTATCGGTTTTAGACTTGAGGCTGTCAAGAACAGTCCTGAGTGGCAATCTAGTTGGTTCGCCAATTCCAAAAAATATTCTCTTTTTCTTCTCGAGGACAAGAAAATTCGTGACTTTTTGCAAAAGAGAATTTATTCTGCCGGCATTGTTGGTATTAAAATTGAAAGATCTGTTAAAAAATTAAAAATTACTATTATTGTGGCTCGTCCCGGTTTGGTTATCGGTCGCGGCGGCAAAGAATTGGAAACTCTCAAAAAAGAAATTCAAAAATTACTCAGCAAAGACGCCGGTAAACAATCCGTCGAAATTCAGGTGGAAGAGTTTAAGCATGCTGATCTTTCCGCCAAATTAGTTGCCGAAAAAATTGCTTACCAACTTACCAAAAGAATGCCGTATCGTCGGGTAGTTTTGTCCGCCATTGAAAAATCAATGTCCGCAGGCGCCAAAGGTGTCAAAGTTGTTCTTTCCGGTCGTATTAACGGCGCTGAAATCGGTCGTCGGGAAAAATTTTCTGAAGGTAAAATTCCTCTCAGCACTATTAGATCCAGAATCGATTATTATGAATGTCCATCACTTACTCGTTCCGGATATATCGGAGTTAAAGTTTATCTTTGTTTGACTTAAAAATTATAACTTTATAACTTTACAAACTTTTTATGTTACAACCTAGCCGAACCAAATACAGAAAACAATTCCGCGGCAAAATGCGAGGCACCGCCAAAGGTAATCTAGTTGCCTTCGGTGAATATGGTCTCAAAAGTATGGAATGTGGTTGGATTACTGCCAACCAAATTGAAGCCGCTCGTCGCGCCATTTCCAACGCCACTAAAAGAAGCGGTCGTATTTGGATTAGAATTTTTCCCGACAAACCTTTTACTCAAAAAGGCACCGGTACCATGGGTGCCGGCAAAGGTGAAGTTAAAGGTTACGTGGCTGTTGTCAAACCTGGTCGAATTATGTTTGAAATCTCTGGCATTAACGATGAAGATTCCAAGAGAGTTCTCAAGCTGGCCGCCGCCAAATTACCCGTTGTTTGCAAAATAGTTACCAAAAAATAGGAGTGGAATTTATGAAAAAAACTGATAAAATTGCCTACAGACAAAAGAGTCCCGAAGAACTCAAAAAAAATCTGATCGATCTTAAAAAAAGTTTAATTGAGTCGAAATCAAAGTTGGCTACTGGCAATCAGTCCGATACTTCTGTTTTCAAAAAGACCAAAAAACAAATTGCTCTGATTTTAACCCTTTTGGGGGAAACTAAAAATGAAAAATAAAACTAAAAATACCGGTAAGATTTTTATTGGCAATGTTGTCTCCGACAAGATGGCCAATACTATCGTTGTTTCCCTTGAATACACTCGCCGACACCCTATGTACAAAAAAATTATTCGCAAACATAAAAATATTTATGCCGACAACAATCTCTCCGCCAAAACCGGTGATATTGTCAAAGTCCGCGAAACCAAACCCATCAGTAAACTCAAGAGGTTCACTACTATAGAAATTATCAAAAAATCTATTTAATATGGTTCAACTTAGAAGTATTATTAAACCGGCTGACAACTGCGGCGCCAAACGGGTCCAAGTGATTCACGTTTACAAGGGTCATTTTCACAAAAAAGCTACCATTGGTGATATTGTTTTGGCGGTGGTCAAGGATGCCATTCCCAACGGTATGGTCAAGAAAAAAGAAAAAGTTAAAATGGTCATTGTTCGCACCAAAAAAGAATTTGGTCGCAGTGACGGTTCTTATATTCGTTTTAGCGACAATGCCGGTGTGGTTATTGATTCCCAAAACAATCCTCGAGGCACCCGTATCTTTGGTCCCATCGCCCGTGAAATTAAAGATTTAGGTTTTAATAAAATCGCTTCTATGGCTCAGGAGGTTTACTAATATGAAAATACTCAAAGGCGACAAAGTCAAAATTCTTATCGGCAAAGACAAAGGTCGTGAAGGTCTGGTTATAAAAAGCTTTCCCAAAAAATCCAGTCTGGTTGTCAAGGACTTAAATATCTTCAAAAAACACGTCAAACCCACTCAAGGCAAGCCTGGCAGTATTGTCGAAAAAGAACGACCTATTTACATCTCCAAAGTCGCTCTTATCTGTCCTGAGTGCAAAAAAGTCACTCGAGTCGGTTACAAAATTGATAAATCCGGCGAAAAATACCGCATTTGTAAAAAATGTCAGTCAATTATTGTTGGTACCGCCAAAGGCGCTACTACTCCCACCAAAAAGAAATAATTATGCTCAAAGATATTATTAACACCACTATCAAACAAGATCTGATCAATAAAATCGGTAAGAAAAGAAATATTTTTTCTTTGCCACATCTTTCCAAAGTGGTGGTTAATTATCGGGTCAGTGAAGCTCGCGAAAGTCAAGAATCTTTGGCTGCCGCTATCGAAGAAATCACCGCTATTACAGGTCAAAAACCTCAACTTTGCAAAGCCAAAAAAGCTGTTTCTGCCTTTAAACTTCGTCAAAACGACCCTTTAGCTCTCAAAGTTACTCTTCGAGGAAGTCGAATGTATGATTTTGTTGAAAAATTATTCAATCTTATTTTGCCTCGTCTCCGTGATTTCAAGGGTATGAGCGCTACTGCTTTTGATAGTGCCGGTAATTACAATCTGACTATCAAAGATCAGACTCTATTTCCTGAAGTTAACCTTGATAAGGTTAATAAAATCCGTTCCGTTCAAATAACTCTGAATATCAAAGCCGCTTCCAAAGAGGAGGCAAAAATGTTATTATCAGCTCTAGGTTTTCCTTTCGAAAAATCCGCAGATTCTGAATTACAAAAATAATTATGGCTACAACTGCAAAAAAAGTTAGAGAAACAAAAAAATTAAAATACCGCGTTCGCTATCGCAATCGCTGTTCTATTTGCGGTCGTCCTCGCGGTTATATTCGTTTATTTGGTATTTGCCGTCTTTGCTTTCGCAAGTTGGCTCACCAAGGGATGCTTCCTGGTGTTAAAAAATCCAGCTGGTAAAAATATGTTGCAATCAACCTCAATCGATTTTTTAATTAGAATAAAAAATGCCGTCAGAGCCGGTAAGAAAAGTATGACGGCCCCGGCTTCAAATTTTTGTGTTAGTATCGCTGATCTTCTCAAAAGATATGGTTTTATCACCAACTACTCTCTTACCAGCGACACTAAACCTTGTCTTTCTCTTGATCTGAGCTATACCGGCAATCAGCCCAAAATAACTGATATTAAAATCATTTCCAAACCGGGTTGTCGAGTTTACGAAAAAGTTTCGTCCCTTCCTTGGGGAAAAACTCCACAATCTTTGATTATTATTTCCACTTCCGCCGGGGTTATGTCCCAAAAGGAAGCTAAAACCAAAAAACTTGGTGGCGAAATTATCGCTGAAGTTTACTAATCAATAAATTACTATGTCGCGCATTGGCAAACAACCAATTTCTATCCCCAGCGGAGTTACGGCTACTGTCGACAAAAATGTCGTCACTGTTGCTGGACCAAAAGGGAATTTGTCTTTGGTTTTGCCTCCCAAAATCAATGCCGAGGTTAAAGACGGTCAATTGATTGTTAGTCGTCTTACTGAAGACAAAAAAACCAAAGCTAATCATGGTGCCACCAGATCACATCTTAACAATATGATCAACGGTGTCCAAAATCATTGGCAAAAAGATTTGGAAATTCGTGGCACTGGTTACAAAGCTTCTCTTAATGGTAATAAACTTAAAATCAATGTTGGCTTCATCCACCCGGTTGAAGTTACCGCTCCTGAAGGTATTACCTTTCAAGTCCAAGAAGAAACCAAAATTACTGTTTCCGGAGCCGATCGAATGGTGGTCGGTCAAGTTGCTAGTAATATTCGTAAAATCAGACCCCCAGAACCTTACAAAGGCAAGGGTATTCGCTATGTTGATGAATTTATAAAGTTAAAAGCTGGTAAGAAAGCTAAAGCTTAATTATGATTGAACAAAATAAAAAAACTAGAAGATTAAATCGGGTTAGAAACAAGATAGCTCAAAATCTTGGTATTCCCAGATTGTCTGTTTTTCGTAGTAACCAGCATATTTGGGCTCAAATAATTGACGATAAACATGGCAAAACTCTGGTTTCTGCCTCCACTAAAACCGTTAAAAATCTCAAAGGTACCAAATCGGAAAAAGCTACTGTTGTTGGTCAATCTTTGGCTAAACTCGCTCTTGATAAAAAAATTACTAAAGTTAGATTTGATCGGGGTAGCTACCGCTACCATGGCCGAGTCAAAGCTCTGGCTGACGGCGCCCGATCAGGAGGTTTGAAATTTTAATATGACACCCAACCATCAAAAACCAAATCAAAAAAATGATCGACTAGAGAAACCGGTCAGTGAATTTACTGACAAGGTTGTTCAAATCAAACGCGTTTCCAAAAAAACCAAAGGTGGCAATCAAATTCATTTTACCGCCTTGGTTGTTTCTGGTGACAAAAAATCCCGGGTCGGTGTTGGTTTGGGTAAGGCCAAAAGTGTCGCTGATGCTATTCAAAAAGGTATCAAAAGAGCTCAAAAGTCTTTGATTACTGTTCCCATTGTCGATGGTACTATTCCCGGATCAGTTAAACTTAAATTCAAAGGTGCTGTTGTTTTGCTTCGTCCCGGCAAGGCTGGAAGTGGTATTATTGCTGGTGGTCCAGTTCGATCCGTAGTTGAATCTGCCGGCATCAAGGATGTTGTCAGTAAAATTATCGGTTCCAAAAACAAGTCAATTAATGTTTGGGCAACTCTCAAAGCCCTCAGTTCTCTTCAAAAATAATATGGAAATTTTATCTCAACTTACCAAAATCACTAGTAAACCGACCCGCCGTCGCGGTCGCGGTATCGGTTCTGGACTTGGCGGTCACACTGTCGGTCGCGGCACCAAAGGCGATAAAGCTCGAGGTAAAACCAAACTTACTTTTGATGGCACCAAGATCAAAAAATCATGGCTCAAAAGACTGCCTTTTATGCGAGGTAAAAACCGTCTCAGTAGTCGTAAAAATATCATCACTTTTAATTTAGCCCAAATTGATAAATGGTTTAAAAAAGGTGATTTAGTCGACCTCAATTCTCTAACTAAAAAAACTAAAATCTCTTTTAAGAAATTAAATGCTTCTGTCAAAATTTTATCCTCAGGCGATATTACCAAACCTCTCAAATTCAAAGGAGTTACAGTTTCCCAATCTGCTTCTCAAAAAATTATTGCTGCTGGTGGTAAGATAGAGTAATGAATCGGTATACTAAGACCTTATCTCTTTATCTTGAAGGTTTAAAAACTCCAATTTTGCGAAAGAAATTACTTTATACCCTCGGTATTTTAGTTACTTTCAGATTTATTGCCCATATTCCCGTTCCTGGTGTCAATACTGACATGTTGCGTCAATTTTTTGATCAAAATCAACTGCTCTCACTTTTGGACATATTTTCCGGCGGCACTTTAGCCAACTTTTCCATCACCGCCCTTGGTCTCAGTCCTTATATCAGTGCTTCGGTGATGATTCAACTTTTGGCTCTGGTCATTCCTCAACTGGCTGAACTCCAAAAAGAAGGGGAGTACGGTCAGTCAAAAATCAATCTCTATACTCGTATTGCCACCATTCCTTTTGCTATTATCAACGGTTTGGGTATGTATGCCATCCTTCGATCACAAAATATTATTGTTTCCTCTAATTTGCTTACCACCATCGCCGTCATCGCCAGTATGTTGGCTGGCACCATGATTATGATTTTCTTCGGAGAGTTAATCAATTTATATGGGGTTGGTAACGGTGTTTCCATGCTTATTTTTGCCGGGATTATTTCTCGTTTGCCGGTTTCTTTGGTTCAAACGATTTTTATTACTGATCTTTCTAACCCTCAAAATGGGCTTAATTTAACTATTTTTATCGCCATGGCCTTAGTTATGGTTGCTGCCATTGTTTTTGTTGAAGAAGCGGTTCTCAAGGTTCCCATCAATTATGCCAAAAGAGGTCAATCAACCTATCTGCCTATCAAGGTCAATAGTGCTGGAGTTATGCCCATCATTTTTGCTATGTCCTTGGCTACTATCCCCTCTATGTTGGGTCAATTTTTATCCAGAGTCAACAATCCTTCTGTCGCCGGTTTTGCCGCTGGTCTGTCAAATTTTTTTAGAACCGACGGTTATGTTTATATGATAATTTATTTTTTCTTAGTTATCGGTTTTACTTTTTTCTACACTTCAGTCGTTTTTAAACCAAAAGATATTGCTGAAGAATTGCGTAAATCCGGTGGTTTTATCCCCGGCATCCGTCCTGGTCAATCTACTGAAAAACGTCTTCAATATCTTATCAATCGAGTTTTGTTAATTGGAGCTGTCTTTTTGGGTATTATTGCCATTACCCCGTCAATTATTCAAAAAATAACCAACATTACTACTCTTACCATCGGCGGTACCAGTATTCTTATCGTTGTTTCCGTTATTTTGGAATTAACCCGAAAAATTGAAAACGTCGTTCAAACTTACAATTACGATAAATTAACTTATTAATTGTTAAAAAACAGATTTAATTTTAAATAATAAATTTTATGTCACTCAATCTTTTTATTATCGGTCCCTCCGGTTGTGGCAAATCTACTCAAGCCAAACTGATCGCCGAAAAATACAACTTAACCCACCTTTCCATGGGTCAAATTCTTCGTGACGAAATGGCCGCTGGCACTCCCGAAGGTCTTGAAGCCAAATCTTTTGTTGATAGCGGTACCTTAGTTCCCGAAGAATTAACTTTTAAGCTTTTAACCGGCAAACTCAATCAAATCGGTAACAAAAATTTTATTATCGACGGTTTTCCTCGAAGTTTAGGTCAAGGTCAATTTATTGAAAAATATCTGACCCAAGTTAACGAGCCTCTGGATCTTATTATTCATCTTGATGTTACTTTTGAAGAAATTAATGCTCGTCGCGCCAAAATGGGGGCTGAATTTCAAGACAAAGATCGTACCGACAACACTCCCGAAGCCATGGCATCCCGTCAAAAGTTCTACGACGATAACAATGGTTTAATTATGGACTATTTCACCCCAAAGGGATTAGTTCTTCAAGTTGATGGCAATCGTCCCATCGAACCAATTTTTAAAGATATAGATCAAAAAGTTAGCACTCTAAAATGATATGGTTTATATAAATGAACAACAAAAGAAAATACTTGAAGGGAATCTGGTTGCTTTTGCTACTGCCAATAAACAATCAATTCCTAATTTAATTGTTGTTCAAGTGAATAAAGTTATCAATGATAATCAAATTTTATTTACTGATAATTATTTAAATAAAACCATTAAAAATATTTCAGAAAATAAATATGCTTCAATTTCTGTTTGGAATGAAGGGTCGGAAGAAGGTTATCAATTTAAAGGTACTGTTGAATATTTTAAGGATGGTTTATACAAGGAAATGGTGGATAAGTTTGAAGAAAATAAAGGTTATGCTCACAAAGCCGCAGTATTACTTACAGTTACTGAAATTTGGGATTTAAATAATCCAAAACTAATTTGTTCAGAATAAAATTATTAATTAACTAAAAATGCCAAAAGAACCAACTGTCAAAGGTCAAGTTACCGAAGTTCTTCCTAATTCTCTTTATCGAGTCAAGCTGGAAGCTGGCAACGAAATCATCGCTCACTTGGCTGGCAAACTTCGTCTCAACCGCATCCGGGTTATCGCCGGCGATTCTGTCTCGCTGGTGCTTAGCCCCGACGGTCAAATGGGCCGGATTGTTTATCGAATTTAATTTTAATTTACTCTTTGATATTATGCCGATTTTAGGTTACAATATCCAAGTCTCTTTTTATGAAAGTAAAATCTAGTATCAAACGTCGTTGTCGAAATTGCAAAGTGGTTATTCGCCGCGGTATTCGACGTGTTATATGTTCTACCAAAAAACATACCCAAAGACAGGGTTAATTTGTATATATGAGAATCCTTGGTGTCGAAATTCCCGATCACGAACGAGCTGAAATCGGCTTAACCCGTTTTTATGGTATCGGTCGAACCAATGTCAAGAAATTGGCTCAGATGTCAAAAATTGACTTAAACACCCGAATTAAAGATCTTTCCCGCGACGATGTCGCCTCTTTGATGAAATCTTTAGAATCTTTCAAAATCGAAGGTGACCTCAAAAAAGAAATCAGGGAAAATATCGATCGTCTCAAAGCTATCAAGTCTTATCGTGGCATTCGACACATTGTCAATCTACCTGTTCGCGGTCAAAGAACCAAAACCAATGCCCGCACTCGCAAAGGTAAAAAGAAAACTGTTGGTTCTCTTACCAAGGAAGCTTGGGCAAAAATCGAAAGTCAGCAAAAAGCTGCCTCTAGCAGTTCAAATAAATAAACATTTATGGCAGAAACCAATCAATCAACTCCAAAAACTACTATTAACAAAAAGAAAACTTACAAAAGTTTTGCTGAAGGTCGTCTTTATGTCCAATCTACCTTCAACAACACCATCGTTAGTGTTACTGATCCCAAGGGCAAGGTTCTCACTTGGTCTTCAGCCGGTAACTGTGGTTTCAAAGGCTCTCGAAAATCCACTCCGTTTGCCGCCACTACTGCTATTGAAAAAGCTCTAGAAGAAGCCAAAAAACACGGTATCAAAAAATTAGAAGTTTATCTCAAAGGTCCCGGTGTCGGTCATGATGCTGCTCTTCGTTATCTCCGCACCAAGAGGGATTTTGATGTCGACAAAATTGCCGATATTACCCCCATCCCTCATAATGGTCCTCGTCCGCCCAAACAACGACGGGCTTAAAAAAAACTTATGTCAAGAATTACGTTAGATGCCAAATGTCGATTATGTCGAGCTGCTGGCGACAAACTTTATCTTAAAGGCACTCGTTGTTTTTCTGCCAAGTGTCCCATCGAAAAAAGAGGTGCTGTCAAACCAGGTATGCACGGCGCCAAATCATCCGGTAAACTCACTGATTATGGTATTCAGCTTAAGGCCAAACAAAAAGCCAAGCGTATCTACGGTGTTCAAGAAGTTCAATTCAAAAACTATTATCTTAAAGCTAAAAAACTTAAAGGGTTGGTCGGCGACAACTTGCTCAGCCTCTTAGAAAAACGTCTCGACAATGTTTTATATCTCTCCGGTCTATGCTTATCCCGATCTTCCGCCAAACAAATCATTGGTCATGGTCATATTTTAGTCAACGATCAGGTTATGGACATTCCTTCATATCAAACCAAAGTTGGTGACGTCATTTCTCTTGACAAAAAAATTGTCGACAAAATCGGCACTCTTCCAGCTGATGATTCTGACTTCAAAACTAAATCCTGGCTTGATCTCAACAAAAAAAATTTTACTGTCAAAGTTATTTCCGAACCACTCAAAGATGAGATCGGTAATGACATCGACATCAATTTAATAATTGAATATTATTCAAGATAAAAAGGAGAATTCCATGATTGAAACTAATAAGTTCAATATCAAAACTATCAAATCAACCGCAAAATACGGTAAATTTGAGCTTAGCCCTTTGGTTGGTGGTTTTGGTCACACTCTTGGCAACAGTTTGCGCCGAGTATTACTAATCACTATCCCCGGTGCCGCTATTACCCGAATCAGAGTTGATGGTGCTACTCACCTTTTTACCACTCTTCCAGGTGTCAAAGAAGATTTAGTCGAAATTTCCCTGAATCTTAAAAAAGTTAAATTCAATTATTCCAAAGAAGAACCGATTGTTCTCAAACTTGACAAAAAAGGTCCTGGAGTTGTCACTGCTGGTGATATTGTCGACAACGATCTTTGTCGAGTCGCCAATCCCGATCAAATCATTGCTACTTTATCCGATGCCAAATCCAGTCTCAAAATGGAGATGACTGTCGAAAGGGGAGTTGGTTATACTATGGCTAAAGAACAAAAAACTGACATTATTGGTGAAATTATTCTTGATGCCACCTTTACTCCTGTTTTAAAAAGCAATTATACCGTTGAACCCACTCGTTTGGGTAAAAAATCTAACTACGATAAGTTAACTATGGAAATTTGGACTGATGGTTCTATTGATGCTTTGTATGCTCTCAAAATGGCCGCCAAAGATCTTATCAATGCTTTCGGTCAAATTGCTGACCCTAAAGATTTTGAAGAAGAAATCATTACCATCAATACTTCATTATCTCCTCAAGGAAGCGATATTTCTGTTGAAGAAATTGAATTGCCACTTCGAGTTACCAACGCTCTCAAAAAAGCTGGCTACAACACTATTGACAACTTGGTCAAATCCGGTCGTTTAGAAGTCAGTAAAGCCAAAAACGTCGGTGAAAAATCTCTTAAAATTATTGATTCTTGGCTTAAAGAAAAAGGATTTAGTTGGAAATAAATAATTTTATCCTTTTGTTTATAATATGAAACACCGTAATTTTGGCAAAAAACTAGGCAGAAACCACCACGAACGTCAGGCTTTGTTCCGATCATTAACCCGATCTATGTTTATTCATGGATCCATCAAAACTACCGAAGCCAAAGCCAAATCGGTTGTTTCTATTATTGAGTCATTATCCAATACCATTATTACCAAACCCGAATTAATTGCCAAAAGAGAACTTTTCCGATATTTGCAAGACAGAAATTGGGTTAATAGTGTTTGTCAAACTTTTAAAGAAATTTTTGATGGTCAAACCAAAAATTTTACCCAAATTAGTCGGATTGGTCGTCGTTATGGTGACGATGCTCTTATTGTCAAACTCAGTTTTGTTAAGCCGGTCAAATTCAGCGTTAAACCTGAGAAACCTGAAGAGTCAAAAACCAAAAAAGACACTAAAAAAACAGTTAAAACCAAAGTTAAACCCGATAAAAAAAATAAAAAGGAGACTAAATCATGAAAACCACCGTTCTAAAAGGCAATCAGGTCCACCGAAATTGGCATCTTATTGATGTCTCAGAACAAACTTTGGGTCGTGTCTGCACTCAAATTGCCGCTATTCTTATGGGCAAAGACAAGCCAACTTTTTCTTATCATCGCGACGATGGTGATTATGTGGTAGCTATCAACGCCGGTCAAATCAAAACTACCGGTTCCAAACTAAGGGATAAAATTTATCGTCGCCATAGTCATTGGCCTGGTGGTCTCAAAGAATTAACTCTCGATGAGATGCTCAAAAAAGATCCTCGTTTAGTTATCAAGAGCGGTGTTTACGGCATGTTGCCCAAAAATAAATTACGCAATCGTCGCATGACTCGTTTAAAAATTTTTGTCGATAGCAACCATCCTTACGCTGACAAGTTAACAAAAAAATAATATGGCAAAAAAAACTTCCAAAACCAGTTATATCCGATCTGTCGGTCGTCGCAAAAGTGCTGTGGCTACCGTTAAACTTTTTTCCGGTAAAGGCGATTGTCTCGTCAACGGCATTCAATTAAACAAATATTTTCCCACCAAAACCGAAAAAATAGTTTATGATAAACCTTTTGAAGTCACCAAAACCGCTGGTAAATATTACTTTTCTGCCACCATTATTGGCGGTGGTAAAACCGGTCAAGTTCAGGCTCTTAGCTTGGCATTAGCCAGGTGTTTGATCAAAATTGACGAGTCTTTTAAACCTATTCTCCGAGCTAACGGTCTGGTTACTGTTGATTCTCGAGTCAAAGAACGCCGTATGGTCGGTACCGGTGGCAAAGCTCGACGTCAAAAGCAATCACCTAAACGTTAAATCGTTTTGGTTTTTGTTTATAATCATCCTATGACTTTTATCCAATCATTGGTCTCGGGCTTGACTCAAGCCGTCAGCGAATTTTTACCCGTTTCTTCCGATGGTCACCTTAATCTAGTCCAACATTTCTTCCATCTAACGCCGTCTCTGGCTCTTGATGTCTTTCTTCACGCCGCCACTTTTCTGTCAGTTTTATTTTTTTTCCGCCATCAAACCAAATATTTTTTCTCTCATCTGAATTATATTATTGTTGGTTCTATTCCTGCCGCCATTGTCGGTCTGTTTTTCAAAGATCAAATTGAAGACTTGTTTGCTAATCCCAGTTTACTGCCTTATTTTTTCCTTATTACCGGTTTAATGGTTTTTTCCACTAAGTTTATTAAACTCAAAAATTGTCAACTTACTTACTCAAAAGCGTTTATCATTGGTTTGTTTCAAGCCCTAGCCATTCTCCCCGGAGTTTCTCGGTCCGGCGGCACTATTTTTTCCGCTCTCCTTTTGGGTTTATCTCCCCCCACCGCTTTCAATTTTTCTTTCGCTTTATTTATTCCTGTTTCTGTTGGCGCTATTTTGCTCAGTCTCAAGGATATTTTTTCTGAAAATTTAATTAATTCCGTCAATCTTTTGGTTTTTATTATTACTTCTCTGGTTGGAGTTTTAGTTCTTTCCTGTCTCCAAAAATTAGTCATCAAAAATAAGTTCTGGATTTTTGGCCTTTATGTTATTGTCTTATCTGTCTGTCTTTTCTTTTTTCTCTAACACTCGCCTGTTTTC
>JAGOQF010000014.1 GCA_017991615.1 Candidatus Shapirobacteria bacterium
CTTGACTTTCGATACCGAGGGTGCCAGAAGTGGATTTGATAGTGGGGGAAGTTTCGCCGAGGTTAAGGTTACCGTCGTGATCGATAACTAGCACTGTATCTTTTAGACCGCTGGCAGATGGTGGCATACCTTGCAAGGATTCGGCATTGATAGCGTAGGCAACAGTAGCAATAGGTTGACGGGGAGACATAACTTCACCGCCGGCGGTAATTTGAAGGAAGACGGCAGGATTTTCAGTAAAAACAGAGTTGGGGATTTCGAGACCATGGGTTTTGCCAATGGTGACGGAAAAGATACCATTGTCGTCGGGAGTGACGACTTGGGAATTGCCAACAGAGGAGCTATAGAGGTTGGTACCGGTGCCAGGAGCTTCGGTGTCGAATAGATCAAACTGGATATTAGTGGTAGAACTGATAGGATTACCGGAGGTGTCGGTAAGACGACCTTGGAAGGAAAGAAAACGATTGGCATAGACGGGAGTGGAGGCGGTGGTGTAGGCAAAATTGGTTTTGGCTTGATCGACAGCTTGACGGTAGAGGGTATAACCAATGCCAGAGGCAATGATTAAAAGGGAAGCGCCAACAAGGTAGTTGAATAGAGGTGAGGTCAGTTTTTGAAAAAATTTGGGTTTGGAAGTAGGAATTGGCACTAAAGGTGGGAGAGGTTTGGAAGTTTGGGGGAGACGGTTTTTTTTGATAAGGAATTTTTGGAAGGAAGTTAGAGAAGAGAGTTTGCGATTGATGGAGGCAGGAGAGAGCTGACTACTTTTGAGATAGTCGATGTAGCGATTGAGATAGTCTTGATTAAAGATTTTTGGAGACAAGTTGAGATTGGGACCAATCAATAAACTGACGGATGTCATTAAGATAATTGCGAATAGTGGCTGGAGAGAAATGTTTTTTGGTCAGGTGAACTTCATATTCAGCGATTAGGTCATCAAGAGAAGGTTTTACTGGTTTAAGGGCAGCTTTGAGGGGATTGGTAGAGGTGAGGTTTTGATCGAGACTGAATTGAAAAAACTTGGAAAGAGAAGAAAGATAGCGGCGGTAATTGGGATCGGATTTGAGAGAATTGAGATAGGCGGTGACGGTTGAAGGTGAGTAGGGATTTGAGGGTGAGGACTGGTGGGTAGTAAATTCAAGAAAGTTGTTAGTGTCGGCAAGGTAGTTGCGGATAGTGGAGGCAGAATAATTCTTGGCGGTTAACCAAGAGCGGAAGGCAGAGAGAAGGGTAGCTGAAGTTGGCAGGGAGGTCATTGGTTATTTCCAAAGCCAAACGAAGGTGGCAGCAATAATTAAAAACGGGACTAATTTTTCAGCCAATTGATTGAAATAGTTTTTCTTGGGCTGTGATAAAAAATTAGGTTGGAAATTATATGTTTTATACATTTTTATCAAAGTTGAATGGTTAATAAAATAACTATCTACTATAAGAAAAAGGCTGTCAAGCTTGAAAATAGGAGTTTTGATGATGTCTTTTGATAGTAGGTAAGCTAGAAAAAAGAGAGTAAAAATGATTTTCATTTTTGTTTTCACAGTTTGTATCCCTGCGTACAAAAGATATCAAATAGTTCTAAACTGGATAAGGAATTAATGATTTTAAAAAAGCTGTTTGCGGAGAATTGCGGTTTATAACTTATGTTATTAATTGATATAGTTTTTGAGATTAAAAATTGATGTTTTAGAATTGTTTTTAAAATTTGGGTCGGTCAGAAGAGGAATAATGAGAATAAACTTTAGTTTTTTTAAAATATTGAGTAGGTAAAAGTGTGAAGACACTTTATGATTTATTAGGTTATATTTTGGTTAATTTTGATGTATTTTAGGAAAAAAGGGGAGATAAAATGGAAAAATAGAGAATAATAAGGTTGGAGTGAAGTTAAATTTATATGTAAGTTTAGGGATTTATTTATAAAGTTGCTGTTTAGCAGTCAATAAGATTGTTTGCTAAATTAGGTTTGGGTTTAATTTGAGATGTTGACTTTAGAGAAATATGCTATTATTGGTATAGATGACTACTAAAAAAGAAGTGAAACAAAAGAAGAAAATAGTGATAACTAAACCGATGTGGATTGGGGGAGGGGTGTTGGCGGCTTTGGTGTTGGTGTTGTTTTTGGCGACATCGGTGATTCCTAAAGCGTTGGTGACTTTATCTCGGGCGAGTTCTTCGGGACGGGTGATGCCGGCGGGATCATATATAATTGGAGATAAGATTTTGGCTCGAGCTGACGGAGTGGATATTTGTACGATAAATGTATTTTTGTTAGATAAGGATGGTAAGGGAGTGGCGGGTCAGACAGTAGATTTGACAGGAATTGAAGGAATTAAAAAAGTGAATGAGTTGAGTGATAAGGATGGTCGGGTGAGTTTTCGATTGACGTCGATGGAAGAGGGGCAATTTCCAGTTAGGGCCAGTTTTGGGGGATTAGAATTGCCACAGACGATTGTGGTGACCTTTAGGAATTAGATCTCAGTGTCAGTTTATCAAGTGGAAAGTTTATAAAGTAGAAAGAAGATTTATGATTCAAGATTTATGACTATATTAGTAGAAGGTTATTTGAGGGTGATGGAGAGTTGAGAGTCGAGAGCGATAGCAATTTTTTTGAGAGTTAGAAGGGAAGGGTTGTATCTGCCAGACTCAAGTCGGGAAAGAGCTGATTGTTGAGTGCCGATTTTTTTGGCGAGTTGTTTTTGAGAAATGCCTTTTTGAAGTCTTTTTTTGATAATACTATTGATAAGTTGATATTCTGGTTCTAAAAGATCGTATTTAGATTTAATCTCAGAATTTTTTAGGGCTTGACGTTTAAATTCTTTAAAAGATCGGAGTTTATTTGAGAGTGTTTTGGTCATATTTATATATAACATATATGTTATATGTGTGTCAAAGATTTAATACGTTTGATGGCGGTGTTAATTTCTTTGGACGGGGTTTTGTTTGTTTTTTTGATAAAAGCATGAACAAAAACAATTTTATTTTGGTGAAAACAGTAAAAAAGTCTAATATTTTGACGACCTTGGATGCGGAGTTCGTAGAGATTTTTTTGAATTTGCTTAGTATAAGGCATACCGAGTTTGTATTCGTATTTTTCTAGTAATTCAATTATTCGGATGGTTTTGGAGACAGATGATGAGTCGAGAGATAGAAGATATTTTTCGATATCTGAATTGATAAAAAATGATTTCATTTTTTAGTAGAAAGTTATTTTGACTTTTTGGGGGAGGGTGGAAGTACCGACGGAGGCGGAGACATTGAGGGTTTGAGGAGTGGGAGAAATAAGATCAAAAACAGCTTTGCCGGTTTGATCGGTAATCTCTTGGCTTTTAGTGATTCTGACTGATGTAGGTAGATTGAGTTTGACTGATTGATTGGGGACACCTAGTCCTCGACCGTCAAGTAAAAAGACGGTTAAACGAATTTGTTCTAGGCCGTCAGCTTTGGCTTGGAGAGGGGAGGCGAAGAGATAGGAGTTTTCGAGAGCAACAGTGGAGGAGGAAGTGTGGGCGCGTTTGGAAATGGTGGTGGTTTTGGTAACGAGAAAGATTGAACCAAAGAGGCCAAGAGAAAGAAGTAGGGCGATAGATAAAAAAGTAGGTATTCTCACTAAGTTAGTTTATCAAGTTTATCAAGTAGAAAGTTCATCAAGTTTGTCAAGTTGTAAGCTATTTTAGCTTGACAACATTTTTATCGTCCTCGCACCTTCGCCAGAAGGCCTCAGCGGCTTGCGGGCGAAAAAATATTGTCGGCGCCAAAATTAGATGTCAGTTTATAAAGTTCATCAAGTTTGTCAAGTTGAAAGTTCATCAAGTTTATAAAGTAGAAAGAAGATTTGGATTCAACCCTCATCATCAATCTCATCCCGATTTCACTTCGTTTATTGGGATTGGATATGAATTGTCATCTCATCCCGATATCGATTATTATCTCATCGGGATTGGATTTTAAGGCAAAATTATGTCATTTCATTCCAAATTTTGACCTGAAAATCTTAACAAGTTTATCAAGTAGAAAGAAGAGATTTAGAGGGATTGAAGTTTAGATTTAGGGGGGTTGGGGTGGGATTTGCGGAGACGGCAGGAAGTGGTGGCTGGGTGGTGGGGAGAATAAGGTTGAAGAGAGATTTGACGGATGGCAGGAAGATAACGAGGGACAGGTAGGTGACGTACGAAGGGAGGGGGAATAATAACTGGAATTGACTTTAGATGGCGGAGATGGAGTAGATAAAAAAGTGTCATTAGGGAGAAGAAAAATAAAGGTAGAAGATAAGCGAGGAAGGGATATTTTTGAAGAAAGAGAATAAAAAGTGAAGGTAGAATGTAAATAAGAGTATTTGATTTGGGAGAATAATTATCTTTGAAACGAGAGGAGGCATAGAGACGGTAGTCGCTGTTGTAGGCGGTGGGAAGATTGACACTGAAATTGCCTTGAGAGTCGGTGGCGGCTAAAAGTGGTGGCAGAGAATAGGCAAAAATTTGACGGGGGAAGCTGAGACCGGAGTCGTTGACTTTGTAAAAATGAAGATAGACTTGGGAGTTGGGAATAGACTGACCGGAAGTGACGACGGTTTCGTAGGGGTTGATTTGGTCTCGATCGAGAGAAATGGTGGGGGGGAGTAAAATTGGGCCAGTGTCGGTGTGATAATTAGTGGGAGGAGGGGCGGGAATGCAGACAGGGGCGGTGTAGCGACCGTTTTCGTCGGTAGAGTTTAAACAAAGATCAAGGGGATTTTTGGGAAGTAGAACTTTGTCAAAGAGCCAATAGCCGGTATCGTCACTGTAGGTGACAGCAAAGACTCGAGGACTGCTGAGTTCGACTCGACTGTGGGGAGAAGTGTAACCAAAAATAGTAATGCGGTTGTCGCCGATAGAGGCGGAGATGGAAACTTGGGCGGTGTCTTGATAATTGAGAGCGGAGACGGTTGAAGGGAAAAATAAACAGAGGAGCAGGATGAGTAACATGATTAAGTTTATCAGATCTCAGTTTTTCAGATCTCAGATGTCAGATGTCAGATGTCAGATGTCAGATGTCAGATGTCAGATCCGCCGGTGGGCGGACAGGTAAAACAATTTAAAACAAGATTTCAGATAACTTTAAAAACTTGAAACTTGATGAACTGGTAACTAAGTTATTTGTCGGAGTATTTCTTTTTGAGGGCGGCGAGTTCTTTTTCGAGTTGAGCGACTTGATCGTCGGTCTTTTTGGGTTTCTTGGGTTGATTTTTGATAAGGAGAATAAGAGTGATGATGATGGCTAAAGCGGCAATAATGAGGATAATCAGCCGCCAAGGAATAACCCAAAAGAAGAGAGTGGCGGCAATCAGACCACCGGCAGAGCCATAAGAGGCTTTGAGATCGGCTTGGTAGCGACCAAAGAGCCATTTTTTATTGAGGGTGTTTTTGAAGTCACGGGTAGTATAAGGGAAGATGTTGGTGTTTTCTAAGGGAATTTGACCAGTTTTGCGACCGAACCAATTTTTGACAGTAATGGCACCGACCGGTTGGATATGGATATCGGAGGAGTTTTTGATGGTGGTACTAAAGTCAATAGGGCCAAATTCAGAAAATTTAGGAGCGGAAAAAGAAGTGATGGAGGCGTTTTGATTGATATCGCCGGGGACGGTGATATAAAGGAGGGTGCCGACATTGGTTTGAACTGAGGAACCGGTAATGGTGTTGTAAAGAGAAAAGGTGTCAGGGGTATAAATGACGGCGGCATAATGACCACCAGGGAGAGCATTTACAGGTGGCATAACATTGATGGTTACGGTTTTGGTTTCGCCGGGTTTGAGGGTAAGTTGAGAAGGAGAGACTTGAATCCAGCTACTGGCAGACCAACGGTTGTTGATATTTTGGGCTAGATCATCAAGGAAATTAGGAGTGCCTTGATTGTCGGTAACAATGAAATCACGGAGACTGACTTTGATATCACGAGTGTAAGGAGATTCGTTGCGGACTTTGAGGGTATAAGTACCAACGCCGTCGGGATTAACGGTGGCTTCAAGACGAGGGGGAATGGCGGAAATACCGCTACTGTTGGTAACAGCAGATTGAGCCAAAACAGGAGAGGTATTTAAAAAGAAAAGAATAAAAAGAAGGATAAAATTGAATTTATTTTTTTGGGCAGAGATCATAGTTTAAAAGGTGGCAGTGGCAATAAAATTAATTTGATTTTGGTAAACACCGGCTTCTTGAAAATTAGAGGCAGTAATTCGGTAGCAAATATAAGCGCTGTCTTCGGCGGTAGGAGTAGTCTCACGGCTCATAATGGGGCGAGCATTGGCATAGCCGACACCAAAAGGTTTGGCATTGAAATTGTTGTTATGACTGAAGGCGACTGGAGAGCTGTTGATAGAGTGGAGTGAATAACCGAATTTGGAATTAGTTTTGTCAGTAGTCCAGGCACCAGCGGTGTCGATGGTACAACCAGCATCGCAGGTAGTGTCGGGAATGGTGCTACTAGAATTAGCGCTAATGATGGTTAAGGGAGCAGTTTCAAAAACTTGAACCACATAACCTCTAACAGCATTGGTAGAGCAGGTAAATCTTTGAGCTAAGTCGTTGAAACTACCGACACTGAGAGAACCGAAATTAACCGAGGTAGCAGTAGTTTGGGGAGCACCGGCAGAAAGAGGGGTACCGCAGCGGCTAATGCCAGGTTGGGTAGTACCGATGGCATCGATATAGAAAGTAATGGTAGGATCAATAATGGCGGTAACTCTGACGGATTCGGTGAGAGCGATTTTGCCGACACTAGTGTCGTTGTCAATAACTGTACCAGCAGAATCAAGATGGCGAAGGATGAAGGTGTGAGTATCGGCTTGAGCATCGGCTTTGCCGACGATATGATCGGGATCAGGAGCAGGATTGATAAGTTTATGGGTATCACCAATAACAATAGTACCAGTGGTGCCAATATCGGTGGGATTAGTGTCGTTGGTACCTAGGGAACAGGTAATGACGTGGTAGGCACCGATAGCGCTGGGACTGATGCCAGTGTCTAGAACGGTAGTGGTGCCGACGTCGGCAGCGGCACCCCAAGGGCAAGTGACATCTTCATTGGCTAGATCTTTGGCATCAAAGCCACCTTGATCGGGCATACCATCATTGTGATTTTCTCCATCTAAATTGGTAGCTTTGATAAGGACTTGCCATTTACCACCGGTAACTGAAGTAGTAGGGGAAAAGGAAATGTGATGAACGGCAGAACGGGTGGCGACGACGTAGGCGCCAGTAGAGGCATTATTACCATCGAGAATGGGATCAATAAAGATAGCATTGGTGTTGGCAATATCTCTGACGGTATAGAGAGCGGAACCACCACCAGCAGAATTGGCAATGGCGATGGTATCACCAATAAAGAGATTTTGGTTAGAAGTGGAGGGGGCGACAGCGGCACTAGTGTCAATTTTGATCATAGAATTGCCAGCGGTATTAGTGCTATCGAGACGGGCGAAATAGGAAAGTTGGGCAGAAGAAAGTTGATTTTTGAGGTAATTGACAGGGGTAGATTTGACTGGAGAAAAGAATTTGGCAGAGATGAAAAAGGAGGTGAGACTGACGGCAAGAATACCGGTGAAAATTAGTAACTTTTTGATTTTCATACGGATTAATTAAGATTAGACGGTTTTTTGGCGGGAGTCAAGAATTAGATTAGTTTGTCAAGTTCATCAAGTTCGTCAAGTTGCAAGTTCATCAAGAAAAAGGGATTTAGGCAGGTTGAAAAAAGAGATTTTTTGGGATAAAGTAAAGGCATGTCTTTTTAGAAATTAAAAAAGGAAATTATGAATAAATATGTCTATTTTTTCGGTAATGGTAAGTCTGAAGGTGATAAGGGAATGAAATTTATTTTGGGTGGGAAAGGAGCTAATTTAGCAGAGATGACTAATTTGGGGATTCCGGTGCCTCCGGGATTTACAATTTCAACTGAGGTCTGTCGATACTATTATAGTAATGATAAAAAATACCCAGTGGAACTTAAAGCTCAAATAGCGGAAGGTTTAAAAAAAATGGAGATGGCAACAGGAAAGAAATTTGGCGATGCTCAGAATCCGTTGTTGGTGTCGGTAAGATCGGGGGCGGCAGCTTCGATGCCGGGAATGATGGACACAATTTTGAATTTGGGTTTGAACGAAAAAGTAGTTGAAGGGATGGTTAAAAAAACCGGCAATGCCAGATTTGTGTGGGATTCTTACCGAAGATTTGTTCAGATGTATTCTAACGTGGTCGGAAATTTGGAGCATGAGAAATTTGAACATGTCATTAACAAAGTGAAAGCTGAAAGGGGTATTAAAGAAGATACTCAAATGACGGCGGAAGATTGGCAAAAAGTAGTTAAAGGTTATAAAGAGATTTATAAAATTGAAAAAGGTAAGGACTTTCCGGAAGATTCTCAAGATCAATTGGATGGAGCTATTGGAGCGGTGTTTGGTTCTTGGAATAATCCTCGAGCAATAATTTATCGACAGTTAAACAAGATTGATGAAAGTAAAATTTTTGGAACGGCAGTTAATGTTCAATCAATGGTGTTTGGCAATATGGGTGATGATTGTGGTACCGGAGTGGCTTTTACTAGAAATCCGTCGACTGGCGAGGCCAAGGCTTATGGTGAGTATTTAATGAATGCTCAGGGCGAGGATGTGGTGGCGGGAATCAGGACGCCAAAACATTTGGAATCTTTGAAGGAAGACAATGAGGCGGCTTATGAAGAATTGATGGCAATTTTTGATAAATTAGAGAAGCATTATAAAGATATGCAGGATGTGGAATTTACGATTGAAAACGGGAAATTATTTATTTTACAAACTCGAAACGGCAAGAGAACGGCGCCGGCAATGGTAAAAATTGCGGTGGATTTAGTGGACGAAGGGATGATTGACAAAAAGACAGCCTTGACTCGGGTGGAAGCGGATAAGTTGGATCAATTGTTACATCCAACTTTGGATATTAAGGCTAAAAAGGATTTTAAAATGATTGCTAAAGGGTTGCCGGCAAGTCCGGGAGCAGCTTATGGTCCGGTGGCATTTAATGCGGATGAGGCAGTTAAGATGACTGAAGCTGGCAAGAAACCAATTTTAGTAAGATTGGAAACTTCACCGGAAGATATTGCCGGAATGAATGCGGCCGCAGGCATATTGACAGCCAGGGGAGGGATGACCTCTCATGCGGCAGTGGTGGCCAGAGGGATGGGTCGATGTTGTGTATCGGGATGTGAATCGATTAGTGTTGATGAGAAAAATAAAGAATTTAGAGTTGATGTTGGTGGTGAAATGGTAATAGTTAAAGAAGGAGAAATAGTAACTTTGGATGGTTCAACTGGAGAAGTCTTTTTGGGTAAGGTGCCGACAGTGGAACCAACGTTGAGTGGTGATTTTGGCCGATTGATGAAATGGGCGGATGAAACTAGAAAACTGGGAGTTCGAACTAATGCCGATACTCCTAAGGACGCTAAAACGGCTCGAGAATTTGGAGCCGAAGGAATCGGGTTGACTCGAACCGAACATATGTTTTTTGAAGAAGACAGAATTTTTGCCATTAGACAGATGATAATTTCTGATACTTTGGAACAAAGAGAAGCGGCTTTGGCAAAGATTTTTCCGATTCAGAAAAATGACTTCAAACAATTGTTTGAAGTTATGGAAGGGTTGCCGGTAAAAATCCGATTGTTGGATCCACCATTGCATGAATTTGTGCCGAAGGAAGATAAAGACATTGAGGCTTTGGCGGCAGAGATGAAGATTTCGTTTGAAAAACTTAAAGATAAAATTGAATCTTTGCATGAAGCCAACCCAATGATGGGTCATCGAGGTTGTCGATTGGGGATAAGTTTTCCAGAGATTTATCAGATGCAAGTAAGGGCGATAATTTCGGCGGCTTGTGAGTTGAAGAAAGAGAAAAAATTAGAAATTGTGCCAGAAATTATGATTCCTTTGATTGGAGAGGTTGAGGAACTTAAGTGGTTGAAAGCTAAATTGATTCCGGTAATTGAAGCGGTAATCAAAGAGGCTGGGGTTAGTTTGAAATATGAAATCGGAACGATGATTGAAATTCCAAGAGCGACAGTCACTGCCGATGAAATTGCCATTGAGGCTGATTTCTTCTCTTTTGGAACCAATGATTTGACTCAGATGACTTATGGATTTTCCCGAGATGATGCTGGTAAATTTATCAAGGATTATATCAGCGAGAAAATTTTGCCAGAGGATCCGTTTGCCAGTGTTGATCAAAAAGGAGTCGGCAAGCTGATGGAAATGGCGGTTAAGCTGGGTCGAGGGGCCAATAAAAAGTTAAATATTGGTATTTGTGGTGAACAGGGCGGCGATCCGGAAACAGTGAAATTTTGTTACCGGATTGGATTGGATTATGTTTCTTGCAGTCCATATCGGGTGCCGATTGCGAGATTGGCGGCGGCTCAAGCAGCAGTGGAAGATGAATGAGTTTGTCAAATTCATCAAGTTTGTCAAGTTGTAAGTTTATTTTAGCTTGACAACATTTTTGTCGTCCTCGCACCTTCGCCAGAGGGCCTCAGCGGCTTGCGGGCGAAAAAATGTTGTCGGCGCCAAAATTAGATGTCAGGTGTCAGTTTATCAAGTAGAAAGTTCATCAAGTTGTAAGTTTATAAAGTAGAAGGAAGATTTGGATTCAACCCTCACCATCAATTTTTCCACTGGAAAATGAGTCTGCGATGCAGGCTCAAACACGTTCCAAAATTATGATTTCGGGTTGAAGTAAATTAGTAAGATTGGATTTTAAGGCAAAATTATGTCATTTCATTCCAAATTTTGGCCCGAAAATCTCAATAAATTTATAAAGTAGAAGGAAATTAGGATTTAAGAGTCTGTTTTGGTAGTGAGTAAATGAAACAATCCCTCCTGGAAAGGAGGGGGTTGTGTATTATAGGTTATTTGTGGTATAATTTAGCTGATTTTCAAAAGGAAATTTCGGCCAAGTTAGCTTGGTTTAAAAATATTTTTTTGGAGGTCGGGACATTAAAAAATAAACTCAAGAAAGTGAGGAAGGATGAATGAAAAAACTGGTGGTACTTCTCGACGTTTTGTTAAGAAAAATGTTTGGTGCCAAGACTTTTTTGAATATGGGTGGTTTGAAATTGATGGCATCAGTGTCTTTTGATCATGGTCAAGAGATAAATTTAGTGTTTTTTGAAAATGTTGACGGCTATCCGGTATTGATGGTGAATATGCCGGATTTTTCTGATGGGTCTGATTGTTGGATCCTCTTAAGAGAACTGTTGGAGTGGTATTGTGGTTCAATGCCAGCACCGATAGTGTACAAGAACGATGAGTTTAGGGGTCATAAATTTAAGGGGTGGAAACCAAAATGGTTTTACCCGATATATGTTTATCTGTGGAATAATAAAGGATGGAGTGAATATAGTCTCAATAAATTGATTTTGAAAGGAGAGATTGATAAATAAGTTTTCTTGAGTTTAACCCGGATCAGGGATAGATTTACCCAAAAAAGGGTAAAACTATTTTTGATCCGGGGATGTTTGTTTCTATAGATAAAAGAGCTATACTGATGAGTCTTGGAAGAGACGAAAAACAAACTATCTTATAATATTGATTTTAAGTGGTTTTTGTGGTAGAATAGGGATTGATGGGAGATTGATGGCTACAGAGCGTGGCTTTTGAAATATTTCATCAAATGTTCTTTAAAAAGGAGGGAGAAAGAAATGTCGGTAATTGATTTGACTTTGGTGCAGAAATTTAAGGATTTTTTTATAAAAAATTTTGAAGTTGAGCCAAAAATAAGGTCGAATGATGATGGCCAGATATTGGCAGCAGCGATGATAGGGTTGGAAAACTGGGTGTCGGTTTGGTTTGATGGATCTGAAAATTTTTGTCTGATGGGAAATTATCGAATTAAAACCTGTGAGTTAACGAAACTAATTGGAGAGATGGAAAAATTTTTTGGTATAACTGATTTGAATGCAGGTTATTGTGTTCATAATCTGTATGCATTGCCGATGGCGGTGGAAAAAGTAGCGACAACAAATCAGGTAACAATTGATTTTTTAAAGAAATGGACAGAGGAGTTAGTAAATGAATGAACAAACAACAAATATTTAAGGTAGCCGCTTTAGCGGATAAGTTAAGAGATACCCCGTTAGATAATTTAGAAGTTGCTATTGAAACTGTGTCTACTACAAGGAGAAGTCCGTTTAAGGGTATATTAACTGGCCAGAGGAGGTTGTTTTTTGAAATATACAACAGGAAGAAAGTAATGAAGATTTGGTTTTTTACTAACCGTTTTAGTAAAAGGGAGATTGATTTGTTAAAAGATTTCTTTCGTCGATATGGAATTAAGCTGATGAAGGAGTCAAGATTTAAATTGGTTTGGGAACTGGAAATATAATTATAGTGGAGGTTGGTATTTGGTATGGTAAAAGTGGAAGAATTATATCAGGTTATTGGGATAGTGGATGCTTTAATGAGAGAGAGTATACCTGATGCAAGAATAGTGGTCAATTTAGAAAAATTTCCTAGTGGAATGAAGAGTAAGAAAGACAGAACATTGTTTTTGGAGACTAAAAAAGATTCAGTAGAGATTTGGATTGAAATTAATAAGGGTTTTACTGAAGAAGAAATTATAAAAATTTGGGGTTTTTTAGAAAAGGCTGGGGCCGAATATTTAAGGACCGGGGACAAGCCTTTATTAAAATGGCGATGGATGCCTGAGTCAGAGGAGGAGTAATGTCAGATAAAGATTGTTTTTTGGTTGAGGCTAGAGTGTTCAATTGGTTTCGTTTGAAAAATGAAATCAGGGAAAGGAATTTAGAAACTGGCGTTTTGACGATAAAAGGGTTTTTTCATGGCAGGGAGGTGTTGGTAGAAGTAAAAAACGGTAGTGCTAAGGTATTTGTTGATGACGGGATTTTGCCCCGTTTGGAAGCAAGACTAAGGCAATAAATTATACCGGAGGGTGAACTTGATGAAATTTAAGCGCAAGCTTAATTGAATCAGTTTATTCCCCGGTATTTTTTTTGGTCATTTTTTTGAATTTTTTGAAGACAAAAATGATGAGGCTGATGAAAGCAATAGTAAGCAGTGGAGAGATAGGGAAGACAAAAAATGATAAGGAAACGGGTTTAATATTGAGGTTGGGGTTGAGTTCAAGAGAAGCGGAATAGTGCCCGGGCCAAAGAGGTGGAGAGAGGGCGCAGGTTTGGTGTTGACAGGTAATTTGGCGAGCGTGATTGGCAAGAACATTGTTATCGTCGAGATTGATTTCGGTAATAATTTTGGAATTTTTGGAAATAATGATTTTGCCGGTAGTTTTGAAAAAATGATCGGTATCGTTTCTGATTTGGGCGGTAAAAGATATGGGGGTAAAAAAGACATCTTTGAGGCGGGGGGAGGTTGAGAATTTTTGGATTTGACCTTGGGTGGTGGGGGTTTCGGTGGCAGCTAAAGTTAAAAGGAGATGTGAGCCGATTTCGCCAGTGGTTTGGGTAATATTACCTTCATTAGCAGAGATTGAGGGTGTCTGATAAACAAAGAAGGTAAAGTAGACATCGGTTGGATTGGTTGATAAAGTGTTAATTTTTAAGACCAATTGTTTTTGGGATCTGGGAGGTAGGGTAAAGGGCTGTCCCAGTTGAAGATCGGCATTATTGAGAGAGAAAATAATGTTGGGATTAGGGGAGACATTTTGATAGTTGACCGAGCCGGTGTCATTGCTGGGGAGGAAGGGGAGAATTTTGGTGTTGAGAGTAATGGCTTGATCAGAATTATTGGCAACTTGATAGGCTTGAGTCAGACTGGCGCCAGGGCGGATAACAAATTCGATTTGGGAAGGGGAAAGAGAAAGGTTGAACATAAGTTAGTTTATCAAGTTTATCAAGTGGAAAGTTTGTCAAGTTTGTCAAGTTCATCAAGTTTGTCAAGTAGAAAGTTTATCAAGTTTATAAAGATCTCAGATCCGCCAGTAGGCGGACAGGTATCAGATAACAACATTTTAGCTTGACAACATTTTTGTCGTGCTCGCACCTTCGCCAGAAGGCCTCAGCGGCTTGCGGGCGAAAAAATATTGTCGGCGCTAAAATCAGATGTCAGATGTCAGATCCGCCAGTAGGCGGACAGGTCTTCAGGAAGACAAAACCCTCTGTCCCGCAGTGGCGGGACATCTCCCTTAACAGGGAGATTTATGATTTAAGATTCAACCATCATCATCGATCTCATCCCGATTTCACTTCGTTTATTGGGATTGGATATGAATTGTCATCTCATCCCGATATCGATTATTATCTCATCGGGATTGGATTTTAAGGCAAAATTATGTCATTTCATTCCAAATTTTGACCTGAAAATCTCAAAAATTATGATTTCGGGTTGAAAATGTTGACGTGGCGGTTTAATATTTGGGGATGGCGATGAGGTTGATGGCGGTTTGGTAAATGCCGGTGGCTTGTTGGGGGGAGATATTGATTTTGTAGGTGAGGCGGGCGCGGCGGTCGGTGACAGGTGAAGTTTCGGAGGCGATGATTTGAGCGGTTTGATGTTGAGAGAGATGGGCAAAGGGGCGGAAATGATTTTCTGAAGGAAAGTAAGAAAGAGTGCCAATATGATTAGGTTGGTCATAACTGTCGATGCCGATGGCATTGTAGCCAAAACCAAAGCTGGCAGGACTGGTCCAGAGGCCGGAAGTATTGATGGTGCAGCCGGCATTACAATTGGTATCGGGGATAGCAACAGAGTTTTGATTGATTAGGGGGTGAGTGGCGATGGCCATAATTTCGTAACCGCGACCGGATGGAGTGGTAATAGTGGTGATGTTGGATTGGGTGGAGCCGATGCCGGCAGCAAGGGAACCAAAATTAATGTCTAGTTGATCAATTTTGAATTGAAAAGATTTACCTTGTTCGTAAAGGTATTGAAAACCGGCTTTGACGGTGTAGCCGTCACTGGTAAAACGGCCGGGGGCATTTTGGCCGACAGTGTCGGTAAGGTGATAGTTAGCGGATTGTTTGTGGCCGCTAGTCATATTGAAATGACCCCAATCGATGTGATAGCTGGGAGAGTCAAAGGACTGAGCCTGACAAGTTGCAAGTTGCAAGTTTATCAAGTTTATAAAGTATAGAAATAAGATGATAAAACAAAAATAAATTAAGAGACGTTTTTTAGGTTTCATCAGATTGGCGGTCAACGGAGTTTTTTAATTTTTGGGAGGAGTTGAGGAGTGATTTGGCAGAATCTTTGATGTATTTGAGGTGATTTTTTTGGGTGGGAGTGAGGGGGGTGGAGAGGACTTCGGAGGCGGTATCAATAATTTGACAGATACCGGTTTTGAATTTAAGCGACAGCCAGAGGAGGATGTCGGTTTCACTAACACTGAGATCGGTGTCGGTCTTGGTTTTATCCAAATATTGTTTGCCGATAAACCAAGAAAGGGGAGTGATAAGTAAGAGGGAAATAAGAGGAATCAGAGAAGAAAGGGAATTAAGTGATTGGGCCAGAAGCAGAATAAGGACTAGAGAGTAGGTAAGGGTGGTGGTGGGTGGGTTTTGAAAAGCTAGGGTGAATAAAAGAAAATAAATCAGAAAGAAAAAGGGTGAGTTGAGACCTTGGGTATGAAAAACAATTAAGCTAATGATAAAAGCAATGAGGTGGAGAGAAAATTGACGGTGACGGAGGGAAACAATAATTAAAACAATAGAACTGAGAGCAATGATTTGAGGAACAAAATTGGAGATGGGTGAGATGGAAAGTAGATAAGCGGTTAGGGAGGAAAAGATGAAAAATAAAATATTGACAAACTGAGTCATAAGAATAGTATAGAATAGTTTTAGGATGAAGGAAAATTGGAAAAGATTTAAATGGATGGATGGTTTGTTGGTATTAGGGTTAATTTTGGTGGTGGTGGGGATCGGGATGAATTTTAAGAGTAATTTTTTGAGTAAGGATAAGACAGTAGTAATAAGCCAACCGACGCCGACGGTAAAATTTGATGTAGAAGGTAATAATAAAGTAACTATTGATATAGCTGGTGAGGTGATAAATCCGGGGGTTTATAGTTTGGATGCTGGCGCTAGAATCAATGATGGTTTGGTGGTGGCGGGAGGGTTGGCGGCTAAAGCTGATAGGGATTGGGTGGAGAAAAATATTAACCGAGCGGAAAAGTTGAGTGATGGGCAGAAAATTTATATTCCAAAATTGGGGGAAAATGTCGGAAAAACCTTAGGAGTGTCGGCAGTATCAACAGGAGGACAGGTGAATTTAAACAAGGCTAGTGTGGCGGAATTGGATCGACTAAATGGGGTGGGGCCGGCATTGGCACAGGCAATAGTGGATTATAGAGAACAAAATGGGGGATTTAAAAATATTGAGGAATTGAAATTGGTGCCGGGAATAGGGGAGAAGTTGTTTGCTAAGATTAAGACGAAAGTGAGCCTTTGAGATCTCAGATCTCAGATCTCAGGAAAACAATAAAAGAGATTTTGAACTTGTTGAGTGAAGATAAGGGGTGGATTAGTTGGGGGGTTAGTTGGTAAATTGGTAATAGATGAGGAAAAAATATGGGGAAAAGTGGTGGTGGGTGGGAGCGGTGATAGTGGTAATGTTGATGTATAAGTTTATAAAGAAGGAGAGTTTGATAGCAATAATAGATGAGAGTTTGACGATGAGGGAGGCGGGGTTGTTGAAGGGGATGTTGTGGGGAGATAAAACCGGATTTGGCAAGGAATTTTATAATCAACTTAAGGATAGTGGTTTGGTGCATTTGGTAGTAGTATCGGGGAGTAATATGATGTTGGTATTTAGGGGAACGGTAGAATGGTTGGCTAAATTTTTGGGGAGAAAAAAAGCTATTGGGGTGGGATTTTTGTTGAGTTTGGGTTATTTGGAGATAGTGGGTTGGGAAATACCGGTAGTGAGAGCTTTGATATTGATAGGAGTGATGTATTGGGCACAAATATTGGGGAGAAACTATAATTTGACCAGAGGGTTGATTTTGAGTGTATTAATCATAGTGGCGGCATG